>CALXOO010000021.1 GCA_944390045.1 uncultured Spirochaetales bacterium | reverse complement strand
AGTTGTATAACTTGTTGATTCTGTAAAGTGCTTTTTAGCCTTAAAACTTTCTAGTGCTAAAACTCAAAATACGGGGCTTCATAAGTGGAGTTTCTGTGTAGTTGTCCGGCTGTTGTAATAACGCCATCAATTGGGCAGAATCGGAGGTATGAGAAAATCGATTATTACAGTGGTAGGCCGGGACAGGGTAGGCATCATAGCCCGGGTCTGCACCTACCTGGCAGAGAACAATGTGAACATACTGGACATCAGCCAGACGATCGTCGACGGCTTTTTCAACATGATGATGATCACTGACACGAACAACGCGGGAATTGAGTTCCTTGAGCTGTCCGAAGGGCTGGAGGACCTCGGACGCAGCATGGGCTGCATCATCAAGCTCCAGCGGGAGGACATCTTCAACCAGATGCAGAGGATCTGACATGATAAACATCAATGAAGTCACTGAAACCAACGCCATGATCGAGAAGGAGAACCTGGACGTGAGGACGATCACACTGGGCATATCCCTTCTGGACTGTGTGAGCGACAATCTGGAGCGGCTCAATGACAATATCTACAGGAAGATAACCACGGTCGCACGCGATCTGGTCAGAGTCGGCCGCCAGATCGAGCGCGAGTACGCCCTCCCCATCGTCAACAAGCGCATCAGCGTCACGCCTGTCTCGATAATAGGGGCCTCTGCCTGCCACAGCGTTGAGGACTATGTCAGCGTGGCAAAGACGCTGGACAGGGCAGCGAAGAAGGTCGGGGTGAACTTCCTCGGCGGTTTCTCTGCCCTTCCTGCCAAGGGGATGACCGCCTCCGAGGAGCTTCTGATCCGCTCGATCCCCCAGGCCCTGAGTCAGACGGACAACGTCTGCGCATCAGTCAATCTCGGCAGCACGAAGACCGGAATCAACATGGATGCAGTACTGCTGATGGGAAAGATGATAAAGGAGACGGCCCGCCTCACTGCCGGCAGGGACAGCATCGGCTGCGCGAAGCTTGTCGTCTTCTGCAACGCGCCTGATGACAATCCCTTCATGGCCGGCGCCTTCCACGGTGTCACGGAAAGCGATCAGGTGGTCAATGTCGGAGTCTCCGGACCCGGCGTCATCAAGTGTGCCCTTGAGAGTGTGCGGGGTGCTGACTTCGGCACACTCTGCGAGAAGATCAAGAAAACCGCGTTCAAGATCACGCGCCTGGGACAGCTTGTGGCCCAGGAGGCCAGCCGGAGGCTCGGCATTCCGTTTGGAATAGTTGACCTCTCACTCGCTCCCACGCCGGCTGTCGGGGACTCTATTGCGGAGATCCTTGAGACGATGGGCCTGGAGAAGGCCGGCGCCCCGGGGACGACAGCCGCCATAGCACTGCTCAATGACCAGGTGAAAAAGGGCGGGATCATGGCCTCGAGTTATGTCGGGGGGCTCTCAGGCGCCTTCATACCCGTCAGCGAGGATCATGGCATGATAGAGGCCGCACGCTGCGGTGCGCTGACGATAGAGAAGCTTGAGGCGATGACCTGCGTCTGCTCAGTAGGCCTGGACATGATCGCGGTTCCGGGCGACACGCGTGAGTCCACGCTGTGCGGCATCATCGCCGACGAGATGGCGATCGGCATGGTCAACCAGAAGACCACGGCTGTCAGGATCATACCTGTCGCCGGGAAGGGCATAGGCGAGACAGCAGAGTTCGGCGGACTGCTGGGCAGTGCGCCGATCATGGCCGTCAACCAGTTCTCCTGCGAGGACTTCGTGAGCCGGGGAGGCCGGATCCCCGCTCCGGTTCACAGTTTCAAGAACTGACTGCGATGAGAGTGTTTACTGGAGGTCTCCACCATGAATCTGACACCTTCAACCCGCTCATCACGGGCTGGGACGACATCAGGGTGGAGCGGGACTTTGCTGGAGCTGACAACTCGATCCAGGGAATAATCGACACACTCCGGAGTGCCGGCTGCACAGTCGTCACCGGCCTGCATGCGCGTGCTGTCCCGAATGGAGTGTGGAGCCGCGAATGCTATGACAGGCTCTCATCAGAGCTGCTTGATAGTCTCAGCAAAAGCCTCCCTGTGGACGGCATCTGCCTGGCGTTGCACGGCTCGATGATGGTGGAGGGGCTTGGAAAGGCAGAAGACGACCTGCTCTCCCGCATCAGGGCCCTCTGCCCGGACACCCCTGTCTATGCCTCTCTGGACATGCACTGTACATTCTCCGACCGGATGGCCGGACTTGCCGACTGCTTCATCGGCTACAAGCGTGCGCCGCATACCGATGAGTACGCGACCGGTGTGGCCGTGGCCCGTCTGCTGCTGGAGAGACTGTCCGGTGTCAGACATTATATGGCTCATTTTAGGATCCCCGTGCTGATCGCCGGTGAGAAGAGCGAGACAGGTACAGAACCGATGAGAAGCCTTATCCGCAGGCTTGAGGAAATGGAGGCGGGAGGGGAGTGCGCGAGTGCGAGCTATCTTCTCGGCTTTCCCTGGGCCGACAGCCCGGATGCGGGAGTGACCGCCCTCGTGGTGAGCCGGACCAGCCGCAGTGATGCGCTTTCAAAAGCCGTGATGCTGGCGCACTCCTTCTGGTGCCGCCGCAGGGACTTCTCATTCTGCACCCGCGCGCTGGATATGGACAGCGCGCTTGAAGAGACAGTCAGGCTCATACGGACCGGAGCCTGTCCTGTTGTCCTCTCTGACAGCGGAGACAACCCGACGGCCGGCGGGAGCCAGGACGTCACGGTCTTCCTGAAGAAGATACTCTCAGACGAGGTGCTCTCACATCTGGATCCTCCGCTTGTGTATCAGGCGGTCTATGATCCGCAGGTGGTGGAAATGGCCTTCCGGGCGGGAACTGGTGCCCGGATAGACATCTGTCTGGGATCCCGCTTCTATCCGGAGGCCAGTACTCCGGTCAGGGCGCAGGCCTCTGTCAGAGCGCTCTCAGACGGATGGGACGGAGACTTCTCCTGTTCCCTCGCCCTTTTGTCGGTCGGCGGGGTGGATGTCGTCGTGACATCGGCTCATGTGGGATGCTATGAGCCCGCGATGATGAGGTCACTTGGCGTGGATCCATCAGAACGCAGCGTGATTGCCGTCAAGCTGGGCTATCTGGAGCCAGAGCTCAGAAGCATGGCCGCTTCAAGCATCCTTGTCCTGAGCCCCGGGGCCACGAATGAGGTGCTGGAGACGATCGCCTATAAGAATGTCCCGCGGCCGGTCTTCCCCCTGGACAGAGACTTCTCGTTTTCCTTTCCCGCCGTGGAGGAGCATCTTTCCCCGGACAGTTGAAGTGGTTATCATTCCGTTCTATGGAATTCTCTGATTTTGGAACGAAACTGTCCTCCCACTCAGGCATCCTCCAGCTGATGGATGACATCGCAAGGCCGCTTCCGGACGGCGTCAGGTGCCGGCCTCTCGGAGGCGGCAATCCGGCACGTGTGGCACAGGTCGAGCAGGCCTACCGCAGACAGATGGAGAAGCTTCTCTCAAGCGGAGAAGACTTCGAGAACCTGCTGGCGCATTACGATTCCCCTCAGGGGCGCGTTTCTTTCCTTGAAATGGCCGCCGGCTTTTTCCGCAGGACCTTCGGCTGGAATCTGACGAGTGCCAACATTGCGCTGACAAACGGAAGCCAGAGCGCAATGTTCTACCTTTTCAACCTTTTCTCCGGCACTGCACGCGGGCGGAAGAAGACAATACTCTTTCCCCTCATGCCGGAATACATAGGATACGCTGATCAGGGAATAGAGGAGGGAACCTTTGTCTCGGTCCCGGCCAGATGCGAATACTATGGCGACAGGACATTCAAATACCAGCTGGACGCCGATGCCGTGTCGGCATACCTGGACGGACATGACGAGGTGGGTGCCATGGCGGTCTCCCGCCCGACGAACCCCAGCGGAAACGTGCTGACGGACAGCGAGATCCGGACACTGGCTGAACTTGCCCACAGGCATTCCATCCCCCTCATAGTCGACAATGCGTACGGTCTTCCCTTCCCTGACATTGTTTTCACTGACGACGCACAGCCGGTGTGGAACGAGGACATTATCCTCTCGATGAGCCTGAGCAAGATCGGGCTTCCTTCGATCAGGACAGGCATCGTCATCGCCCGCGCCGACATTGCGAGGGCCGTGGGCAACATCAATGCGATCGCCGCCCTTGCCACAGGTTCTTTCGGCCCTGCACTGGCACATGAGATGCTGGAGAGCGGCGAGCTGACGGACCTCGCCCGCAACGTCGTCAGGCCTTTCTACAAGGAGAAGGCCGCAAGGGCAGAGGCCCTGATCAGGAAGTATTTCGAGGGAACAGACTATTACCTGCACAGAATTGAGGGCTCGATTTTCTGCTGGATCTATCTCCCCTCGCTGAGGATCCCGACGCTGGAGTTCTATTCGCTACTGATGGAAGAGGGTGTGGTGACCGTTCCCGGTGAGTACTTTTTCTTCGGCGGTGCGGTGCCGTATCCTCATGAGCATTACGACAAGTGCCTCCGCCTGAACTACAGCGGAGACGGGGCCCTGGTAGAGGAGGGCATAGAAATCATAGCCCGGAAGTACAGGCAGTGGTCAAAGTGAGACCGCAAGGCTGAGGTGACGGGCAGAGGGAGAATGCTGGAATGCCCAGAAGAGCAGCGTCATGCAGTTTGCCATGATGTACTCCACATCTGAGCGGACATCATGTCTGTCCAGCTTCTGGTAGTCCTTCCAGCTCCCTGTGAGGTGGCTGAAGAGGGAGTAGGGCAGGCCGGAAGGCGCCTCAATCCTTTGCGAGAGCACCTCTTCCAGGTGAAGGTGGAGTACTGCCTCATAGGCGACGTGATCCTTTATGCTGATGTCCATGAAGTCGTTGTGCGGACTTGTGAAAGTGTCAGCCACATAGTGCATCAGCACGCCGAGCCGGAACCAGGCAAGAGCTCCGTCCAGACCATGTGACATCAGACGGAAAAGACTCCGGCGTATGAATGGCGTGCAGTTCGCGGCATTGTGCCCGTGAAACTTCTTGCCCTTTCTCATTCCCCTCAGGTATGAGAACGGGTTAAGGTCAGGCTCCACCGAGCCGATGAGAAAGGGCAGGACGCAGTCCGCAGGGATCAGGTCCCCGGCAAGCCCCGCCAGCCGGGAAGCAAGCGCGAGATGGTCTTTCTTTTTCATATCAGGAGGTACTTTATCCGGATCAGGTGAAGTTTTCAAACAGCCTGATGTGAATTCCTTCTGAAGTTTTTGCAGGACAACGGCCTGCACTGTGGAAAAACCTCTCCTCTCATATTGACATGTATCTGTGCCTTCTGATAAATTAGCGTTTGCATGTTGCGCCGTGCCCGATCAGCACGCGGCCGGGTGCGCCCATTACTGCCCTTGTAGCTCAGTCGGTAGAGCACCACCATGGTAAGGTGGGGGTCAGCGGTTCAAATCCGCTCGGGGGCTCTGACCATCCTAGGAGAAAGCAAATATGGCAAACGCTAAGAAGAATACACCTGTAGAGAAGATTGCATTACAGTGCACAGAGTGCAAGCGCAAGAACTACACGACCCAGAAGAACCGCCGCAATACGACCGGCAAGCTTGAGTTGATGAAGTATTGCCCCTTCGAGAGGAAGCACACCCTCCACAGGGAGACGAAGATCAAGTAGGATTGAGAGCCGTCGAGGTTCCAGCGGGTTAGTAGCTCCAACGGTTAGAGCATCGGTCTCCAAAACCGAGTGTTGTACGTTCGAATCGTACCTGACCCGCTGGAGCCTCGGCTGTCCAGAAGGAGTTTCCTCATGTTCAAGAAGATTGGAAGATATTTCAAGGAATGTATCGCGGAGATGAAGAAGGTCTCCTGGCCCGGCAGTGGGGAGGTCCTCCAGTCGGCCAAGATCGTCATCATTTCGACAATCGTCTTCGCCATCATCCTGGGTCTTGTCGACTTTGTCCTGCTCAGGGGCCTCTACCTGATTTTCTAGGAAGCGCAAATGGCTAAAGGCTGGTACATCGTACATACATATTCCGGTTACGAGCAGAAGATCGAGCGGACCATCCTCAAGCTCAGGGAGATGGACACCGACTTCGCGCTTGTCGTATCTGACGTCAAGGTTCCGATGGAAACCGTGACCGAGATCAAGGACGGCAAGAAGAGGGATGTAAAGAGGAAGATCCTGCCCGGATATATCCTGGTCGAGATCGACTTCCCTGACGATGCCACCTGGAAGAACACATATTCCAAGATCAAGAGGATCCAGGGTGTCACCGGCTTTGTCTCCGCCATGGAGGGCAAGAAGCCGCAGCCTCTCAGCGCTGCCGAGATGAAGGGCATCATGCAGAAGACCGGTGAGGTTCCGACAGAGAAGGAGTTCCGCCCCAGGCAGAACTTCCAGGTCGGCGAGGAGGTCAAGATCATTGACGGTCCCTTCGAGAGTTTCAGCGGAACAATCGATGAGATCGACACGATCAAGGGAAAGCTCCGCGTCTCAGTCCAGATCTTCGGACGCTCCACTCCGGTCGAGGTCGAGTTCACCCAGGCTGAGAAAGTGGAATACTGAGCACAGTGTGCCGGGACGACTTGACAGTTCCGGTACATGGGATTTTTGACATGTCAAGCTGAAATTGATTACTCCCTGGCGACACGCAGTCGCACAGGTGGGAGCCAGATCGAATGACTGGCGTTAATACCAGCGCACAGCCCTGCCCATCGGTCACCCCAGACCAGGCTGATGCGTAAGGAGAGAAATTATGGCAAAGAAAAAGGTTACTGCCGTAATCAAATTGCAGTGCCCTGCCCAGAAGGCCACGCCGGCACCTCCTATCGGACCGGCACTCGGACCTCACGGAGTCAGCGCACCCCAGTTCGTCCAGCAGTTCAATGACAAGACTAAGGGCTACGAACCGGGACTGATTCTTCCTGTCATCATCACTGTCTATCAGGACAAGAGCTTCACTTTCATCCTGAAGACACCGCCTGCCGCGGTCCTCATCAAGAAGGCCCTCGGACTGCAGACTGCCAGTGGAACGCCCAACAAGACAAAGGTCGGCACGCTCACACAGGCACAGCTTACCGAGATCGCCCAGACCAAGCTGCCTGATCTCAATGCCTATGACATCGAGGCTGCCAAGAAGATCATTGCCGGCACAGCACGCTCAATGGGCGTAGAGGTGGAGAAGTAAGATGAAAAGAGGAAAGAAATACCAGGAAGCTGCCAAGAAGGTTGACAGGAGCAAGCTGTACAATCTCCAGGAGGCGGCACAGCTTGTCAAGGACTGCGCATATGCGAAGTTCACGGAGACAGTCGAGATTTCCGTCTATCTGAACCTCAAGAAGAGTCAGTCAGTCAGGGATACTGTTGTCCTGCCCAACCAGTTCCAGGCCCAGAAGAGGATCCTTGTCTTCGCCAAGGGCGAGAAGGCACAGGAGGCCCTTGATGCCGGTGCTGCCTATGTCGGTGACACAGACCTCATCGAGAAGGTCCGCTCCGGATGGATGGACTTCGATGTCGCGGTCGCAACTCCCGACATGATGAAGGATGTAGGACGCCTCGGACCGATCCTCGGCCGCCGCGGACTCATGCCCAACCCCAAGACCCACACAGTCACCAACGACATCAAGGAGGCACTCGCCGAGCTGAACAAGGGACGTGTCGAGTTCAGGGCCGACAAGACAGGTGTCGTACACCTGGCCATCGGCAAGGTTGACATGGAGGCCGGTGCCATCGCAGAGAACGCCCAGGCCACAATCGATGAGATTGTCAGGAAGAGACCTGCCGACTCGAAGGGTGACTTCATCCTCTCCGTCGCACTCTCGTCCACAATGGGACCCGGTGTCCCCGTCGACTTCAAGTCGGCCCAGTAAGGAGGAAGGTGTATGGAAAACTATCAGACACGCATTACCCCCGCCAAAGAGGATGCCGTAAAGGCACTCAAGGAGGAGTTCGAGGGATATAACGGCTTCATCTTCACTGATTATCGTGGAATGACCGTGTCCCAGATCACCGAGCTCAGGAACAGCCTCAGAAAGAATGATGCCCAGTTCAGGGTCGTCAAGAACCGCTATGCCAAGATCGCATTCCAGAATCTTGGAAAGACCGGTGCCGAGGATCAGATGGTCGGACCCACAGCAGTCGCCCTTGCAAAGGGAGACGAGTCCAACGTCGTCGCCAAGGCGCTCTTTGAGGCTATCAAGAACGGTGCTCCGATGCAGGTCAAAGGTGCGATCATCGATGGCGAGGTCATGGATGGTGCAAAGGTTGAGGCCCTGTCAAAGCTTCCTACCAAGCTCGAGCTCATCGCTTCTCTGATGGGAACCATGAAGGCTCCTGTCCAGAAGCTTGCCGCCACACTGCTTGCGTATGTCGAATCAAAGGGTGGAGTACCCGAAGAGAACTGAAATATACGGTCCCAGTCTTCGTTCTGTAACCTGCTGGACCGTGAAAAATAAATCTTTTAGGAGAAGATAATATGGCTACTAAAGAAGAGATTCTGGAATCAATCGCACAGATGTCAGTCATGGAAGTCGCCGACCTCATCAAGATGATGGAGGAGAAGTTCGGTGTCCAGGCTGCCGCCGCCGCAGTCGCAGTTGCCGGTGGTGCCGCTGCTGATGCTCCCGCAGAGGAGGAGCAGACCGAGTTCAACGTCACCCTCAAGAGTGTCGACGCTGCCAAGAAGATCGCCTGCATCAAGGAAGTCAGGGCTATCACAGGTCTCGGCCTGAAGGAAGCCAAGGACCTCTGCGAGAACGGTGGTGTCATCAAGGAGGCCGTCAGCAAGGAAGAGGCTGCATCCATCAAGGAGAAGCTCGAGGCTGCCGGTTGTGTCATCGAGGTCAAGTAAGAGACCCGCGATATACCTTTGCACTGGCCGTCCGGCCGGTGCAAAACACGCCACTGAGGGGTGTTTCATACCCCCGGTGGCTTAATCTGTCTTAAAACGCCCGTATTGCAATGGTGGCTCCATTGCACAAAACCCAATTCAACGGAGGGTACATGATGGTTGCCAAAGGCAAGGTCATTGAACGAACATACATCGGTTCCGATTTCCAGGAAGTCTGTGAACTTCCCAACCTCATTGGTGTGCAGCTTGACAGTTATGAGAGGTTCCTGCAGCTGGACAGGATCAGGAAAGGCCTTGAGCCGGATCCTGCTACAGGTCTTGAGCATGTTTTCAGGAACACTTTCCCGATCACCAGCCCCAATGGTGACATGACTCTCAATTACGACGGCTACACACTGGACTTCGACAACATGAAGTTCACTGAATCCGAGTGCAAGAAGAAGGGCAGAAGCTACTGTGTACCTGTAAAAGCCAGAATCAACCTTGAACTCAAGAACGGAGAATTCATCGAGAAGGAGATCTTCTTCGGTGACATTCCCCTCATGACAGATAGAGGCACCTTCATCATAAACGGTGCCGAAAGGGTCGTCGTATCCCAGATCCACCGCTCACCTGGCGTCATCTTCCAGGTTGAGAAGGGTGTCTATTCCAGCCGCATCATCCCGTACCGCGGAAGCTGGCTGGAGTTTGAGATCGATGACAAGAAGAACTGCATCTATGCCAAGATCGACAGGAAGAAGAGGATCATCGGAACCCTCTTCCTGCGTGCCATCGGCATCGACAGCAGAGAGAAGATCATCGCCGCGTTCTACAAGAGCGAGACGCTGGCCCTTAGCGAGGAGAGCAGGGGCGAGGCAGAGAACCGCTACAGTTTCCGCGACCTCTATGTCAGGCAGGGTGACGAGACCGTCAAGCTTGTGCGCGCCGGCGACATCCTGCACCCGCATGAGATCGATGTCCTGATCGAGCAGGGCGTCAGCGAGGTCGAGGTCGTAGACACGAAGAGCGAGGATACCCTGCACAGCGAGATCATCCTGGCCACACTTGAGGCCGAGAAGAAGATCACCGCGGACGGAGAGGATGAGCCGACCAAGGAGGAGTATCTTGGTGCGATCTACAGCATCCTCATGCCCGGTGAGATGATCGCCATGGAGAGGGCAGAGAAGGACCTTCCCGAGATGTTCTTCTCAGAGCGCCGCTATGATCTGGGAAAGGTCGGACGCTACAAGTTCAACAAGAAGTTCGGAAAAGAGGACGAGCAGATGGATACCTCCGTCACTGTCCTCCAGCCTGAGGACATCGTCCATACGATGGCCTTCCTCATCAAGGTCTTCAACAGGGAGGCCAATGTCGATGATATCGACCACCTGGGCAACAGGCGTGTCAGGAGCGTCGGTGAGCTGCTCCAGACACAGCTCTCCGCTGCATTCAGCAGGATGGAGAGGATTGCCCGGGAGAGAATGAACCTGGAGAGCGAGGGCAATGTGCGTCCGCAGGACGTTATCTCCATCAAGCCCATCGTCGCGGCGGTGAAGGAGTTCTTCGGCAGCAGCCAGCTGAGCCAGTTCATGGATCAGATCAACCCCCTTGCCGAGCTGACCCATAAGAGAAGGCTCAACGCACTCGGTCCCGGAGGACTGTCCAGGGACAGGGCTGGATTCGAGGTCCGTGATGTCCACTACACCCATTACGGCAGGATGTGCCCGATTGAGACGCCGGAAGGACCGAACATCGGACTCATCGTCTCTCTGGCCAACTATACGAAGATCAATGAGTATGGTTTCCTTGTGACCCCCTACAGGAAGGTCGTGGATGGAATCGCGACCCGTGAGGTCGTTGAGCTGGATGCCAACGATGAGGAGAGATACTACATCGCACAGGCTTCTGCCAAGATCGACAAGGACGGCCACTTCCTGGACAAGGAAGTCCCGGTCCGCCACCAGGGTGACTACTCAACACGTGAGCCGAAGGACATCAAGTACATGGACGTGTCCCCGAAGCAGGTCATCTCCGTCGCCGCATCCCTCATTCCCTTCCTGGAGCACGATGACGCGAACCGTGCCCTGATGGGTTCAAACATGCAGCGCCAGGCAGTTCCCCTCGTTTTCCCGGAAGCCCCGCGTGTGGGTACAGGAATGGAGGGCAAGGCCGCATACGACTCCGGTGTCCTGATCAAGGCCAGAAGGGGCGGTGAGGTCATCTATGCAAGCGCCACGGAGATCCGCATCCGCGTCAACAGGGACGAGGCCGAGATCGAGGGTGAGATCGACAGATATGAGGTCCAGAAATTCCAGAGGACCAACCAGGATACCTGTTTCAACCAGAAGACGATTGTCGAGGTAGGCCAGAAGGTCGCTGCCGGCACTGTGCTGGCCGACGGTCCCGCAACTCAGAACGGGGAGCTGGCGCTCGGACGCAACATTCTGGTCGGTTTCGTGCCATGGAACGGATACAACTATGAGGATGCCGTCCTCATCAGTGAGCGTGTCGTGCGCGAGGATATCTACACTTCGATCCACATCAAGGAGTTCTCCATTGACGTGCGTGAGACGAAGCTTGGTCCTGAGAAGCTGACAAGGGATATCCCCAACACCAGCGAGAGGATGGTCGCAAGTCTCGACAGCGACGGAATCGTCACGATCGGAACATACGTGCGTCCCGGCCAGATCCTGGTCGGAAAGGTCACGCCGAAGTCCGAGAGCGACACGACGCCGGAGTTCAAGCTGCTCAACTCCATTTTCGGAGAGAAGGCCAAGGAAGTGCGTGACAGCTCACTCAAGGTGCCGCACGGAACCGAGGGCACTGTCATTGACATCCAGAGGATGAAGAAGAGCGACAAGGATGAGCTGCCGCCCGGAGTCGAGGAGACAGTCACTGTCCTCATCGCCACCAAGAGAAAGCTGACTCAGGGTGACAAGATGGCCGGACGCCATGGAAACAAGGGTGTCGTCTCGAGGATCCTTCCGGAAGAGGATATGCCCTACATGGAAGACGGAACACCGCTTGATGTCTGTCTCAACCCGCTCGGCGTTCCTTCACGAATGAACATCGGACAGCTGATGGAGACACAGCTCGGCTGGGCTGCCGTCAAGCTGGATGAGTGGTATTCGTCCCCGGTCTTCCAGTCTGCCTCAATGGAGCAGATCGAACAGAAGATGAAGGAGGCCGGACTGCCTGTGAACAGCAAGACGATGCTGCGCGACGGACGCACTGGCGTTCCGTTCGTCAACCCCGTCTTCTGCGGCTACATCTACTACCTCAAGTTGCATCACCTCGTTGATGACAAGATGCATGCCAGAAGCACTGGCCCATACTCGCTGGTCACACAGCAGCCGCTGGGAGGAAAGGCCCAGTTCGGCGGTCAGAGGCTTGGAGAGATGGAGGTCTGGGCACTTGAGGCCTATGGCGCTGCCAACACTCTTCAGGAGCTGCTGACGATCAAGAGTGATGACATGATCGGACGCGTGAAGATCTATGAGTCGATTGTGAAGGGTGAACCGGCTCAGAACGCCGGCATGCCGGAGGCCTTCAACGTGCTCGTCCAGGAGATAAGAGGTCTTGCACTCGACATGAGCGTATACGATGCGAATGGAAGGCAGGTTGCTCTCACAGAGCGTGACGAGGAACTCATCCAGAAGGCCGAGAAGGGCAACAACTAAGGAGAACAAGGCAATGAGAGAGATTCAGGATTTTGACAGTATTCGCATCAGGCTGGCTTCTCCTGAGCAGATCCTCGCCTGGTCATACGGCGAGGTCAAGAAGCCCGAGACCATAAACTACAGGACCCTCCGTCCGGAGAAGGACGGACTCTTCTGTGAGAGGATCTTCGGAACCACCAAGGAATGGGAGTGCTACTGCGGAAAGTTCAAGTCGATCCGCTACAAGGGCATGGTCTGCGACCGCTGCGGCGTCGAGGTGACCAGCACAAAGGTCCGCCGTGAGAGGATGGGCCACATCACGCTCGCTAGCCCGGTCTCACATATCTGGTACTACAGGAGCGTGCCTTCCCGCATGTCCCTGCTGCTTGATATCAGCAGGACCAACCTCCAGTCCATTCTCTATTACGAGAAGTATGTTGTCACGGACCCCGGTGAGACTGACCTCAAGCTCAAGCAGCTGCTGACTGAAGAGCAGTACATCGAGGCTGTCGACCAGTATGGTGAGGATGCCTTCAAGGCCGGAATGGGCGCTGAGGCCATCCGTGTCCTGCTCTCGCAGCTCGATCTTGATGAGCTCTCAGCCCAGCTCAGGGAGCAGATGAGGCAGAAGAAGGACACCAAGGACGCCAGGCTCCTGAAGAGAATCAAGGTCTGCGAGGATTTCCGCGACAGCGGCAACAGGCCGGAGTGGATGATCCTCACGGTCATTCCTGTCATTCCTCCAGACCTCAGGCCCATGGTCCAGCTGGATGGTGGCCGTTTCGCAACCAGCGATCTCAACGACCTTTACAGACGCGTCATCAACAGGAACAACCGCCTGCAGAGGCTGATCAGCCTCCATGCGCCTGACATCATCATCCGCAATGAGAAGAGGATGCTCCAAGAAGCCGTCGACGCACTCTTTGACAACTCCAAGAGGAAGAGGGTGGTCAAGGGAGCCTCCAACAGGCCTCTCAAGAGTCTCAGCGACCTGCTCAAGGGCAAGCAGGGACGCTTCCGCCAGAACCTTCTCGGAAAGCGTGTCGACTATTCCGGCCGCTCTGTAATCGTTGTCGGACCTGAGCTGAAGATCTACCAGTGCGGTGTTCCCTCAAAGATGGCCCTTGAGCTTTTCAAGCCCTTCATCATGCGCAAGCTGGTCCAGAAGGACGTCGCTCTTAATGTGAAGAGGGCGAAGACTCTGGTCGAGCAGGAGACGCCCGAGGTATGGGCCATCCTTGACGAGGTCGTCAAGGAGCATCCCGTCATGCTCAACCGCGCACCTACGCTGCACCGCCTCGGCATTCAGGCTTTCGAGCCCGTGCTCGTCGACGGCAAGGCCCTCAAGCTCCATCCGCTTGTCTGCCATGCGTTCAATGCTGACTTTGACGGTGATCAGATGGCCATCCACGTTCCTCTGACACAGGCCGCCCAGCTGGAGTGCTGGACGCTCATGCTCTCAGCCACAAACCTGCTGGATCCGGCAAACGGAAAGCCTATTGTCTATCCTTCCCAGGATATGGTCCTCGGAATCTTCTATCTGACGAAGAAGATGGACAATGCTCACGGAGAGGGACACTATTACAACTCGCTTGACGAGATCGAGGTCGCAATCGATGCCGGTGCCGTCAGCTACAACGCACAGATCCACTTCCGCTTCAAGGATGGTCTTGTGATTGTCTCCGAAGACGGATCCAAGACCACTGCCGACGGCAGGACCTGGTTCGACACGACTCCCGGAAGGATCATCTTCAACGCATCCCTTCCCGAGGGTGTTCCCTTCCAGAACTATGTGCTTGGCGACAAGCAGCTGAAGAAGGTCATCGGTGAGACGATCAGGGACAACAAGGCCTCTATCGCCATCAAGCTCTTGGATTCCATCAAGGATGTCGGATACAAGTATGCGACGCTCTTCGGTGCGACCATCGGTCTGTCTGACATGATCATCCCCGGCACGAAGGCCGGCCTTGTCGAGAAGGCCAATGAGGAGCAGAGCCAGATCCTGGCCCAGTACAGGAGCGGCCAGATCACTCAGGAGGAGAGATACAACAGGATCATCGGACTGTGGTCCAGCACGAATGACCAGCTGACTGACGACCTGATGAACCAGCTGGAGAAGAGCCAGAACGGCTTCAATCCGCTCTATCTGATGGCTGTATCCGGTGCCCGCGGAAGCAGGACCCAGATCAGGCAGCTGGGTGCCATGCGCGGCCTTATGGCCCGCCCCAGCGGTGATATCATCGAGTTCCCGATCAAGTCAAACTTCAAGGAGGGCCTGAGCATCATCGAGTTCTTCATCTCGACAAACGGCGCGAGAAAGGGACTTTCCGATACAGCCCTCAAGACTGCTGAGGCCGGCTACCTGACCAGAAGGCTTGTCGACATCAGCCAGGACGTTGTCGTCAACATCGATGACTGCCATACCATCAACGGTATCTGGAGAAGTGCGATCAAGGATGGAGACGAGATCGTCGAGCACCTTGCAGACAGAATCGTCGGACGCTGCCCGGTTGATGATGTCGTGCATCCCTTCCTCAAGGATGTGGATGGAAAACCTGTCGTGCTTGCCAGGGCCAATGAGGAGATTGACGAGAATACGGCAAAGGCCATTGAGGATGCCGGAATCGAGTCTGTCTATCTCAGAACGGTGCTGACCTGTGAGGCTCAGTACGGTGTCTGTGCGAAGTGCTACGGCAGGAACCTCGCCAACAACAAGCCCGTTGAGATCGGTGAGGCTGTCGGAACAATCGCTGCACAGTCAATCGGACAGCCCGGAACACAGCTGACGATGAGGACTTTCCATGTCGGTGGTACTGCAACTGCTTCCAGCGAGGCAAATGCGCTCACATTTGACCACATGGTCATCATCGGTGACATCAGCAGCAATTACGTCAAGAGAGAAAGCGACGGCCGCCTGGTCTTCCCGAGAAAGGGTGTGGTCAATGTCTACCGTGTACTTGTCGAGCTGACTGGAATGTTCGATGAGCTTACGGCCCGTGAGACGAGTTTCGAGGAGGGCAGGCTCACGCTCTCGCCCGTTGCCAAGGGCAGTGACATCTACGTCAAGGACGGTGTCGTGTGCACCAGCGCATTCAACGGCTTCCTGACAAGTCTGGACGGAAGGACCTTCATTGTGGCGAAGGCCGTCGAGCACCGTGTCGCTCCCGGCAGCGAACTGTGTGTCGAGCCCTATCAGATCGTCGAGTCCGGAAAGAGTGTCGTTGAGTTCGATCCCTTCAGCGAGCCTATCATCGCAGAGCATTCCGGCAAGGTGCTCTTCGCTGACATCAAGGAGGGCAGCACGCTCATCAACGAGGTCAACGAGGATACGGGCAACATCGAGAGGAAGATCACGGAGCACAATCTGGAGAACCTCCAGCCGAGAATCGTCATTCAGACACCTGACGGTCAGGAGTTCACCTATCTGCTTCCCGGCGGTGCCTACATACAGGTCTCTGAGTTCGACAATGTCGGAATCGGAACCGTGCTGGCAAAACTGTCAAAGGCCAGCCAGAAGACGAAGGATATCACAGGTGGTCTTCCCCGTGTCGGAGAGCTCTTCGAGGCGAGGACACCGAAGGATCCCGCGGTCCTGGCCCAGGTCTCCGGTACTGTCCACATCGGCGCTGTCGTCAAGAGCAAGAGGATCATCGAGATCGAGGATGCTTTCGGAAAGAGGTACAAGCACTCAGTGCCGCTGTCTTCCAACCTTCTGGTCCGTGATGACGAGGTCGTACAGGCTGCCGAGCCTCTTTGCGACGGAAGCAAGGATCCGCATGACATTCTCACCATACTCGGAGAGAATGCGCTGCAGACCTTCCTCGTGGACGAGGTCCAGCAGGTCTACAGGATGCAGGGCGTTGATATCAACGACAAGCACCTGGGCATCATCATCAGGCAAATGCTGAGGAAGGTCCAGATCGTGCAGGTCGGAGACACCAACTTCATCTATCAGCAGCAGGTTGACAAGTTCAAGTTCCAGGCTGAGAACGAAAGAGTCATCAGGGAAGGCGGACAGCCGGCCGTGGCAAGGCCGCTTCTGCTCGGCATCACAAGAGCCTCCCTGTCAATTGACTCCTTCATCTCCGCAGCTTCCTTCCAGGAGACTACAAAGGTCTTGACAAACGCAGCAATTGCTGGTAGTAAGGATGAGCTTAGGGGCCTCAAGGAGAATGTCATCATCGGACACCTCATTCCCGCAGGAACGGGAATGAAGAAGTACCGGAACATTCAGCTTGATCCCGCACAGCTTGAGGAGCTTCAGAGACAGGTCGACAGAATCAAGGCCGAGCGCAAGGCCGCTCAGGAGGCTGAGGAGGAAGACTTCGACACTGAAGAGCTTGCAGGAATGAAAACCGTGGGAGACTATGCGGATGACACCATCGAGGATATCGGTGGTGACATGTCAGACGAGGACTGAGCCTGTTGGTGACGTCTCCGGCGCAGAGGTCTCATGCTGACCATGGAATTCGATAGATGCGCCGCCTGTGCGGCGCAATATCCATCCGGAATGTGAGGCTGGGTGGGTGAAAAAGAAATGGAGTGTATCGAAAGATGCCTACAATTAATCAGCTGGTAAGAAAGGGCAGGACCAGTGCCAAGAACAAGACAAAGAGTCCTGCACTTGAAGGTTGCCCCCAGAAGAGGGGAACCTGCACAAGAGTCATGACAGTGACCCCGAAGAAGCCTAACTCGGCTCTCAGAAAGGTCGCCCGTGTACGTCTGTCCAATGGAATAGAGGTCACAGCCTACATTCCCGGTATTGGCCACAACCTCCAGGAGCACTCTGTTGTCCTGGTCCGCGGTGGCAGGGTCAAGGACCTTCCTGGTGTCCGCTACCACATCATCCGCGGCAGCAAGGATACCCTCGGCGTTGCCGACAGGAAGAGAAGCCGCTCCAAGTACGGAGCCAAGAAGCCAAAGGCCTGATCGAGGAGGGTGTAGAGTATGTCTAGAGGTAAGACTCCCGTCAGGGAAGTTACGCCGGATGCAGTTTACAACAGCCCGGTTGTTGAGAAGTTCATTCGCCGCATGATGCTTGATGGAAAGAAGGGTGTGTCCACAAAGATCACCTATGCTGC
Source organism: uncultured Spirochaetales bacterium (assembly GCA_944390045.1). GTDB lineage: Bacteria > Spirochaetota > Spirochaetia > Sphaerochaetales > Sphaerochaetaceae > Bullifex. The sequence goes on along the minus strand of CALXOO010000021.1, from coordinate 20,877 downwards.
CATGAGCTCAATCGCGGAGAAGTCTGGAGAGAATGCTCTCGACGTCTTCACAAAGGCGCTTGAGAACGTCAAGCCTATGGTCGAGGTCAAGAGCCGCCGTGTCGGTGGTGCCACCTACCAGGTTCCTACTGAGATCAGGGAATCCAGAAGAGAGGCGCTGGCCATGAGATGGATCATTGCCGCCGCCAGGAGCAGGAGCGGAAAGAGCATGGCAGAGAAGCTGGCCGCAGAGCTGCTTGATGCCTACAATTCCACAGGTGCCGCCTTCAAGAAGAAGGAGGACACACACCGCATGGCAGAGGCCAACAAGGCATTCAGCCACTTCCGCTGGTAGAATTTGTGAACACCTGCATGAAGGCAGTCCCGCCGGGGCTGCCTTTTTTTCATTCTTATCTTTTCTTTGAGGTTGCTATCGGCTATAGTGGCTTTCTGGAGGAAAAGCCCCAATGTCTTTTGTCGAAAGGTTCCTTGGTGTCAGAAGGGAAGATGCCCCGCTGCTTTATTACACTTACTTCGCATTCCTTGTCTCAGGAATGATGAGCACCGTTCTTGGTGCCATACTGCCAAGTCTGTCCGCAGAGTATCAGCTCAGCTATTCGGTCCAGGGCTCGCTGCTGAGCTTTCACCAGATCGGAAACCTGCTTGCGGTCTATCTTGCCGGCTTCCTTCCATTTGCTATCGGCCGGAAGAAAAGCACACTGATAGGTGCCTCCGGAATTATTCTGGGACTTGTACTGATGACTCTCTATGGAAATCCCTTCTATCTGATGTTTGCCTTTGCCCTCACTGGAATGGGCCGCGGAACACTGTCCAATATGACAAACGTGGTGGTAGGGCAGACCACGGCGAACAAGGCAGGAGGGCTCAACCTGCTTCATGCCTGCTTTGCTGTAGGCGCATTCGTCTCCCCTCTGATCGCGATGGCAGTCGGTGATCCGAGGTGGAAATGGCCCTGCTGGATCATATCTGCACTGATGCTGACAGCCCTCATTCTGCTTGGTTCATCATCGCTTGAGAACAGGAAGGGCGGAAAGGTCACGGACAAGGGAGAGCGGGCCTTCCTCAGGGACGGGGCCTTCTGGCTGAACACAATGATAATGTTCTTCTATCTCTGCGCCGAGGCTTCTCTGACCGGCTGGCTGGTCACCTATTTCAAGGATACGGGAATGATACCGGCCTCCTTGGCTCCGTCTGTCCAGTCCCTGCTCTGGATCATGATACTTACAGGCCGGCTGGTCTGTGCAAGCCTGTCAAACAGGATGAACAAGTCCACTCTTATTCTCATTCTGGGCTGCGTGATGACCGCATTCTTCTGTCTCATGGTCTTTTCAGGAACGCCTGCCCTTGCAGTGACCGGTGTCCTCGGAGTCGGTCTCTCGATGAGCGGAATATATCCCACAACCCTGTCCACAATGCCCGGCAAGTACAACTCGTCTACTGTGGCGACCGGAACCTGCATTGCCGTCGCGACCATCGGGGGCATCATCATGCCGATGATCATAGGTGCCGTCGCCGAAGCCGCCGGACTGGCTCTGGCGATAAGCCTCATTCTGTTCGCCCTTGTCATAATGCTTGTCCTTATGGTGATAAAGTTCATGACAGCAGGAAAGGGCAGGGCCTGAGGCTGATGCCCGCCGGAAATAAGCGTGAAGGGCGATAGGATAAAACAATGGGGCCGTGCATCTCACTCAATGCAGCGGCCCCGGCTTCCTTCTCTTTTGCTTCTCAGGAGAGAAAGTCCTCGTTGATATGCACCCCAAAGGCCTTTGCCAGGATTCTCAGCTGTTCATCGCTGATAGTCCTGATTATTCCCGCTCCCTTTGCCTTGAGATAGATCTCGGCCGCCTTCTCGATTGTGTGGACAAGTCCGAATGTTTCATCAAACGTCTCACCTGAACCGAAGATTCCATGGAATGCCCAGACCACAGCCGGGTATGTCCTGATCAGTCTGCTGGTCTCAACAGCGATGTCAGTTCCGCCCGGTATCATCCAGTCGAGTATTCCCACCCCCTCGGGAAAGACGACTGCACACTCGGTCTCACTCTGCCACAGAATGCGTGAGAGCACCCTGGCATCCGGCTCGATTGTATAACTCAACGCCGTTATGTTGGCGGGATGTGCATGGTATATCACATGGCAGCGTCCATCTGTCACCTGTATGCGTGCGATGTGGTTCATGAGATGGCTCGGCAGCTCGCTTGTGGGTCTTGCCCCATTCTCAAGCCCCCAGAGAATCTCGTAGCCCCTGCCATCATCGTCAATGCGGATTATTCCGATATTCTCCTGCGGGGCCAGCGGAACATTCCTCATGAAGCGGCCAGATCCCGTGGAGATGAAATACTCACCGGCAAGGGCTGACACGTCCACAGGGAGCTCCATATGCCGTGACTGTGAGAACAGGCTCCTGCAGTCCTCGACTTCCTCAGGTCTCATCCTGTATGTGAGATTTCCCCCGTTGCGCTCATGCCAGCCCTGAAGGAAGCCGTCATAGCACATTCTTATGTAGTCTTCCAGAACCTTCTGCATAACTCAATTCCTCTTCAGGAGGACCTCCTTCTCATATTTCATCACTTCATCGAACCAGCCGGTTCCCGACTCCAGGCCCTCACGCCTGAGCCATTCGTTCCAGACCTCCTGCCAGGGCAGGTTCTTCATCTGCTCACTGTATGCGAAAAGTCTTGTGTAGTTCTCGTTCTCCTGGTCCGCCTTCATGGAGGCGTTGTCTTCCAGCATGGCCATCAGCAGGGCTTTCTTCATGTTGCGCGTACCGACGACCCAGGCCACTATCCTGTTGATTGATGCATCGAAGAAATCGAGACCGACAAGCACTTTGTCCAGGGCATCATTGCGCACGATTTCCTTCGCGATCTCCTTCAGTTCATCGTCCAGTCTGACCACATGGTCGCTGTCCCATCTGACTGAGCGCGTCACATGCAGCGGGATCCTGTCAAAGGTGCACAGCAGGGCTGATATCTTCTCTGAGATGACTTCGGTGGGGTGGTAGTGGCCGCTGTCCAGAAGCTGGTAGACACCTTTGTGGCTGCTGGCATAGCCCAGATAGAACTCATTCGAGCCGACTGTGAAGGATTCCACGCCGATGCCGAAGACTTTGCTCTCCACACTGTCCACGACGCCGTCCAGCTTTTCGCTGAAGATCTCATCAAGGCAGTCTCTCAGGCGCAGCCTCGGCGTAAGCCGGTCAGCCGGCGTGTCCTTGAAACCGTCAGGAATCCACAGATTGCACACACTGTATGTTCCGAGTTCCCTGGCAAAGGCTGCGGCGACCCGTCTGGACCTCCTGCAATGCTCCACCCAGAAGTCCCTGACTTCCCTGTGCGGGCTGGAGAGCGTGAGATTGTTGACCACCATCGGATGCGAGAAACAGGTCGGGTTGAAGTCCAGTCCCAGTCCATGTTCCTTTGCATAGTCAATCCAGACCCTGTAATCCTCAGGCTCAATCTCATTGCGGTCTTTCGGCTTGTCTGTGACAAGATAGCTGGCATGAAGGTTGAGCCGCTTGGCTCCGGGAATCAGTGATGAGGCAAAGGTGAAGTCGTCCATGAGTTCCTGCGGCGTGCGGGCACGTCCGGGGTAGTCCCCAGTTGTCTGGATTCCGCCTGAGAGCGCTCTGGCGTTCTTCTCGAAGCCGATCACATCATCACCCTGCCAGCAGTTGATGCTGACAGGCACCTTTGCAACTGTTTCCAGCACTTTCTCGGTGTCTATGCCGTACTTTGCATATACTTCTCTCGCTTCGCTGTACATCATTCCTCCTGGACTGTGGCGATGTCGAATGAGGCGGCCAGTATTGCCGGCACATACTCCTTCCTGATCTCGCCCGTGTTTATCATTGCGCAGAGTATGCTTCCCACCGCGCTTCCCTCAACTGGGCCTGCCGTGACCTCAAGCCCTGTGTACTTCTTCGCAAGCGTGTTGAGGTAAGCGTCTTTGCAGCCGCCTCCCACAACAGCAAGATGAGTGAACCTGCGCCCCGTGACCTCACTGATCTGTTCTGCCGCCTTTGCATAGGCCATGGCAAGTGAGTTGTATACGACATTGGCAAGCTCCCCGATTCCGGCGGGCCGCTCCCGGCCTGCCTCCTCAAGTGCCGCGCAGACTTCATCCGACATCGATGAAGGTGACAGGAAGCGGCTGTCCATCGCATCGACAATGCCAGGAAGACGGCTGTTCTGGGCCTCCTTGCACATCTCATCGAAGCTGATGTCTCCGGCTTCCTTCCTTATGCACTGGAGCATCCATGTGCCCATGATGTTCTTGAGCAGCCTTATCCTGCCGTCCCATGCACCTTCGTTGGTGAGGTTGTATTCCATGGCCTTGCGGGTCGTGACCGCACTGTCGTTCACACAGCCGATCAGGGACCAGGTGCCGGAAGAGAGGAAGAGGGAATCAGGACCGGCGGGGGAGGCGAGCACCGCGCAGGCCGTATCGTGAGTGGGTGCGAGAATGAAACTGGCGCCGCACTGACTCACCTTGCCAAGCACCTTCCCGCACTTCGTCATCCTCCTGAAAAGACGTCTGGGCAGTCCGAGGCTGTCAATAAGATCGTAGTCCCACTCGTCCGTTCCGGCCTTCACGAGGCCACTTGTGGTCGCGTTCGTGTATTCCTGTACCTTTTCTCCGGTGAGTCTCCAGGCAAGGTAGTCAGGTATGAAAAGAAGATCCTCAGCCTTCTCAAGTACTCCGGGATTCTCTTTCCTGAGTGCGAGCAGCTGATATATCGTGTTGAATTTCTGGTACTGGATTCCTGTCCTTGCGTACAGTTCCTCCCTGGTCACCGGACAGCTTACGTTGTCCGTGCGGTTGTCACGGTACGAGACTGCGGGAGTAAGCAGCTGTCCCCTGCTGTCAAGCAGGACGAAGTCAACGGCCCAGGTGTCTATCGTGACATAGTCTGCCGGACCGGCCTTCTCAAGTCCGGCAACAAGTTCATCATACAGGTGCTCGATATCCCAGCACAGGTGTCCGCCGGTGCGGATGAGATTGTTCTGGAAGCGGTGCACGACCGATGTCGAGATCCTTCCTTCCGTCAGCTCCGCCCTCACCAGCTTGCCGCTGGAGGCTCCTATGTCCATTGCCAGATAGGTCATGGGTATATCATCAGGCGAGCAGTGGAAACTGCCAAGTGACAATTTTCTCAAGATATTGATTGATTTCTGCCTAATCCCGTTGGATAATTGAATTATGGCGAGACTTCTTGACAGATTTTATACTCTTACGGATGAGGAACTCTACTACAGGAAGCTGTATGAGGAGGGCCGTGACAGCGTGCGCTACATTAATCTGCCTGAGGAGGTGGAAGAAAGCGCCAGAGCCCAGGAGAAGATAATCCTCTCATCTTCGTATTACAGCCGGAGTGCTGATGAGGAGGTCATAGTGCTCAAGCATCCCTGTTATATGCCGCGCTATCTCCACTCACACCGCTTTGTGGAAATGACCTATGTGCTCTCCGGATCTGTCGAGGAGAGCATAGAAGGGCAGGATCTGATCGCGAAGAGGGGTGATGTGGTGATCCTCATGCCTGGTTTCTATCACAGCATCTGGACGGATGATGTACGCACCGTGGCAGTGAATATCCTGCTTGACAGGGACTTCTTCGCCATTCTGGATGAACGTTTCGGTCTGGGACTCAGGGACAAGTGCTTCGCAATCTATTCCGGAGTCGATATCAGCGATCAGATAGAGGACATGCTGCGCCAGGATGTCGTCTGTGATATGCTCTCTCCACGCTTCAAGGCTGTCATCGCCCAGCGGGCGCTGCTGGAGATGAGGCGGCAGGGCGTGCTCTCCCAGAGTGTCGGAATAGGCATGAGGAAGGAGGTTTTCCGCATCATGAGCTACCTAGATGAGCACAGCCATGAGGTGACTCTGACCAGCTTTGCTGATCATTTCGGTATAACTGAGCAGTATGCCTCCCGCCTGATAAAGGAGAAGACAGGCATGAGCTTCTCACAGATCGTGCGCAAGCTGCGTATGGAGGAGGCGGCCAGTCTGCTGAAAAAGGGCCAGCTGTCCAGCAAGGAGATCGCATATACAATAGGCTACTCTTCACCGGAGCACTTCAGCAGGACTTTCAAGGGCTATTACGGAACCTCTCCTGACCTGTGGAGGAAGGAGAACCTGTCAGTCTAGGTGGAACATCTCCCTGAGCGGGATGGAAACCGGACTCTCATCCTCATTGGTCTCCATCAGTGGTGCCATGTAGTGCCACCATTTCTTTATTGCCTCCTCGCCGCCGAGGTCCTGGCTTCCGCACTCACCGCTCACTTTCTGGAAGGCAAAGAGGGTCCCTGTCTCCTCATCCAGGTAGATGGAGTAATCATGAATTCCTCCCTCCCTGAGCACCTTTTTCACTTCGTCCCAGAGCTCGGCATGTCTCTTCCTGTATTCTTCGGCGCATCCCTTCTTGAGATGCATTTTGAAAGCTTCTCTTTTTTCCATGCCTCCAAGCATAGGATGCATGACAGGCCTGCGATAGAGACAATTCTTCTCTTTTTATGATGAAAAGAGGTCTTCCCCTGATCCGGAGAAGACCTGAAAAGGAGAATATGATGTCTGATGATCTCAGCGCCGGCTCTGAATGCGGCTGAGGAAATCCTTGTAGCTGTTTCCGCTTTCCGCTCCCGGCTCATAGTCTGCAAGCGGATAGTTCTGCATGACGAAGTCTATGTCCTTGTCTCCCCGGCCGGACAGGTTCACGAGCACAGTCTCGTCCCTGTCCAGCCCTTCCGCAAGTTTTGCGGCATAGGCCACTGCATGACTCGACTCCAGGGCAGGGATAATGCCTTCCATCCTTGACAGGGCGTAGAAGGCTTCTACTGCCTCCCTGTCCGTTATTGTCGTGTACTGCACACGCTTTATGTCGTGGAGATGGCAGTGCTGTGGCCCGACACCGGGGTAGTCCAGACCGGAAGCAATTGAGTACACGGGCAATGGCTCTCCCTTTTCATTCTGGATGAGCAGTGTCCGGAAGCCGTGAAGTATACCGGGCTTACCGCAGGTGATCGATGCCGCGTGGTTTCCTGTCTCGAGACCCATGCCCGCAGGCTCAACGCCGTAGAGTCTGACGCTGCTGTCGTCTAGGAAGGCGGAGAAGATGCCCATGGCATTGCTTCCTCCTCCGACGCAGGCGACAACATTGTCCGGCAGCCGGCCGGTCATATGCATCATCTGCTTTCTGGCCTCAACTCCGATGACAGCCTGGAAGTCGCGTACCATCATGGGGAAGGGGTGTGGGCCCACAACGGAGCCGATGCAGTAGATCTGGTTCACCGGATCCCTGAGATATGCCTTGAATGCCTCATCCACCGCATCTTTCAGTGTGCGGGTTCCGCTTTTGACTGCTATGACCCTGGCGCCGAGAATTTTCATTCTGGAGACATTGGGCGCCTCCTTCATGACATCGACCTCACCCATGTATATATCGCATTCAAGCCCCATGAGGGCGGCGGCTGTCGCAAGAGCGACTCCATGCTGTCCGGCACCGGTCTCGGCTATCACCTTCCGCTTGCCCATCCGTCTTGCCAGAAGCACCTCTCCCAGACAGTGATTGATCTTATGTGCTCCCGTGTGGTTCAGATCCTCTCTCTTGAGGTATATCTGGGCTCCGCCGACGGCACGGGAAAGGTTCCTGGCGTGGAAGATGGGCGAGGGCCGTCCGGTGTAGTGCTCATGCAGGTCGGCAAGTTCCTCAATGAAGGTCGGATCCTGGCTTATCTCCGCATACTTCGCCGCTACTTCCTCCATCACTTCCTGCAGCTCCGGCGGAACGAATGAACCGCCGTATTCTCCGAAATATCCATTGTCATCGGGAAGATTCCGTGTATCGATTTCCTGGTTCACAAGGTTTGTCATTACAGCCTCCGTTGTTTTTGTTTATAGAAACATTATTGTCTGTAGAAACAACTGTCAAGCCCCTGTCTCACTGCGGCGCCTGCCTGCTCACAGCCGCACACCCGCAGGAGTCACCGGAAGAATATGTCCAGTCTGGCCTTGTCTGCAGCCCCTATCCTGCGTGAGTCACGGCACTTCTGGCGTGCCATTTTCCTGATGGGAAGATCAAGGTGCCCGAAATACGGGTAAGCAAGCTCGCTGAAACGCGTGTAGGCTTCAGCGTAATACCATGCTATGGCCATGGAAAGGAGATAGTGGTCCGTATGCATTCCGGCCAGTCTTTCCAGCATGCCGCACACGCTGTCAGGGCGCATGAAGTCCCTGTCCATCAGGGCGACGATTCCCAGCCGCCTTGTCATCTCATCCTGCCTGTCCAGCAGCGAGGTGAAATAGGCCTCGGCCTCCTTTTTCTCATCCCTGCCGTACCAGAGGCTGGATGAGACTATGTCTGTGACCATCCAGCTGACGAGAAGGGGAAGGAAGGATTCTATCCGTTCCTTCTTTTTCTCAAAGGGCTCATGTGATGAGAAGATCACTATGCCTTTGATTATGACATCCTCGATGTACACAAGCTCGATGTCATCGCTGCCGAGGCCCTTCGCGATCTTCCGGCACTCCGGAATCGGGACACCTGCGCTTCGGTACGGAGATTCAGGGATAAGGCGGTTTGTGAATGAGCTCCTCCTTTCCCTGTCACCGTCGTCAGGATAGATGATCCTAATAGCCAAGTTCCTCTCCCACAATGATCACCGTGATCCTGTCCTTGACCCGCTGGCGTTTCATTATCAGAGTATTGCAGCAGATTGTCGCATCGCCGCAGTCCGCGTGGCACATCAGGTCGCTCTCGTCGAATCCCTGCTGTATGCAGACACCGGCCTTTGCGCAGACACTGTCTATATCAAGCCGTATGCAGTTTGCTGGGGCCGCGATGTGCTTCACTCTCTCGACTGCTGCCCTGAGGTTCGGCACGATCTTGTTGATGCCTGCGACGATGATCACGTGCTCCGGCCCGAAACAGAGTGCGCTGATGCGGTTGCTCCTGCCGTCCACCTGATATATCTCGCCGTGTTCCGTGATCGCATTCGCTGAGCAGAGGAACCAGTCGCACAGGAAGACAAGGCCATCCCTGCGTCTGACCTCGGCTTCGTCTATGCCCTTCTCATAGCGGTCTATGTAATTCGTCTGGCTTCTGAGGTAGTCCATGATTCCACACTGGGCCAGCGTCACTGAACCTCCGCTTCCGGTCATGCAGGATGAGGGAACCAGCTCCCTGACCAGCCGCAGCGCATCTTCAGCAGTCTCGGCATAGACCGCCTTCATCCGGTTCGCCTCAAGATTCCTGAGGACCTTCGCAATGCGCATTTCCATTGCTCTGTGCTTGTTCGCTTCCATGATTACTGCCTCCTAGAGAAAGTATTGCACGGCACCGGAGAAGAAGGGAAGCGAAGATGACATTTCCACGTTCCTGTACAGCCCGATGCGGCATCTCTCCACGTGTCCCATCCGCCCGAACACCCGTCCGTCCGGGGAGCAGATGCCTTCTATTGCCATCGCCGATCCGTTCGGGTTGTCCGCTATGTCCATACTGGCCAGCCCGTCAGGAGTCGTGTACTGCGTACAGATCTGGCCGTTCCTGATCATACTTGCAATTGTGTCGTCAGACGCAGCGAAGCGTCCCTCTCCATGGCTTACCGGAACCATCTGGACCTGTCCGAGCTGGTAGTTCGAGAGCCAGGGGCTCAGAAGTGATGATACCCGGGTATGAACCAGCCGTGACTGGTGCCGGGCTATCCTGTTGAACGTGAGTGTAGGGCTGTCATCCTCCATTTTCCTGAACTCGCCATAGGGAAGAAGACCGAGCTTGACCAGAGCCTGGAAGCCATTGCAGATGCCTCCGACCAGTCCGTCCCGCTGTCCGAGCAGTCTTTCGATCTCTTCTCTTATCCTGGGGTTCTGCAGGAAACAGGTGATGAACTTGCCTGATCCGTCAGGCTCATCACCTCCGGAGAAACCGCCCGGAATGAAGAGAATCTGCGAGCCTGACAACAGTCTGGCAAAGTCTGAAATGGACTGGGCCAGACGGTTCTCGTCAAGGTTGTTCACGATGAATGTCCTGACTTCGGCTCCCGCCTCACGGAAGGCGCTTTCCGTGTCAAGCTCACAGTTCGTGCCGGGGAAGACCGGTATGAGAACCCTGGGTTTGGCCGTGGCGGTCCTGCAGTGCGGCCTCACGCACCCGGCTGTGGCTGTGATGCTGTGGACAGTGCCGTCCTGCGTGCAGCGGCGCGGATATACCGGTTCGAGCACTGACTCATAAGCGCGGTAGAGTTCCTCGAGAGTCCAGCTGTCGAAGTATCCGAGGCTGTCTGTGTATCCAAGCAGCCTCCCGCCCGGTATTTCCTTGTCAGACTCGATGATGAAGCCTGTGGTGCTGATGTTCTCCAGCGGGACTATGCTGTGAAAACCTGTCATCGATCCGAAGCACATCTTAGCGATTGTCACATCCGTGCGTCCGCCCTCAACCAGTGCGGCGGAAAGGGCAGGGACAGATGAGATCACCGTCTCAACTCTGTCAAGGAAGCCGGCCACGGTCTCTCCGTCCGCTGCCGTCAGCAGGTACACCATGCTGCCGGCCTTCTTCATGTCCTTGGATATCACGCGTGATCTGTCGATCGTGTTGACGGCAAATGACACAAGAGTGTTGGGAACGTCAATATCCTCGAAAGTCCCTGACATGCTGTCCTTGCCGCCGATGGCTGCGACAGAGAGGTCCTCCTGTGCCTTGAGCGCTCCAAGAAGGGCTGCCAGCGGGCGGCCCCATTTCTCTTTGTTTCCTGCAGTCCTGCCGAAGAACTCCTGAAGGGACAGATGAGTGCCTTTTCTGCTTCCGCCGGCGGCGACTATCTTGGCAACCGATTCAACAACCGCATTATATGCGCCGCGGAAGGGGTCTGCATCTGTAAGCTGCGGATCGCAGCCATAGCTGAAGAGACTGGCCGTGACAGACCTGTGCCCGTCTGCCGGCAGCAGCGCACACATCACCTGTTCGGCTGTCCTCTGGTACTTTCCACCATAGGGCATAAGGACTGTTCCAGCTCCTATCGTAGAATCGAAGCGCTCACCCAGTCCCTGACGTGAACAGAATCTCAGGCTGGAGAATGCCTGTACCGTGTCCATCTCCGGTTCCTGGACAGGCTTGGGCGCAGCGACCAGCACGCTTGTGCGTTTCCTTGCACCGTTCGTATCCAGGAAGCTCCTTTCAAGATGAACGATCTCTCGTCCGTTCCACTTCATGCTCAGTACAGGCGCGCTGCTCACAACCGCCACCTTTGTGGCTTCCAGATTCTCACTGGCGGCGAGCTCAATGAAGCGGCTGCAGTCACTGTCTGCAACGACGACCGCCATTCTCTCCTGGCTTTCTGATATGGCGAGCTCTGTCCCGTCGAGCCCCTGGTATTTCCTCGGTACCTTGTCCAGGTCTATGTCCAGGCCCGGTGCGAGCTCTCCTATGGCGACTGCGACGCCTCCTGCGCCGAAGTCATTGCACCGCCTGATCAGTCTCTGTGCCTCTGGCTTCCTGAAGAGTCTCTGCAGTTTCCTTTCCTCCGGGGCATTGCCTTTCTGGACTTCTGCACCGGATGTGTCTTTCGACGTGCTCTTATGACTCTTGGACGAGCCTGTCGCTCCTCCGATTCCATCACGTCCTGTCCGTCCTCCGACGAGGATGACGGCATCTCCCGGCTGCGGCTCAAGTCTGACGACATTCTTCCTGGGCACGGCCGCAATCACAGCACCGAGCTCCATGTGTTTGGCAACATAGCCTGGATGATAGAGTTCATCGACAAGTCCGGTCGCAAGACCGATCTGGTTGCCGTATGAGCTGTACCCCTGTGCCGACGTCACTGCGATCTTCTTCTGTGGAAGCTTGCCTTCCGGTGTCTGGTCAAAGGGAGTGAACACATCGCCGCTTCCGGTGATCCTCATGGCCTGATAGACATAGGCCCTTCCTGAGAGCGGATCGCGGATTGCGCCTCCGATACAGGTGGCGGCACCTCCGAAAGGCTCGATCTCTGTGGGATGGTTATGTGTCTCGTTCTTGAACATCAGCAGATAATCCTCACTGCCTCCGTCCTCGAAACAGGCACGGACATTCACGGAACAGGCGTTGATTTCCCCGCTCTCATCAAGGTCCTCAAGCAGGCCTCTGGATTTCAGGTGTCTGGCTCCTATGGTCGCTAGGTCCATCAGCGTGACCGGTTTTGTGATGCCCAGCTCCTTTCTTATCTCAAGATAGCGCTGGAACATCTCCTGCGCCTCAGCGTCCTCGAATGTGATATCTTCAAGCTCTGTCTGGAAAGTCGTGTGACGGCAGTGGTCTGACCAGTAAGTGTCGCAGACCCTCACTTCCGTTATGGTCGGCTCCCTGCCTGCTGCCCTGAAATGGTCCTGCAGGAACATCAGGTCATCCAGGTCCATTGCGAGAGAGAGCTCACTGTGGAGCTTTCTGAGCGCCTCATCATCCATTTCCCTGAAGCCGCTGATGTGGGCAATGTCAGCGGGCAGCTCATAGCTGCGCTCCAGGGTTTCGGCCTCATCAAGCGAATCCTCCATCGCCTCGACCGGGTTGATCAGATACTGCTTTATCCTGGACAGCTCGCTGTCTCCGATTCCGTCGATGAGGTAGACCTTTGCCGCCTTGACGCGGGCCTTCGCCTCAGTGTCCAGAAAACTGATGCACTCCACCGCGCTCTGGCTCCTGAGATCGAACTGACCCGGCAGGGGACAGACTGCAAAGGCCATGTCATGCGGGGGCAGGCTGTCAAGGACAGTGTCAACCGCCTTCTCGCTGAATACTGACTCCACAGCCCTGTCGAAGAGTTCTCTGGAGATGCCTTCGACGTCATACCTGTTTATGATCCTGAGTGAGCTGACCTTGATTCCAAGCGACACTGAAAGATCATTTCTCAGTCCCTCTGCCTCATGGTCGAAGCCTTTCTTCTTCTCAACGTATGTCCTGTATACCATTATGCCTCAAGGGCCCTCCTGCCGATATCGTGTCTGAACTGGCAGCCTTCGAAATGTATCTTCTCCACATCCCTGTAGGCCGCCTCGACAGCCTGGGCCAGGGTGGGGGCTTTTGCGACGATGCCAAGCACTCTGCCGCCGTTTGTGACGAGGTCTCCGTTTCCGTTCCGCAGTGCACCCGCGATTCGGATCTGCCCTTCAAGCGGTCCGTCGATTGTTATTGGCCTGCCTTTCTCATACCGCCCGGGATAGCCTTCACTGGCCAGAATGACACAGCAGCAGGCCTCGTCTGAGAAGCTTATTCTCACCTTGTCCAGCGTGCCGTCCGTACATGCTGTCATGATCTCCAGCAGGTCACCCTGAAGAAGCGGCAGGACAACCTGGGTCTCCGGATCTCCGAAGCGTGCGTTGTACTCGATCACCTTAGGTCCGTCCTGTGTCAGCATCAGGCCGAAGTAGAGACAGCCGCTGAAGGGACAGCCTTCTTTCCTGAGAGCTGAAAGAGTGGGGAGGAAGATTTTTTCCATGCACTCCTTTGCCACTTCTTCTGTGTAATACGGGTTTGGCGCTATCGTGCCCATTCCTCCGGTATTCGGTCCCTGATCATTGTCACAGGCCCGCTTGTGGTCCATGGCCGAGACCATCGGAATTATTGTCCTCCCGTCGGTGAAGGATAGTACGGACACTTCCGGACCGGTGAGGAACTCTTCTATTACCACAGTGCGCCCGGCACTGCCGAATCGCCCGTCCTCCATCATGGCCCGGAGCATCTGGGCAGCCTCTTCCAGGTCCTGGACAATGCTGACCCCCTTCCCGAGGGCCAGTCCGTCCGCCTTGATCACTACAGGAAAGGTCTTCAATGTCCTGACAAAGGCAAGCGCCTGATCCAGACTGCTGAAAGTCATGGCCTTTGCCGTCGGTATGCCGTATCTGTGCATCAGGTCCTTCGCGAAAGCCTTGGAAGACTCTATGCGTGCGGCTCTGGCAGTCGGGCCGAAGCATGGAATTCCATGCTCCTGCAGATAGTCCACCATTCCGGCAGCCAGCGGATCATCCGGTGTGACCACGCAGTAGCTGATATCGTATTTCCTGCAGGCGGCAAGGACGGCATCCCTGTCCACCGCGCTGCCCGGAATACTGTTGGCTATTCCTCCGTTGCCTGGAAGTGCATAGACTGTCCGCCCCTCTTTTTCAAGACAGGCGGCTATGGCGGCTTCCCTGCCGCCAGATCCGAGTATGAGAATATTCAAGTTTCACTCCTCCGGTGTGTTTCAGTGATGGAAGAGCCTCACTCCGGTGAAGAACATTGTCATATCATGCTCATCAGCCGCCTGGATGACTGCGTCATCCCTGAGAGAGCCTCCGGGTTCGCTGACATAGCTGACGCCGCTTCTGGCCGCCCTGTCTATGTTGTCACGGAAGGGGAAGAACGCGTCAGAGGCCAGGCTGATGCCTCTTGCCGCTGCGAGATATGCTTTCTTCTCCTCCCTGTCCATCTCTGCCGGTTTTTCCGTGAAGTAGTCCTGCCAGCCTGCGACAATATCCTCCTCCCTCTCATCAGCCAGATACTGCTCGATGACATTGTCCCTGTCATTCCGGCTCAGTCCGCTGAGGAAGGGGAGTGAGAGCACTTTCTCGTGGTGTCTCAGCAGCCAGAGGTCAGCCTTGTTTCCGGCCAGTCTCGTGCAGTGGATCCTGCTCTGCTGCCCGGCCCCCACACCGATGGTCTGTCCCCTGAATGCATAACACACGGAGTTCGACTGCGTGTACTTCAGCGCGACCAGGGCAACAGTGAGGTCTCGTCTGGCCCATTCAGGAAGGTCGCGCCTCTTCGTGACAATATTTGTGAAGTCCCGGTCCGATGGGATGAAGCTGTTGTGATCCTGGGTGAAGGTTATGCCGAAGACCGTTCTGGTCTCTTCTCTGGGGGGCTCCCAGGAGCTGTCAATCTGAAGGACGCAGTAGCTTCCTTTCCTCTTCGTCTTGAGAAGCCTGAGTGCGTCATCAGTGTAGTCCGGGGCTATCACACCGTCGCTGACTTCCCTGTTTATCATTTTCGCACAACTCAGGTCGCAGGTATCGGAGAGTGCGATGAAGTCTCCGAATGAGCTCATCCTGTCAGCACCCCTTGCCCTCACGTAGGCGGTGGCAACCGGACTGAGGCTGGCCTTCTGCGAGACCATGTACATCTTCCTTTCCGTCTCGTCCAGCTCCAGTGCGACAGCCGCTCCTGCAGGGGAGACATGCTTGAAGCTGGCCGCAGCGGCAAGAGAGGTTGCCTTTTTCAGATCCCTCACGAGCTGCCAGCCGTTCAGGGCGTCAAGCAGGTTGATGTAGCCGGGTCTTCCGTTGAGGACCGTTATCGGGAGCCTCTCCGGGCAGCTGATGAAGGCGTTCGTCTGGTTCGGGTTGCACCCGTACTTGAGTTTGAGCGTGTCCACGTCAGTCTCCGTTGTTCTTGTTGAATATCGTCATCTCATCCCCGACCTGAACGAAGAGCGAGATCCTGTTGTCCTCGTCCAGGGCATCCCAGAGCTGGTTGGCCACTTCCTCAAGCGTTGACGGGAGTGTGAGCCTTTCAGGATCCTTGGTGAACGGGGGCAGCAGATCGGCATCGCTCTCAAGATAGGTGTGAATGCAGTGTCCGAATCCATCCTGCCTGGGGTAGGTGTATACGACTCTGCCGGTGCTGTCGCCTTCCTTTCTCACAATGGCGAGCTTGTAGCTTGAGTCACTTTCATTGAAAAGCGCGCTGATGCGGCTGGTCCAGTTCGGCCCGTCCGGCTCGTATGACATCCTGATCACCGCGTCCTCAAAGGTGCCTCCCTTCTCCAGTTCATCATAAATCAGGTCTGTCTGGCTGCCGTTGGTCAGAATCACTCTGTCTTCGAACTGCCTCATGCAGTTGTAGATGATCAGACTGGGATCCTCCACCTTTGACTCATCATAGGGAACAGTCCTGAGAGTTCCCTCGTCGTCAAACTTGAAGATCCTGTTGCGGCTGTTCTCACTGCGTCCCATGATGGCATAGCACAGTACGCTCTTTCCGTCCTCCGTGTTGCCGGCGATGATGAGCCTTCCGGGATATTTCCTGTTCTCAAGATATTCTGCGATTGTCATTTACGTCTCCTTTCTTTTCTATTTCAGCGGCCAGCTCCTCCACCGCCTGGGGAAGTATTATCCACTCGGCTTCTTCCATGACCCTCTTCTGCAGACTTTCCGGGCTGTCTGTGCAGAGGACCTCAACCGCCTTCTGCTTAAGTATTCTACCACCATCTGGCTCCTCGTTGACAAGATGCACAGTCGCCCCGGTGATCCTGACTCCGCGCCGGAGTGCTGCCTCGTGGACGTGCAGTCCGTAGAATCCCTTTCCGCAGAACGAGGGGATCAGAGACGGGTGAACGTTGATTATCCGGTCCGGATATCTTTTCACGAAAGCGGCAGAGAGAATCGAGAGAAAACCGGCAAGCACGATGAGGGTGCAGCCTGCGGCGTCAATCTCACGCACGAGGCCCTCCTCAAAAGCCTCTCTCCTGAGTGACTTCCTGTCCAGAAGCACGGTCCTGATGCCGCGCTCTTCTGCTCTGGCCAGCGCCTGGCATGGCCTGTCCGCAGCTACAAGCGCTATTTCTGCGCTCCTGATCACGCCGGAATCCTGACTGGCCAGCAGCGCTGCCAGATTCGTGCCTCCTCCTGAGACCAGAACGGCGGCTTTCACCATAATCTCACTCCTTTGTCTCCTTCCTCGACCTGTCCGAGGAGGTATGCTCCTGCCGGGGCAAGGCAGTCAATGACTTTGTCTGTCTCCTGAGAGGGAACGATGACTGCCATGCCCACACCCATGTTGAAGGTGTTGAACATATCGTGTCTGTCTATGTCTCCCTTTTCCTGGATCAGCCTGAATATCTCAGGTGTCCTGACGCTGGAGAACCTGATCGAGGCCTGCAGTCCCTCCGGAAGGGCCCGCGGGATGTTCTCATTGAAGCCTCCTCCTGTTATGTGGCAGATGGAGTGGACATGCGCGTTCTCAAGAAGGCTGAGGACAGGCTTTACATAGATTCTTGTCGGTTCAAGCAGGGCCTGCCCGAGCGTCCTTCCGTCAGAGAGCACAGTCGTGTTAAGTATCTCAGGGTCGGTGTCTATGGAGAATACTTTTCTGACCAGGGAGAATCCGTTTGAGTGAACCCCACTTGAGGGCAGCGCTATGATCGCATCTCCGGCCCTGACGCTGTTCCTGTCAAGCATCTTCTCCTTTTCCACGATTCCTACTGAGAAGCCGGCAAGATCGTACTCGTCTTCCGGGTAAAACCCCGGCATTTCAGCTGTCTCTCCGCCGACAAGGGCGCAGCCGGCCTGAACGCAGCCGTCAGCAACTCCCTTTACGATTGAGGCTATTTTCTCAGGAACGTTCTTTCCGCAGGCGATGTAGTCCAGAAAGAGCAGGGGTCGTGCCCCTGTGCATATGATGTCATTGACGCACATGGCGACGCAGTCGATGCCTACCGTGTCGTGCTTGCCCATCGCGAAGGCCAGCTTGAGTTTTGTTCCGACGCCGTCTGTTCCGCTGACCAGCACGTTCCCGCTCTCTGCCGAGATGTCAATGCAGCCGCCGAAGCCGCCAAGGCCGTCCATCGAGTTTGCCGTGCGCGTCCTGTTGACATGCTCCTTCATCAGCTCTACCGCCCTGTAGCCGGCGGTTATGTCGACTCCGCTTTTCCTGTAGCTCTCGCTGTAGCTGTTTTCCATAAGCAATCCGGCAGGGGGTGCGCCGGTCTCCTTTCCTGTCCCCCGGTGTTTTATTCCCTGTTTATCGGCTGGGAGTACTTGTCCTTCATCGCGACCTGCGGGGGAGGACAGGGGTAGTCCCTGCTGAAACATGCAGTACAGAAGCCGTGGTCTCCGTTCGTTCCCAGCTTCACGACATTCTCAACAGACAGGAAGCCCAGTGAGTCCACGTCAAGAAGCTTCCTCATCTCTTCGTCTGTGTATTTGTATGCGAAGAGATTCTGCGATGAGTCTATGTCGGTTCCGAAGTAACATGGATAGAGGAACTTCGGGGCAGATGAGCGGAAATGGACCTCTTTCGCTCCGGCCTCTCTCAGCAGCCTTACTATGCGGATGCTTGTGGTGCCGCGCACGATTGAGTCATCAACCAGAACTACGCGCTTCCCTCTGACTGCTGAGGCGATTGGATTGAGTTTGATCCGTACCTCGTCCTCTCTCCTGCTCTGTGTGGGCTGGATGAAGGTCCTCCCTATGTACTTATTCTTGATGAAGCCTGTCCCGTACGGAATGCCTGACTGTCTGGCAAAGCCCATGGCCGCCTCGATCCCGGAATCAGGAACTCCGATGACAATATCGGCCTGTGCCGGATGTTCCAGTGCGAGGAAGGCTCCGGCTCTCTGCCTGGCCGTCTGGACCGGATGTCCGTCCATCACCGAATCCGGGCGGGCGAAGTATATCAGCTCAAAGACGCAGAGATGCTTCTCCCTTGTGCCGCAGTGCGATCTGTCGCTTGTGAGTTTTCCGTCGCATATGGTGACTATCTCTCCCGGGTCTATGTCCCTGATGAAGCGGGCTCCGACAGCATCCAGTGCGCAGGTCTCGCTTGAGATCACGTAACCGCCCTCGAAGGACCCGATGCACAGTGGTCTGAAGCCCCACGGATCGCGTGCCGCTATCAGTTTCCGGGATGACATGACAACCAGTGAGTAGGCACCCTGAAGCTCGTCCATCGCACGTGAGAGCGCGACTTCAAGCCTGTCTTCCTGCAGGCGGTGCTTCGTGATCGTGTAGGCGATTACCTCGGTGTCGCTTGTGGTGTGGAAGATTGACCCCCTGAGCTCAAGGGCCTGTCTGAGCTCATAGTCGTTTGTCAGGTTGCCGTTATGGGCCAGTGCCATGCGTCCCTTGAGGTGGTTGATCACAAGCGGCTGGACATTCAGGCGGGGATTGTTGCCGGTGGTACCGTAACGTACGTGTCCCAGCGCCATGCAGCCCGTCGGAAACTTCTCAAGAACCGGTGTGGTGAAGACTTCACTGACCAGTCCGGCGTCCTTGTGCGCAGTGATCACGCCGTCCTCGCATACTGCTATTCCCGCACCTTCCTGGCCCCTGTGCTGCAATGCATACAGACCGTAGTAGACCAGATTCGCGACATCTGTCTTCTCAGGCAGGCTGAGAGCGAAGATGCCGCACTCCTCGTGGATGCCACCCGCCATCAGGTCCTGTCTCCGAAGACGCGCGAGAGGACTTCCCTGTAGGCACCCTCGACATTGCCCAGATCTCTCCTGAAACGGTCCTTGTCCAGCTTCTCATGAGTCCTGCTGTCCCAGAACCTGCAGGTGTCGGGGCTGATCTCGTCTGCGAGCACAAGCTTTCCGTCATTTGTGATGCCGAATTCCAGCTTGAAATCGATCAGGTCTATGCCGATCTGCCTGAAGTAACTGACGAGGTAGTCATTTATCCTGAGCGCATAGTCCTTGATCTGGCTGAGTGTCCCGGCTGAACACCATCCCATGGCCAAGATATGATAGTCGTTGACCATAGGGTCTCCGAGTTCATCATCCTTATAGCAGAATTCCAGGACGGGGCAGGGCAGGACCGTTCCCTCTGGTTTGCCGACGCGTTTTGCGAGTGATCCGGCAACAGTGTTGCGGACAATGACCTCGAGCGGGACGATTGAGACCTTCCGGACAAGTGTGTCCGTGTCGGAGAGCTCCTGGACGAAGTGTGTCGGAATCCCGGCCTCTTTCTCAAGCTTCTCCATCAGGTGATTGGTGAGGCGGTTGTTTATGACGCCCTTTCCGGTGATGGTACCCTTCTTGAGTCCGTTGAATGCTGTCGCATCGTCCTTGTAGGACACAATGCAAAGCGTGGGATCATCTGTCTCGAAGACCTTTTTCGCCTTGCCCTCATACATCTGTCTGCCTTTGGTTGCCATCAGTTGAACATCTCCTCGATCTTGCTGTTTTTGTCTCTTACTTTTTCCTGCATGGACTGCCTGTCAGCGTTCAGGCGTTCTGAGAGTCCATCATCATCCAGTGCCAGGATCTGGCAGGCGAAAATCGCCGCGTTCTCTCCGCCGTTCACCGCCATCGATGCAACCGGAATTCCAGGCGGCATCTGCACTGTCGAGAGGAGTGCGTCAATTCCGCCGAGACCGTCTCCCCCGCACGGTATGCCAATAACGGGCAGTGTTGTCCAGGATGCGAGCACGCCTCCCAGGTGTGCGGCCTTTCCTGCGATTGCGATGATCACGCCAATGCCTCTTTTCCTGGCTGCAGTGGCAAAATCCTTCGCCTCTTCAGGTGTCCTGTGTGCGCTGATTACATGTACTTCGTATGGTACGGCCAGCATTCTGAGCTTTGCCACAGCCTTCTGTGCAACTGGCAGGTCCGAGTCGCTTCCCATTATGATCGCAACTTTTTTCACTTGGGCTTCTCCTTTGTTGCAGAAAGGAATGATGGATACAACTTAAATGAAATATTCGGCTTGTTCAATGCCGCCTGAGAGAGAATTCTGTTGCGTTTTTGTTGCTTTCCGGACTGTATTCTGAATATCCTGGAAAAATTTGAAAACAAGCCTCTTGTCCTATTGACATTAATCAGGGAAACAGGCATTATCACAAGAGCATTCGACGCAGGGTAGAGCAGTTGGCAGCTCATCGGGCTCATAACCCGGGGGTCGTAGGTTCGAGTCCTACCCCTGCTATAGTAAGGTGTCAGAAGTACCGGTTCTCCGGTCAGGTCTGACACCTTTTTTGTGGTTCTTGCACAAAAATGTTGGAAAACAGAAGCAGACAAGTATCAGTACAGAGAAAAGCATAAGAGTTGGGATAGAACAATAAAGGCGCTAAATCCTATGTTGGCGCCGGTTTAGAAGGGCACACCGTGGCCGGAATGAAAGGGCAAATCATCAGCCGGAATAAAAGGGCAACAG
>CALXOO010000020.1 GCA_944390045.1 uncultured Spirochaetales bacterium | reverse complement strand
CTGTCCTGCTATTCTTACTCATATAGGCTTTCCTCCTGCCATACAGTCGGAGAAAAGCGGGACAGTTGTGTAAAAAAAGTGAATGCTCTACATGATCTCCTGCAGCCGGTGCAGGATGGAGCAGAGCACATCAGGACAGGGAAGGGGGCCTTTCAGCCCCCATCCCGTGTATCAGTAATACTCCGGACCCGCAGGCAGGACCAGTGCCAGGAGGATGTAGACCAGTCCCACCGGGAAGAAGCCCGTGAAGCAGAAGGCAAGAAAGGTCACCAGCCGGACCAGAAAACTTGAGATGCCGAGCCGGCGTGCCATGCCGGAGCATACTCCGAACAGGATTCCGTCAGGACTCCTCATCCACTTGCGCTGGTAGGGTGAGTGACAATACATCAGCCGTTCTCCTTCATTTCATTCTTGAGTGCGGCAAGTTCATCCTCAACGGCCTTGTCCGCCTCCATCTTCTCGAAAGTCTCCTTCGTGCTGGCAGCGGTCTTTGTGCCGGAGAACACTCTTGCCTCTGCCTCCCAGCGCTCTATGCGGGCCTGAAGCTCCTCGAAGCGGCGTGCGAAGTCACTGCTGTCAGCTTCCTTCAGAACCTCTGAGTTCCTGATCTTCTCCTTCGCGGCCTGGGCCCTGTTGAGCAGGTCGGTGCGCTTTGCCTTCATCTCCTCAAGCCTGCCTTCTATCTGGTCCAGCTGCTCCTTCAGGGATGAGATGATTGAGCCCAGCGTGGAGGCATTGTCCTCCAGTGCCCTTGCCCTGGCCTCCAGAGCCTGCTTTTCCGCAATCGCCTGGCGTGCCAGATCATCATTCGCCTTGCCGACCGCAAGCCTGGCCCTCTCTGTCCATCTGGAAGCGGCATCCCTGGCCTCCCGGCACTGGCGCTCGATTGTCGTGAGCTCAGCACTCTTGTGCGCAATGGATGATCTTACCTCGATTGCCGTCTCCTCCATCTGGTCTATCATGAGGTTGATCATCTTCTTCGGGTCCTCCATCTTGTCCAGCGCGCTGTTGATGTTGGACGAGATGATGTCTGAAAATCTCTTGAATACGTTCATCTTTGACGCTCCTTGTCTGCTAATCTCTGCAGACAGTAATGCAACTGCTGTGCCAAGTAGCCTCCAGACTGGTGAAACGGTGTTTTCAGCGGCGGTATTTCCCAACCGATGGTCAATTTGACCAGATCCGGGATGCACTTTCCCCTCAACCCTCATCCTGTTATCCTTCTGACCATGAGCACCCTTTACATGGTCGCCTGCCCGATAGGCAATCTGGAAGACATCACAATAAGAGCCCTGAAAGTGCTGGAGTCGGTCCAGGTGGTGGCCTGTGAGGACACGCGGCACACAGGGATCCTCCTGAATCACTACAACCTCAGGAAACGCACCATTGCCTGCCATGCCCACAATGAGGTGGACAGCGCGAAAGGCATCATAGGCCTGCTGGACAGCGGTGAGGACGTGGCCTATCTCAGTGATGCCGGCACGCCCGGCATTTCCGATCCGGGGGCCAGACTGGTTGAGCTGGTGAGGTCCACCACTGATCACAGCATAGTCCCGCTTCCCGGTGCCAGTGCCGCCTCTGCCCTGATCTCCGTGGCGGGGAATGTCGGAAAGACCTTCACCTTCGAGGGCTTCCTGTCGCCGAAGAAGGGCAGACGGACCCGTAGACTGGAAGAGCTCTGCTCCAGAGGAGAGACCTTCATCGTGTACGAATCTCCGTTCAGGGTCCTGAAGACACTTGAGGACATAAGGTCTGTCGACCCGCAGTGCACAGTCGTGATGGGCCGGGAGCTGACGAAGCAGTTCGAGGAAATCGTCAGCCTTCCTGTGTCTGATCTCATTGCGCTTCTCGGACAGAGGACCCCGGTCAGGGGAGAGTTCGCACTGGCCGTGATTCCCTCACAGGGGACTTGTGATGATAACAATCCGGAAGATCAGGACGCTTAAGCCGCGCGTGCAGCTGAGACGGCTCGCCTGTGTGCTGTACTCAGATGCCCGCACCGGGCTGCTGGATGACAGCTATCTTGAGGGGCTGATGGGCATAGTCCATGACTCCGAGATCCTCAGTGACGGTGACAAGACAGTCGTCTCCTCCCTCATAGCACGCTACAGGGCCGGTCATGACCCGCTTGCCGCAAAGGATGTCTACTACACAGTGATGGGACTGCTTGGCGAGGAGCTCGCCGACTGGGATCTGGTGGACGGACAGGGAAGGCTGGATGCGGCGGGAAGGAGACAGCTTCCTCATTCCCTCTTCCTGGACAGAGTGCGTTCCCCTTACAACATCGGAGCGGTCTTCCGGAGCGCAGAGAGCTTCTGCGTTGACCATATCTACCTCAGGAGGGGCTGCGGTGATGTCACATCGCCGCGCTGCGCTCGCACGGCACGCGGTGCCACAGAGACTGTTCCCTACACAATTGTCGATGACCTAGAAGTCCTGAAAGGGCGGACAGTCTTCGCTCTTGAGACCGGAGGTGAGGCCCTGTCCTCATTCAGCTTTCCTGAGGA
Organism: uncultured Spirochaetales bacterium; assembly: GCA_944390045.1. Lineage (GTDB taxonomy): Bacteria > Spirochaetota > Spirochaetia > Sphaerochaetales > Sphaerochaetaceae > Bullifex. The sequence continues at coordinate 37,087 of CALXOO010000020.1, read as the reverse complement.
TGCTGTCTGTGTCATCGGCAGCGAGGAGGACGGCGTCAGCGCGGACGTGCTCGGGATGTGCAGCTCACGCGTCACGATCGAGCAGTTCGGCTCGAAGGGATCCATCAATGTCTCCGTGGCCTGCGGAATCCTCCTTCACGCCTGGGCGCTTTACGGAGTATAATCCGGCACATGAAGTATGATTATCTGATTGTAGGCTCCGGCCTTTTCGGAGCAGTGTTCGCCCATGAGGCCAGAGAGAGGGGAAGGCGCTGTCTTGTTCTGGAGAGACGTGATCATATCGGAGGCAATGTCTATACATACAGGCGCGACGGCATCAACATCCACAAATACGGTGCCCACATCTTCCATACCAGCGACAGGGGAGTGTGGGAGTACATAAACCGTTTCGCAGAGTTCAACAACTATATCAACAGTCCGGTCGCGAACTATAAGGGCGAGATATACAACATGCCCTTCAACATGAACACCTTCAACCGCATGTGGGGAGTGAGGACTCCTGATGAGGCCAGAGCCATCATTGAGCGCCAGCGCGCTGAGGTGACCGGCCAGGTGGACAACCTTGAGAAGCAGGCCATCAGCCTCGTGGGAAGGGACATCTTCGAGAAACTGGTCAAAGGCTATACAGAGAAACAGTGGGGCAGGTCCTGCAGCGAGCTTCCCCCGGAGATCATCAGGCGCCTTCCGGTGCGCTATGTTTACGACAACAACTACTTCAACGACCGCTGGCAGGGCATTCCGGAAGGCGGTTATACACAGATCATGGAAAAGCTCCTCGAGGGCACCGAGGTGCGCCTGGGTATTGATTTCAATACTGACAGGGACCACTACAGGCAGCTTGCGGACAGAGTGCTGTACACCGGGGCCCTGGATGAGTACTTCGACTACTCGCTGGGCCACCTCCAGTACCGCAGCGTCCGCTTCGAGGATGAGAGAATCGAGTGCGAGAACTGGCAGGGCGTCGCGGTTGTCAACTACACTGACCGTGAGACTCCGTACACCAGGGTGATAGAGCACCGCCACTTCGAGAAGTGCGACTCTCCCGTCACCTGGATCAGCAGGGAGTATCCTGTGGACTACACCGTCACAGGCGAGCCTTACTACCCGGTGAACGACAGTGCCAACAGCAGCCTCTATTCCAGATACAGGGCCCTTGCCGATCAGGATGATAGACTCATACTCGGAGGCCGTCTGGCCCAGTACGCCTACTTCGACATGGACAAGACGATACGGGCCGCGCTGGATCTGGCCGGGCGCATCCTCTAGGTCTTTATGGCCTTTTTCCTCCGACTTGTGTATCCTTTTTCCTGTTGGAGCTGAGATGAGAGTCCTTATCGTAGATGACGAGATGAACATAAGGAGCACCATGGGGAAGTTCTTCGCCACAGAAGGCATAGACTCCGATGGTGCCGAGAATGGTTTCAGTGCCCAGCGCATGCTGGGCGAGACGGCCTACGACGCCGTGCTTGTCGATCTCAAGATGCCGGGCATGGACGGCCTTGAGCTGATCAGGTGGATCCGTGCCGAGGGCTACAGGATGCCTGTCATCATGATAAGCGCCCATGGAGACATAGCGGATGCCGTCAATGCGCTCAAGGAAGGGGCCCAGGACTATATCGTGAAGCCCTTTGATCCGGAAGAGCTGTGCATAAAGATAAAGAGCCTGGTCGAGTCCTCGAATCTGAGAAGCATAGTCGAGAACGCCAAGGCCACTGACGAGGCGCACAACTCCTTTGTCGGGGAGAGTCCGTCGATGACGCATATCAAGGAGGTGATCCGCAAGATCGCACCCTCCAGCGCCACCGTCCTGATCACAGGAGAGAGCGGTACGGGCAAGGAGGTGGTCGCCAGGGAGATCCACTCCTTCTCGTCCGTAAGCGAGGGCCCCTTTGTCGCTATCAACATAGGCGGCGTGCCTGAGAACCTGCTTGAAAGCGAGCTCTTCGGCTATGAGAAGGGAGCCTTCACCGGAGCCGTGGCCCGCAAGAATGGCATGTTCGAGCTGGCAAGCGGGGGAACGCTTTTCCTGGATGAGATCGGCGACATGCCGCTCTCGCTCCAGGTGAAGATACTGCGCGTGCTCCAGGACCGCAGGATCACCAGACTGGGCGGTACAAGCCCGATGCCGATCAATGCGAGGATCATCGCCGCCACAAACAAGAATCTGGAGCAGATGGTGCAGGAGGGCACCTTCCGCGAGGACCTCTTCTACCGGCTGAATGTCGTCAGGATCGAGATCCCGCCACTGAGAGAGAGGAGTGAGGACATTCCGCTTCTGGCGGCGAACATCATCTCGCGCTACAACCGCACGATGGGAACGAAGATAACCGGCTTCACTCCGGAGGCCCTTGATATGCTCAAGCGGCACGACTTCTATGGCAACGTCAGGGAGCTGGAGAACATACTGGAGCGGACAATGATCTTCGCGGACGGCTCGATAATAAGGGTGGAGGATCTGGACCTCCGCGGCTCTGTCTCCCGTCCCGGAGCGGCCCGGAAGTCCGGCCCGGAGAGCGAGGGGGAGGGTGCCGTCACACTGAAGGACATAGAGAAAAGCGCCATCATCCGCTCCCTGCAGCGCTGGGAGGGCAACCGCACCCATGCCGCCCAGGAGCTGGGCATCAGCCGCCGCACCCTGATCAGCAAGATAGCCGAATACAACATACAGGTCTGAGCCGGACCTGCCTGATGATCATTAAAATCCCAAATGGGACCGCACTGGAGCTTGCATTTGCACTTTCTCCTGTGCTAGTCTCCCCTTGATGTGTGATTTTCTCCAGGCACTTTCCTCTCTTTGCATCGAAGGACGCAGGCCAGTCTCCCTCAGACGTGGCCTTATGCTTGACGACGTCTTTTCCTTTGAGAAGATGCTGGTGCTCATCACCAGCGGAAGCCTCGAGGTCCTCGGCAGGAGCGGGAACCTGGTCAACATCCTCACGCAGGGAGATGCCTTCGGTGTTTCCAATCTCTTCATTGACAGTCCTCTGCCCAGCCGGCTTAGGGCCAGGGACGACGTTGAGCTCGTCCTGCTGCCGAAGGAAGGCGTGAGGCGGGCCATGGATGCCGACACCTCGCTCTACAGATCATATTGCGCGATGCTGAACGGCAGACTGGAATTCCTGATGTCGCGTGTCAGCCTGCTGGGAATAAAGAACAACCGCAGGCGCCTGGCAAGCTACCTGCTGGACGGCTACCAGGTCCGCTTCTCCAGCCGTGAGGAACTTGCCAGCTATCTGGCGCTTGGAAAGAGCGCGCTTTTCAGGGAACTGGCCTATTTCGGATCACTCGGTGCCATAGATTACTCGGGACAGTCAATCACTGTCCTTGACAAGAACATACTGATGGAGGTTCTGAATGCGTAATAAGATAATTGTGTTTTTCCTGGTGCTTGCATCGGCCGCCCTGCTGTGGGCGCAGCCTGCTGGTGAGGCGACGGACGAGATCCGGGTCGCCGCCCTCAAGGGACCGACTGCAATGGGACTGGTCCGGCTGATGGACGAGGCGGAGAGCGGTCCCGTGGACGGGAACAGCTACTCCTTCTCAATCGTGGCAAGTCCGACAGAGATGACGCCGATGATCGTCCGCGGTGAAGTCGACATCGCCGCACTGCCGGCCAATCTGGCCAGTGTCATCTACAACAACACGGACGGCGCCATTCAGGTGCTTGCCGTGAACACGCTCGGTGTCCTCTACATCGTGGAGAACGGTGACAGTGTCCACTCGCTTGAGGATCTTGCCGGAAGGACGGTCTATGCGAGCGGCAAGGGCTCGACACCTGAGTACAGTCTCTCCTACATTCTTGAGGAGGCAGGACTCGCTGACAGCGTCAGGGTGGAGTGGATGAGCGAGCATGCCGAATGTGTGGCCGCATTGCTGAATGATCCGGAAGGAGTCGCCCTGCTTCCCCAGCCCTTCGTCACGACTGCGATGATGCAGAACCCTGACATCCGCGTCGCGATTGATCTCAATGATGCCTGGACCGTGGTCAGTCCGGATTCCGCCTTGATCACAGGCGTGATCGTCGCCAGGAAGGACTTCGTGGAGGCTGAGCCTGATGCAGTGGACCGCTTCATCGACCAGTACAGAGCCTCGACTGACTTCGCCAACAGCAGCACGCAGGAGGCAGCCGCCCTGGTAGGAAAGTATGATATCGTGCCGGAGAAAGTCGCAGCCATCGCCCTGCCTGAGTGCAATATCGTGTGCATCACCGGTGACGGACTCAGAAGCAGCCTCGGCCCCTATCTTGAGGTGCTGTACAACGCGAATCCCGCATCGGTTGGAGGAAGTCTGCCAGGTGAGGACTTCTACTACTAAGCCGTTTGTAAAGGCACTTTCCGTGATCTTCTGGCTGGCGTTGTGGCACATTGCCGCCTGTGCCGTCGGCCAGAGGATCCTGCTTGTCTCCCCGATTGAAGTTGTCAGGAGACTCTTCATCCTGATCTCTCAGGCCCCTGTCTGGCAGGCGGCGCTCTTCTCCACGCTGCGCATCGCGGGAGGCTTCCTGCTCGCCCTGCTGGCGGCGCTGGTGCTGGCACCCCTGTCCAGCCGTTTCTCCTGGATAAGCATTCTGCTGGAGCCGCTGGTGCAGGCCTTCAAGGTGGTTCCGGTCGCCTCGATAACGATCGTCGTCCTGATCTGGGTCTCCTCGCGCAACCTGTCAGTGATCATCTCGTTCATGATGGTCTTCCCCGTGCTCTACACGAATATCCTGTCCGCGCTCAGGGACACAGACCGGGGCATGCTAGAGATGGCTGATGTATTCAATCTGGGCATGTGGGCCAGGGCGAGGCTTGTCTATCTTCCCCAGGTCTATCCATATCTGATGTCCTCTGCCTCCCTCTCGCTGGGCCTGGCCTGGAAGAGCGGGGTGGCGGCTGAGGTCATAGGCATTCCGGACGGCTCCCTGGGAGAGCTGCTGTATGATGCCAAGGTCTTCTTCGCGACTGGTGATGTGTTCGCATACACGCTCCTCATCGTCCTGCTGAGCGTGCTCTTCGAGCTGCTGATGAAGCTCCTGTTCAGAAGCCTCGGACAGAGGCTGGAGGCATTATGAGAGTCCGTGTGACAAAACACTTCGGCGACAGGGTCCTCTTTGACGGCTTTGACTTCTCTGTGGAGGAGGGGAGCATTGTCAGACTGACCGGTCCGTCAGGGCGTGGCAAGACGACCCTCCTGAGGATAATCAGCGGCCTTGAGGAGAATGAGGACAAGAGCCTCAGTGACTTCAGCGGACACAGCTTTGCCTGGGTCTTCCAGGAGGACAGGCTCACATCTTCAGCAGGCGCCTATTCCAACATCGCCCTGGCACTGGGGCGCATTGTGGACAGGAGGACCATCCTGTCGGCCTTTGCAGAGCTCGGCCTGGATGAGCCATTCAAGAAAGTCTGCCAGTACTCAGGAGGGATGAAGCGGCGCCTGGCCCTGATGAGGGCCCTTCTCAGCGACGGCCAGATTCTGATACTTGATGAGCCTTTCACCGGCCTTGACCCGGACAGCCGTGCCCTGGCTGAGGCCTTCATCGCCGCACACCGCAGGGGAAGGACCTGCATAATCGTGAGTCATGAGGAGGAGGGTCCGCTGCTGCGCGCTGACCGTACTGTCAGCATTTAGCCCTTTGTGCTAAGCTTCCTGCATGAGCGAAAACAGACTTCCACAGTGGGACCTGAGTCCCATCTTCAGCTCCCCGGAGGGGGAGGATTTCAAGGCCGCCCTCCGGTCGGTGGACACTCTCTGCCAGAGCATCAGGGACAGCCTGGCTGCCGGTGAGGCCCTGGCCGCAGTCCTGCCGCAGTACAACAGACTGCTGGCCACATACGAGACACTGAGCGCCTATGCTGACTGTCTTGTCTCGACTGACACCTCCAGCGAGCTTTACAACAGAGTCCAGGGCCAGGTCGAGGACAAGGATGTCGCAGTGACTGAGATCGAGAGCCTCATGCTTGAGCGCATCGGCAGGAGCCGGGATGAGCTGGATGATCCCCGCCTTTCTGATTACCGCTATGTGCTCTCACACATGGCCATTGACGCGGGACACAGGATGAGTCTCCACGAGGAGGTCCTGGCAAGTGACCTGAGGCGGAGCGGGGAGGGTGCCTTCGAGCGCCTCTTCGATACCGTGACCAGTTCCCTGGAGGACAGCGGGCGCACGCTGACCCAGCTGAGAAGCGATGCCTCGGATCCTGACAGGGCTGTCCGCAGGGATGCCTACCTGAGGGAGAAGAAGATCCTCACCCGGGCTCAGGATGTGCTGGCCGCCTGTCTCAACAGCGTGAAGGGCACCTGTCTGACCCTGGAGCGCCGGCAGGGCTGGAAGAGTCCGCTTGAACACAGCGCCTTCATCTCCAGGCTCTCGATGGACAGCCTGAATGCCCTGCTTGCCGCACTTGATGAGTCAATGCCGGTGTTCCGTGAGTACTTCAGGATCAAGGCCAGACTTCTGGGACTGGACCAGCTGGCCTGGTATGATATCTTCGCCCCGGTCAGGACTGGCGGTGCCGGGCACAGGAAGTACGGCTTCGAGGATGCACATGATCTCATTGTGAAGAGCTTCAGTGCCTTCAGCCCGGAGATGGGGGACTTCGCCGACAGGGCCTTCCGGAACAGGTGGATAGACGCCGAGCCTCATGCAGGCAAGGTCGGCGGCGCCTATGACACGGCCTTTCCCCTTGCCGGAGAGAGCAGGGTCTTCACGAACTTCTCATTCGATTACCAGTCCGTCTCAACCATAGCCCATGAGCTGGGGCATGCCTATCATGACAGCATAGTGCTCCCGCTTCCGTCGCTGCTCTATTCCTATCCGATGACGCTTGCCGAGACTGCGAGCATATTCAGCGAGCAGATCCTCTTCCAGGAGGTGCTGAAGACCTGCGATGAGGAGGAGGCTGCCGGCTACATCGAGGGCTTTGTCGGGGATGCCGCCCAGGTCTGTGTGGACATCCTCTCCCGCTTCCGCTTCGAGGATGCGCTCTTCAGGCGCAGGAGTGAGGGTGAGGTCTCAGCCAGTGGAATGTCGCAGCTGATGGCTGAGGCCCAGGAGAGCACATACGCTGATGCCGTCTCTGACAAGCATGAGCTGATGTGGGCGGTGAAGGGACACTACTATTCTGCTGACTTCAGCTATTACAACTATCCTTACGCATTCGGACAGCTCTTTGCCCTGGCACTTTTCTCCAGGAGCTCCTCAGACCCGGACTTCAGCCGGAAGTACCGTAGCCTCCTGTCCATGACGGGCCGCGCCAGCTGTGAGGAGGTGGCCGCCATGGCCGGTGCTGATATCACGAGTGTGGACTTCTGGCGTGAGGGCCTGTCCGTCATCGGCGGCTATATCGGGAGGTTGAAGCGCTTTGCAGATAAGATGTGAGGGACTTCTTACAGGGGCGGTGGGCTATGCCTCTCTGCCGGACGGTGGAAGGCTGCTCCTGCCCGGCCTGCTTCCGGGCGAGACTGCCGAGTTTCCGTCAGTGATCCCCCGTGGCAGGCGCTTCGAGGCCGTTGACATTCACCGCACCTCCTCAAGTCCGCTGAGAACAGAGCCGGCATGTCCTTACAGGGGACTGTGCGGCGGCTGTGACTTTGACTATGTGAGCGTGGCGGACAGCGCCGGACTGAAGAGCGGGATCGTCTCATCAAATGTCTCGGCTGCCCTGTCACGGGACATCTCGTCAGTGGTGCGTGAGCCTGTCTGGGACAGTGCTGAAGGTTACAGGATCCGTTGCAGGATCCATGTGTCGCTCAGAGACCGCCGCATAGGCTTTCTCTCGAGACGCAGCAACCGGCTGGTGGAGCTGGAGCGCTGCCCGCTGCTGAGTGAGAGACTGAACGGAGTCCTCTCACAGCCACGCCGGCTCTTCACCGGAGCCCAGAGCCAGCTTTTCTCCAGAAGACCGAATCCGAAGACTGGCTTTGTGGAGCTGAATCTGCTTGAGTCAGACGACGGCGTCCTGGTGGAGGATCAGGAGGGAGTCAGGACAGTCGGCGGCTGTGCATACCATGTCAGCGCGAATGTCTTCTTCCAGTCCAATGCCAGGCTGATGGCGAGACTGCTTGAGATAGTCCGTGACTCCGCCTCCGGAGAGCGCATCATGGACCTGTACAGCGGGGTCGGCACCTTCTCACGCCTCTTTGAAGGCAGCGGACGCACTGTCTGGGCGGTTGAGAGGGACAGACACTGTCTTTCCCTTGCCAGGAAGAACGCACCGGGCGCAAGGTATTTCACCGATGATGTCTCCCGCTGGGCCGTGAAGGTCAGGCAGCCGGTCGACACTGTCATTGTCGATCCACCGCGTACCGGACTCGGGGATGCGGCCGGAACCATAGCCTCCTGGAGGGCAGCGCGCGTGATCTATGTCTCGTGCAACAGCGCGAGTCTGGCAAGTGATCTGAGACGCTTCCAGGACGCCTATGAACTGACGATGCTCCAGGTCCTGGACTTCTATCCGGGAAGCGGGCATGAGGAGTCTGTCGCCGTCCTGGATTTGAAATAGAGGAGGAAGCCATGGGAAAGAAGCTCATTGAGATCTGTCTGGAGAATGTGGAGTCAGTGCTGGCGGCACAGGAGGGAGGAGCGGACCGCGTCGAGCTGTGCAGTGATCTGTTTGAAGGTGGTCTCTCCCCCTCGATCGGAACAGTCAGGACAGCCCTGCGGCTGGCCAGTATCCCGGTCAATGCCATGGTACGGCCCCGCGGAGGCGATTTCTGCTACAGCGATATCGAGTTTGAGGTGATGCTGGAGGAGGTGAGGGCATTCAAGGCGGAGGGCGTCAACGGCATAGTCTTCGGCATACTCACACCGGATGGAGACATCGACATGGAGCGCTCGCGGCAGCTCATCAGCCTGGCCCGCCCGCTGAGCGTGACCTTCCACCGCGCCTTCGACATGACCAGGGATCTCTCATCCTCACTTGAGAGCCTGATCTCGCTGGGCGTGGACAGGGTGCTCACAAGCGGCGGAGAGGAATCAGTGCTGGAGGGTGCTCCTGTCCTCTCCTCGCTGGTCAGACAGGCGGCCGGACGCATCATCGTGATGCCGGGCTGCGGGATCAGTGAACGCAATTTCAGACGTATAGACGGAATCATCAATGCGGATGAATACCATGTGTTCGTCAATGTCGACAGGCCCAGTGCGATGCGCTGGCATCCGGGACATATCTTCATGGGGGGTCTGCTGCGCCAGAGTGAGTTCACGCTCTCATCAACCGGCGTGGACAGGGTGAGGACGATCGTCTCTACGCTTTGATGCGCCTTGAGCTGGTGGCCAGCTGCCCGCAGGCACCGCTTATCCCGCGTCCCTTGCTCATGCGGATGGTGTAGGGCACTCTGAGGTGATCCAGATCACTGGTGAATTTCCTGATCTCCTCGGTGGTGGGACTTCTGAAATCCAGCTCATCTACCGGATTCCAGGCAATCAGGTTCACGACCACCTGCAGCCCCTGTGTGAAGGATGCGAGGTCCTTCGCCGCGGCGCTTGAGGTATTCACTCCTCCAAGCATGCAGTACTCCAGCGTGATGCGCTTGCCGCCGCTGTGCTGGAAGCTGAGAAGGGCCTTCTTCAGCTCCGCAAGCGGCCAGGTCCGGTTGACCTTCATGATCCTGCTGCGCGTCGCGTCATCAGCGCTGACGAGCGAGACCGCGAGCCTGACGCCCAGATCCAGTTCCGCCAGCGAGCGGATGCCGGGCACGACTCCGCAGGTGGAGACCGTCATCTTCCGGTATGAGATGTTGAACAGGTCAGGTCTGTGGAAGGTGGTTATGGCCCTCATCAGCGCACCCGGGTTGTTCAGCGGCTCTCCCATTCCCATGAAGACGATATGTCCTATTGTCGGATCGAGGGTCCTGAGGTGGACGAACTGCTCTACGATCTCGTAGTCCTCAAGATTCCTCACCAGTCCCATCGTCCCTGTCTTGCAGAAGGCGCAGCCCATGGCGCAGCCGACCTGGCTTGAGATGCAGGCTGTCTTCCGTCCCGTCCTGTCACTGAGCATGACGCATTCGACCAGAGAGCCGTCGCTGAGGGCGATGAGCAGCTTGGAGGCATTCCTGTCATCCTGCCTGTCCGCAATCCTGGACGAGATGACACGCACCCTGCGCTCAATCATGGACTGCCTGAGGCTCTGCGGCAGATCGCTCATCTCATCCCAGCTTCTGGCTCCCTTGGCCAGCCAGGCAGTGATCTGCTTCGCCTGATAGGCCTTGCTGAGTCCAAGCTCCTGTGTCAGATCGTCCAAACTTTTCGAGTACAGGCTCTTTGTCATCATCCGCTCCCGTGTGCTGGGGAATTATATCAGGAGGAGGTGTCAGAGTGAAGGGCGCCCTTTCCGGCCCTCTTGCCGATTGCCCTCCCCGTTAATATATTTGCCCTTTGAAAATCACAAATGACATATGGGAGAGCATATGGGCAGGAAACAATTCAAGACAGAAGTGAATGATCTGCTTAACCTGATCATCCACTCACTTTATTCAAACCGGGAGATCTTTCTCCGAGAGCTCATTTCAAACGCATCTGATGCGATCGACAAGCTGAAGTACCTCAGCCTGAGTGACGAGAAGCTGAAGGGCTTCGCCTTCGATCCCTGCATCAATATAAGTTTCGACTCTGCTGCCAGGACGCTGACGATCAGCGACAACGGCATCGGAATGGACGAGGAGGAGCTGAACAACAACCTGGGCACGATTGCCTCAAGCGGCACTAAGAAGTTCCTCGAGAACCTCGGCGATGATGCCCGCAAGAACAGCAACCTCATCGGCCAGTTCGGTGTCGGCTTCTATTCGGCCTTCATGGTCGCGGACAAGGTCACCGTCATCTCCAGGAAGGCCGGAGGAGAGGATGCCTTCCAGTGGGAGAGCGAGGGAAAGAGCACATATACTGTCACGCCGGCCACCAGAGCGGAGCAGGGCAGCACAATCATCCTCCACCTCAACAAGGACGGAGAGGACTATGCGAACCGCTGGCAGCTCGAGACACTGATCAAGAAGTACTCTGACCACATCGCCTATCCGATCTACCTGGAGTATGACCAGGAGCATTACAAGGATGAGAAAGACAGCGAGGGCAATCCTGTCAAGGAAGTCGAGCACAAGAGGGAGCAGATCAACAGCGCAAGCGCCCTGTGGACCCGCAGCAAGAGCAGCATCAAGGACGAGGAGTACAAGGAGTTCTACAAGAACAACTACTCTGACAGCGAGGATCCGCTCTTCTACATCCATACGCATGCTGAGGGAGCGACTGAGTACACGACTCTCTTCTACATTCCGGCGAAGGCACCCTTCGACATGTACTATGCCGACTACAGACCCGGTGTGAAGCTCTACGTGAAGCGTGTCTACATCACCGACGACGACAAGGATCTCCTTCCCACCTATCTGCGCTTCGTGCGCGGCGTCATCGACAGCGAGGACCTGCCTCTCAATGTCTCCAGGGAGATTCTCCAGGAGAACAGGATCATGAGCGCGATCCGCACCGGATCCGTGAAGAAGCTGCTTGGGGAGTTCAAGTAGATCGCGACCACCACCCCCGAGATCTACACGAAGTTCATTGAGCAGTACAACAGACCACTGAAGGAGGGGCTTTACAGCGACTATGCCAACCGTGATGCCCTGATGGACCTGGTACGCTATAAGTCGACTGCCGTAGAAGGCTACACCTCGCTTGCCGCCTACAAGGAGAGGATGAAGGAGGACCAGAAGGCCATCTATTACATCACCGGTGGCCGTGAGGACATCCTCAGGAACAGTCCTCTGCTTGCATCCTACAAGGAGAAGGGCTATGAGGTCCTGATCATGGATGACGACATCGACGATATCGTGGTCACCTCCATGTATGAGTACAAGGAACTGCCTTTCAAGGCCATCAACAAGACCGGTGCGATGGACGATCTGGGAAAGGATGAGAAGAAGGATGACGGACAGGAGTCCGCACTGGCCGAGAAGTTCAGGAAGGCTCTGGGCGACAGGGTCAAGAATGTCGTCGTGTCCGGCCGTCTCACATCAGACTGCGCCGCAGTCATCGTCCTTGACGAGAATGATCCCTCGCTCCAGATGCAGAAGATCCTGAAGCAGATGGGCGGCGGAGAGCTTGACGAGGTCAAGCCTATTCTCGAGGTCAACAGCACCAATGCGCTGGTCAGAAAGGTTGAGGAAAGCTCGGATGAGGAATACATCAGCGATATCGCATCCGTGATTCTCGACCAGGCCTATCTTGCCGAGGGCATCATGCCGAAGGATCCGGCGCTCTTCGCGAAGCGCGTCACCAGACTGCTCGGCTGAGGAGTGAATGTCAGAGAGCTGCGGAGACCGGATTCATGTCCGGCCTCCGTTGTCTTCTGTGGGAAAACATGTCAATATGATCCAGCACGGGGCCAGAGCGGCCGCCGCCGGATGTGGGGAGGGCAGTCCTCCGCACTCGAGAGGGGAAACAGGAGGCCGGCGTCCCCCACGTCAGCACAGGACTGACGCTGCTGTGCCGGAAGTATTATGGACAACACTGGAGACATGGTGGAGGTCGTCGGCCAGATCGCGAGTGCCTCATTCAGCACACTTGCCCACATTCTGATCATGATAGGGCTGTCAGCCCTTACCGCGCTGATCGCGAAGATCGTGAACACGGTCGTGCGCCGCCTTCTCAGGAAGGCCAGCATGAAGGAGCCCGGAAAGCTCACGCCCCTGATGGCCGGCTTCATCGGCAAGGTCGTCGGTGTCATCGTCTGGCTTTTCGCAATACTCATCATCCTCCAGATCTGGGGCATCAATCTGGCCCCTGTGATAGCCGGACTCGGAATCACCGGCGTCGTGCTGGGCTTCGCGCTTCAGGAGTCCATCAGCAACGTCTTCTCGGGTCTGCTGCTGGCCCTCAACAATCCCTTCGCGCTTGGAGACTATGTCATCATAGGCTCTGTGGAGGGTACGGTGGAGGCAATGGACGGCATCTCGATAACACTGCGCACAGGGGACCAGAAGAAGATCACGATGGCAAATAAGCTTGTGCTCGAGGAAGCGATCACGAATGTCTCCGCAAGCCCGACCCGCCGTCTGGACATGAGCGTCGGCGTGGCCTATGGAAGCGACCTGGACAAGACCCGCCGTGTGATCCTGTCCCTGCTTGAGAGCTATCCGGAAGTGCTCTCCGATCCCGCTCCGACTGTCGAGGTGTCCAGGCTGAGTGCCTCGTCAGTGGACTTCATCGTCCGTCCCTGGGTCGCCAACGGTGACTACTGGGCCGTCAACTGGCGCTTCCAGAGAGAGGTGTACGGTGCCCTGGACAGAGAGGGCATCAGCATACCTTTCAACAGGCTCGATGTCAGCCTGGTGAAATCCTGAACTGGGACAAAAGACGCAAAACTGGTCAATTTCCACCGTGAAGTGTAACCTTGGCCAGTTTCATTACTATATTACTAATGAGTTTTCCTGATGGAGAACGAGGAGAATCAGATAATGAAGAAGAAAATCATGCTTCTGGCACTCGCACTTGTCATGCTCGTGACCCCGCTTTTCGCAATCGGCGGTACAAGTGAGGACAACAGTGTCGGTGTAGGTGTCAATTTTGGCAACAACACAGGTGTGGCCCTCCGCTTCGGATTCGGGGACTTTGATGTCCTGGCCAATGTCGGTCTTTCCACGTTCAGCCTGAACAGCAGCGGCTTCGGCTTCGGCGGTGATGCGGCCTTCAACTGGAATTTATATACAATCGACGGCGGCCGCGGCCTTGAGTTCCCGCTCACGATCGGTGCCGGACTGAGCACCTCAGTCCATTTCGGTGATCCGACCACATTCAATCTGGCCGTGCTCTTCCCCTTCGGAATCGAGTATGACTTCGCCCAGATCAGCGATGTGCCCATAACAGTCTACTTCCGCCTTGCACCCGGCTTCAGCCTGATCACTGCAAACGATCTCAACGTGAAGTTCGAGCTTGGCGCCTATCTGGGAGCCATCTGGACTTTCTGAGTTCCGGTCCGGCCGGAAGCAGGGGAGCCTGTGCACAGCAGGCTCCTTTTGCGTATTCCGGACTGCTGCGCGCTTTTCGCTGCGGCAGTGCAATGAAAGGAGAGACATGATCAGGGCAGTTTTCTTCGACATAGACAATACACTCTATTCCCATACTCAGAAGCGCATACCGCCGTCGGCCTGGCAGGCCCTGCGGGAGCTGAGAGAGCAGGGCATCCTGCTCTTCATCGCGACAGGACGTCACTATGACGAGATGTTCAGCCTGGACGAGGACTGGACCTTCTTCGACGGCTTCGTGACGCTGAACGGCACACTGAACTACGACAGGGACGGGCAGCTTGTCTCAGCCTTTCCGATCACGGGGAAGGCCCGTGAGAACATCGTTTCGATCTTCAACAGCCGCCGCATGCCGCTTCTCGTCGTCGAGAAGGACGGCATGTACACAAACTTCCTGAATGAGAGCGCGCTTCATGCCCAGGCCACCATCGGAATGCCGGTTCCCCTTGTCAGGGCCATAGGGGATGCGGATATCTTCCAGCTCATCTTCTATGCTTCTGCCGACCAGCAGGATGCGATAGTCGCGCAGCTTCCCGGCTGTACCGGCTCCCGCTGGAATGACTACGCCTTCGATGTGATCAGGGCGGATGCCGGCAAGGACAGGGGGATCGCCACGATGCTGGAAAAACACGGCATCCTGCCGGATGAGTGTCTGGTCTTCGGTGACGGCGACAACGATGTGTCCATGCTTGCCGCCTTCTCCAACTCCGTCGCGATGGGCAATGCCTGCCAGAGGGCGAAGGAGGCCGCGGGCCATATCACGCAGGACATCGACGAAGACGGCATCAGGCTGGCTCTGGAGCACTTCCGCCTGCTGTGATGGACCTGCACTGGCCGTGCGGAAAGATCTGTGTTAAGGTTGTGGCACTATGGGTGAGAAAGTTTACGGGCATCATGCCATTGAGGAGGCCCTCAAGAAGGCCCCGGCTGGAAGTACGCTTTATCTGATGAGAGGGGCACAGTCCCTTGCCGGTCTGGAACGGCAGGCCATGCTCACGGGCAAGGTCGCAGTCAGGAAACTGTCGAAGAATGAGCTTGAGAAGATGCTTCCCGGACGTGATGTCAGGGGTGCCATCCTGGATCTGGGGGGACCGAGAACCGGTGCCAGCAGGCTGAAGGAGACGACTGTACAGCAGTTCATCAATGGCCTTGCGGAGGATGAGGGCGCACTCGTCATTATCCTGGACGGAATAACGGATCCTCATAACCTTGGCGCGATCCTCCGTTCTGCCGATCAGTTCTCCGCGAGTCTGGTCGTCATTCCCGAGCGGCGCAGCGTCCAGGCCAATGAGACTGTCGTGAAGGTCTCATCCGGGGCCGCGCAGTACGTTCCTCTTGCCGTCGTCACAAATCTTTCCCGTGTCATCGATGAGCTGAAGGACGCGGGCTTCTGGGTGTATGGGGCAGACATGGACGGGGAGGACAGCTACAAGGTCAGGTGGTCCCCACGCACGGCCATCGTGCTTGGCAGCGAAGGCAGCGGCATCAGTCCCCTGGTCAAGCGCAAGTGCGACATCATGGCCAGAATACCGATGTCAGGACACATCGACTCACTCAATGTCTCCGTGGCAGCCGGTATCCTGATGTATGAGTTCAGAAGAGGCTAGTTCTCGTTCTGGATCATGAAGGCGTTGCCGATGTCGGCACGGCTCCAGGCTCCCTCGAAGCGGAAGAGGCCCAGGTGCTCATATGCGGCC
This sequence comes from uncultured Spirochaetales bacterium, assembly GCA_944390045.1. Taxonomy (GTDB): domain Bacteria; phylum Spirochaetota; class Spirochaetia; order Sphaerochaetales; family Sphaerochaetaceae; genus Bullifex. The sequence continues at coordinate 21,398 of CALXOO010000020.1, read as the reverse complement.
CTGTTGGCCTCGGCGATAGTCCTTCCGTGTCCCACGACAGTGAAGCAGCGTCCTCCGCTGGTGACGAGGTTTGCCGGGTCATCGCCCTGGACGGCTCCTGTGAACACCAGAGGCAGGTCGCACAGCGTGTTGAAAAGGAGTATCGGACTGATGGGGTCTATCTTTCTCCCGACAACCGGATCCATGGGGTAGTTCTCGCTGGCGACCACGACAGCCACCGTGCTTCCGTCACGCAGTGACAGCTCCTCATCCGCCAGCCTGTCCTCCTTCATCGCCGCCAGAAGCGAGATGATGTCGTTGCGCACCAGGCCGACCATGGCCTGTGTGGCCGGGTCGTTGAAGCGGACATGGTAGTCCACGACGACAGGAAGATTCTCGTCATTGACTATTATCGAGATGGTGAGCACCCCCTTGTATGAGAGCTGCTCCACCTTCATCGCGTAGATAGTCGGCTCGATCACCGTCTCCCTTATGGCCTTCATCGTGTCCTGAGGCATGTTGATGGGACAGACGCTTCCCATTCCTCCGGTCGGCAGTCCGTCCTCCTCGCTGGAGTACATGTAGTCGCTTGTCAGTGGAAGGGCGAAGAAACCGTTGTTGTCCACCAGCACTGTCGCAGTGAGATGCACTCCTTTCACATGTTCCTCAAGCAGGACCGGGCCGCGCTCGAAAAGCCTGTCCGCGAAGGACAGCAGCGCCGCCTCGTCACTGGAGTCCAGCATGATGCGGCTCGGGGCCATGGAGTTGCTCTTCAGCACAAAGTGCTCTCCCCTGTGCCGGGAGAGGAAGCGCTCGAGAGCCTGTCTGTTCTCGAAGAGGTTCCTCCTGGGCGTGGGGATGTTGTGCCTGTCGGTGAACGCGCGGGCAAAGTTGCGGTCCGCCTCGAGCTTCAGGGCCTTCTTCGGGGCACCGAAAGTCGCGATCCCCCTCTCGTTCAGGTAATCGACCACACCGGTGAACAGCGGCGCCTCGGTTCCGATGAAGACGAAGTCTATCCTGTTCTCCCTGCAGGCCTCATACACCTCCACAGGGTCGCAGGGATCTATTGAGGGCAGGTTGGTCGCAAAGCGTCCGGTGGCCGCATTGCCGGGCGCAATGAATAGCTCGCTCAGGTAGTTGCTTTGCCAGAACCACCAGCAGATCGCATGGTCTTTGGCTCCGGATCCCAGGATCAGCACTCGCATAGACTCCTCCTTCCGAATTCGGGGAACAAGTACATTTTAAGCCCTGGAGAATTCAAACTCAAACAAAAAATGAAAACTTCACATTGATGGCGCGCACAGGCTCAGCGTACGGCTGATGCTGCACTCTCAACCGCTTCCAGCGCCCTGAGATAGTCGTCCCTTGTCATTGCGGAGTTTATTGCGGCCTTCGCCTTCGATGCTCCCTCAAGTCCCTTGAGGTATCCCATGGCATGCTTTCTCATCTCGCGCACGGCCTTTGCCTCGCCGCTGTCCTCTATCATGTAGTCCAGGTGGCGGATCAGCGTGCTGATGCGCACCTGTACATCTGCGGACCAGTCAATGCCTTTCGCGGCCAGTTCCGTCTGGCGGAAGATGAAGGGGTTTCCGATTGCCCCGCGGGCGAACATGACCCCGTCGCAGCCTGTGCGTGCCATGACCTCAAGCGCGTCGGCGCCGCAGAAAATGTCACCGGATGCGAAGACTGCGGCATTCTGGCCCCTGACATGGTCCTTAAGTATCCTGATCTTGTCCCAGTCCGCCTTTCCGGAATACATCTGGCCTCTTGTCCTGGCATGCAGCGTCAGCATCGAGGCACCGGCGTCGATGCAGGCGTCCGCAACCTCGAGATAGTTCTCGCTCGCGCTGTCCCAGCCCAGGCGGAACTTGACTGAGACGGGGCAGGGTGCGTTAGCGCACAGGAAGGATACTATTGAGTGGATCCTGCCGGGATCCTTCATCAGGGCGCTGCCCGCGCCGGTCCTGACAACCTTGTTCACCGGGCAGCCGCAGTTCAGGTCTATCATGGAAGGCCTGTAGGACAGCAGCGTGTCGAGACAGCGCCCGACGGGATCCCTGTCCGGTGCGAAGATCTGGATGATCAGATTGTCCTCGCCCTCGTAGCGCCTGAGCAGGTGCAGCGTGTTCTTCCCGTCCCTGGCCAGGCCTTCGGCGCTGACCATTTCGGTCACGGCGCAGCCGGAGCCCCATTCATGGGCTATTCTCCTGAAGGGCGCGTCTGTATAGCCGGCCAGCGGGGCCAGAAAGTACGGGTTTGGTGTTGTCAGCGTTCCGATGGTCATGGATGGCTATGATGACCTAATTCTCCCCTTTGCTCAAGGCGTGACAATGTGTTAACTTCTGATGTTATGAAAAAGAGAAAAGAGAGGCCGGCTGACGAGTATGCCTATGTATACGTCGTCAAGAACCCCTCCTACAATGATATAACACTGCAGGCCTGGGACAGCGTGCTCTATCCCGGGACTCCCGTCGTCTATGATACGCGCTACGGACTGGATCTTGGCTTCATTGTCTCTCCTGCGCCCCAGCCTGAGGACTATTACAGGAGCGGACAGAGCGAGGTCCGCGGTGCCTGTCTGGACTTCGGACCGACCTCAGGCGTCCTCGTGAGCGAGGAGAACGAGGTTGATCTCAGCCAGCCCGATGTCCACCAGTGCGAGTTCTGCATGGGCTGCCAGACGGCCAGGGAGCCGGCGAAGGTGAAGGTCACCGGGAACGTTGACTGGATCGATCATCTGGCGACTCCGGCAGAGATGGCCCGCCACAGCGAGAACCAGGCCAGAGAGGAGAGGGCGCTGCTGCTGTGCCGTGAGAAGGTCGCTCAGCACAAGCTGAAGATGAAGCTCATTGCCGCACACTTCCTTCTGGGCATGGACAAGCTCGTCTTCTTCTTCACCAGTGACAACCGTGTCGATTTCCGTGACCTGGTCAAGGATCTCAGCTCGGTCTTCAAGCTGAGAATAGAGCTGAGACAGGTGGGGGCCAGGGACGAGAGCCGCATCATAGGCGGCCTGTCTGTCTGCGGCAGGGACTTCTGCTGCCACTGCATCTCGGACAAGATGCAGGCCGTCTCGATCAAGATGGCCAAGGAGCAGAACCTCTCGCTCAATTCCCTGAAGATCTCAGGGCCCTGCGGAAGGCTTCTGTGCTGCCTCGCCTTCGAGTATGACTATTACGTCGAGGAAAAGAGCCAGATGCCCAGCGAGGGCAGCAGGATAAAGATCGACCATGAGCTGTGGAAGGTCGGGGAAGTCAACATCCTCTCGCGTCAGGTCGTGCTCACGGCAAGCGAGAACAGGACCCTCTATATCCCGTTCAGCGTCTTCAGCTTCGATGAGGAGGACGGGCACTGGGTCGTTGACCAGGACTATCTGGACCAGCTCTTCAGTTCCGACTGATGCCTCGTCGTGCAGTGCGCAGGGTGCCGGGCTGCCGTCCCTTTGCCCCCTGTGCGCGCAGATAATCCCCGCGGCAATATGTCAAAAAGCCTAAAATTTTGTATTGACCCAAGTTATGCTTTATGATAGCTTAAATAACCGCAATCTGAAGATTGTACTACATTCCAGAATAAAGTAAGAAAAAAACCTATAGACGGAGGAGTATCGTGTCTAACAAGTCAGCCGAGAAAAGAGAGAGGCAGAACGCCAAGCGCAGAATGCACAACCGCATGGCCAAGAGCACAGTGCGCACAGCTATCAAGAAGTTCAACGCAGCGGTTGCTGCCGGTGACAAGGCCAAGGCCCAGGAGGCAATGGCTCTGAGCTTCAAGCTTCTCGACACAGCTGCAGGCAACGGTGTCCTGCACAGGAACACTGCCAGCAGAAAGAAGAGCCGCATGTACAAGGCATTCGCAAAGCTTGCATGAGCAATCCAAGGGAGTGAACCACTGAAATGGACGAGAAACTTACAAAAGCGAACATGATTGAGAACCTCCATAACAAGCTTGGAATCGCCCGCAGCGACATTCATGAGATCATTGATGAGCTGTTCGAGGAGATCAAGGACGGACTCAAGGAGAACAAGGTCATTGAGCTCAGAGGTTTCGGCACCTTCGAAGTCAGAACCCGCAAGGGACGCGAGAAGGCTCGCAATCCGAAGACTGGAGAGGTTGTCGCGGTCGAGAGCCATGGTGTGGCAATCTTCCGCCCTGGAAAGGAGCTGAAGGATGCGGTCTGGAACCTCAAGTGACAGCCTTGAGGACTGATGTTTAAGTGGAGAGTTTTTCATTGAAAGACTTTTATCGCAAGAGGGGCCTCAGGACCTATGGTTCTGAGGTCCTGACTTTAATTCTGAGTGCATTCATCCTGTCGCTGGCCTTTCCCGGCTTCGTGACAGAGACAGGCTGGGGCTGGATCGCGTTCTTCGCCCTGATTCCCGTCTTCGCAGTGATCATAAACACCAGCTGGAAGGCTGTGTGGGCCTATGGCTTCCTCTTCGGGGTGGCCTTCTACTGTTTCTTCAACTACTGGCTTCCAGGCTTCCATCCCGGAGCAATCTACATAGTGACCATCATTAAGGGCGGTGAGATGATCTTCCTCTTCCTGGCCCTGAAGCTGGCCTCACGGGCCTTCGGACGCCATGCCTGCATCGCACAGGCCCTGATCTGGGTCGCTTATGCCTATCTTTCACAGATCTGGTTCGCCGGCTATCCGTACGGAACGATCTGCTATGCGCTCTATGATTACCTTCCGCTGATCCAGATCGCCGACATAACGGGCATCTGGGGCATCATAGTCATGATGATATTCCCCCAGGCCTGGGCCGGCTGGTACCTTGCTCAGCTTGCCAGAGGAGGGGATGCGAACTTCCTGCACTATGTCAGGAAAAGCCTTGCCTATGTCATCGTCTATGTCATCCTTTTCGCCCTCTGGCTGGGCTATGGCTTTTATGCCCTCTCAGCCCAGGAAGAAAGGACTGCGGACCGCAGCTGGCGCGTCGCGACAATCCAGCACAACCATGATTCCTGGGAGGGCGGCTATCAGACCTACCTCAGGAACTTCAACAACCTGCGCCGTCTGTCACTTGAGGCGCTCAGGGAGGATCCTGACATAGTAGTCTGGTCTGAGACGGCCTTCATCCCCTCCGTGGACTGGCATATGAACTATTCATATGAAGGGGTCGGCAACACGATCGGAAACGAGGAGACCGCAGAACTGGTCAGGCGATTCGTCTCATTCGCCGAGGAACTCGGCAAGCCACTTCTCACCGGCAACCCGCGCGGGGTGCTCAAGGATGAGAGTCTCCCGCCGATAGATCCTGAGACGGGAGAGCTGAACCGCGTGGACTACAACACTGTCATCCTCTTCGACGACGGCACTATCAAGCAGAGCTATGCTAAACAGCACCTCGTGCCCTTCACAGAGCACTTCCCGTATCAGAGGCAGCTGCCCTGGCTGTACAACATCCTGGTCAGTCTGGACTACAACTGGTGGGAGCAGGGCGATGAGCCCGTCGTCTTCGAGTCGGACGGTGTGCACTTCTCGACTCCGATCTGCTATGAGGATGTGTTCGGTGACATAAACGCCGAGTTTGTCCGCAACGGGGCTGACCTGATAATAAACATGACGAATGACAGATGGTCAGGTTGTGCCGAGGCTGCCTTCCAGCATGCGGCCATCGCCGCCTTCCGCTCCGTAGAGACCAGGAAGACCATGGTCAGAAGCACGAACAGCGGCTATACCTGCATGATCCTGCCGACTGGCGAGATCGTGGATCCTGTGGAGCAGTTCCGCATGACCTGGCACATCTATGATGTTCCTGTCTATGAGACGAAGAGCGCGGATGACCTCACTTTCTATGTGACTCATACCGATCTGTTCGCCTATATCGCCATCGGCCTTTCTCTGGCCGCCCTGGCCTGTGGTGCCATCCTCATCATATTCAGGAAGGTGAGAAGACATGATTGACACAGCTGCCCTCATAATCATCGGCACGGAGCTGACCCGCGGCATCATCCAGGACAGGCACGGCCAGTTCGTCTCGAAGGCCCTGTCCTCCCTCGGCATCCACATGACGCAGATCGTGGCCATTCCCGATGACGGTACCATTGAGTCTATTCTCGGGGCACTGGTCCGCAAGAACGACCTTGTCGTGATCACCGGCGGGCTGGGACCGACCAGTGACGACATGACGCGTGAGTGCATAGCCGATGTCGCAGCCTCTCCTCTTGAGCGCAATGAGGAGAGCTGGAAGTCTCTCTATGCGAAGATCGGGGACAGAATCAGCGGTGCCAACGGCAAGCAGACCCTGATCCCCCGCGGCTTCACCCGCATGCCGAATCCCAACGGAACGGCTGACGGCTTCTACGGCTATACGCCGGACGGCAGGCTCCTCATCTCGCTGCCGGGTCCCCCGAAGGAGATGCAGCCGATGTTCGAGAATCTGGTCGTGCCCCTGCTTTCCTCCCTCTCCGGAAAGGGGGAGACTGTCAGGAATGAGTATTCCTCATTCATCACGGCCGAGGCCAAGCTTGAGGACCTGACCCATTCGATCGCTCCTGACCTGACCTGGGGAACACGCTTTCAGGACTACAAGATCTCCCTCTATCTGTCTGGCGGAAGCGCAGAGGACAGAGAGAGGGCCATAGCCGCACTGCGAGAAGAATGCGGCAGCCAGCTCATACTCGACGGAGACGTGAGCGCCCTGGACCCGCTTGTCAGCAGACTCAGGGCCGGAGGACTGACAATCGCCTGCGCTGAGAGCTGCACGGGAGGTCTGGCCGGTGCCGTAATCACCTCCGCGGCCGGCTCTTCCGACTACTTTCTTGGCTCTGTGGTGAGCTATTCCAACAGCATGAAGGAGACTGTTCTCGGCGTGGATCCCGCCGTCATTGCGTCCTGTGGTGCCGTAAGCGAGGAGTGTGCGGAACAGATGGCGGATGGTGTCAGACGGCTTTCGGGCAGTGATGTGGCCTTTTCTGTCACAGGGGTCGCAGGGCCTGCGGAGAGTGAGAGAAAGAAGGTGGGGCATGTATGCTTCGGCTTCTCATCGCGGCAGCGCGGCACACAGTCGGTCACCCTGGATTTCTCGTCCTGGGGCAGGGAGAGCGTCCGGAGAAAGAGCGTTGTAACCGCATTCCTGCTGACTGCGGCCTATCTTGACGGCGTTGACCTCAGACAGACTGTCTCCAGCTGGAAATGGGTGTAGGGGCAGCCATGTCAGGAATACCGGATGCGGACGTGGAGATGCCCAACGAATACGGCACAACCGTGTTCCTCAAGAACATCGTCCGGGCAGAGAACATCATAGTAGGGGACTATACTTACTACGACGACAGTCATGACCCTATGAACTGGGAGACAGAGAACGTCCTCTTCAACTATCCGTTTTTGGCGAGAAGCTGATCATAGGACGCTACTGCTCCCTTGCCGAGGGCTCTACATTCATCATGGGTGCGGCCAACCACAGGCTTTCCTCCGTCACAACGTATCCTTTCAACGTCATGGGCGGCAGGTGGAGAGAGGAGAGCACTCCTCACATCGAGGAGCTTCCACACAAGGGCGACACTGTCATCGGGAATGATGTCTGGCTTGGCATGAACTGTGTCATAATGCCGGGCGTCCATCTGGGCGCCGGCTGCATCGTCGCAGCCCACTCTGTCGTGACGAAGAGTTTCCCTCCTTACAGCATAGTCGCAGGCAATCCGGCCCGCCTTGTCAGAAAACGCTTCGATGATGAGCTTGTGGACCTGCTCCTCCGTTTCCGCTGGTGGGACAGGAGCCCTGAGGAAGTGACACAGCTGCTTCCTCTGCTGACCTCACCGGATCTGGACAGTGTCAGGCATGAGCTTGCCCTCCGTCTGGGCAGAGACTGAGACCGGCAGGCTCTGCCAGCTCTCTCTCCACTGAGACTGCAGAAAATAAAATCGTTCAATTCTTGCCAACAAAAAAAAATACCTTATCCTTCCTGATGTGTGTTGAGGTTATGGACTGTGTCTCCGTATCCCCGCACATGAAAAACATGGAGGGATAATCATGAAGAAGTTTTTACTCTTGATGCTGGCGCTTCTCGTCGCATTCTCATTTGTCGCATGTTCCAATGACAATCCCGCACCTGATTCAGGTGAGGATGGCACTATTGAGGTGCCGGAAACGACGGAACCAGTCACAACGGAAATCTATGCTGATGTGCTCAAAGTTATGACGGCCATTAAGTCATCGGAGGATGAGGGTAGCAGTGAGTGGATGCCCACATCATCCGATGAGTACTACAATGCCGGCGGCGAGCTTCTCCTTTCTTCTTCCGCCACTGAAAACGGAGAGAAGATTACGGTGGAAAAGGATGGTACTTACCTCAAAGCTGGCGCCGTTATTAAGTATACCTATTCAGTGTCAGGAGATGGTTATGAGTACGTGTTTGCCGATGGCACCCCTCTGAGTAATGATGAGAGCCAAGAGCTGGATTCACTGATGATGCCGCCGCTGTGCACCAGGATGGTGTCAGACTATTCATCTGACTTCTCTGTCAAGGCGACGATAGATGGCAAGTCTGCGACATTCAGCGGCAATGTTGCCGTGCGCATGGAGTACAGCACTTCCGGTGTATCTGTCAGATTCAGGGCCAGTGTCACAAGCGAGAACTATGACGGTGCCGGAGACTTCACGCTGACTGCTCTGGCTGATTCAGACAATCCTGAGGCTGACTGGGATGCGTCAGTCTTTAAGGCAGTGGCAGTCGAAGTGGGCGGCAAGGCATATTCTGTAGAGTATGACGCTTCCACGTCAGGGCTGTTCAATCTTCTGGCGAGTATGATGTGATTTACCGGCAGTGCCGTCATGATCCTGTGAAAGCATGGGCCGTGACGGCATTATTCTTTTTCCTGCCTGGGCGGCAGTTCCTGATGTGATGATCATGTCTGCCCGGGCCACATCGGAGCCTGCAATGCCCTGTGAGGCCTGACTCCAGCGGACCGGAATCCGGTTTTTCTGGAAATCAGCTCCTGCTGACTCATTGCAATGCTGCTGAAAAACATCTATCCTTTCACACGTGTGTTGAGGTCAGGGGGAGGACCTCCTGTATTCCCGCACAAGAAAACATGTAAGTAACCGTCATTCCTGACGGCAGTTCTTTCATGGAATTTTACAGGAGGTAAATGAAAATGCCTAAGTTTGTCGCAAGGAAAACAATGAGCGGGGACTATAAGATCGAAAAGGACTCTCCGTTCTGGCTCAAGGCGGTCAGTGTCATTCTGTACATAATCGGACTGGGTGTGTTCGCTTCGAACTATGACTCAATCGGCATAATACCAGCACTGATCCTCGGTGCGGTCATTGCGTTCGGCGGATCCTTCATTGTCGGTATGCTGGTGGGAAAGGCCAGGGCCGCAAAGGCCGACAGCATAGCCACTGAGGCGGCGCAGAAAGTCATTGACGATATCACGGCTTCACGGGAGAGCCTTCTCAATGCCCTCGTTGATGCCGGATACGAGCTGGTCAGCCATGAGTTTGAAGAGGTCAACCTGAGATCATCAAAGGGCGGAGAAGTCTCAAAGACAGTGGGACCTGTCATCGTTCCTGAGGGCGTTACGAAGATCACCAGCCTGATGCCGAACAGCTACGACATGAACCACGATTCCATGACGATCACCACGCTGATCAACGGACTGCCGGCAGGAAACTACAGCGGGATTGAAGAGTCACTGAGGGCCAAGACCTATGACGTGAAGCCCGGGGACATGGTGTCAATCAGAGTCGTGCTTCCCGCAGCAGCTGATGCCCGTTTTGTCGGAAAACCCGCATTCTACTTTCTGAAGAAGTGACAGCTGCCTCTGCGGCTGTAGGGCTGGCTTCTGCCAGCCTTTTCTTTTTTCTCTGCGGACCATGCCTGTGTCTTCTCAGCTGCTTTCTGCCTTGGTGCATGGAGATCCTGCTGCCACTCACTTGTCAAAAAGTACTCATGGTAGTATAAATTGTGTGTCGAAAAAGCCGGAGGACAGTCTCCGGAAAACTGCAAGAAAATCAGATTCACATTTTATCCGGTCCCTCGAAACGGACCTTGGACTGTGGAAATGCAGATAACAAAACTCTAATATCTGGAGAAAGTAGTAAAACATGTCATCAGACGAAGAAGTCACCATGCAGCCGGAAGCAGAGAGCGCGAAACCTGTCAAGCTTGTCAGGAGAACCAGGACGGTGAGAGTCCGCGTCAAGGCAGATGCAGGCACCGAGGGCGGTCAGGAGACTGATGCCGGAGAGCCTCAGCCCAAGCCCCGCAGGAGTCCGAGAAAGCGCACGGTAAAGGCAGCTGAGAGTACAGAGGGTACACTGGACCTCTTTGAGGGCAGCGCCTCACAGGAGACTGCGGCAAAGCCTGAGGAGACGGCCGTGCAGACTCAGACTGAGGAGCCGGCAGCATCTGCCGCCGGAGCGGCACCCTCTGAAGCGGAGCGGGAGAGCGCGCAGGAGTCCGCGCCCGGCACACAGGATGCGTCAGCACCTGTCAGGACTGAGAGAAAGAACCCGAAATACAACAAGTTCCAGAAGAAGAACAAGAAAGGGCAGGGCGACAAGGCTGTGGAGAACACGATCACAGATGTGAACCTTGACGAGAATCCTGATGCCCCCAAGCTCTTCATCAGTGACCTCACTGTGCTGCCGCTGGACACGCTGCGCCACATGGCACGCGAGAAGGGCATAGCCGAGGAGGTCATCCTGGACTGCAGGAAGCAGGATCTGATCCGGGAGATGGCACGCATCCACGCCGCGGGCGGAGGTGCGCTGATGACCGAAGGTGTCCTGGAAGTCATATCAGACGGCTATGGCCTCATCCGCTATGCGGTCAACAGCTACATCGGCGGAACGGAGGACGTCTATGTCTCCCACAGCCTGCTCAAGGCCTGCGGACTCAGGACCGGTGACACTGTATACGGTCAGGTGAGAAGCCCTCGCGACAACGAGCGCTTTATCGCCATGATCAGGGTCCTGACAGTAAACGGCCTCACTCCCCAGCAGGCCAAGCTCCGCGTCCCGTTTGACTCGCTCACACCTCTCTTCCCGGATGAGAAGCTTCACCTGGAGTACCCGAGTGATCCGTCAAAGCCGGAGGACATGGATCTCTCGACCCGTGTGGTCGACCTCTTCTGCCCGATCGGAAAGGGCCAGCGCTCGCTGATCGTCGCTCCCCCCAGAACCGGAAAGACCGTGCTGATGCAGAAGATCGCCAACGCGATCACGACCAACCATCCTGATGTCAAGCTCATCGTCCTGCTGGTCGACGAGCGTCCCGAGGAGGTCACTGACATGAGGCGCAATGTCAAGGCGGAGGTTGTTGCCAGCACCTTCGACGAACAGGCCACGCGTCATGTACAGGTGGCGGAGATGGTGATCGAGAAGGCCAAGAGGCTGGTCGAGCAGCATCAGGATGTCGTCATCCTGCTCGATTCGATCACCCGTCTGGCCAGGGCCTACAACCAGACGGTGCCTGCCAGCGGAAAGATCCTCTCAGGAGGTGTCGACTCGAATGCCCTCCACAAGCCCAAGAGATTCTTCGGCGCGGCAAGAAACATCGAGAACGGCGGATCGCTGACAATCATCTCTACGGCCCTGATCGAGACCGGAAGCCGCATGGATGAAGTCATCTTCGAGGAATTCAAGGGCACGGGCAACAACGAGATCGTTCTGGACCGCAAGATGGCTGACAGCCGCAAGTTCCCCGCCATCAACATCAAGAAGAGCGGAACGAGAAGGGATGACCTGCTGCTGACCAAGGACGAGCTTGCCAGACTGTGGCTGCTGCGCAATGCGGTGAGCAACATGGACGACAATGACATGTCTGTGTTCTTAATTGACAAGATGAGGAAAACTCACAATAATAAGGAATTCCTGAGCAGTATGAGCGCGAGTGCTGTATCCAGTGCCCAGTTCACATCCAGCTCTTATTTGAAATGACATCTGGTCTGCTGTGAAAGCAGCAGACATTTGATAAACGCTAAGGAGACTAAAGAAGATGAAGAAGGACATCCACCCCAATTATGAGCTCCAGGAGATCAAGTGCTCCTGCGGCAATGTCATCAGGACGAAGAGCACGGCAAAGAACCTGACAGTTGAAATCTGCTCAGCCTGCCACCCGTTCTTCACAGGAACCCAGAAGCTGGTCGACTCCACCGGACGCGTCGAGCGCTTCAACAAGAGATACGGAAAGAAGGACTGAGTCAGTTCACATGGACCGATACGACAGCGGAGAGTGCATCTTCGCTGTTTTTTTATGGATTGCCTAGCATCGGAAAGTCCGGATGAGTGCAAAAATGTGTTTGCAACACCAAGGGCCGCCATAATACAATTACCAAAAACAACTGAGGGGTTTTGATGGAAAAAATTGTCGCCTTTCACGAGCTGAACTACAAGAAGCGTGTACAGACCCTTGTTGAAGTGCCGGGAGTCGTCACGCTGATGGGTGCCTTCAGCGATTTCTGCGAAGGCTACTGCCTGGCCGGCACCGGGGCCCTGGGCCTGCGGGTCGCAATGAGCTGGCGCGATGACACGACGGTACGCGTCTATGATGCGACCAGGTCAGACAAGAAGCACTTCACAGTAACAAGCCTGAAATACCGCAAGGAGGACCGCTGGGCAAACTATGTGAAGGGAGTCTTCTCAATCCTCGAAGGGGAAGGAGTGCACTTCACGCAGGGTTTTGACATCACGCTCAAGGGAGCCCTGCTGTACTGCGATCAGATCACGGTGTGTGAGTCGGTGCTGATGGGAACGCTGATGGCCCTGTCAGACATCATGCACCTGGGCCTGACGCGCAAGGACTTCATCCGCCTGGCCTGGCGCATCGCCACAGAATACTGCAATATATCGATCAGGCTGCGCGACCTCATCACAGTCAGCTATGCCCAGACCGGGAAGCTTTTCTTCTTCGACCTCCAGTCATCGGATTACGAGCTGGTGGACTATCCCTTCGCCAAGGCTGACGGCGCACCTGTGTACGGCATCATCGTCGACCCCTCACTGCCTCCGCAGATCCTTCGTGACGAGATAGAGGAGAAGCGCATAGACGCCAGGCTGTGCTGCAAGGAGCTGAAGAAGCACCTTCCGGAGGATGTGACACTGCGCAACTATCCGGTCCATGATCTCAAGAGCCACATCATCAGGGATCTGGACGAGCACGTAAGACATACCTGTGAGTATGTGATCAGTGAGACACAGTATGTGAAGAAGGGTCTTCAGGCCATCAAGTCGGCCGATCCCCGGCTTTTCGGAAAGTGCCTGAACAGCATCTACATCGGCATGAGGGACGTCTTCGAGGTGACCTGCCCCGAGGTTGACTGGCTGATCAGGAGGGCAGGTGAGCTGAATGATGTCTACGGGGCCAGCTATGTCAGCAACGGAGATTCAGGCAGTATCTTCATGATGCTTGGCGCGAATGGTGAGGAGGCCTTCTCCCGGTGCATGGATGACTACAGGCGGATCTTCGACTTCACTGTAAAGCGGAGGTTCTTCAACCCCGGCGGCTGTGCACACATTGTGGAGAACTTAGAATCATGAGAATTCTGCTTGTCAACGATGACGGCTACACAAAGGACGGAATCCTGAGACTCGAGGAGGCCCTCAGTGAGAGGGGACATGAGATCTGGGTCGTCTCTCCCTCCTCGAACCGTTCTGCCCAGAGCCATGCCATGTCCCTCTCAGGCCCGATAGTCATGACGCGCTATGGAGAGAACCACTACCACTGCTCCGGATCTCCGACTGACTGCATACTCTATGCGATCAAGGGAGAAATCTTTCCGGCCCTGCCTGATCTGGTGATCAGCGGGATCAATCACGGCTACAACTGCTCATCCGACATTCTCTATTCCGGAACCTGCTCGGCCGCGAGTGAGGCGGTGCTGCAGGGCGTCAGGGCCATGGCCGTCTCCGCCCAGGCGGATGAAGAGGGCCGCTATGATTTTGCTTCCGTGGCCGGCTTTGTCGCTGACAACATGGATGCGCTGTACAGCCTCACCGGTGGAAGGAGCTTTGTCAATCTCAACTTCCCGCCTCACTTCAGGAGGGAAGTCGTCCCCGCGGCGCTTGGTCTCCTCTATTACGGCGACAGACCCCGCGTCATCAGCGATGACGGTCATGAGCTGGTGCTCAGGATGGAGGAGGGTGAGGTCTCCCGGACTCTGACACGCTATGGTGGTGAGAGCGACCTTGACGTCTGCCGCTCGGGAAGGATCGCCCTGTCAGTTGTCATGGTGAATCCGGCCCTGGATGAAGAGGCCCACAGAAGGGCAGGGACTCTTGATTTCAAATGAAGTGGTGGGAGGACATCTGCACAGGCTGCGGGCTCTGCTGTCATCAGAAGACCCGCATCGGCAGGAGATGCTACCTGCTGGACCTGGATGGCAGGTGCGGCCATCTCGGTGATGACGGACGCTGCCTTGTCTATGACAAGAGGTTCTCTGTCTGTCCTTCCTGCCGGAAGATGACCCTGCCGCGTGCCATGTTCGCCAGCTGGCTTCCTCCTTCCTGTGCCTATGTCGCCTGGGCAAAGAGGCATCACATACGCTTTGCTCCGGACTGCGAGTGGGTCTTCTCCAGCGGCAGCGGAATGTGAGGCTTCCATTTCCCGGCTCAAAGAGTGTAGACTCCTGTGATACAGGAAAAAGACATGAGCAGAATAATATATATGGACAACAACGCCACGACCAGGATGTCGGACGGCGTCTCACAGATCATGAGGGACAATCTTGAGCTCTACGGCAACGCGTCCTCCATGCACACGCTGGGCAGGAATGCGAATGCCGGCATAGAGTGGGCGCGCGGCATGCTTTCCTCCCTGCTGGGCTGCGGCAGCGGCGAGATCTATTTCACGAGCGGTGCCAGTGAGGCGAACAACACTGTGTTCAACACTGCGCGCGAGCTGATTGACCGGGGCGGCCAGCGCAACAGGATAGTCACGACGACGATAGAGCATCCCTCGATCATCGAGACAGTTAAGTATCTCAGGGGCCTGGGCTACAGGATAGACGAGTGCCCTGTCGACTCCACCGGAATGGTGAGGCTGGACGAGATGGAACGTCTCATGGGACCGGATGTCCTGCTTGTTTCCGTGATGACAGGAAACAACGAGACGGGAACAATTCAGCCGGTTGCCAGGGTCGCACAGCTGGCGCACGGCTGCGGTGCGCTGATGCACTCAGATGCCACACAGGCCATAGGCAAGATCCCTGTGGATGTCAATGCTCTGGGACTGGACTACCTCTCGCTGTCCGCCCACAAGTTCTATGGGCCAAAGGGCGTCGGTGCCCTCTATGCCAGATCAGGCTGCCCGCTGTCGGCCTTTGTCCATGGCGGACATCAGGAAAAGGGCTACAGGGCCGGGACCTACAACTCAGTCGCCATCATCGGCATGGGCCAGGCGGCCAGGGAGGCAGGGGAGAACCTCCAGCAGGAGCATGATGCTCTCTGGAGCCTGCGCGAGAGGCTGAGACTGGCAATCGTGGAGAACATACCGGATGTCGTGATCAACGGCAATCAGGAGCACTGTCTGCCCGGCACGCTCAATGTCTCCTTCCCGGGCGCGGAGGGTGAGTCCATCCTCCTGTATCTTGACATGGAAGGCATTGAGGTCTCTACTGGAAGCGCCTGCGCGACAGGCTCACTGGAGCCCAGCTATGTGCTGCTTGCCTCCGGGGTGCCGGTGGAGCTGGCGCACGGTTCTATCCGCTTTTCTCTGGGACGCTTCAACACTAGGGAGGATGTGGATACTGTCATTGAAAAACTTCCAGGCATCATCGCCAGAGTGCGCTCGATGTCAACAAGGAGGAGCTGATGGAAAACAGGAGTTTCATGGCCCAGTGGGTCTATACGGATACGGTCAAGGATCATTTCATGAACCCCAGGAACATCTGGGATGAGAAAGAGGGCTGGAAGGCGGACGGAGTCGGAGAGGTCGGTTCCCTGGCCTGCGGCGACCAGATGAGGGTCGGCATCCAGGTCGCTGATGGAAAGATCAGTGACATAAGGTGGCTGACATACGGCTGCGCCAGCGCGATAGCCTCTACTTCAATGATGAGCGAACTTGCCAAGGGAATGACGCTTGACGAGGCCTATCATCTGACACCGCAGATGATCACTGACAGTCTCGGCGGACTGCCGGAACACAAGTTCCACTGCTCCGTGCTGGGAGACAAGGCCCTGCGCGCCGCGATCGACGACTATCTTGAGAAGACAGGGCAGCCGAACCCTTACAAAGGAACGATCGCCAGGATCATCTGTGAGTGCAAGGGTGTCACCGATGTCCAGATCGAGGAGCTTGTGAAGAGCGGGGAGTGTCTGACCTTCGAGGCGCTCAGCGCGAAGACCGGCTGTTCCACTGCCTGCGGGAAGTGCCGCGGCAGGATCATTGAATTGCTTGAGGATTATAAGCACATTTACGCAAAAGACTGATGATCAGTGTTTACCGCGACGAAGTGAAGGACGCCCTGTACCGCAGGGCCAGAAAGTGCACAATCAGAAACGGCATCGTCAGGACCCGGCCCCCGAAAAGCTGGGATGCTGACGATGTCAGGCGTCTCAGGCGCGACCTCTATCTGGCACAGGCTGTCTTCGCCCAGGTCCTGGGCGTCTCACCTGCCACGGTGATCTCCTGGGAGAACGGGGCGAGCACTCCGTCTAAAATGGCATGCAGACTGCTTGATCTGCTTGCGGCCTATCCGGATGTGCTGCTGGAGGCTTCGGTTGTCGAGATCAGCTCAGGGCCCGATGAGAGGCCGGGGGGAAGGAAGTGAAAGTCAGGCTGCTTGGACTTGGGGCTGTCGGAGCCCCGCTTGCAATCAGGCTTGATCCCGTGTGCGACTTTGCCGTCCTGCTGAGTGAGGACAGGATCCCGCGCTACAGGGCACAGGGGACCACTGTCAACGGCGTGCGTCATGATTTCCGCATCGCAGACGGAGATGAGGATGATGTGGATCTCATCATCCTCGCCTGCAAGAACACTGATCTCACGGCTGCACTGCCGCTTGTGGACCGGCATACCGGAGCGGGCACTGCGCTGATGAGCCTGCTGAACGGAATTGACAGCGAACGGGTGCTTGAGGAGCGCTACGGGGAAGGCCGGGTGATCTACTCATTCATCACAAACCTCTCGAGCGTCAGACAGGGCAGGGAGATTGATCTCTTCAGTCCCCGCGGCGGCCTGATCAGATTCAATGAGAAAGACAGTGTCCCTGTACAGCGCACGCTGGCTGTTGATGAGCTTTTCACACAGGCCGGCATCTGGCATGAGCTTAGCAGTGACATCATCCATGACATCTGGTGGAAGTTCGCGTTCAACATCTGCATAAACTCGCTGTCGGCTGTCATGGGCCTTGATTACGGCATGATGAACGGCAATGTGCCTTTCTACCGGCTGGTACGCATGCTCTACAGCGAGATACGCCGCGTCGCCGCAGCCGAGGGAGTGAGGCTGGATGCCGGTGACGAGGAGCGCTGCTTCACTGTCCTCGCAGGCATGGACGGCGTGGGAAAGACGAGTATGCTGCAGGACCTTGAAGCCGGCAGACAGACTGAGAACCGCTATTTTGCCGGCACTCTTGGTGCCCTTGCCCGGGCTCACTCGATTCCCGTCCCGATAACTGATTTCGTGTTCAACCTGGTCGCGGCGGCGGAGGAAGCAGGATGACATCAGCAATCCTCTATGAGACATTGTGCGAGCTGGTTCACATTGAGAATGCCTGGACCGTGTTCAGCCAGATCAGACAGAAGTGTGATGTCCATCAGGACCTGCCGCAGATCGTGGCCTCAGTCTCGGATATCACGGGAATCCCGATATACAGGATCAATGAAGCCTGGAAGCGCGTGAGGCACAGCTTTGAGGCCTATCCCTTCCGCTATGAGATCCTGGAGGAGGATTCCGCTCTCTTTCCTGATGCTGAGGGCATACACTTCCTCTATGCCTATGGCGATCTGTCCCTGCTTGAGCGCGCCCCTGTGACGGTCGTCGGCATGAGAGGCCCGGGCCAGGAGGCCAGATCTGACGCGGTTGCCGTGCTTAAGGACCTGTCTGATCTTGACTGTCCCGTCATGGGGACGCTGGACACCGGGCTTGACGCCTATGTGATGCTTTATGCACTCAACACCGGCATGGCTCAGATAGCTGTTCTGGCAAGTCCTCTTCACCAGTGCATGCCGGAGAGCCAGAAGGAGCTCATGGAAGGAATAGCCAACAGCGGCCGCTCGCTGCTGCTGTCTCCCTTCGCGCCCTCGAGCCGGGCGCAGAAGTGGTTCACCGTACCGCGCAACCGGCTGCTTGTGGCCCTGACAGGGACAATGGTCGTTCTGGAGGAAAAGGACGGCGGCCCGCTGTGGCGGCTTGCCGGCCAGGTCCTGGACAGGGGAGGCAGGCTGGTGATCGCACAGAACTGCGTCTCGAATCCGGCCTATGGCTATGCCCGGGATTATGCTGCCAGGCCCTCTGTCTCGCTGTTCCGGCGCCGTGGTGACCTGAAGCGCCTTTCCGGCGGCACGGTGCGCCGCAGGAAGAATGCCGGCACTGATGTCCAGCTTGAACTCTTCACTTAGAAACCAATATACTCAATAAGGTTTTTCCGCGAATTTGGAGAAAATGAAATGAAAGCACTGACAGCAAACGAATTGAGAAAACTTTATATCGACTTCTTCGTCTCCAAGGGGCACAAGCAGATCTCCGGAGCCTCGCTTATCCCCGAGAACGACCCGACGGTCCTTTTCACGACTGCCGGAATGCATCCGCTTGTACCATACATCCTGGGCGCGGAGCATCCTGCCGGAAAGAGGCTGTGCGACTATCAGAAGTGCATCCGCACTGGCGATATCGACGCCGTCGGCGATCCGCACCACCTCACATTCTTCGAGATGCTGGGCAACTGGTCACTCGGCGACTATTTCAAGAAAGAGGCCATTGAGTACAGCTATGAGTTCCTTACAAAGCACCTGGGAATAGATCCTGACAAACTCTCCGTCACAGTCTTTGCCGGAGACGAAAACGCTCCGCGCGATGAGGTCGCCGCCGGAGTCTGGAAGTCGCTCGGCATCCCTGAGGAGAGGATCTTCTACATGCCCAAGGAGGACAACTGGTGGGGCCCTGCCGGTGAGACCGGTCCCTGTGGCCCTGACAGTGAGATGTTCATCGACACAGGACGCGAGCCCTGCGGCCCTGACTGCAGGCCCGGCTGCTCCTGCGGCAAGTACTTTGAGATCTGGAACGACGTCTTCATGGGATACAGGAAGGACGAGAACGGCAATTACACTGAGATGGCCAGGAAGTGCATCGACACGGGAATGGGCATCGAGAGGACAATTGCCATCCTCCAGGGCAAGAAGAGTGTCTATGAGACTGAGGTCTTCACTCCGATCATCGCCAAGGTCGAGGAGCTGACGGGCAGGAAGTACGGAGCGGATGAGGAGGACGACATGTCCATCCGCATCATCAGCGACCATATCCGCACCAGTGTCTTCATCCTCGGAGACCAGAGGGGAGTGGCTCCTTCCAACGTCGGACAGGGCTATATTCTCCGCCGCCTGATCAGACGTGCGGTACGTCATGGAAGGAAGCTCGGCATTGACCACGCCTTCCTGGGAGAGGTCGCCTCTGTCGTGCTCTCACTTTACAAGGAGCCGTATCCTGAGCTGGCCGAGCATGAGAGCTTCATCTACGAGGAGCTTAGGAAGGAGGAGGCCAAGTTCTCTGACACTCTTGCCAAGGGCGAGAAGGAATTTGAGAAAATGCTTCCCAACCTGATGAAGGGCAACAGCCGTACACTGAGCGGACGTCTGGCCTTCAAGCTGTATGACACCTACGGCTTCCCGATCGAGCTCACTGTCGAGCTGGCCGGCGAACACGGCTTCGATGTCGATGTCAAAGGCTTCGAGGAGGCCTTCCAGAAGCATCAGGAGATCAGCCGTGCGGGTGCCGAGCAGCAGTTCAAGGGCGGACTGGCTGACCACAGTGAGGCCACGACAGCACTCCACACCGCGACGCACCTCCTGCACAAGGCCCTGTCTGTCGTGCTGGGCGGCTATGTGAAGCAGCTGGGCAGCAACATAACGGCAGAGAGGCTCAGGTTCGACTTCAACTGTCCCCGTCCGATGACCAAGGAGGAGATCAAGGCTGTTGAGGATCTGGTCAATGAGCAGATCAGCAGGGATCTTCCTGTCACGATTGACGTCATGACTGTCGAGGAGGCCAAGGCCCAGGGCGCTGCAGCCCAGTTTGACGCGAAATACGGCGAGAAGGTCAAGGTCTATTCCATCGGCGACTTCTCGAAGGAAGTCTGCGGAGGACCCCATGTGGAGCACACAGGCACAATGGGCCATTTCCGTATCGTCAAGGAGCAGAGCTCCAGCGCCGGAGTCAGAAGGATCAAGGCCGTACTGGAAAAATAATTTGCACAGTTTTCCCGCTTTTTAGCCGAATACGGGGTATGGAAAGAATCAGAGCCATACTCCGCAGCGGAGTGAGAAACATCAACCTGGTCGCACCTGACAGACGCTGTACAAGACACTTCAAGTCCGAACTGGACAGGGGAGGTTTTGGAAGAATCAACGTCGAAGAGGACTGTTCGCCGCGCTCGGACGCCTCCTGGTGCGACCTTGTCGTATACAGCGGCAGGGATGAGGCCCTGGTCAGGGACCATGTCCTGCTGAGCCGTGTGATCTATCCCAACGGAATCCGTGCTGATGTTGCCTGCGCGCTCTACGAGGAACTGCGCTCGCAGGCCCTGTGCCCCGTGTCCGTCAAGGCACTGATGAGGAAATACCGTCTGGGAACCTTCTATCAGAGCCGGGCCATCGTCAAGTCTTTCTGCTCGAGCGGACTCTTCATGCCGCTTTGTTCTGATGACGGCAGGCTGCGCCTTCTTCCGTATTACTATGACGGCAGGGACCGCATGGCCCTGGTCTGCCGCCATCTGCTGTCCCTGGGCTACCGGCTGACTTCCTCCCAGGGGCTGATCCAGGCCTCACTGGGGCACACGGGTCTGCTTGTCGGCCTGTCACTGGATGAGCTCAACAGGTCGCCCCTTGCCGGAAAGCGGATCCTGATCTCTGATGAAGGGGTGAAAGTCAACTTCTGTGATGTTAGAAGCTGCACTCTGGACGCCTTTTTGGCCGCATCCCGGCTCTCCTGACCCTCTGCATCCCCCTTTTCCCCCACAGCCGTGTCACTTTGCCACGTAATTTCAGTCTGGAACGGGTAGCCGTGTCAAAGTGACACACAAGCGGCTTCCCGGACAGAGGGGCGGGGCGGGGTTGTTGGGATGAAATCATTGTCATGAAAGGATTTGCTTTTGATTGGCATGCTTCCTGCTGTAATGATGGTGCAAGAAAAAGAAACACAGGAGGCCTGATATGGCGGACATTGACAGATATACAAGAGCGATGGACAGCTTCTTCGGGAGCACGGGAAGGAGATTTCCTCCAGTGGACATCAGGGAAGACAAGAAGTCATACACGA
>CALXOO010000019.1 GCA_944390045.1 uncultured Spirochaetales bacterium | reverse complement strand
TCCGCTCCTGGTCTGGAGCATGAAGAGCCTGCCCTCCTGGATTGTGAACTCGATGTCCTGCATGTCATGGTAATGGTTCTCCAGCGTTCTTCTTATGTCGCACAGCTGGCTGTATCCCTCAGGATTGGTCTGGGTAAGGGTCTCGATGGACTGAGGCGTCCTGATGCCGGCAACGACATCCTCGCCCTGGGCGTTCATCAGGAACTCGCCGAAGAACCTGTTCTCTCCGCTGGAAGGATCGCGGGTGAAGGCGACTCCGGTTCCGGAAGTGTCACCCATGTTTCCGAAGACCATTGACTGCACGTTGACAGCAGTTCCGAGCAGACCGCGGATGTCATTCATCAGGCGGTACTTGATTGCCCTCTCGTTGTTCCAGCTGCGGAATACCGCGTTGATCGTCTGGAAGAGCTGGTACTCAGGATCAGTGGGGAATTCCTCTCCAGTGAACTTCCTGTAGACGATCTTGTAGCGCTTGATTACTTCCCTGAGGTTATCGACATCAAGCTCGGTGTCGAAGGTCTTGCCGTTCTCATCCTTGACAGACTGGAGGACACGCTCGAATTCAGCATGCGGCACACCCATGACAACATCACCAAACATCTGGATGAATCTCCTGTAGCTGTCCCAGGCAAAACGCTCATTGCCTGTCTTGTCGATGAGGGCCTGCAGGGAGTCCGGATTGAGACCGAGGTTGAGGACTGTGTCCATCATGCCAGGCATGGACTGTGCGGCGCCGGAGCGGACCGAGACCAGCAGCGGATTCTTCTTGTCTCCGAGTTTCGCTCCCATGAGCTTCTCCAGACGGGCGAGGTTTTTCAGTACCTCCTCTTTCAGTCCCTCAGGATAGGCACCCTCATGCTCGTCGAAATAGGCGCAGGCCTCAGTCGTGATCGTGAAGCCCGGCGGGACTGGGAGTCCGATGCTGGTCATATCGGCGAGGTTCGCGCCCTTGCCTCCAAGCAGGGCCTTCATATCAGCACGGCCCTCAGTCTGGCCTGCCCCGAAGAAATAGACATACTTTTTCTGATCTTTCCTCATCTTCTTATGCGCTAAACGCACTCTCCTCCTTTGTCAGTTGTATCAACCTGGAAAATGTGGTCAACAGATTAATTCTACCAAATATTGCACATTAGTCAATTGTTTGCACAGGAAGAATTTACAAGAAGTACAGATGAAAATCCACAGCCCTAATTCGTTTTCAAGGAAGAAATTGGACCGGGCCTGGCCGATTATGGAATGATGTTTCAATTTCGGCATTACTGTGACAAAGCGGCAATCAGCGGCACAGGAAAAAGAAAAAAAAACCGTGCACACCATCATTTCAGGCGGCACGGTTTCATGGACGCTGAGCATCATCAAGCTGTGTAGCTTTCCAGTATTCTCGCTCTGGAGGGCTGCTTCAATCTCTCAAGGGCCCTCTTCTCGATCTGGCGGATCCTCTCCTTTGTGAGGTTGTAAATCTCGCCGATCTCCTTAAGGCTCATCGGTGCGGTGTTGTTCAGTCCAAAGCGCAGTATGATAATCTGTCTCTCCTTATCGGAAAGGGTTGAAAGGACAGCATTGATATCCTCTTTGAGACACTTCTGCATCGCAAGCTCCTCCGGGCCGAATCCCTCATCCTCGATGAAGTCGCCCAGCCTGCTGCTGGAAGCATCGCCGCCGTTTGTGATCGGAGTGTCGAAGCTGACAGTCTCGCGTGAGATGGCCAGCAGCTCATTGACCAGCTGGGGCTCAAGTCCCGCCTCCTTCGCGATCTCCTCGATCGAGACATCAGCGGAGCCCGACGCATGCATCAGGTTCTTCTGTGCCTTCTGGATCTGGAAAAGCTCGTTGGCCCTGTTCAGCGGAAGTCTCACTGCCCTGCTCTTCTCGCAGATCGCCTTCATTATTGACTGCCTGATCCACCAGACGGCGTAGGAGATGAAGTGGTAGCCCTTGTCAGGCTCGAACTTGTCCAGGGCGATCAGCAGGCCGATGTTTCCCTCGTCGATCAGATCTTCCAGGGGAAGTCCCTGGCCCTGGTACTTTTTCGCGACTGCGACAACAAAGCGCAGGTTGGCGTTTATCAGCCGCTCCCTGGCCTTCTCATCGCCCTTCTGGGCCCTGACTGCCAAGGAATACTCCTCATCGTGATCAAGAAGAGGAACCCTGTTGATCTCCTTGAGGTAGATCGAGAGCACGTCCTTGTCCTCTTCCATTGTCATCTCATCATTAAGCATTTTCCTTGACATTGCTGTTTTCTCCTATGCCATTACACATGCAAACAGCGTGCCAATCATTCAAAATAAGGATTTGCGGGAAACTGAGGGGCCTTAAGGAGCATCAGAGAGGGAAAAGTGTTTCCTTTTGACACAATGCGGATAAAAAACAGAAAAACAGTGTCATAATGACACCAAAGAGCATTCAGGCTGTGAGGAAGGGGGTCTTTTTTGCCCGGAAATCGATGCGGAGAGACTTGAAGAGATTCCACTCACCGGATGCCGGGATGTCGAAGGGACAGCTTGAAAGGCTGATCTTCATCTTCTCATAAGTGTCCTGGATCAGGCGGCTTATCTCGTCGCCCTCCTCCAGCGAGACAGAGAGATCTCCTTTACCTGCAAGGTAAACCCTGAACTGATAGCTGAAGAAAGACGAGAACTCAATATCTATGAAATCCTCAGGCGTGCATCTGAGAAAGAAGGCCTTGGTATAGGACGCTATGCACTCCTCACACTGGCCGAGCATGGCCTGGCGGCGTGCGTCCTTGAGATGAATTAGGCTGTTGATCTTCCTGATGCTTGTCATGTCTCACCTTACACAGCATGAGATAACAACAAAACGCCCGATCGGCAAGGGCAAGGGGCCAAAAAAATTGCACAGTGTTACTTTTTTTCACACTTCAGCCATATTGCCGATCGGCACCGCCTTGGCTATATTATCCAACGGGCATTGCCCCACATGAAAGAGTAATCAATATACAAGGAGAGAAAGACATATGAAAATCATTCCTTTGAACGACAGGGTTCTTGTTAAGGTCGCACAGGCAGAGGAGAAGACCGCAAGCGGCATCTTCATTCCGCAGACAGCCCAGGAGAAGACTCAGATCGCTGAGGTCGTGGCTGTAGGCGACAGCGAGGACATCAAGGTCAAGGCCGGCCAGAAGATCCTCCATGACAAGTATGCAGGCACAAGCGTGAAGGCAGACGGCGTCGAGTACCTCATCCTCACAGCGGCAGACATTCTCGCAGTGATCGAGTAAGCAGACGCGCAGACAATAATGAGGAGCGCTCCATCCGGGGCGCTCCTTTTTGCTGTCTCAGGAATACAGGAAGTCCTCCACCCTGTCCGGAAAACTCGCGACAGTGAGGTTTTCAGACTCCGGCACATAGTATGGCGGAATACAGGCCCTGATCAGTTCGATGTACCTTGCAGTCCTTCCGTCTGCTATGATGGCGACGCCCCGGTCAGAGGCGCTCCTGATCAGGCGTCCGAGTCCCTGCTTGAGGCTGATGAGCATTTCCGGAACATCAATCTGCATGAAAGGATTACCGCCTTCCCTGGCTATCCTGACTGAGCGTGCGCGCTTGACCGGATCCTCGACATGGACATAAGGAAGCTGAGTGATGACAAGCACCTTGAGCGCCTCTCCCGGGACGTCAATGCCCTCCCAGAAAGTCCTGAGTCCCAGCAGGACGGATGAGACATCCTCCCTGAAGCGGCTTCTCAGCTGCTCAGTGCTGCTTCCCTTCTTCTGTACAAGCAGCTCCTGCCTGATCCTGCCGCTTATCCTCTCATGCACCAGGTTCAGCATCTCCATTGAGGTGAAGAGAACCAGTGCAGAGCCCTCACTGCGGTCAATGACTGAGACGAGCATGTCGGCAAGATAGTCTGCATAAGACTGTCTGACTGCGATGTTGAACTTCATCCCGTCTCCCGCCGCCGGATAGAGAAGCATTGCATTGCGGCTGTAGTCGAAGGGAGATGCATAGAAGCCCGTGACCAGATCATCCCTGCCCTCCAGACCTACCTGACGCAGGAAGTATGAGAAATCCTTTCCGGCCTTTATCGTCGCGCTAGTGCATATGACGCTGTCAAGCTTGTCAAAAATGTTCGCCCTCAGCATGGCTCCCACGCTGATCGGACTGAGCACCATCGTCACGTCACTGCTGTTCTTTGCATAACTATAATAGAAGACCAGCTCATCATGACTGCCGTGATCCAGAAACATCCTGAGCAGGTGCTGCCAGCCAGAGAGCCGCTCCAGCAGCGTGCCGGCCATCCGCTTGTAGATGTCCATTTCCTCTGAGACAGGAAGCGAGAGGAAGTGGCCCATCATCCCGACTATGCGGTCAAGCACGACAAGCAGGGCCTCTGCCCGGGGACGCTGGACGCTGTCAAAGTCAGTCTCAGTGTCATCAATGAGGCACTGCGTCGAGTATTTCCTCCTGTCTGCGGCACTGACAAGTCCGGAAAGAAAGCGGGCACAGTCACCGCAGAACAGGGTCATGTCCGTATAGAAGGCCCGGGCATCCTCGACGGTCACATCATCGCGGAAGCCGGTGATGATGTTGGCAAGCGTCTGCCTGCCGTTCACTGTATATGTGACCTGGAAAAGCTTCCTGAAAACATCGTTGAGCTCTTCCTTCCCAAGCTCGATTGAAAAAAACTCTGTCGCGGACTTGTCGATGTTGTGGCACTCGTCAATGATGAGACGGTTGAAAAGAGGCAGGACGATGTCTTCATCAAAGCCGGTATCCAGCTCAGCCCTCACGGAGGAGTCGATGAACAGCAGTGCATGGTTCGTCACGACCAGCCTGCTCTTCTTCGCCCTCTGTATCGCCTGGTAATAGAAGCACTTCTGGAAATAAGGGCAGCGCTGCTTCAGGCAGCTGTCCTTATCGCTTCTGACTGCCTGGACAAAGGAGCTTGAAAGCAGCCTGTAATCCAGCTCCTCGACAATTCCGGTCTTCGTGCTCCGGAACCAGGAGTAGACCCGTTCTGCATCGCTCTCATCATCCTTGAAGAGTCCCGCCTGCATCCTCTCTCCATTGACGGCATTGAGGATCTTGGACATACAGACATAGCGGCCGCGCCCCAGCAGGAGGGCATAGGGAACATCGACGCCCATGGCCTTCTCCAGTGCAGGAAGATCCTTGTTGATCAGCTGCTGCTGCAGTGCGACATTGCTTGTGGCGACAACTGTCCGCCCCTGTGGAGAAGAGAGGCTCTCCAGCAGGGCAACCGCGAGATAGGCAAAGCTTTTTCCGATTCCGGTGCCCGCCTCAATGACTCCGATTCTGTCCTCGTTGAAGCAGACTGCACAGTCCGAGGCCATCATCAGCTGCTCATCACGCTTCTCATAATGAGGGATACTGCGCTCCAGCAGTCCTCCCCGGGCGAAGATGTCGTCCAGCTGGTCCTGAGTTATCATGCGTCCTGAGCCCCCGCGTACTCCTCAAGCTTGCGGTGCAGCGTCTTGCGTCCAATCCCCAGCACCTCTGCGGCGCGTGTCTTGTTACCCTTGCAGTGATCGATGGTAGTGAGGATGAGAATGCGTTCGGCCTCATCAAGCGTCGTACCTACCTTTATCTTTATCTCTTCATCCCCTGTCTGGCTCGTGATCTGCGGCGGGAGGTCATCCACGTCAATTTCATGGCCGCGGGAAAGGACGACACAGCTTTCCACAGTATTCCTGAGCTCACGAATATTGCCCGGCCAGGAATAAGCGAGCATGGCCTTTCTCGCCGCGCTGGTGAAGCCTTCCACCTGGCGTCCGTCCTCCTTGTTGAATGTCTCAAGGAAGTCAGCGATCAGCAGCGGAATGTCCTCACGGCGCTCACGCAGTGGCGGGACCTCTATGTGCACTACATTGAGCCTGTAATACAGATCCTCCCTGAATGAGCCTTTTTTTATCTCCTCCTCGAGGTTTCTGTTGGTCGCGGCGACGACACGCACGTCAACGCTGATCGTCTCTTCCCCTCCGACACGCTCGAAGCAGCGCTCCTGCAGCACGCGCAGTATCTTGACCTGGGTGCTGAGATCTATTTCCCCGATCTCATCCAGAAATATAGTGCCGCCGTCAGCAAGCTCGAAGCGCCCCTTCTTCTGCGAGACGGCTCCGGTGAAGGCTCCCTTCTCATGTCCGAAGAGCTCACTTTCCAGCAGTGTCGGGGAAAGGGATGCGCAGTTGACCTTGACAAGCGGGCCACTGGAACGGGGAGAGAGCTTGTGCAGGGCATCCGCGACAAGCTCCTTGCCGGTTCCGCTTTCTCCCGTCACCAGAACAGAAGCCTTGCTTGCCGCAACCTGCTCTATGATCTGCATCATGCGCACGACCGGAGCGCTCTTGCCTATGATTTTCTGGTATCCCTGCCTCTTTTTCAGAGTCTCGATTTCAGCCTTGAGCTGTCTGTTCTGCTCGCTGACCAGCCTGTTCGAGAGGGCCTTGCCGACAGTGAGTACGAGATGGTCCAGGTCAACCGGCTTCGTGAAGAAGTCGACAGCGCCATCTCTCATCGCCTGTACCGCATCCTCGATCGAGCCATGTCCTGTCAGTACGATGACAGGCAGCGTCGGATAGGCAGCGTTGATCTTCTTCAGCAGGTCATAGCCGCTCATCACAGGCATTCTCAGATCGGTGATCACGAGGTCCACTGACCTCTTGTTCACAAGCGTCCAGGCCTTCTGGCCGTCTTCCGCCTCGAGCGTGTCATAGCCTTCATCCTCAAAGGCGATCGCAAGACCGCTGCGGATGTTCTTCTCATCATCAACTATCAGAATCGTCGCCATCGTCTCCCCCCTCCTCAAGTACGGCACGCTCATCGCTGGGTACCGGCAGGCTTATCGTGAATACAGTACCCTGCCCCACCGTGCTCTCGACACTTATATCTCCGTCATGCTGTTTGATGATCTTGTAGACGACTGTGAGTCCGAGTCCTGTTCCGGTTGCCTTGGTCGTGAAGTATGGTTCGAAAATCTTTCCCAGGTGCTCCTGGTCTATGCCGCAGCCGGTGTCCGTTATGCTGATCCTGACGAAATCGCCCTGCCCCGAGGCCCTGATTGTCAGGCGTCCGCCGGAAGTCATCGCGTTCATCGCGTTCTTCACGATGTTCAGCAGCGCCTGTCTTAGGAAGTTCTCATCAAGCATCAGGCGCGGCAGGAAGGGATCGATGTCAACGACGAGAGTGATGCCGTGATCCTCGAGTTCAGGCCGCACGAAGTCTTCCAGACTGCGCAGGATCGGTTCCAGACGCTGTTTTTTCAGCTTGACATCCATTGGGCGCACCGCGAAGAGGAAGTCGACCGCGATCTTGTTCAGGTGCTCTATCTCCTCGTCAAGGACACTGATGTAACGCTGTGCATCATCAAGCGTGAGGGAGCCTTTCTTCGCGAAAGCCTTCTTAAGCAGCTGGAGATGAATCTGCATCGCGGCAAGGGGATTCTTGATCTCATGGGCGATTCCGGCGGCCATGGTCGTCATGCTGGCCAGCGACTCGCTGCGCCTCAGCCTGGCCTTGTCCCTTTCCTGCTGCGTCACATCCCGGACGGCGATGTCGACAAGCTGCCGGCCAGCGCTCTGCATCGTGCGGTTTGAGACCCTGATGATCCGTACTTCGCTGCCCTGCTGGAAGTAGAAGTCCTCCTCACCGTCGTCAGCCTGCCCGTTCAGGCTCCTGAGATGGTCAAGAACCTCAGGGTCCGTGATGATCTCGTCAAGGCTGTGTCCCTCGCTCCGTCCGAGATAGACCCTGTTTGTGGGCAGCAGCGTTCCGAAGAGCACATTCGCATACACTATGAGTCCGTCAGAAAGCACACAGTGGCCCACGCTGTCATTCTCCATCAGCAGCTCAAGCATGTCACTCTTCTCAAGCTGCCGGACGACCAGTCTCCGGATCTCTCCGGCCGGCATGCTTCCTATGCGGTCAATCGCCTTTCTCAGTATCCTGTCACTCAAAGCGCAACAAGCCCCCTTTGTATTCTCTCAAGCATGACCCGCCTGTTCTGTGCGTACACTGTGGCGTCCCTCTGGCAGGCAGAAAGCAGTTCCAGGGCCCTCTTCGCTCTCAGCGGCTCCAGCACGCCGTGCAGGAAACCGTCCTCACAGATTGCGGCGAGTTTCGAGACAAAGAGATCCCAGGATCCCATCTCATCCAGGAAAGCGGCCAGTGATGAGAGCGTCTCATCATCCAGCAGCCGGCCCTTCACGAGAGTCTGATGCACCAGTTCATCCGCCCTGGCCTCAAGGCCGGCAAGGTCCAGGCCCGCAGCCGAGACGATGAAGTCCTCAACCGAGCTTCCCTGTGAGAAGAAGAGATCGCTGATCAGGGCACTCTGGCGCTCAAGGCTGACAGGAGGAAACTCGTACTGCCTGACACGCGAGAGTATCGTGGGCAGTATGCGTCTGGCATTGCGGGACAGCAGGATGATGTGCGCGCCTGAAGGCGGTTCCTCAAGGACCTTGAGGATCGAGTTCATTGCACCCACAGTCACATCCTCTATGTTCTCAAGGATCACGGCCTTGTCCCTGTCTCCGCCTGTCTGGAGGAAACTCTGTATTGCCCTGATCTGGTCAATCGTGAAGGCCTGGGAACGCCGTCCTCTGGCAGACAGCTTCGCATAGGCCTTGTCAAAGTCAGAAAGGAAACGGTCAAGCTCTCCGCCCTCCAGGCTCTGTGGTATCCCGTACAGGACTTCCGCAAGCTCACTGGCCGCCTCGAAGCCGTCCTTCGCACTGTTCGTGTACAGCGCGTCATGATATGAGGACAGGAGGATTCCTGTCTCGTGCACAAGATTGTCCAGACTCTTCCTGTTGCGCTGTCTGGCGCACAGCTGTCTCATGGCGGCGATGCGGATGGGCATGTCACGGCTGGGCATGATGATGAGGTTTGCGCTGTCAAGGCGCACGTACCTGCCGCTCTCTCCGGTCAGGCTGAGAGCCAGCTCGACTGCCGCGGTCATCCTCGACGAATACGGCGCTCCGTAAAAGAGGACTGACTGGGGAAGCTTTCCCGATCCGAGTTCACCTTCCAGTCTGCCGGCAAGCTGGGGCTGGGTCCTGACAAGTCGCTCAAAGGCCATTCGCAGCTCCCTGCAGTACGCTCATTCCCTGGCCCGCAACATTCCCGATGACCTCCATCGTCTCTGGAAGGAAGGGCATGATCATTCTCGTGATGATCACTGACGAGCCGAAGACCGGGTCCATGTCGAAAATGCTCTGCATGCCCAGGAGATAGACAATGACAGAGACGACCAACAGGCAGAAGACAAGTCCCCAGATGAAGCCGAGGATGTGGTCAAGAGCACCGAGCCTGAATGTCTCGATTATCTTTCTCAGCATGCTTCCAAGCAGCACGATGATGAGAAAGCCCGCCAGGAACAGCACGGCAAAGGCTATGGCCGTCGCTGCAAGGGACGGCCAGGTCTCAGGCAGCAGCGAGGCGGCTGTGGGGGACAGGGCGCCGGTGAACATTATGGCGACCAGGACTCCCACCACGATTCCGACCCACTTGCTCAGTTCCATCACGAAGCCGCGGATGCAGCAGAACACCGCGCTGATCATGCAGACCGCGAAGATCACGATATCTATAACAGACACTGTCAATGAACCGATTTGAATTGCGAACACCTGTCAATCACTCCCTAAAACTATATTTGCTATCCGTCTGGCAGCATCAGGCACATACAGCGCATGCGCCCTTCTCTCCATGTCCAGACGCATACATGTGTTTTCAGTTACGCCCGAGACCAGAGCGGCAAGGTCATCTCCCTCATTATAGACCACTGCGGCACCGCAGGAACGCATGAACTCGGCATTCTCCACCTGATCCCCGCGGCTGGCCTTCCTCAGAGGTACCAGGACAGAGGCCCTGCCCATGGCCGCCAGCTCACTCAGCGTGCCGGCCCCCGCCCTGCTCACGACAAGCGCGGCCCGGGCCATCAGGACAGGCAGGTCCTCACCGATGAACTCTGTCTGGGTATAGCCGTCACGCCTTATCGAGAAGTCTCCGCCGGAGCCGCACTGATGATAGACTCTGTGATGCTCGAGAAGTCTGTCAAGCGATGCATAGACAAGCTCGTTCA
Source organism: uncultured Spirochaetales bacterium (assembly GCA_944390045.1). GTDB lineage: Bacteria > Spirochaetota > Spirochaetia > Sphaerochaetales > Sphaerochaetaceae > Bullifex. The sequence continues at coordinate 33,220 of CALXOO010000019.1, read as the reverse complement.
CTTCTTTTGCCCCCTGACTGCCTCCCAGCACGAGTATCAGGTCGTCCTCCTGCGCTGCAGTTCCCGCGGTCATAACCACATCCTGCCTGACCGGGTTGCCCGTATGGATGAACCTGCCGCCTTCAGATGCGGCCGCGAGGCCAAGACACACTCTGCTGGCAAAGCGGCTGTTGATCCTGTTGGCAAGCCCCAGCGAGCTGTCCGACTCGTGTGTCACAATCCTGATGCCAAGACTGGCCGCGGCAAGAACGACAGGGACAGAGACATAACCGCCCTTCGAGAAGAGGACATCAGGCTTTTCCCTTGCGAGTACAGACCTCGCCTGAAAAAAACCTGCTGCGGTCCTGAAGACATCGGCAAGGTTCTCAGGTGAGAAATAGCGCCGCAGTTTGCCCGTGCTCACCGCATGATAGACCAGACCGGCCTTCTCCACAGTCAGCCGGTCGCGCTCCCTGGTGCTTCCGATATAGAAGGCGGTTGCGTCCGGACATATCCTGACTATCTCATCCCAGACGCTGAGTGCCGGGATGACATGGCCCAGAGTACCTCCTCCTGTCAAGGCGACTTTCATGGCAGAAAAGATACTTCCAGCGGCGAATGTGAGTCAATATGACACACAGCAGCAGTTTCCACTGATCCCCTTTTTTATTATCATTTGCATTCGTTATGGGAAAGAACATACTAGCCGCCCTCTTCGGCGGAACGAAACATGACAAGGACATGAGAAGGCTCAACCCGATCGTGGCCGCTGTCAACAGTCAGGGGGACTGGGCTAAGGGCCTGAGTCATGAGGACATGGTCGCGCAGACCGCCACCTGGAAGGAAGCTGTCCGGGCAGGAAAGACAACGCTTGACGAAATCCTGCCGAAGGCATTCGCCATGGCCAGGGAGGCCAGCGCCAGAGTGCTTGGCGAGCGGCACTATGACGTGCAGATAATGGGTGCCGTCGTGCTCCACCAGGGGAATATACTTGAAATGAAGACCGGTGAGGGAAAGACACTGACCTGTGTGCCTGCAGCCTACCTCAATGCGCTGTCAGGAAAGGGAGTGCATGTAGTCACGGTAAACGAGTACCTCGCCGGAAGGGATGCCTCCTGGATGGGACCAGTCTATGCCTACCTGGGCCTGACCACAGGCTTCATCTCATCCAACCAGGACAAGAATGCGAAAAAGCAGGCCTACGCCTGCGACATCACATATGGTACGAACAACGAATTCGGTTTCGATTATCTGCGCGACAACATGCAGTGGAGACTTGAGGACAAGGTCCAGCGCGGACACAACTACTGCATCGTTGACGAGATCGACTCCATCCTCATAGATGAGGCCCGCACTCCCCTGATCATCTCAGGACAGGCAGAGGACGATTCCAGACAGGTCAAGGCGGCCGACGGCATTGTCCGCTTCCTCAAGGAATGCGAGAAGAATCCGGAGACAGGAGACTACTACGAGCTGACAAAGATGGAGATGCTTGACCGCAGGACTGTGGAGGCCTTTGATGAGAGGGGCGACTACAGACTTGACGAGAAGAGCAAGAACGTGACTTTCACGAAACAGGGAATCGACAATCTGGAGCGCATACTCAGGAACCAGGGTCTGCTTGTCACCAGTACTGACGAGAATGGCAATGATGTCACAAGCATCTATGACGACGGGAACTTCGAGATGATCCATTACTGCACAGAGGCAGTGATCGCTCACCGCCTCTATGAGCGGGATGTCGACTATGTCGTCAGGGACGGACAGGTGGAAATCGTTGACCAGTTCACCGGCCGCGTCCTGCCCGGACGCCGCTATTCAGGCGGTCTGCACCAGGCAATCGAGGCAAAGGAAGGTGTGAAGATCCTCGGACAGAGCAAGACCTTCGCGACAATAACCTTCCAGAACTTCTTCAGAATGTACACGAAGCTCAGCGGAATGACAGGCACAGCTGACACAGAGGCCAATGAGTTCAAGACAATATACGATCTGGACGTAGTGGTGGTTCCGACCAACCGGCCCATCCAGCGCGTGGACCTTCCTGACCTGATCTACTACAACGAGGAGATGAAGTTCAATGCCATAGTGGAGGAAGTGAAGAAGATTCACGCCACAGGCCAGCCGGTGCTTGTAGGAACCGTCTCGATCGAAAAGTCCGAGGCACTCTCGAAGCTGTTCAGACGAGCAGGCATCCCCCACGAGGTCCTCAACGCCAAGAATCACGCAAGAGAGGCCTTCATCATCGGAGAGGCCGGAGCCAGGGGAGCTGTCACGATCTCGACCAACATGGCCGGACGCGGAACGGACATCAAGCTTGGCGGAAGCCCGGAACATCTTGCGATGAAGAAGGTCGGCAGCGAGGCAGACGCCGAGACACTCAGGGCGGCTGTCGAGGAAATCATGCCGCAGTGGAAGAAGGCCTATGAGGAGGTCAAGGCCCTCGGCGGACTTTACATTATCGGCAGCGAGCGCCATGAGTCCAGGAGAATCGACAACCAGCTCAGGGGACGCAGCGGACGCCAGGGAGACCCGGGCCGTTCCCGTTTCTTCGTCTCGATGGAGGACACTCTCATGCGCCTCTTCGCTTCTGATTCCGTGCGCTCCATTGTAGGCAGGCTCGGAATGAATGACGGAACGCCCCTTGAGAACAAGATGCTGACAAACGCCATTGAGAAGGCCCAGATCAGGGTCGAGGAGCGCAACTTTGAGATCAGGAAGAGACTGCTTGACTATGACGACGTGCTCAATGAGGAGAGAAACTACATCTATGAGCAGAGGGACGAGATCCTTGAAAGCGATGACCTTCTGTCAAGGATAAAGGAAAACTGCAGGATCTTCACACAGTCGCTGTACGATGAGCACCAGAAAGAAGGCGCATCCGCCTTCAGGGAGGCGCTCCAGCGGACCTTCACGACGAATTTCAATCTCACGGATGAGGAGTTCGCGGCCAGCCCCGTGAACACTGTCGCAGAGAGAATAGACACTATCCTGGATGAGAAGGAAAAGCTGCTGACAAAGCCTGTCTTCAATTTCTTCCTCAGGACAGTCTACCTGAGGAACATCGACAAGAGATGGATTGACCACCTGGATGTTCTGGATGAGATCAAGGACGCCTCACAGCTGAGGAGCTACGCCCAGAAGAATCCGCTTGTCGAGTACAAGAATGAGGCAAGTGATGCCTATGACAGAATGCTTGACGAGATCAGCGAGAATGTCTGCAGGACGGCAGTCGCAAGCAAGTTCGTCCTAAAGAGGAATCCGTCACAGGGAGCACCTGGACAGCGCAAACTCACGCTCTCCAGGCCTGATGTGGCCCGTCCCCGGCCACAGGAAGGCCATGTGACACAGTCGGCGATGAACACGACGACTGTGGTGCGCACTTCCCCCAAGGTCGGACGGAACGATCCCTGTCCCTGCGGCAGCGGCAAGAAATACAAGAACTGCTGCGGAAAGGGTCAGTGAAATGCAGGAGGGCTGAAGCGGCAATGAGCTTCAGCCCTCTGTCTTAATCAGCTGAAAGTCAGATGAAGAGCTCCGGATTCAGCCTGATACCGCCCTGCTCGATTATGAAATAAAGCGTCGGCCGGCTGAATGCCGTACTGGATGAGCCTACTGCTCCTATGACCTGGCCTTCCTCCACCTCGCCCCCTATCTGTACGTTTACAGTCTCAAGATTGTAATAGTAGGTCTTGTAGCCCTGATCATGCTGGATCGACACGAAGCGGCCCAGACTGTCGGCCCTGCCCGCATCGACCACGACTCCCGCACAGGCGGCCCTGACCGCGGAACCGGCGCTTGCGGAGATCAGGACTCCGTCAAGTGACATGCCGTTGAAAAGCTGGCCGAATGAGGCATAGACAGTTCCATCCAGAGGAGAGGAGAACGAGAGTCCGGTACTCTGCAGCGACTCATCAGAGCTGGCTTTAAGCGCCGGGATGAACAGCTCCTGTCCCACTCTTATGTTCTCGCTCGTGAGTCCGTTGACATCCATCAGTGTCTGCCAGCCGAGATCCGGATTGAAGGATCTGGCAATGGTTGAAAGCATGTCACCGTTCTGGACTATGTAAATCTGCCCGTCCATGTTCGGTATCCTGAGCTGGACACCGGGAACGACTGCGGCAAGGTTTCTGATCCCGTTGACTGAGATCAGCGTGCTGACATCACGGCCGTAGGACTGGGCTATTGAGGCAAGGTCCTCGCCTTCCTTTACTGTATGCGTGATGTATATGAGGTGGTCGGAGGAATCGAAAGAAGCGAGGTTCTGGGCACTGACAAGGTCAACGGCCCTGGTGCGTCCGGTTTCCGCCGCCGTGGACGAAGGCCTGATTGACTGTGCGCTCTCGCCTGCCGCAGCTGCAGGCGTTGCGGTCATGTCAGCCGCTGCAGGCTGCACACTGGCGGCAGACACAGTCTCCTGGTCCGCAGTCTCTGGCTGAGAGCTCTCTTCAGCTTCCTGCGTGACAATCTCAGGCTGTCTGATCTCGACAGTGACCGGTTCCTGCCCCTGCGGCTGTGTCTCCTGGTCCTCAACGGGTGAGAGTATGAGCACCAGGAGGACGGCGATTGCACAGATCAGGACTCCGAAGATGGCGATGAGTCCGACCTTCCCGCCAGAACGCTGCGGACGCCTCCTGCCATTCTCCACCATGTCATCATAGTTTTCCCTTCCCATTTACCATAACCCTTCAGCAAATTATAATGGACCCAATGGCCCAGGATTCAAAAAACAGAACGCCATCCGTATACCTCGGCATAACGCTTGCACTATTCATCCTTTTTGCTGTCAGGATAGCATACATCGTCATTGTTGAGAAAGACACGGCCAAAAGCTATGACGACCCGGCCGTCGCGCAGGCTGTCGTGCGCGGCGACATCACGGACAGGAACGGAAATGTCATGGCCAGTCAGACCAGCAGCTGGAACCTGTATTTCCGTCTCAATGCGGTCGATGACCTTGACTTCGCCGCGATGACAGTCTCTCCGTACATCTCGATGACTGTCGATGAGATCATTGACAGGGCCGCTGATTACAGCACCTACGCCCTGATCAGGTCAAACATCGACATGACAACGGCAGAGGAACTCACAAAGGCAGTGCAGGATGCGGGCCTGGGCGGCTGCATCGACATAACCAGGGTCCAGACCAGAAGCTATGCCAGTCTCTTCCATGCCTGTCAGCTGATCGGTTTCATGAACCGCGAGGGCGTCGGTGCTGAGGGCCTTGAATACCGCTTCGATGACATACTCTCACCCTACCCGGGGCTTGGTGAGGATGTGACATACGGCGCAGACATCGCGCTTACGCTTGACATGGACATACAGTACCTGGTCGATGTGCAGGTGCAGAACATCGCATATGAGAACAATCCTGACTACATCATGGCTCTTGTCGCGGATGCCAGAACAGGAGAGATCCTGGCAATGTCCTCGTATCCCTGGTATGACCTCAACTACTTCAATCTCTCAACGCCTGACCAGAGGCTCAACCGCTGTGCCGCATACAACTACGAGCCGGGAAGCGTCTTCAAAATCTTCACGCTCGCCAGGTGCATGGACGCCGGCGTGGATGTACAGACGCCCTTCATCTGCGACGGCAGCGAGACATTCACCGTCAACGGCACGAGCTTCACAATCGGCTGTCACACTCCGCACGGCCAGGTCGACGCCCGTCAGATGGTCAGCCTGAGCTGCAACGGAGCCATTGCGAGCTGGTGCCTCCAGCTTTCAGACGAGGATTTCTACGACTATCTGACAAGTCTGGGTTTCGGCAGCAGGCCTGAACTTCCGGTACCGGGTCTGAGCGCCGGCTACATCTCACCCGTCAACTCCTGGTCAGCACGCAGCAAGGCCACTATGGCTTTCGGGCAGGAGATAAACGTCAACGCGTTGCAGATCGTCCAGGCGGCAACTGCAATCGCGAATGACGGCGTGATGGTGCCTCTTTCTGTCATCAGTACGATAACAGACCATTCCGGCAATGAGCTGTACAGGAACACGCCGGAGGAAGGCCGCAGGGTGATGAGTGCGGAGACTGCGCGTCAGATCAGAAGCTACATGGTAACTGCTGTCGAGGAAGGCACGGCTTCAAAGGCCCGCATGGACAACATAAGTCTTGCCGGGAAGACGGGAACCGCCGAGATAATCAACCCGGAGACAGGACGCTACAGTGACGGGACGAATCTTGCAAGCACTATACTGCTCGCTCCGGCAGACGAACCTCAGTATATCATTTACATCGCGGTCAGCGCCCCGCGCGGCAACAGCGTCTGGGGCGCGGATGTGGCGGCACCGGGCTGCGCGGCGATCGTGCGCGGTCTGCTGAGCCAGGGCAAGCTGACTTCCCAGGGAGCCCGGGTGCTTCAGGTCAGCTGACCGATGATCGCCTTGAAATCCCGGTTGAATCCCTTGAGATACTCCATTATCACGAGTGTCGACGCCTTCTTGAGATCATCTGGAACCCCCTGCCCGTTCGCGCAGAACGAGACAGGCCTGTCAACCTCGTAGGCGAAGGTGAGAAAGCTTCCTATGCTCTCGCTCTCATCAAGTTTTGTGACTATCAGGGAGTCTATCCTTCGTATCTGCCCCATGTAGTGGCGGTACTGACGCAGCATGTCCTCTGTCCTTATGCTGGCAGGGCAGGTCAGCAGATATGACGTGCTGTTTTCCTCAAAGAGAGAAAGAAGCCCCTTGAGCTTGAGGTTCAGCGCGACATCATCCGGAGAAAGCCCCATCGTGTCTACCAGGACCAGATCCTTGTCCGCCATCTTCTCTCTGGCAGTGATCACCTGGTCCTCATCGCTGACCAGGATGCTGGGCATCCCGAAGGCATCGGCGAAGGCACTGATCTGCTCAAAGGCACCCACGCGGTAGCTGTCCAGCGAGATGATCCCCACATCCCTCCCGACTGTCTTGTACAGACTGGCGATCTTGGCAAGTGTCGTGGTCTTGCCGCTGCCTGTCGGGCCGATGAAGATCTGGTAGCGTGAGGGATGGGCCTGGTGCTCATGGTCAATGCGGACTGATGAGATTATCCTGTCGGAGAGCGACAGCTGCAGGTCCTCGCCCGCTTCGAAACCGTCAAGAATATGCTCACGCAGCCGCAGTGATATGCTGTTAAGATCCAGGATCCGCTCAGCCTCCCCCTCCAGACCGACTTCCTTGGCCGGCTGGAGAGTGTCAAGCTTCTCCTCGTCAGTGAGACTGCTCGGATCGGGAGTGCGGGCCTCACGCTCGAACTCCCTGAGATCCTGTTTCGAGACAGTCTGCCTGTCCGCCTCCTTCTCACTGACAAGATAGCAGGTCAGCTCACACCTTCTGCGTTTCTTTCTGAAAAGGCCTCCGCCGACAGTGTATTCCCTTCTGGAGTGAACACGTACCCGGTTGCCGTATTTCCTTCCGGCCTCCTCCAGTGCCTTCTCGTATGTGTCACTGACGATGGTGATGTATTCCATTGCCGGCCTCCGCTCAGAGGATGAACCTCGAGAGATCCTGGCTCTGGGCGATCTCGCTGAGTCTCTCGTCGACGTATGGCGCATCGATCGTGACGGTCTGGCCTGCGAAGTCCTCAGCCCTGAAGCTCACTTCCTCCACAAGCTTCTCCATGACTGTATGGAGTCTTCTCGCCCCGATGTTGTCAGTGTCGCTGTTCACCTGGTAGGCGATCTGTGCGACACGGCGCAGTCCGTCGTCAGTGAAGTCCAGCGTCACGTTCTCAGTGGCCAGCAGCGCAGCATACTGCTTGGTCAGCGCATTCTCGGGTTCAGTGAGTATCCTGTAGAAGTCATCGCTTGAGAGGGCGCTGAGCTCAACGCGGATAGGGAAGCGGCCCTGAAGCTCTGGAATAAGGTCGCTCGGCTTTGAGACGGAGAAGGCACCTGAGGCGATGAAGAGGATGTTGGTCGTGTCGACGACTCCCCACTTGGTGGAGACCTTCGTGCCTTCGACTATCGGCAGGATGTCCCTCTGCACTCCCTCGCGTGAGACCTCTCCCCTGCTCTGGCTGTTTCCTCCCGCGATCTTGTCGATCTCATCGATGAAGATGATGCCCATCTGCTCAGTGCGGACTCTCGCCTCCTCGACTACCTTGTCCCGGTCAACGGCCTTCGCTGTCTCCTCCTCAGTGAGGACTTCCCTGGCGCGCCTGACAGTGAGCCGGCGCTTGCGGGGCTTCTGGAAGAGGCTTCCAATGTTGCTCATGGCCTCCTGGATATCGTCCATTGAGGTTCCCCCTCCCATGACACCGATCTCAACCCGTCCGGTATTGGCGACCGTCATCTCAACCATCTTGTCATCAAAGACTCCGCGGCGCAGCATGTCGCGGAACTGCTCGCGGGTCGAGACATCCGACGACTGGACGACGCTGCCCTCCGAAACATCCTTCTTGACTGTCGGAAGCAGAAGATCAAGCAGTCTTTCCTCAACTGCCTTGTTGACCTCGTTCTCCTTGAGCTTGGCCATCTCGGCGCTGACCATGTTGATCGCGGAGGCCATCAGGTCCTTGACCATTGACTCCACATCACGGCCCACATAACCTACCTCGGTGTACTTTGTCGCCTCCACCTTGATGAAGGGCGCATTTGCCAGCTTCGCTATCCTGCGGGCGATCTCAGTCTTTCCCACTCCGGTCGGTCCGATCATCAGGATGTTCTTCGGGCTGACCTCATCCCTGAGCTCTTCTGACAGGAGCTTTCTCCTGCTCCTGTTGCGGATCGCGATGGCGATCATCTTCTTGGCCTCAGCCTGGCCGATCACGTATTTGTCGAGAGATGCAACGATCTCGCTCGGAAACATCTCATCAAGTTTCTTTCCCATATTCTAATTCTCCTAACACACTTCGCAGATGATGTGGTCGTTCGTGTAGACGCAGATTCCGCTTGCGATCTTTATGCAGCGTCTTGCGATCTCGTCCGCCTCAAGAGCGACTCCGCTGTCCAGATAGGCTCTGGCAGCGGCAAGTGCGTAGTTTCCTCCGCTGCCGATTGCCATGCAGTCATCATCCGGCTCCAGCACGTCGCCGGTACCTGAGATGTAGAACATCCGCTTTCCGTCAGTCGCAAGCATCAGGGCCTCGAGGTTCCTGAGCTGCTTGTCCACCCTCCACTGCTTGGCCAGGTCGACCGCAGCCCTGGTAAGATCGCCGTTGGCGCTGCCAAGTTTCTGCTCGAAGAGCTCATATAGCGTTATCGCGTCAGCGGTCGTTCCGGCGAATCCTATGACGATTTTGTCATTGTAGATCCTCCTGACCTTGCGGGCATTGCCCTTAACGACATAGTTCTGCCCTCCGGTGACCTGTCCATCTCCTGCGATGGCTATTCTTCCATTCTTCCTGACACAGACTATAGTCGTGCCCTTAAGATCTAGTTTTCCCATTCTCCACTCCCTTCGCATGCGGGTGGCACTCATCATAGACCTTGTGAAGGCCTGAGCGCGACACATGCGTATAGATCTGGGTGGTTGAGATGCTCTCATGTCCCAGCAGGGACTGAACCACCCTTATGTCCGCACCATTGTCAAGCAGATGCGTCGCAAAAGTATGCCTGAGCGTGTGCGGAGTAAACTCTTTCTGCCACCCCAGAGCCTCTTTCGCATTGCTAAAAATAACGTGCGCACTTGAAAAGGGCAACCTTCTGCCGCGCGATGAGATGAAAAGTGCATTCTCCTGCGTACATCCGCAGATCTCCAGCTGCCTGCGGCGTGCACTTAGATAATCCTCAAGCTCATCCATGGTCACCGGTGAGAGAAAGAGAAAACGTATCTTCCCTCCCTTTCCCCTTATCCTGATGCGCCGCTGGCCCTTCTCTATCATCGGGACATCGACAGACAGGGCCTCACTGATTCTGGCGCCGGTGTTGTATAGAAAGAGAAAGAGGAAATGGTCGCGTATTCCGTCAAAGCCGTCATCACTGCGGTAGTCCAGAAGCTGTGAAACCTCTCTCTGGCTAAGAACGCTTGGCAGGTGGAATGATCCCTGAGGAATAGAAATGAGCGCAAAAACGTTGTCATCAAGATATGATCTTCGCACTAGGAAGGAGAAAAAAGTCCTGACGGCGGAAATCTTGCGCTTCACGCTCTTCTCGGACCATTCACTCTTCAGATACCTGACATAGTCGCGCGCGTCATGAAGGGAGAAGTCCTCTATACCGATTCCGCGGTCAGCCAGATAATCCTGGAAGTCCTCGAGATCACTGGAATAGGCAAGCTGCGTGTTGACTGACAGTTTGCGTTCCCCGTCCAGGTAGCCCATAAATGCATCTGTGTATTCTGTTATGTCAATCACTGTGGCTGAAGACTCCGTAGCTGTGCCCATTATAGCTGAAGCGGCCGTTCTTTGCACTGTAGACCCTCCTGGTTACAGTTCCGGACAGACAGCTGATGAGATCGGCAGCCGAGCTGACCAGCGCCGCACCCTCAGATGCCAGAGCGCGTGCCGCCCTGGCTGAGAGAAAGGCCGAGTGGACAAAGACCTCACTGCCAGAGTGAAGCGCGCTCTCAACCAGGCTCATCCTGCCGCAGTCCACTCCGAGACAGACTATGTAGCGTTTGCGTGTCGAGAGATACTCGGCGAAAAGCCTCTCATCCCTTCCCCCTGAGGCCAGCGGAATGAAAGGTGACCAGATGACACCGCCGCAGCGCAGTATCCTGCTGGTCAGCCATTTCAGGCCAGGCCTCTCCATGAGCCGTGTCAGTCCGCAGTCAACGAAGAGCTCGCAGCGTCCGCTGCCATCCATGAAGCCGCGCCTGGACGCCCTTGCAGTGTTACCGTATGAGCTGGCAAAGCAGGCCGGTACGAGGTTTAGGGCAAGCTCGAGGCCGAAAACATATGCCAGGCTGGCCAGCTCATCCTGGCAGCATGACGAGCAGAGCACTGCCAGCTCGCAGCACGCCAGCGGATCCCCGAAGCAGCTGAGCACGTCCATTTCCTCCGCACAGCCCTCCGGGAAGCCCTCATCATCTCTTTCGACGAAGCCTACATGGGCCATCCAGGCCTGGTTATACATAAGCCTGTAGTTCGATACTTCCAGAAGTTTTGTCCTGTCCATGCAACCTGATTGCCGATAAGGGCCTGCAATGTACAGGAAATTCATTTCCGGCTTAGCGGAAAATACTTGTCGAAGGTCGTGATCAGGTCGTCAGTATCAAGATGAGTGTAGATCTGGGTCGTCTTGATGTCTGAGTGTCCGAGCAGCAGCTGGACCTGTCTTATGTTCGCACCCCCCTTCAGCAGGTGTGTGGCATAGCTGTGCCTTAGTGCGTGGACCGTGGCATCAATTCCAAGGGAAGTGACGATCTGATGATAGCGCTTGTGCATTGCCTGCCGGGTCAGCATCTCACCGCGTCTTCCAAGAAAGAGGGCATCCGCACTCTCCCTTTCCTTCGCCGTGCGCCTGCCCTTCCTTCCTCCAGCAGAGGCCAGAACAGGACGCACCTGTGCAAGGTAGCTGTCAAGTGCTCCGGCAGCGATCTGGCCGACGAAGACGATTCTCTCCTTGCTGCGCTTTCCGAAAACGACCAGTGTCTTATCATCCCTGCTGTAGGAAGACACCTTCAGCCCGACGGCCTCACTGATCCTCAGGCCACAGGAATAAACCAGCTCGAAGAAGGCATAGTCCCGGTAGAAGAGCAGATCATCGCTGGAAAGCTCCTTCATCCTGTCCAGAATGCAGTCCACTTCCTCCACACTCAGCGCGTGAGGCAGGTAGTCAGAGAGCTTAGGCTTGTCCAGCAGGAAGGCGATGTTGTCGCTCCTGAGCCCGTCACGGACAAGAAAGTTGAAAAAACTTCTCAGCGAGGAGTTGATCCTCGACACAGTCCTGGCATCGAGGTTTTCATCCCGGCTCCTGATATAATCATCAAGATCGCTCAGCGTGATGGAGGCGGCATCCAGATCACGTTCTGCGAGGTAGGACAGAAGAAAGCCAGCCTCCCGCATGTAGACCTCACGTGTCGCGGCGGAAAGCTGGGCCTCATTCTCCAGGTAGTCACCGTAATCAGTCAGAAGCTGCGGGCGGCTATCTTCTTTCTCCTTCATTGTCCTCACCCTGACGGTAGCGCATCACGGCCGGAATGGAGTAGTCATTGCCCTGACTGCGCTTGCCGAGCTGCTGCTGGAGGTCCTGCCAGCGGTTGACAGTGATTGCCTCCGCATCAGTGGGAGCGCTCTTGGGCGCACTGGGCGCAGGTGTCTCGGCCGGAGCCGGACGAGCCGGCTGGCTCGCGATGCTCTCCCTGACAGCAGTATGCCCGCTGCTCTCGCTTCTTTCTGTGTTGACAAAGCGTCTCAGTGCGGACTCGCTCTCAATCTCTCCGCCTGTGACTTCCCTGTTCACGAAGCCGGTCGCGACGACCGTGACCTTTATCCTGTCACCAAGCTCAGGGTTGAAGGCCTGTCCTGCGATGATGAGCGCATCCTCCGCGCAATTGGCCGTGATCAGCTCGACGACATCCTGATACTCCTGAAGAGTCAGGCTGTCAGAACCGGCGATATTCACCAGGACGCTCTTTGCCCCGTCAATGGAGGCATTCTCAAGCAGCGGGTTGCTGATCGCCTCCTTGGCGGCATCGACGGCGCGGTTGGCCCCCTCGCCGAAGCCGATTCCCATAAGGGCATCCCCCTTGCCCTTCATGACAGTCTTTACATCAGCAAAGTCAATGTTGATCTCACCCGGTTCGGTGATCAGCTCGCTTATGCCCTGAACGCCCTGATAGAGCACGTCATCCGCAATGAGGAAGGCCTGCTTAATAGGAGTATTGTTCTCCACGACCTTGAGCAGATACTGATTTGGAATAAGGATGAGCGTATCAACCTGCTTGCGCAGTCTCTCGATGCCCTGCTGGGCAAGCTCGAACTTCTTCTTTCCCTCGAATGCGAATGGCGTCGTGACGACTGCCACAGTCAGCGCGTTGCAGCTCTTTGCGATCTCAGCGACAACTGCCGCGGCTCCTGTTCCGGTACCGCCACCCATTCCGGCAGTGATGAAGACCATGTCGGTGTTCTCGAGTTCGGCCTTGATCTCCTCCTTGCTCTCCATGGCGGCTTTCTCACCGATCTCAGGCTGTCCGCCGGCACCAAGTCCTCCGGTCAGCTCCCTGCCGATTGCGATTCTTGTCTGTGCGTTGGAGCGCTGAAGGGCCTGGACGTCCGTGTTGAGCGCGACGAACGACACCTTCTTCAGTCCGCTGGCGATCATGCGGTTGACGGCGTTTCCTCCGGCACCGCCCACTCCCACCACCTTGATGATAGTCGGGGTCGACTGCTCGCCGGTTGTCGTGTCTTCAATGTCGAAAATTCCGAATCCCATAGTCTATCTCCTAAAACAACTTACCGAATAAGCCCTTGATTTTTCCGCCAAGGCCGGCCTTCTGCCTCTCCCCAGAACGCGCGCTGTTGCTTCCGCTGGCGACCTTCTTCGCCTCGCTCTTGAGAAGTCCGAGCACTGTAGTGTACTTCGGGTTGATATAGCTCCTGTCCAGACCCGGAAGGGCTTCGGGGAAGCCGATCCTTGCCGGAAGCTTGAATATTTCGCTGGCAAGTTCCGTGACGCCGCTGAGAAGCGAGCCTCCTCCGACCAGCACCACTCCGCCGCCGAATGATCCCTGATGCTCCACCTTCTCAAGCTCCATGGCAAGGAGCGTGAATATCTCTGCCATTCGGGGCTCGATGATCTCGCACAGGCTCTTGCGGGGCATGCGGATGCTGGGCATTCCGCCCACCTGAGGGATGAGAACCATGTCAGAGGACGGCACGGATGGAACATAACAGCTTCCGCTGTCGCACTTGATCTGCTCTGCCACCTGCTTCGGCTTGTTGAGAATGACGGCCAGATCGTTCGTTATGCTGTCGCCTCCGAATGCGACGCCGCCCGTATAGATGGGACTGCCCTGGCTGTAAGCGATCATGTTGGTCGTACCGTAGCCGATGTTGATCAGGATCGTGCCCATTTCCTTCTCCTCGAGGGAGAGGACAACCTCACAGTCCGCAACAGTCTGGAGCATGAGACGCTGGACCTGAAGACCGGCCTTCTGGACACACTTGCGCTGGTTCTGGCAGATGGATGACGAGCCGGTGACAAGGAGCACGCGGCTCTCAAGCCTGTGCCCGAGCATGTCGATGGGGTCTTTGATTCCGGTTCTGGAATCAACCTGGAAGTCCTGGACCAGAGTGTGCAGGAACTCCCTGTCCTGCGGCAGCTCACGAGCCCGGGCAACATCAAGCGAGCGGTAAATGTCATCCCGCTTGATCTCCTGCTCCTTGCTGTTGATTCCGACCACTCCTGTTGACTGGATGCCCTGGATGTGGTCGCCGCCAACTCCAAGAATCGCGGAGTGGATCTCGCAGCCTGCCTGCAGCTCGGCATCAGAGATGACCGAGTTTATGGTTCTGAGAGTCTGTTCTATGTTCACGATGGAACCGGAGCGCACGCCTTCGGTCTGCTTCTCGCAAAGGGCGTCGACCATCAGGTCGCCCTCTTTAGAAACACTTCCGATAACTGCCCTCGTCCAGCTTGAGCCGATGTCAAGTCCCATCATTATCCTGTCACTAGCCATTAGTCGCCCACCGTCCTTCTGACCAGTGCATCGCCATAAAGATCCCACCTCCATGTACCCATGGCAAGTGTGCTTGCGGGGTCGTTCTCGATGCTGGCCTGTATGACCCTGATGCTGTCGATTATGCGCTGGGCAGACACGTCCTGGCGCACATAGAGCTCAGAGTTCAGAGAATCGAGGCTGAGGACAATCTGCCCAAAGCCGTCACCAGTATTATTATCGTATTTTATTCGGGTTATCAACCAGATGCCTGCCTGATTGACAGTGCCGACAAGATCAAGAATACGGCTGAAAGACTGCGGTGCTCCGAACTTCTCCATGTAGGAGATGAACTCACCTGACACCTCCAGCACGCAGAGGGTGTCGGCATACGATGCGCTGTCCTTTCCGGAAAGGAGGACAGGCACTCCTCTGTCCATCAGATAGTAGGACGTTCCGTCGTAGAGCATGCAGGTCTCGGCGCTTCTCACCAGCCTGACCTCCAGGCGTGCCGGGAATGAATAGGAGACAGAACAGCTGTCTATCAGGGCATTGGCCTCTATCTCCGCCTCAAGCTCCCCCTCATCCAGGACGAAGCGGTTCACACCGTAGCATGGAGTCAGAAGATCCATCACCGACTGCGGCACGGTATCCATTCCCTGGACAAGGATGCTGTCGATATTGAAGAAATCCATGTACCGGACGGCATAGGCGAGCACGAGGACAAGGACTCCGAGGAGTATCAGGATGAGGATGTAAAGATGAAGCCTACCTTCCCCCATTCTCATCCCCCTTTGCCGACAGCGCTATCATGCGGTAAAGCAGTCCGCATTCGATTATGACCACAAACAGATTCGTCCCGCCCTGGCTGAAGAACGGAAGCGGAATGCCCGTCGGAGGAAGCAGACCGGTGACGACCGCTATGTTGAGCGCCACCTGGCTCACTATCATTGTCGTTATGCCGATTGCGGTCAGTGAGGCGAAGCGGTCGCGGTCCCAGAGTCTTCCGGCAGCCCTGTATCCCAGAACTGCGAAGAGCACGAAGAGCATTGCTATGAAGATGAAGCCGACAACGCCTGTTTCCTCTATTATTGAAGCGAGGATGAAGTCATTCTGGACCTCAGGAAGAAGCCCCATCTTGTAGACTCCGTTTCCGATTCCCTTCCCGAAGAAGCCTCCTTCGGCTATTGCCGAAAGCGACATGTTGACCTGCCAGTTAAGGCCCTGGGGATCCAGTGATGGAATGAGGAAGCTCGCAATTCGTCTGACCCTGTAACCCTCACTGAGCATGTAGAAGACTGCCGGCACAGCCAGAAAGGCACAGGCCGTGAAGACATATCTGAGCTTGAGCCTGCCTGCAATGCACAGCGCCAGCGCCAGGATGAGGAAGTGAATTCCTGTCGTATAGGCCCTCTGGATGAAGATAAGGAGCGTCAGGGCCAGAATGAGCAGAAGCGGCACGACGTAATACCAGCCAATGTACTGCCTTGTCTTCTGACTGGTGAACCACCAGGCGAGGAAGATGATTATTGCCAGCTTCGCCACCTCGCTCGGCTGGAACTGGGGAATGACAGGCAGGTCAAGCCAGCGCCTGGCACCCATGACTGTCACTCCGAAGGGAGTCAGGAGAGTCAGCAGCATTGTGATGAAGGCCAGAGCGACGAGCGGGACCGCAGACAGCTTTATCCACTTCACCGGTATGAAGTTGACAGCGACCGCACAGACGATTCCCAGCAGTGCGAAGATGCCCTGGCGGAGCACGAAATAATAATGGGGCTGACCGTTGGCCGCCGCCTCGGCATAGCTTGATGAGTAAAGCATCAGCAGCCCGGTCATGATCAGGATGACGACTATGCAGATGAATGTGAAAGGAGCAAGCGAGCCGCTGTTCGTCCTGTTATCCACTGTCTCATTGTTGTACCAGTCACTGTAGTCTCTTGCCGCCATCACAACACCTCTGAAAACAGCATAGCTGAAAGCAGGCTTGAGAATACAGACAGGCTGAGGAAAATATCTGTAATCTTTGCTTCGCCCAGTCCCCTCTTCTCCAGGTCATGGTGCAGCGGGGCAATGAGGAAGACCTTCCTGCCGAAAAGACGAATCGAGACAATCTGGACAAATGAGCTCAGCAGCTCGATATATGCGGGAAGAAGCGCGATGAGGAGTGATGGAACACTGCCGCTGACAAGGCCGTCCAGCGCCAGGAAGGCACCTATGAAGTGACTTCCTCCGTCACCCATGAAGATACTGGCCTTCGGACTGTTGAAGATTAGCCAGGCAGCAAGGGCCGTGAACAGCACGAGATTCGCGCTCCTGAGTGCCGGGAAGCATACGGCAGCCATGAGGAGCGCAGGCATGCTGACCTTCGTGGCAAGCGAGTCAAGTCCGTCTGTTATGTTGAGCGCATTGACTGTCGCGCTGATGAAGAGAACCGCCACAGGGTAATAAATGTACCACTCAAGACTGCCCTGGGCCCTGTCACAGATTGCATATGCGACAATGACGGAAGCTGCCAGCTGCAGAATGAGCTTAGACAGACTTGAAAGGCCGTCAGAGTAATGCCTCAGGTACTTTGCAATGTCATCAGCCAGTCCGATGAGCAGGAAGGGTACGGCATTCAGGAAGAGGAATAAAGACTGCTTGTCGCCTGAGACCAGCACACCGGCAAGGACCGACAGGGAAATCGCCAGCGAACCGAGCGCGCAGGTACCTTTCTTATGGGCCTGAGTGTCCAGAAGTTCTTCCTTGATGGGCGAATTGAAACCACCTGCCACCTTGGCGATGGCAGGAGTGGTCAGCAGACAAAGGAGGAAGGACAGGACAGGAGCCACTAGACAACCTCCCGCAGGGTTTCATGCAGCCGTTCCATTGCAAGGGACCTGCTGCCCTTGATCAGTACAAGATCACCGCTTTCGGTGACCCTGCCCAGCTCGGCGGAAAGAGCCTCGAAACTCGGAGTGTGGAAGACACGTCCGGCCTGTCCGTTGTCATAGAGCACCCGGTAGGCCTCCTCCATCTCCTCACCATAGAGGAGAATGTTCCTGCACTGTGCCCCGCACAGCGCCTGCCCTACTCGTCCATGAGCCTCGCGGGACTGACTTCCAAGTTCCTTCATGTCGCCCAGGACAATGAGCTTGCCGGCACTCCAGCTGAGCCGGCTGATTGTCCTTATCGCATCAGAGACACTGTCGAGGCTGGCATTGTAGCAGTCCTCGATTACCGTCACGGCACCGTCTCTGACGACACGGCTGCGCCCGAAGAGCGGTCTGAGATTGCTAAGCCCTTCGGCGATCACCTCGTCTGTGCAGCCCAGCG
Organism: uncultured Spirochaetales bacterium; assembly: GCA_944390045.1. Taxonomy (GTDB): domain Bacteria; phylum Spirochaetota; class Spirochaetia; order Sphaerochaetales; family Sphaerochaetaceae; genus Bullifex. Next base: position 15,403 of record CALXOO010000019.1, on the reverse strand, counting down.
AACGGCAGACCGACACGGCAAGGGATGCATCCTTTATGTTATGCTCTCCCACAGCCGGCATTAAGAATGAATGGCGTCCGAGCGTGAGGCCGATTCCGTCAAGGCCGAGGAAACGGCAGTCAGAGAAGGGATTGTCCACAAGCGTGAGTCTTCCTCCGGCCTGTCTGATGATATCAAGATAGGCACAGGAAGCGGGTACGTGGGCCTCAGTCTGTGGCAGAATGATCTTCGCCTTCTCTCTTGCGATATTCTCACGGGTCCTGAATTTCTCCAGATGGCTTATGCCGATGTTCGTGATGACGGCGAGATCAGGGGGAAGAATCCTTGTCATCATGTCCATCTCGCCGATATGATCGACTCCCATCTCGAAAACGGCATAGTCTGTGTCACTGTCAACAGAAAGCACGGCCAGAGGCAGTCCAAGCGTGCTGTTGAGATTGCCAGGAGTTGCCGCGACTGTGTGCTCAACAGAGAGGACAGATGCGATCATCTCCTTGGTCGTCGTCTTTCCGCAGCTGCCAGTCACGGCAACCGATGTGAAATGTCTGTTGCCCAGTATATGCAGTGATGAGAAGCGCGAGAGCGCCTCAACAGGACTGCGGCTCACAATCACCGCCATTGAGGAGGCATAACGCTTTATAAGCTCAGGAGCATGACCCCTGTCTGTCAGGACAGCGCATGCTCCTCTTGCGGCCGCGTCACCAACATAGTCATATCCGTCCACCCTCTGACCGACAACAGGCACGAAGAGGGTATTGCTGCTGACCTTCCTGGAATCATATGTCACATCCGTGATTGTCCTGCAGACACCATAGTGCCGGGAAGATGAGAGTTCAGCAAAGCGGACGGAGGAGACAGTCATACATCTGACCTCGCGACGAGGACGGTCTTATCCGGGTCTATCTCACTGTATTCAATGGAATATTCTACGACACTGTCGATAAGCGACTCAGGAGAACGCGCGACGCTGATCTCGCTTTTGAGAGTACGCTGTGTGTCCTCCAGCTGTCTGATATTCTCCTGACTGGCCGCGATGCGGATTCTTATCTCATGATTGTGTCCGATCTGATATACCGGAACAATCATCATCACGAATACAAAGACAATTGCCGCCAGTATCAGCGCCTTTGTCGCCTGATCAAGCTCCAGTCTCCTTCTTGTTCTCGTACCCATCCTTTTTTCCCTCAACCTTTCTTACTACCCTGAGCTTTGCGCTCCTGCTGGGTGGGTTCACCCTGCACTCATCCTCACCTGCAACCACAGGATGCTTCGTGAGAATCTCCACCACACCGTTCTTCGCCTCTTCGCGGAAGAACCACTTCACCTGCCTGTCCTCCAGGGAATGGAATGTGATTACGGCTATGAGGCCTCCCGGCCTTGCCACCCTCACTGCCTGTTTCAGGGCCGGTGTGATTCTGTCCAGTTCCCTGTTGACCTCGATTCTCAGTGCCTGGAAGGTACGGGTCGCAGGGTGAATGCGCCCGTACCTGTAGGCAGGAGGAACAGAGGAAGAGATGATATCAGCAAGGGCGCTGGCAGTTGTTATCCTGCCCTTCGCCCTCTCTTCCACAATGCGTCTGGCAATGCGCCGGCTGTAGCGCTCCTCGGAATACTGGTAGATCAGATCGGCCAGCTCCTTCTCGCCATATTCGTTTACGACTGTCTCTGCATCCAGCCTCTGGTCCGGATCCAGTCTCATGTCCAGCCTCTCATCGCTTTTGAACGAGAAGCCGCGCCGGGACTCCACATAGTGGAAGACGCTGATGCCGAGATCAAAGAGGATGAGGTCCGCGCTTTCATCTCCGGCCGTCTCAAGATAGTCATTGAACCAGCAGGGAACGGGCGTGAACCTGTCCTGGAACTTCTTCAACCTCTCAGTGGCCTTCGCCTGGATCGACGGGTCACGGTCAAGTCCGATGACCTTCAGCCGCGGATACCTTTCCAGAAAGGCCTCACTGTGTCCTCCCTCACCGGTGGTGCAGTCGATCATGACTGCATCTTCGTTCTTCGGTATGAGATATGAGAGGACCTCTTCCTTCATTACAGGGGTGTGGACTATTTCCATCACTCACCCCTCTTGCTGCCTACAAGCGCCTGACCGAGATCTGAGATGGATACGTCATCAGCATTCATCAGCTCGTCATATTTGGCAGGATTCCAGATTTCAATATAATTACCCATGCCGAGGATTGTTACCTCAGATCTGAGGTCAATCCCGGCATAGGTTCTCAAGGACTGGGGCAGATTCACCCTGCCAGAAGAATCGAAATCAAGAGGCTGAGAAGAAGATAGGAAACGCCTTGTGAACATTCTGGCTTCGGGTGAGAAGATCTGCATACCGTCATCGCCTGAAATTGCAAAAGAGAAGGTTTTATCAAAAAAATCAGGGGGAAACAAAGCGATGCAGCGACCATCAAGTCCCTTAGCGGCAACCACCTGGGAAGTGGAAAGGGTTGAGCGCAGTTTGGCAGGGATCATCAAGCGTCCCTTCTCATCGATCTTGTTGATGTATTCACCGGTCAACAACATCCGCCGAACTCCTCTTCAACTCTCCCACTTTCTGGGAAAGCACACCACTAATTACCACCATATTACCCTAATTCCCCCGGTTTTGGGTTTAAAAACTGGATATATTATTCATTCAGCTGTGTATAACCGCTTTAAAACACCTTAAACTTTTTTAAGTTAAATCGATGGTTGATAAACACTGTATCTCTGGATCAATTCATGGCTTGTCAACAAGTTGTGATTTCCGTAAAGCTCTGGTCATTTTCAGTGTATGCGGATGAGATAAATTATTAATATGACGAAAATTCAAAAAGTGTATGCAAAGTGGAGGAAAGTGGCGCACTCCACCACCTGACCTCCACCGCAAGGCATCTGAATCAGGAATCAGTGGAGCCTTGTGGCGGCTTTTCCCAGGTCAGAGAGTGTCGCCTCCCCTTCTCCGGTACTCTCGAGCATGAGGTTCTCAACGTTGCCCCATTGTCGTTTCCAGTTAGTTTGACAATGATTCGTCCGGAATTTCTGACAATTTTGCGAACTTCCTGGCCATAAACCGTTCAATTCGAACGTTCAAAGCTTCAAAATCCGTTTAAATGCAGGAAAAATGCGAATTGCGAACCGTTCATTTGACAAAATTGCAAACTTTTCTTGAACGAGCCCTATTTTGAAGTTAATCCGCTCTCTGGAACGACTTCTTGCCCAGTACTCCACTCAGTTTCGTTCAAAATCATCGTGAACGTTTAATGAACGTTGAACTTTCTTTGAACGGAGGTTTTCCGGAAGCTTGGATATGATGATGTATCGTTCAGACGATGGTTGAGGAAGACAGGAAAGAGCGAAGCGACAATAAACTCGTACGCTTCTTCATTGAGATTATACTTTGACTCTCATGCTTGGACATGGCTAGATGCATGCCGATGGAAGGAAGAAGAAATGAGTCATGTAAAACCAGCGACAATGAACTTGCGCATACATGCTATAAACAGGTATGCGGAATTCATGAAAACAAAATGGCGCCTAAAACCTATCAAGGTACAACCTCAGCAGTTCGTAGAACATCAGTTGACTATGGCTCACTACAACAAACTTCTTGAGGGTCTCATGAAAGACGGAGAGCTTCGCTGGTGGACCGTCATTAAAGTCATGGCATGCACTGGCGTAAGAATCAGCGAGGCTCTCCAGATCCGTAGGGAAGACCTAGTCGCAGGCCATGTCGACATTATTGGAAAGGGCTCCAAGGTCCGCCGTATTTGGTTTTCTGCATCATTGAGACGGGAAGTCTTATCAACTTTCAAAGAAGAAGGCCCCCTATTGACCTACGACCAAGGAGTGATCAGAAAGAGGCTTCACGCTTTTGCTAAAAGGTATGGAATTCCACAGTTTTGATTGCCTGAATCATTCCGCGCCTGATCAAACCATTATTCCTGCATAATCGCAGCATGAAATGGAAACAAGTCCTGGCAGATCCTCGCTGGGTCGACTACTGCTCATTATCCTGAGGCATGAAAAGATTGTAATCCATCTCGGGGAAGATGGCATTGCGCCTCTCAGCCTTCACAAGCCACTCCGTATGGACAGAGTTCTTGCACATGTTCGAGTAAACGACATTGAAGGAGCCAAGATGATTTCTGAGCCGCTTCTCCGCATAGATTACGCTTGTCTTATCATGCAGTATGTATGGCCAGTCGGAAGCCATGGCAAGCAGGACCTCACGAGCAGCCTGGTTGAGGAAACGGCATTTGAGCGACCTCTGCCCGGGGAAGCGCCTTGCAAGCTCCTCCATGCGCTCAATGGCCTTGTGAGTATGCCTGTAAAGCCAGCTGTTCTCACTGTCAAGCCAGCAGTCGGAATAACCGCCCCTGCCCCATGAGCACTCATTCAGCTCTGCCCTCTCGCATTCGATTCCACGGGACAGGATGACTGACGGAGTAGTCAGTTCAAGAGTATCCTCATTCTGGCTTCTTTCCAGTACCCTGCGGAGGAATTCGATTCCCTCATACCACCTGTGTCCGAAAAGCTCGGCATCGAAGCAGAGATTGAGCACAGGACTTGTCTTTGTCTCTGCACAGAAAGACAGTGTCTTCCTCCTGAGGTGGTAAAGGAAGTTGTCAGCATGAAGATCTATCTTCTTCTGGGCAACTGATGGATCATACGGTCTCTTGTCCTCATCGCGACCGGTAATCGCATTGTACTTGTAGCCGGTGAATACCCTGACATCCGGCTCATGGATATATGGTCTGATGTAGTCGAGATCAAGATCGTAGCCGATGTCCCTGTAGAACTCCCTGTAGTCAGGGTCACAGGGGTAGCCTGTCGTGTCTGACCAGACAAGATTCGTGATGCTCCAGTCGCGGGGGAAGCCAGCGATTGAACTGTCGTAAAGACGTACTGGCTGGTATCCTGCGCTCTCAATCCTGTTGCGTGCGGTGATGATGGAATGTGCCGGAATCTGGCACCACTTAACACCGTATTTCTCAAGCTCCTTCTCGAGTCCCGGGTAATAGCCGCATTCAGGCAGCCAGAAACCGGCAGGCGCACTCTTGAAAAAGCGGATATGGCTCTTGATTCCAATCTCGATCTGTGCCCGGACCGCAGTCTTGTAGCTCTGGTACAGCGGAAGATAGCAGTGTGTTGCGGCCGTTGCCACTAGTTCAACCATGCCGGCTTCCTGCAGCTTCGCGAACTGAGAGAGGATGTCCCGTCCGCAATCCTCATAGAAAGACAAGCAGGACCTGTATTTCTCGAGGTAGATCCTGGCCATGGGAAGGTTCTCTGGGGCCTGGTCAGCACAGCGCTCGACCTCTTTCTCCCCCAGCTCGATCCTGCTGAGGAGGTACTGCACGAAACGTTCGCGCAGCGGATCATCGCAGAGCATGGTGCACAGCGTCGGCGAGAAGCAGATCGAAAGCCTGATTCCGGAACTCACATTCCTGAGATCCATCAGCATTCTCAGCAGGGGAATGTAGCTCTCGCACAGAGATTCGAAAAGCCAGTTCTCCTCAAGGAACTTCGGGTACTCCAGATGTCTGACATATGGTGAATGAGCATGGAGAATCAGATTGACACTTGCCTTGGCACCCATTAACGAACCCCCTCCTTCTCTATCTTCTGGACAATGAGCTGAACCGTCTCGCAGGTCAGGATCTGGCCCTCCCTGTTGGTGATCAGTCCCAGTTCGCGCCTGAGAAGATCCTCGTTCTGGGCGATCTCGCCGGCGTGTTCGAGCCAGTAACAGGAGACAAGCGTGACAGGGCGGCTCTGCGCCACGGTCAGCCTCTTTCCGTCCGAAGTCTCAAGCACAAGCTGGACGCGTGCCTGTCCGCGGTTGGCGTTGATGTTTATGTTCCACTCGACGTCATCGTTGCCGACACTGATGTCATAGGAATCGACCAGAAGCCCTCCATCCTTGAGCTCGACGTGGAGGAAGGTGGAGAATCTGCCATGCTCTTCCTCGATCTTCTCTACATCAAGCGGAGAGAGGGACCAGTAGCAGTACAGCCAGGTGGCATTCTTCATCATCACGTGGATGGAGGTCTCGGGATACAGCTCGGGAAGGTCCTCTACTCCCGGCAGGCTGGTGACCTCACTTCCGTCTCCGCGGTAGTCAGTCAGCCATGTGACAAAGCGGCGCTGAATGTTGTCCTCACCGCCCTGTGCCTCGTCATCCCTCTCGTCATCATATATGTCCCTGAGGATTTCAATAAGTTCCTCACGGGACAGGGAAGCGGCATCCTGCACTCCTTCCTGGATGGCGATATGTTCGAGCTCCTTCTGTGAAAGGGATTCGATTTTGATCAGAACCATTTGCAACCCCTGGTAATTCCTTGTCATCAATCCTAGAAAAAAAGCCACTGTTTGGTCAACCTCACACAAGCCGGCCACACCTTCTGCGGCCGGGGAAATAAACTTGGTTTAGCTGTTGTCCACATCCTTTCCATTCTGTTAATATTTCTCCCATGGACAGCAACAGAACCGCTCTGATTCTCCACGGACACTTCTATCAGCCTCCAAGAGAGAATCCATTTACGGGAATAATCGAGAAGCAGGTTTCAGCCAGTCCCTACATGGACTGGAACGAGAGAATATATCACGACTGCTATGAGGCGAACGCTCACTCCCGCTACCTTTCTCCGGCTTCCCGCATCGAATCACTGACAAACAACTACAGCTATATTTCATTCAACTTCGGACACACTCTGCTCAGCTGGCTCCAGCAGTACCATCCGGCGGTCCATGAGATGATCATCCAGGCAGACAGGGACAGCATCAGGAGGCTCGGACATGGAAACGCCATGGCCCAGAGTTTCAACCACACCATCCTGCCGCTGGACAAACCGGAAGATGCGAGGTGCCAGATCAACTGGGGCATTGAGGACTTCATCTCTCGCTACGGCCGCACGCCCGAGGGCATGTGGCTTCCTGAGGCGGGAATCAACGAGAAAGTCATCGACCTGCTCAGTGAGGCCGGCATCAAGTTCGTCGTCCTCTCCCCCTGGCAGTGCAACCAGATCGAGGACCCTGTCAGCCACAGGATGGTTCCGCTTGAGGGAAAGAGCGCACCATATTGGCAGAGTTATATCCTTACCGGAGAAAAGGGACGTGAGATAAGCGCCTTCTTCTACCATCCCGGACTGGCGGAGGGAATCAGCTTCGGCCATGCACTGCGCAATGCAGACAGCCTGTACCAGACACTTGTGGACATCCGCAACAGCGATCACCCGGGACTGATCCACACCGCAACCGACGGCGAGATATACGGCCACCACGAACCATTCGGCGACATGGCCCTGGCCGCGCTGATCAGAAAGGTCTCTGAGCGGGGAGATTTCGAACTCGTAAACTATGCCAGCTGGCTGGAGGAGCATCCTGCGACTCTCCACGCCGTCCTGCACCGCGGAGAGGACGGGATGGGCACAAGCTGGTCCTGTTCCCACGGAGTCTCCCGCTGGTATAAGGACTGCGGCTGCCACACAGGCGGAGAGGAAGGATGGAACCAGGCCTGGAGGACTCCGCTGAGGAATGCGCTGAGGAATCTCGGCGACAAGCTTGATGCGATCTTCAGCAAGCGTATCAAGGAGATCTTCAGCAACAGGCTTGGCCCTTATGCCCTGCTTGACGAGGCCGGAAAGACGCTGTGCGGCGCAGTCGGAATGGAGGACTTCATCAGCCAGCTGCACGAGAAGTACAGTTTCTCAAAGGACTATGACAGCCAGGTCTCCAGCATGCTGAGCGGGATCATGAACAAGCATTTCTCGCTGACCAGCTGCGGATTCTTCTTCTCCGATCTCAGCGGCATCGAGCCCAGGCAGAACATCAAGTATGCCATCTATGCGATAAAGATGTTCCAGCCCTATGTCAGCGAGGACCTGATGAGAAGCTTCCTGTCAGACCTGCGCCTGGCGAAGAGTAACCTCAAGAGCCAGGGTGACGGAATGAGCATTGCCCAGGAGGAAATGAAGGGACTGTCCGGAGAGACGGAAGCCGCCATCTATTTCTACCTGAACAGACTTCTTGCCCTGCCCGCTGACTGGAAGGACGACTACGGACGCTTCCATCTGGTAAACGACTATTTCGACGGAGATGAGAACTACATCGAGGAAGTCCGCGACCGCGTCAGCATGAAAAACTTCTCCTTCACAGTCCTGTCCTCGAGTCCGATCGAGAGCGGGCTCAACCTCTACATCTGCGAGGGCGACAATGCCGCAAGCGCGACCGGAAGGTACAGGATAACAAATGATGACCTCCCGCTCAGGATGATGGATGAGGCCTATGTCTGGATCGACAAGGCGATCAGTGACCTTCCCCTTTCAGAGATCAGGGACATGACAAACTGTCTGAAGCACTACTCAATGCTCAGCAAGAACAATCAGTACCTCCCGATGAAGACACAGATGATAGAGAATCTCGGTCTTAGCCTGAAGATCCTCAAAGGACTGTTCAACTGCTTCTTCGACGAACTTGACGACAGGGAGTTCTATGAGAACATGTCCATCCTGCTGAACTTCATAAACAAGTGCGGACGGAACGCGGAAAAGGACTCAATCAAGGAGGCCTTCTCCACTGCGCTTGAGAAGCTGGCGGGCAAGATCAGGGACAAGGGACTGGGAGAGATAAACGCTGACCAGATCCTGAATATTATGACCCAGAGCAGGGAACAGGGCTTTGAGCCGGAGCTCCGGGAGATACAGAACGTCGTCTATGAGTACTACAGCGGACACAGACAGTGCGATGTCCCGCAGGAGAAGCTGAGAAAGGTCTACGACATCCTTAACTTCCAGTGACAGCAGGGGGGCTCCGGCCCCCTTACTTTTTGCCCAGCAGGCTCCTGGCATGCTCCCTTGAGAGTTTTCCGACCTCACCGGAAAGGAGCCGGGCGATCTCATCCACCCGCTCTTCCCCGCTGATCTCCCCAATAGTGGAGACAGTCCTGTCACCCTCCTCCGTCTTGTTGACGAGGAAGTGCGTGCCGGCCTTCGCGGCTATCTGCGCAAGATGACTGATCGCAATGACCTGATGACTCCGGCTGAGAGTCTCAAGCTCTTTTGCGACACTGTTCGCAACCGTACCGCCGAGCCCGCTGTCAATCTCGTCAAAGAGCAGGGTCTCGACTTCATCCTCCGCACTCAGTGCGCTCTTGACTGCGAGCATGATGCGGCTCAGCTCTCCGCCTGAGGCAACCTGGCTTATCGGACCTTCCTTCTCTCCCCTGTTCGCCGCCAGGAGGAAGACGACATCATCAAAGCCGGAAGGCGAGGCCTCCCTGCCCCCCACTGCGATCCTGAAACAGGCATTTCTGAGCCCAAGGCCGGACAGTTTGTCCATGATGGACTTCTCCAGCGCAGAGGCGCACCTGGTACGCATCCCGGTCAGCTTGCTGCCAAGTGCATTCATCTCTTCGCGGCAGCGCACGACCTTCTTAGCGTTCTCTTTCAACAGATCCTCAAAATTCTCTATGGTCTCAAGGGCTGACCTGAACTCATCCCTCTTGGACAGGACGGCTTCCAGCGAGCCACCGTATTTCTTTTTCATCCGCTGGAGCAAGGAAAGCCGGGCGTTCTTTTCCTCAAGCTCATCCTCGCTGAAGCTCAGGCCTGAAAGGTAATCACCCAGAGAGGCCGCGATGTCCTCAATCTCAATCGAGGCAGACTCAATGCGCCCTGCATATGACTCGAGAGAAGGATCCGCCTTCATGGCCTTCCTGACAGCGTTCAGGGCGTGGTTGAGGGTGCTGAGTGCGCCACTCTGACTACCGCCCCTCATCAGCTCAAGGGCCTCGTCCAGTTCCTCGGTCAGCATGCCGCTCTGGCTGATCCTGCGCAGCTCATCGGCAAGCTCATCATCCTCACCCGGCTTCACATCCGCCTTCTCAATCTCATCCAGACAGAAACGGATGTAATCGGCCTCTCTTCCGGCCTTCTCATTCTCCTCAACCAGCCTGGCAGACTCAGCAAGAGCCTCGTTATAGGCTTCATAGGCTTTCCTGTAAGACGCAAGAAGCTCACCTGTCTTTGCCGCCTTGTCCAGCAGGGAAAGCTGGACGGATGGGCGCAGGAGAGACTGGTGGGCATGCTGGCTTGAGACATCGACCAGCATGCGTCCAAGCTCCTCCAGCTGTTCCCGGCTCACTGAGTAGCCGTTCACGCTCATTATCGAGCGTCCGCTTGACCGCACGATGCGCTGGATGAAAAGCCCTCCGTCCTCACTGTCCAGTCCGCAGGACTTGAGATAGGCCTCAACCTCTCCGCCGCTGCGGTATGAGAAGAGAGCCTCGACATGTGCCTCCTTCTCGCCCTGGCGGACGATGTCGGCACGGGCCTTCTCGCCAAGTACGAGTCCCAGGGCACCTAGGATGATCGATTTTCCGCTGCCGGTCTCACCGGTAAGCACCGCAAAGCCGTCAGGGAACTCCATGACCAGAGACTTGATCAGAACATAGTTTCTCACTTCCAGACGTTCAAGCATGCATGCCTCCGGACCAGTTGAGCTTGCTGCTCAGAACCTGGGTGTAGTTTCTTACGCTGCTCGCGATCAGAAGGGCACGGGACCTGCTTTTCTCGACAACAATGTCGTCACCCTCCTTCAGGTCGCAGTACTGCTGACCGTCCACGGTCAGCATCAGGTCTGTCCGCTGCCCCTCGTCAACTTTCATTGTTATAACCTCATTCGCACCCAGCACCAGCGGTCGGTTCGAAAGCGTGAACGGGCAGACAGGGGTTATGATGAGCGCGCTCATCTCACTGTCGAGAATCGGGCCACCTGCGGCAAGAGAATAGCCGGTGCTACCGGTCGGAGTCGCGATGATGATGCCGTCACAGCGGAAGGTTCCGGCCCGGGTCCGTCCAATATACAGATCGAGATTGACAACCTTTGCCACGCCGGCACTTGTGACGACAGCCTCATTCAGTCCCTGACACTGGAAGATGCGGGATCCTGATCTCAGCACACTCACCTTCAGCATAAGCCGGCGCGATATCCTCTCCCTGTCGGCGATGACATCATCCAGTGCCGCCTTCCACTCATCACAGGAAATCTCGGTTATGAAGCCGAAGGTGCCGAGGTTGACTGCCAGAATCGGGATTCCCAGGTCCTGAACCAGACGCGCACAGTAAAGCACTGTGCCGTCTCCTCCGACACTGATGAGCAGGTCTGTCCTGATGGAGATGTCCAGTTTCTCGTCCAGATTCTCCGTCATGAAGACATCCACATGGCGGCCGCTTGATTCCAGATATTCCCTTATCTGGCCGGCGACCAGCATGCTGTCGCTCTTCCAGAGATTGGCAATTATAACGACATTCCTGACTTCCATCGCATACTCCTCAGGGCAGGTGTGAGAGCACCTTGTTCAGTGCCTCTGTATCCTTCTGCTGCAGGAAGGGATAAAGCGGGAACGACAGGCCTCTGTTCAGTGCGCCTATTGCATTGGGAAAGAGATCAAAACGCTCCTGATAGTGAATCCCGACAGTCTTTGAGAAAGTCCGCTTGCAGCTGACATCATGATGGTTCGCGAATGATATGCAGTCATCCGTACGCGAGTTGACCACTACCGGAAAGACATAACCGTTTGACTGGAAGTCAACACTCTTCAGGCCGAAGACCTTGTGCTCTGTCTTCATAATGGACTGGAGGAACATCTTGTACAGCTCTCCCCTTCTCTCAAGCAGGGCATCAAGGCCTGCAAGCTGGATGATTCCAAGTGCCGCGTTCATGTCCGGAAGGTCGTTGTACGGACTGTAGACAGCTGAAAGCTTCTTGAGCTCATCAAGTCTCGAATCGTATTTTGTGAGAATTGCAGCTCCGCCGGCGGTTGATATAATCGAGTCCTCCTCAAAGGCACAGACTACAATGTCTCCGATTCTGCCCGGAGCAAAGGTCACGACCGCATCATCTCCGCTGCCCTCGACCATTCTGGAGCCGAAGGACTGCGTGATGTCCTCAACGATGGGAAGTCCGAGGTCCCTGACATTGTCCAGTCCAAGAGGAAGCTGTCCGACCGGCTCATGCAGAAGGATTGCGCTGCCGCCTTTCTCAAAGGCGCGGCTGATGGATTCCTGACTCAGGCAGCCGGTCTCGGCAGAGATGTCGGCAAGCAGCATTTCCGCACCGAGTGATTCTATGACGGTCCTGTAGATTTCAGGAGAGAGGACGCTGACAATGACCTTGTCGCCGGCCTTTACGCCAATTGCCTTCAAAGATGTCGCGAGGGCAGATGGGTAAGACCTGTCGCTGACGCCGGCCTTGAGACCTAGACAGGCTGCCAGCTGCTTGAGGAACTCCTTCCTCCGCTCTCCCGGACCGATCTTCTCATCGACCATTGTCTGAAGAACCGCATCCATGTCCTTCCGTCTCAGTGTGGGCTTGAAAAATCTGATTAGGGCCATGCCGACATATTAGCACAGAGCGGGTACGGCAACAATGATGCCGGCAGCTCTTCCAGCAGCAGTTCACAGCACAAGCGACGAGATGTATACGGAGAGACAGCAGAAGGCAGCTACAAGAGGCAGGGAACCTTTCCAGACTGAGACGGCCACCGCTACGGCAAGCCCCACAAGTCCGGAAAGCGGATTTCCGCTGGCCGTGATAATCGCGGGAAATGTCATGACGGAAAGGGTCACATAGGGAACGTAGTGGAGGAAACTCCTGATGAAGCGGCTCTTTATTCCTCCATGAAAGAAGACAAGCGGAATGACCCTGACAAGATAGGTCACAAGAGCCATTACCAGAATGCAGACATAAGTGTTGCGCATCACTCCTCCTCCCCTTCCGGCCAGACCAGTGCGGCAATTGCGGAAAGCGCAAGAGTGAGGATGATGATCCTCATCCCCTCACTGATGTGGGAGGAAAGCGGCTCAAGTGAAAACACCAGGCTTGAGAGCATTGAGACAAGCACGAGGACGAGAATCCTTTTGTCCCTGACAGCAGGCGGAATGACAACCGCAAGGAACATCGCATACAGCGCGACTGAGAGGGCTGACACGACTGAAGCCGGCAGTATGTCGCCGAAGATGATGCCCAGCGTGGTTCCGGCGGCCCAGCCGGGGATCGTCACGACAAACAGCCCGTACGCGAAGTACTCGCTCACAGGACGCTCCTGCGCCACAAGTGTGGCGAAGATCTCATCAGTCACGTCAAAGCCGACAAGCAGCCGGCTGTGCAGCGGAAGATCCTTTGCGAAATGGACAGTGAGCGCTGCGCTCATCAGAAAATAGCGCAGGTTTATGACAAGCTGGTTCAGGGCAAGCTCCGCATAGCTGCCTCCTGAGGCAATGATGCCAAGCGCGGCAGCCTCTCCGGCGCTTGTGTTGTTCAGCAGGCTCATCACCAGCCCCTCAAGCGGATCCAGTCCGCTGTTCCTCATAAGTATCCCAAGAGAGAATGAGACAGCGAAGTAGCCCGCCGATATCGGAATGCCGCTACTCATCCCCCGGGTGAAGGCATATCGTCTTCCCCTGTCCATCTTCAACCCCCAAAAAAAGGGACGGAACTGTTGCAGTCCGTCCCCTGTGCCTCATGCGGCGAGGCTAGCGCAGGTCCTCAGTCTTGATCCAGTCCTGATCGTCGTAGGCCCTGTTCTCTCCGCACATTCCCCAGATGAATGTGTAGTTGGTCGTGCCGCAGCCGGAGTGGATGGACCAGCTGGGGTTGATGACTGCCTCATCATTGTGCATGACGATGTGGCGTGTCTCGCCGGGCTCTCCCATGAAGTGGAAGACACACTGGTTCTCAGGGATGTCGAAATAGAAGTAAACCTCCATTCTCCTCTCATGAGTATGGGCAGGCATTGTGTTCCATACACTTCCTTCCTCAAGGTGAGTCAGACCCATGGAGAGCTGGCAGGTCTCGAGAATGTCCGGATGGATGTACTGGTTGATTGTCCTCTCATTGGAATCCTTGAGAGAGCCCAGGTGCTTGTGGATCGCCTTCTCATAGGGAATGAGCGTCACAGGGCAGCTCTTGTGAGCCGGACAGGTGAGGATGTAGAACTTCGCAGGCCTGGTCTTGTCCAGAGAGCGGAATGTGACTTCCTTCGTGCCCATCGGGAGATAGAGAGCGTCATAGTTCTTTACGACATATTCCTTTCCATCAGCCTTGACGACACCGTCTCCACCGATGTTGATGGTTCCAAGTTCCCTTCTCTCAAGAAGATAGTTGACACCAAAGTTCTTCCAGGGGTCGATGTTCTTCTCCAGGTTGACCTCTTCATCAACAGGCATTGCACCCATTGTGACGATTCTGTCGACGTGTGAATAGACACAGGAGACATCATCCTTGTTGAAGATGTTCTGGATGAGGAACTCCTTCCTCAGTTCCTCGGTGTTCATCCTTGTGAAGGGCTCCTTTCCAGTTGAATAGCGGATATCCATATAAAAACTCCTTTCTACTTGAAGTATTTTTTGATCTTGTCGTTCATGCGCTCCTCAATCCTCCTCACGCCTCCGTTAAGGTGGCGGGAGATGATCGGATGGACCGCATCCACATTCCTGTCACGGATTGCCTGGATCAGCTCGACGTGGTCATCGAGAATGGCCTGATAATCCTTCTCCTCCTTGATATCAAGGATTCTGACTCTTGTATAGTCACTGGAAACGTTGAACATCTTCCACAGGGCAAGCTTTTTCTCGCTGGCGAACCAGATTTCGTGCATCTGGACATCCAGATAGTAGAAGTCCTGGGCCCGGAAGGTCTCCTCCTGCATTGTGATCTGCTGCTTGCGGATCAGGTGGCTTATGTCCTCAACAAGCAGCGGCTGATAGTGGCTGATGAAATCCGTGATGACATTTGACTCAATGGCAACACGTGCGTATATGAACTCCTTGACACGTTCCATGTCGATAAGGGAGACAGTGGACTGCTGATAAGGCAGAAGCTCAATCAGTCCCTGGTCGGCAAGTCTGTGGAAGGCAGTGCGCACCGGAGTCCGGGAAGCATCATACTTCTCACAGATCTCAGCCTCACTGATCGGAGAACCGGGCTCAAGAGAAAGATCCAGTATGCGGTCCCTCATGTCCTCATATATTATGCTTGCCATGTCTTTTGCATTGCTCACCTTGATGTACCTCACGCAATAAGCATTTTACTGAGTCTTATTCAATTTTAAGTTCACCATGTATACCTGTCAAGGAAAAAATATTCTTAAAAGTGAATTTTATCCTATTTAAAAGATATGTATACACTTTATCGTGATGTATTCGGACTTACTATTAATTCGATTCAGGTGTACTTCGATATCAGATCAGTTGGAATATAAGATATTAACGATATCGGTTTTATGACAAACCGATATCGCTTCAATGAAAACAATGAAAGGAAAAAGGAAGCGAGGTAGAAGATAAAAAAAAGCCTGGCGACGACCTACTCTCCCACGGACAAGCCGCAGTACCATCGGCGAAGAAGCGTTTCA
>CALXOO010000018.1 GCA_944390045.1 uncultured Spirochaetales bacterium | reverse complement strand
GACCAGAAGACAGAGCAGATTGTCACCAACATGCTCAGGGATGGTCTTCCTCATGAGACAATTGCCAGATACTGCGGAACCTCTGATGCCGCGATAACCGCGATTGAGCAGAGGCTCAGGGCAGCAGGCGGCCCCAGCTGAGACAGGCCTGTGCACAGGAATCGGCCCTGACAAGGGTGGCCTTCATCGCCAGGAACGCGGGGATTTCCATCTGACAGGAGAAAGCAGCATGCCAGACAGCATCAGACTGTCAGGCATGCCTGAGACACTATTGTGATGACACATCTCAGAGAGAGACGTGCATTTTCTCCTTGATTGCGGCTATGTTGCGGTTTCCGATCTCATTGGCCTTTGCAGTTCCGCTTTCGATGATCTCCTTCACGAGAGGTCTGTTGCCCTCGTACTTCGCCCTTCTCTCCCTCATCGGCTCGAGCAGATTGTTGAGACAGGTGTTCATCAGCTTCTTGCAGGCCACACAGCCCATTGAGGCGTTGCGGCACATCTGGGCGACATTGTCAGCCTCTCCTGCGTTGAATGTCTGATGATACTTGTACAGCGGACAGACATCCGGGTTTCCCGGCGTCCTGACAGAGATACGGTTCGTGTCGGTCACGGCGTTGCGCACCTTGTTCCAGACTTCATCCGGGCTATCGGAAAGATAGATCGCGTTGCCAAGGCTCTTGCCCATTTTCGCATTCCCGTCAAGCCCGGCAAGGCGCGGTGTCGTGCTGAGTCTGGTCTGCGGGACAGTGATAGAGGTTCCGTACAGCTCATTGAAGTGCCTGACAAGCCTTCTGGTGAACTCCATGTGCGGGACCTGATCCTCTCCGACGGGTACAAGGTCAGCATTGCAGAATGTGATATCCGCACTCTGGCTCACCGGGTAACCAAGAAAGCCGTAGGTCAGCTTTGAGAAGTCATAGCTGAAGTCGCCGTCAACCTCACCCATTCCATAGTTCCTCGCCTCGGTCTTGATGGTCGGATTGATCAGCAGGTGATTGACCGTGGTCAGCATCGAGTAGAATATGGTCAGCTCAGCTATCGACGGAATCATCGACTGCTGGATGAACGTGACCTTCTCCGGATCCAGTCCGGCTGCGATGTTGTCCATGCAGACGTTGTAGATCGAGTCGCGGATCATCTCGGGATGCGAGAAGTGTGTCGTCAGGGCCTGGACATCGGCGATGAGGATGAATTCCTCATACTCGTCCTGAAGGGCCACACGGTTGCAAAGCGAGCCGACATAATGCCCCAGGTGAAGCTTGCCTGTCGTCCTGTCGCCAGTAAGTATCCTCTTCATTTTCTCAGTCCTTATGCGGGCAGGAAGCGCATCCACCCTCATGTGGATGGTCCGTACAGTAATATCCGCTGCCGTGGAAGATCACGGGCACGTCTCCATAAACTTTCTTCACACTGCCCTTGGCCTTGCAGTAAGGGCAGTCCCTGACGGGCTCATCGTCATAAGCCTGGCTGAGATCAAAGCTCCTGCCGCAGCTGTGACATGTATAAGAATAAATAGGCATTTACAAAACACCTCCAGTAATGCTTGTTATCCTGCCGGAGAGGGATGCTGCCTGATCCTCAGTGAGTGCGTGGCCGCGGACAATGACCCGGCTGCCCTCAGAACGGTAGCTGTCAGCAAGAGCGGCAAAGTCAGGCCTTATTCCCTGACGCCGGAGCTCACCCATGACCTGCTGCCGCAGCAGCTGCGTCAGCGTGCCGGCGAGATCCGCGCTCTGCATCGTGATGTCGGCATTCAGCACATAACCGCCATCCTCACTCTCGTTGACATAGATCAGCGCGTCACTCATCTTCGCGATGACTGAGTACGGAAGCTCGAAGCCCAGATCAATCATCGTCTTCGGACTCCTGACATAGAGGCCGAAAAGGCTCTCACCCATCAGCTTCGCCGTCTCGCCGTCTATCCTAAGCAGCCTCTCCTCAACAGTGTCCAGATAAGCCTGGACATAATCCTTACTTGCGAAAAGCAGCAGTCCGGATTCGGGAACGGCAAGCTCGATCGAGTGATCATCATCGGTGTAGTACTTCACGCCACCGGCCTTCTCCTTGTGGAACTGACTGCTCCAGGAGAGGGCCGTGTTGATGGTGAAAGAACCGTAATTTCCCTCGAGGGCTCCGTAGTAGTCGAACTCAGACAGGTCTGCGGGATAGTCCTCCTCGCCTCCATAGCTGTCCTTGTAGAAGCTGACCGAGACGCGCGTGCTGCGATCCAGAATGTCATCCATCACTCCGTTTCCCGTTGTCAGGAGATCAGGCATGGCTGACTTGAGACGCGTGGTGTCGGCAGTGACGACAATCTCGCTGTCCCTGCCCATGGCCTGGAAGTAGTAATCCTCCTCAAATGGCGAATGGTGGACACAGCCTGTCAGGACAACAGTCATAAGAAGCGGCAGAAGGACCAGTCCCTTTCCTCTCATATCTTCTCCACCTGCAGGGCGATCTTCTCGTCCGCGATCTCAACCTGTGCACCGGCGTTGGGCGCGATGACCAGCTCGTCGGCAAGGGTCTCTCCGCAAATATAATCACGATTGGCGCAGATGGCATCATTGATGACACCGCTGGCGTCGATTGTGAGCCTGATATGGTCGCTGACCTCCAGGCCGCTGTCCTTTCTCCTCGTCTGGACAGAGCGCACGACATCGCGGGCAATACCCTCGTTGAGAAGCTCAGGAGTGATCTCAGTATCGAAGCCCACTGTGATATTCCCCTCATTGAGGACCTTGACATTGGCCAGCTCGCTGCGCTGGACCACGATATCAGAGGCAGTGATGCTGATGCTTCCTGCAGAATAGGAGATGGCATGCGCACCACCGTCAAGGATGGCCGCGATCTCGTCGCTCGTGAGCTTCTGCACCAGGAGCGCGACCTCCTTCATGTCCTTTCCGAGCTTCGAGCCGAGAACCTTGAAGTTGGCCTTGGCCGAGTAGCTGACGAGCCTTGACTCATCCGCCTCGACATCGACTTCCTTGACGTTCAGCTCCTCCTTGATGATATCGGCATTCGAGCTGATGACGGCCCTCTCCTCCGCATTGCGGTCGACTATGAAGTAACGGGACAGAGGCTGCCTGACCTTGAGCTGGCTTGCGGCACGCAGGCTGCGGCCCATGGTCACGACCTTCATCGTGAGCCCCATCTCGGCCTCCAGACTCCTGTCGCGGCACCTGTCATCGCACTGGGGCCAGTCATTGAGATGGACTGACTCAGGCATTCCTTCCGTCCTGAGGTTCTGATACATCTCCTCAGTCATGAACGGAATGACAGGACAGGCCAGCTTGATGAAGGTCATGAGGACAAAATAGAGAGTGTCGTAGGCCATCTTCTTGTCGCCGTCGTTCTCACTCTTCCAGAATCTCCTGCGGCTGCGCCTGATGTACCAGTTGTTCAGCTCGTCGATGAATGAGAGAAGGTTCTGGCAGACAGACTGGATGTCATAGGACTCAAAGCCCTTCGTGATCTCCTCGACAAGGCGGTTCGTCTCACTGACAATCCACTTGTCAAGCGGATTCTCAAGCCTGTCGTACGGGGTGCTGGACGGCGTATAGCTGTCGATGTTCGCATAAGTGACGAAGAATGAGTATGCGTTCCACAGCGGAAGCATGAGGAACTTGATCACATCCTTGACCGTGTCATCACCGAACTTGAGGTCCTCCGCCTTCACTACCTGACTGTTCAGGAGGGCGAAGCGGAGCGCGTCAGCACCATACTTGGCGACGATATCCATCGGGTCAGCGTAATTGTTGAGGCTCTTGGACATCTTCTTTCCGTCCTCAGCCAGGACAATGCCGGAGACGACGCAGTTGAGGAAGGCGGGCTTCTCAAAAAGTCCGGCCGCTATGACTGCCAGAGAATAGAACCAGCCGCGTGTCTGGTCCAGACCCTCGTTGATGAAATCTGCCGGGAAGTGCTTCTCGAACCTCTCCTTGTTCTCAAAGGGGTAATGATTCTGGGCGTAGGGCATGCTGCCGGACTCAAACCAGCAGTCAAGGACATCCGGAATCCTCCTCATCGTGCCCTTGCCGTCCGGACTGGGCCAGGTCAGCTCATCCACGTACTGCTTATGCAGATCCTCGACCTTCTTTCCGCACTTCGCCTCGAGCTCTGCGACAGAGCCGATCACCTCGATGTAGTCAGA
Source organism: uncultured Spirochaetales bacterium (assembly GCA_944390045.1). GTDB lineage: Bacteria > Spirochaetota > Spirochaetia > Sphaerochaetales > Sphaerochaetaceae > Bullifex. The sequence goes on along the minus strand of CALXOO010000018.1, from coordinate 39,345 downwards.
ACCGTCGCACTTCCACACCGGAATCGGGTTGCCCCAGAACCTGTTGCGGCTGATCGCCCACTCCCTGGCACCCTCAAGCCACTTTCCGAAACGGCCGTGCTTGATGTGGTCGGGAACCCAGTTGACCTGCTCGTTGCACTCAAGCAGTATCTTCTTGATCTTCGGGACATCGACGAACCAGCAGCTCATCGCGCGGTAGATCAGCGGACTGCCGGTCCTCCAGCAGAAGGGATAAGAGTGAGTGTAGTTCTCCTTCTTGACCAGCTTACCGTGCTCCTTCAGCCAGGCGATGATGCTCTTGTCGGCATCCTTGACGAAAACGCCCTTCCAGTCAGGAACCTCATCCGTGAAGCGGCACTCCTCATCCACAGGGCAGACTGTCGGAATGCCAGTACCCCTGAGCACCTTGTAGTCATCCTCGCCGAAACCGGGTGCAGTATGGACGATGCCGCATCCGTCCTCAGTGGTGACATAGTCGCCGCATACCACGACAAAGGCGCCCTGGCTCTTGAGATTTGCGAAATACGGGAAAAGAGGCTCATAGGTCATGCCCTTGAGATCAGAGCCCTTCATGCGGGCAACGACAGTGCATCCCTTGCCGTCCTTGTAGTACTTGCCAAGCAGCTTCTCGGCCAGGTAGTAGAACTCACCCCCCTCGTCGTCCCTGACCTTCACGTAGTCGATATCGGGACCGACGGCAAGCGCCAGGTTGCTGGGCAGGGTCCAGGGCGTGGTTGTCCAGGCGAGGAAGTAGCTGTTCTCCTCGCCGTCCACGGCAAAACGGACGGTGACTGCGGGATCGACGACGTCCCTGTAGCCTCCGAGGTTGACCTCCATGTTGCTCAGCGGGCATGCCAGCGCCGGGGAATAAGGCAGGATGTTGAAGCCCTCATAGATCAGCCCCTTGTCATAGAGCGTCTTGAAGACCCACCAGATGGACTCCATGTAGTTCTTGTCCATGGTCCTGTAGCCCTTGCGGAAGTCAACCCAGCGGCCCATCCTGTTGACATACTCCTCCCACTCCGCGGTGTAGCGCAGGACGACAGAGCGGCACTTTTCATTGAACTTGTCGACACCATAGTCGACGATGGCCTTGTGCCCTGAGATGCCAAGCTCTTTCTGGACTATGCCCTCGACAGGCAGTCCGTGGCAGTCCCAGCCGAATCCGCGCTCGACGCGTCTGCCGCGCATGGTCTGATAGCGTGGGATGGCGTCCTTGATCGTTCCAGGAACAAAGTGGCCGAAGTGCGGCAGTCCGGTCGCGAAGGGAGGACCGTCATAGAAAACATACTCATTGTCTGCAGGGCGCATCTCAATGGACTTCTGGAAGATGTCATTGTCCTTCCAGAACTTGAGAACGCCCTCTTCCATCTTGGCAAAGTCAGCCTTACTGTTTACAGGACGAAACATTCGTTTTTTCTCCAATTCTTTTATGGAGTGGATATTAATGACTAGCCGGATTAATTACAATAACCCGGCACTCATGAAACACCTGACAAGCCTTGCGGAGAGGCCCCCCGCAGGAGCCCTGCGGGGACCTGGAAGCAGCTCACTCATGCTTTGGTGCCCAGACTGTCAATGATTGTGATCACCAGACCTCGGATGCTGTTCTCAGTCGTCCGGTAGGGAGCGATGCGGAGCGTGTAGTGACGCCCGTTCATGGCAGTCACCTCACGGTCGACCGAACTCAGGTCGCGCAGCACGCGGCGGCAGTCGTCCTCGATCGCCTCATCCGGGAAGCTGTGGGCGAAGATCTGTATGGACCGTCCGATATCATGATCCATCAGCTGGAATTCACGCCCGACATACTCCGTGAACTTGCGTATGTTGAGATTGCTGTCCACAAAGAGTATTCCGATCATTGTGGATGAAAGGAAGTTCGACAGGTCATTCGTCATCATCGTCAGCTCATCCAGCTTCAGCTGATGTTCCGTGTTGACGGTGTACAGCTCCTCATTGACGGACTGCAGCTCTTCAGTGGAGCTCTGCAGCTCCTCATTCGCGGTCAGAAGCTCCTCGTTGGCTGCCTGAAGCTCCCCGTTAACGGTCTCAAGCCGCTGTATGGTCGCCCTCAGATCACTCTGGGAGACAGAGAACTCATGCTCAAGTTCTGCAATCCGCCGCGCGGCAGTGGCATCTATGTCGTATTTCTCGATGACGCCTCCTGATGGAAGCTGATGGTTCTCAATGAAGAAGACCGCGACCAGATTCTCGTCATCACCCGGAAGCACAGGAGGAACAGGCTGCACTGAAAGGTCGATCACCCTGCGGCCGGAGGGGACGTCAACGGCAATGTCTGTATAGGTCACCGCACAGGCCTCATTGCGACAGCGGCCCACGGCGGTGGCAGCCACGAGCGACAGATCCTTGTCCAGCATGCTGAAGAAGTTCAGCGAGGCCTTTCCGGGCGCGATTGAGAGGTAGTCGCCGTAGTTTCCGAAGAAGTGGACGACGTTGTCATCCGGCCCCACTACGACAGAAGCAGGCAGGAAGCGCTCAAGGAAGTGAGTGTATTTCTCCTCACTGACACTGTCATCATCCTGGGACCCCGCCATGCGCAGTCCGGTCGGGATGACAGTATGTATGTTCGGTATGCTGAAGGCCGGCGGAGTCAGATCCTCGACCTTGCCCTCACCCTTGTGCACATAGATTTTCTCGACAGCGCACACAGGCTTGAAGAGGTTCACATACTCCCCTGCTGTCTCGCTCTTGCCCAGGAAGAGGAAGCCGTTGTTCTTCAGTGCGGAGTGGAAGATCGCGAACAGCCCGCGGCGCAGCACTGGCTGGAAGTAGATCATCACATTCCGGCAGATGATCATGTCGAGCTTCCCGAAAGGAGGATCGGAGAACATATTGTGCGTCGCGAAGACTATCATGCGCCTTATGTCCTTGCTGACCTGATAGCCTTCATTCTGCTTGATGAAAAAGCGGGCCAGACGGTCCGGGGTAACGTCATCGACGATGTTCTCCGAGAAGAAGCCCCTGCCAGCCTGCTCAATTGCGCGGCTGTCGACATCTGTCGCGAAGATCTTCACGTCACGCTGCACCTGAAGCTCCTCCATCACCTCATGAAAGAGTATGGCGACAGAATAAGCCTCCTCGCCGGTCGAGCAGCCGGCACTCCAGACACGGATCGGCTCATCCTCTCTGGACCTCTCCACGATCTTGTGCACCGCATTGTACTTCAGCTTCTCGAAGAAAGCCGGATCCCGGAAGAAGTTCGTCACTCCGATCAGTATCTCCTTGACAAGCGTGTTCACTTCATCGCTGTTGTCGCCCAGCAGGCGGGCAAACTCAGAAAGCGTCGCAGTATGGGTCACGAGCATGCGGCGCTCTATGCGCCTGAGGATTGTGGAACGCTTGTAATAGGTGAAGTCGATTCCGCTCGCGTTCTTCAGTATCGTGTAGATATGGGACAGAGTCTCCTCCTCGCTGAAGAGATCCTCCTCATCCGATCCCTGGAGTTCTCCCGGGCGGGTCCTGAGCAGGAAGGGTGTCGTGGAGAAGTTCAGTATCTCCTCTGCCGTCTCTTCCGGAGTGAGGACGAAGTCCGCAAGGCCAGTGTTGATCACTGAGCGCGGCATGCCGTCGAACTTCGCGCTCTCCGGGGCCTGGGCTATGACCAGCCCTCCATGTTCCTTGACCGCCTTGACGCCGTTGGTCCCGTCAGAACCGGTGCCTGAGAGCACGACGACGATCGAGTGCTCCTTCTTCTCCTCGGCCAGCGAGGTGAAGAACACATCTATCGGATGATTCAGTGTGCCGTTGGCGTAGTCGGACAGCACGAGATGCCCGTCCTTGACTGTCATGTACTTCTTGGGTGGAATCAGGTAGACGTTGTCCGGGCACAGCGTCATGCCGTTCTCCGCCTGATGGACTCCCATCTGCGTATGTTTGCCCAGAATGTCGGCCATGAGACTCTTGTAATCCGGAGAAAGGTGCTGGATCACCACGAAGCACAGTCCGCTGTGCGACGGCATGTGCTGGAAAAACTGCTGCAGGGCCTCAAGGCCTCCGGCTGATGCTCCGATTCCTATGACCAGAAGATCCTCGTGCCCCGTTCCGGCATCAATACTGTTTTTCATATGACTCCTCCTTATCGTTCTTTCTCAGGTATTTCTTCTCGAAGACCTCACAGGGAAGCGGCCTGTCGAAAAGATAGCCCTGGGCTGTCATGCAGCCTGTCTCCAGCAGCGCGGCCCTCTGTTCCTCAGTCTCCACGCCCTCGGCCACACAGTCCATACCGCGCGAGCGGCATATGCTGACCAGATCACGCACCAGCATCCTGTTGACCTGGTTGCCGACGATTCCGCTGATCAGGCTGCGGTCCAGCTTCACCGTATCAAACACGACATCCGTGAACAGTGACATATTGGCATAGCGGGAACCGAAGTCGTCAAGGCCTACATGCAGTCCGGCCTCCCTGAAACGGTCTACGGCATTGCGGAATTCGGCATTGTCCATGACACCGGCGCTCTCAGTCACCTCAACCTCCAGCGCGTCCTGGGGAACAAGCGGATGCCTGCTCTGTGCCGCAAGGATGGAGGCCATCGCTGAAGGATGGCTGAGCGTGACGCGGGAGATGTTGACTGCCACAGGAACTGCTGGCAGTCCGGACTTTATCCAGGTCTCCGCCTGACAGAGCGCCATCTCAAGGACATACAGGTCCATTTCCCTTATGCTCCCCTGCTCCTCAAGTCTCGGTATGAAGCGGGCCGGAGGGACCAGAGTACCATCCTCCGAAACTGCACGCACCAAGGCCTCGCAGCCAACGAGCTGTCCGCTTCCAAGATCGATCTTGGGCTGGTAATGCAGTGTGATGTGCACGGGCGGATCATCAGCCATCGACAGATCATCACGGTAGCTCAGGCCATTGCCGGAGGTATTGGCGCCTTTGTCCATGGTCCCGCGGGCATCCTCTACAAGCTGGCGTCCGGTGAAGACTCCGTCCGACCAGGCCGTTCCGACCCGGGTCTCCCCGGGATAGCGGCGCTGGAGTATGGACCGCAGGCGCATGCACCTGCCCTGAAAGACCTGGCCTGTCGTGTCCGGAAGGAAGGCCACGAATTCGGCTTCCCATGTTCTGAACACCAGGTCCTGTCCGAAAATGTCCATGAGAGTCTTTGAGACATACCACAGCAGACGGCTGCCATACTCAAAGCCCTGCCTCCCGTTGATGGAGGCCATTGAAGGTATGTCCAGACAGACGGCACCAAGAGAGCTGTAACGGCCGCTGTTGAGCGTGCGGATCCTTGACATATATGACCTGAGGTCAGGCAGGCCCATGAGCTTTTCCACCGCACCGCCCTGTCCGGCAGAGCCCTGGAAGCGGTCCCGCTCATGCAGCATGTAGGGAATGAGAGCTCCGAAGAGCACGGCATTGCCGGTGTGCTCCGCAGGATTCTCTATGCAGAGAAAGCCTTCGGCGTCAGCATTGCCCTTTCTGATCAGCGGTACGGCCGTGAAACACCAGGGGACTCCGGTATCCCGTCTCTGGCGCCTGAGAAGCACCGGCGACTTTTCGGAAAGGCAGCGGATCAGGATGGGAAAGCGGTCGAGCTTCATGCCTGAGACAACCTGCTGTATCGGGTTCTTGCCGACTCTGGTCCACTCATATGGCATGGTCACGACCCGGTCGCCGGCAGAGAGCATCAGCAGATAGACCCGGTCTGCCTGATAGTAGATACCGATTTTCCTCAGCACGCCAAGCACTGAGGCCTCCAGTGAGTCGGCGGCCAGCATCGCACCCATACAGTTGATCGCGACGTCTTTCTCACCGTCTGACAGCGGGCGCGCAAGATCGTGCGACATCACCATTATGCTGTCGCCTTCCTCCTGGTTCTGCGCGCTGATCCAGCTTCTGTCATCATTCTCATCCTGGAACGCGATCGTATCGCCGGATGCGTTCCACCAGAGCGAGCAGACAGCACAGGCCGCGCTCAGAAGGCTGCTGTATGAGACACCCGCAGCCGGCATCGCCACCCCGGCGATAAGCCGCGCCCGGGCAGGAAGTCCGTCCACGACACGGCGCACGTACACAAGAGCCTCCTCGAGGCGGCGGCGCAGGGCCTGCCTGTTCAGACCTGCGGGGAAGAGGATGACAAGCTGATCCGGGGAAAGAGTTCCTATGAGGCAGGAGCCTCCCAGCGCAACTCCGAGTGCTGAGGAAAGCGCCGTCAGGATTAATCCGGAGCGCATGCTCTCAGGTCCGCTGACCTGGAGAACAGCCACTGAAGGAGGATCCTCCTGTCCGCTGAAGGCCGCAGCTGCCGCGGCCTCGACTGCATTGCGGCTCCAGATTCCGGTCTCTGCGTCATGCTCACCGTTTCTGAGCGCTCCGTGCCAGGATGCGGGCAGGCTGACCCGGATCAGATAGGAATTCAGATACACATCATGCGTGAGAGAACCCTCCAGCAGGTGGAAGACATGACGCACATGACGTATGTTCCCGCCACTGTCCGCCCTCTCATACCAGACATTCACCCAGTCATGCCCTGCAGCATGTAGATTCAGAAGATGCTCCCTGTCAAACAGCTGTCCAAGCGCCTTTCTGTCATCACTGTTGAAGATCTTGCCAAGTTTGCCACCCAGCAGGGTCGAGGCGGAGGCATCATCCAGGCGTCCGGCAAGACTCCGGCCCTCGAGCCAGAGATCATCCACACTGTCCTGACTGAGGTTAAGGCGCATGCGCACCATCAGGTCGGCAAGCAGGGCCTGAGGAAGCAGGGGCTGCGGAATGATGCCCGTGCTCTGTCCCTTGAATGTGTCAGATAGATCGCTGGCCACGCCTACTGCCCTGACAGCGGCTCCCGCCTTGTCGAAGATCATGATGTATGAGAGCGCTACCCAGCCATAGCCTGAACAGCCGGGCAGTCTGGTTATGAAACTGCCATAGCCTTCTGACTGCCCGGTCAGGAGTCCGGAGGCGAACTCCCGGAAGCGCGCCACCGCACTGGGATGGACAAATCCGCTCTCCACAAGGCCGTCAGGAAAGTCGATTCCATCCACCGGCTCACCTTCATAGAAAAGGCTGCCAGGTTTGTGAAAACGCAGCCGGTGAGACGCCATATCGACTTCCCAGAGGCTCTGCCCTGTCTGTCTGAAGGCACTCTCCATCATCTGACGCCCGGCCTCAAGTCTTTCCTGATTCTCCTTGAAGGCACTCACGTCACTTGCGCTGACGAGGACCATCGGATAGTCCCCTTCCTGAGGCAGGGGAACGCCGCTGAGGCGCCACCACAGCCAGCCGCGGCCGTCAGCTGAGGCTATGCGCAGGGTCATCTGTGCTGTCTTTCCACCGGCAGACACTCCATAGAAGATCCTCTCGAACTCAACCTCATCGTCAGGATGCACCAGACAGGTCATGTCCAGCGGAGTGCTCATCTCTGTCTTCGCGGCCCCCAGCATCCGGCAGAAACTCGGACTTATGAAGACAAGGCGGATCGGCTCTGAGAGCTCCATTATGGCGATTCCGCAGTCAAGATCCTCCAACAGCTCTGTCATGCCGATGGCCCCGACAGCCAGGCCTGTGGAATTCTTGTAAGAGCCGCGGGCCTTGATGCACCAGCGGTGCTTGCCGTCCTTTTTCGCCTTGTACAGCGCCAGATCAGCGGCCTGATACAGCCCGTCGAAATCCTGCGGGCCCTCTGAGAGGTAGATTCCGGCACTGGCCGTCAGGCTCATGGCGGGTCCGTCGCCGAGCACGATCTGCAGTTCATCACAGATTTCCGCACCCTTGCGCCGCATCAGCTCCTCGTCCACCTCACTCCCGCTGAGAAAGACGGCGAACTCATCACCGCCAAGGCGTCCGACAATGTCGCTTGCCCTGAAAAGAGAGGACAGCATCTGTCCTGCCCTGTGTATGACCTGGTCTCCGGCCTTGTGCCCGAATGTGTCATTGACGCGCTTGAAATCATCCAGATCGATGATAATGAGGGCACACGGATCCCCCGGAGCCATCTCATCAATCCGGCGCCTGATATGCTGTTCAAGAGTCTCCCGGTTCAGCAGACCGGTCAGAGAATCCTTTGACGCACGGCGCCACAGTTCCTCAATTCTCCCCTGCAGGGAGTCATCAAAGGGCCCCAGCCCCTCCTCTTTCATCCTAATCCCCTAATGGGACCGCATGGCAACGGTATAACCCATTAGTGTAAATTATAGCTCTGTGTTATGGTGACAACAAGGTTTGAACAGCCTTCGGATCAAGAATTTCTCACTTATGTCCGGGATGAGGCCCTGTCGCTTTCAGTCAGCGCCTGATGGTAAGGTATCCGGTAGTGACAGGCAGCCTTCCGCCCGAGACAAGGTAGTCACGGGCGCTGCGGGCCAGACTGCTGGTGACAGGGTAATCCGCAGGATTGTCCCTGAGTGCGCCGAATATCCTCTCCTCCGCCTGGCGGCGCTCATAGTTGTCTGCGACATGTGTGAAGCGGGCAGAAAAGCTCCTGATGCGGGAGGGCGGGGGCAGCAGGGAGGACAGCTCGTCAGAAAGTAGCCAGGACGAGCACACCAGCCTCATCTCATCCACTTTGAAAAAGGCAAGCGCCCTGCTGAAGGACTCATCCACACTTGGCTGTGAGATATCCGCATGTTTCGGGATGTGGAGATACAGCGTGAAAACTTTGCAATCCTCATCCGGAATCTGGTACTGGAGAGCGCCGACAGCAAAGAGGCGGAGTGAGAGATGGTTCCCGAGCCAGCGGGTGTTGGACAGGCCCGGCCTGCCGGTTCTCTCCCTGTAGTTCTCCTCCCATCTTGCGATATCCCGGAAGGTGTTGATGAAGACCTCCCGGCTGATGCCCTTCTCCTCGTAAAGCCGCCATGTACGGCTCCAGGCCTGCCGGCATATGCTGACTAGGTTGCCCAGGCATTCGTCCGCCTCTGCCTCTTCATTCCAGGAGAGGACGGCCCTGGCCGAGAGCGGATCAAGGCCTATCTCGTCAAGAAAAGCTCCAAATTCCATCACGCCTCCAGCTTACCAGAGCAGGCTGACGATGTACACTGCAGAGCCGTCTGCCCGGGATCAGGACTCATCCAGCATCAGGACCATGTCGTCAAGGTCGAGAAAAGTGCCATCCTTCAGGCAGAAGCCGCGCTCATGCACTCCCTGCCTCCTGAAGCCCATGCTCTCGTATAGCTTCCTGGCAGGCAGGTTGCCGCTCACGACTTCAAGTTCCACCTGGAGATAGCCATGCTCCTTTGCCTGTGCAATTGCGGCTTCCATCAGTCTGCGGCCAAGGCCCTGTCCCCTGAAGGCCGGGAGTATGGCAATGGCAAGCTCCGCACGGTGGCGCAGCTTGATGCGGTTCCTCACACATGACAGGCTTGTGTTCCCGATGAGTACCCCCTCATGAAAGGCAGCCAGGCAGAGTTCTCCCGGCTGTGCTGCCACATTACTGATATAGGCGGCTTCAGACTCCACAGTGTACTCAATCTCCTCGGGATAGCTTGCGAGGTAGTCTGTGGAGCCATATGCTTCCCTGAGAAAGGAAAGCAGCTGCGCGGCATCCTCAGGCACGGCACTGCGCAGTATGACCAGGCGTCCATCCTTCAGCCGGATTTCAGTTGGTTCGTACTTCATGGCGCAGGATTATCGCACCTGTCCTCACAAACCACAAGCTGAACTGCATGTATCCTGAAAAAGTGTCACCTGACAAGCTGTTGGCAGAAAGATCAGAGAGGGCAGCAGGCAATGCGCTCTTGCTTGTCTCCTCAAAGCAGCCCTGCCTCATAAATCTTCAGCAAACTTCTGTCTCATTTCAGATCCACACGTTTTTGAGGTTTCAGTGCTTCAGGCACCGGAAGATCTGGGCAGGCGAAAGAATTGTCGCATGCCACGTCCTGTGGGAGGAACACGTCTGTGCGGGAAAGCATATTCCGGATGCTGTGCGGCTTCTTCAGCCAGAAACTGAACGGCGATGACAATGAATCAGACTGTCCTGATTTCCTTATGGAATCATCATTTTTGCAGATCATACAGGGCGAGGAAGTCTCTTGCTGTCATGATCCGTTCATGCCTGGGGAAATGCTTCAGATTTCCTGTAATGAGAATCGTCTCATCTTCAGTCAGCAGGGCATCCAGAAACGGACGGTCCTTTTCATCGGGCAGTTCCACATCAGAGAGTGCAGGCTTGATCATTCGGGACTTTTTCCTGATCTCATCGAGGAGCACGGATACGCTTTCCTCTGGGGATCTGAACTTCTTTCTTCTGAGAACTTCTCCATACTCGTTGAAGATCCCATCTGTGATGACCGGGATGATACGGCCATCAAGAAGCATCATGAGCAACCTGACTGTTGCAGAATCCTCATGGCTTGAAAGAAGGGCGAGACAAGGACATTGGTATCGATTATGACTTTCCTATTCATTCCCCGATCCCTTCTCTTGCCTGACGGATCTCCTCATCAATCTCTTTCATACTCATATCCTGCACTCTGTTTTTCTTTGCTGATTGACGCAGAGCATTGAAAGCAGTCATTCCCTTGTTTTCAGATCTGATTTCAAATGGTATGCGGCGCTCCCTGACAACGGCCTTTGCAAAGACATTAATTGCTGTAGTTGATGACATCTCGAAATCCTCGCAGATGGAATCGAAATCCTTCTTGAGATCGCTGTCCATGCGAATGCTGTATGTAGACTGAGACATTTTATGGCCTCCATATAGAAAATATACTGCAGGTTAAATAAAAATCAAAAAAAACTGACCCGGAGGCCAGCTCATGATGTCAGAAAGAGGAAGAGTGCACCCGTACCTCTTGCCCGGCTCCAGCATTTCATGCTTTTGAGGTTTCAGTGCTTCATGGCACCGGAAGATATGGCCGGGTGAACGAATTGCAACAAGCCACATTCTGTGGGAGGGACACGTCTGTACGGGAAAGCACATTCCGGATGCAGAGCAGATTTTTCGACCAGTACCCTTTACTGAGACTGAACTCAGACCCGCCCTGATATGAGAAAGGAGCTGTGCATTCAACTCATGCAGCAGCCCCATCTTCTCTCTTGCAATTCTGTCCTTTACTCTTCAACTACCTCGAAGTCCTCGGGACCTGCACCGCAAACCGGGCAGACATAATCTTCAGGGAGGCTGTCTCCCTCATATTCAAATCCGCAAAGCACACATCTGAATTTCATTTGTGTCGTCCTCCTTATCAGGAATTATTGCTAATAGTATAACCTCATTCCACCTTATAAGCAAGTCAAATCTGATAATGATCGCTGTAGCGCTCACCCAGGAGCTTTCTCACATAGCCGTCCTTTTTCTTCAGCATGCGGCTGCCGCGCGTGATCCGGCAGAGGCTGATCCTGAGCTCACTGGCGATCGCCCTCTGACTCACATGCTGATAAAGATCGTTCATCAGTTTCCAGCGGATCGTGAAGTCCTTGATCTCGGCATCAGTGAACATATCCTCAAAGAGGGCCTTCATGTCCTGGCGGCTCTCCACTCTGGCAAACACATCAAGCAGGTCATTGTAGGACTCAGTCAGGTCAATTTCCGGTTCAGTCTTTCTGGCACTCATCTAATCCTCCTCACAGGGCCGGTGCGAAGAAGCCGAAGAAGGTCCTGACCAGCCGTCTGACCAGGGAGACCTTGCCAAGCTCCTCCTCTGTCTGTTCTGCGCTGCGCTCCATGGCATACAGCGTATCTTTCTTCACATCCTCCACAATATGTCCTCCGGTGAACAGCACGGAGAGCTCGAAGTGGAGATAGAAACTCCTGAAATCCATGTTGGCCGTTCCCACGAGAGCCACTCTGTCATCCGCGACAAGGGTCTTGGAATGGATGAAGCCCGGCAGGTACTCATAGATCCGGATTCCGCTTGCGACCAGCTTACGGTATGCGGACCGCGTCACTTCATGGACCGTCTTCTTGTCAGCATAGTACGGGCAGACGATGCGCACATCCACCCCGCTCCCGGCGGCGATTGAGAGGGCTGTCGTCATCTCACTGTCCAGGATCAGATAGGGGGTGACTATCCATACATACTTTCTGGCATTGTTGATCGCCTGAATGTAGACATTCCTTGCCACGGCGATTTCATCGAAGGGGCTGTCCGCAAAGGGCTGGATATAACCGTCCCAGGGTCTGATCACAGTCGGCCTGAAGAGCTCCACATCCTCACTCGTCCTGCTGATCTGGCTCCAGACGGAGAGGAACATCAGTGTGAAGTTCCACACTGCGCTGCCCTCTATCTTCACGGCGTTGTCCTTCCAGTAACCGAAGCGGACAATGTCATTGACATATTCGTCAGCGAGATTCAGGCCTCCGGTGAAGCAGACATTGCCGTCGATGTTGAAGATCTTGCGGTGGTCACGGTAGTTCAGGCGCGGATTCATGTGCATGGCGACCGGATTGAAGGGATAGGCCTTGAAGCCCTGGTCCCTCAGCTTCTGGGCGAAGTTGATCGGCACCGCGTTGATTGAACCCATATCATCGTAGAGTATCCTGATGTCCACACCTTCACTGAGCTTCCTGCCCAGTTCCGCGAGGACCGTGTCCCAGACACGTCCCTGCCCTATGATGAAGTACTCGATGAAGATGAACTTTCTCGCCTTGCGGATCTCCACTACGAGGTCGTCAAGGAAGTCGTCTCCGAAAGCATAGTATTTTGCATCTGAGTCAGCCCAGGGAGCATAGCCCGTGATGGAGTGGATGTAGCTCATCTGGTGGCTCTCCGGCTCTTCAAGACCCTCGTGGTCGATCACATAGCCGTCCTTGTAGCGGGAGATATCACGGGTGAGTATGATCTTCCTGACGGCCTTGCGCCCTATCTTCTTGTTCCCGAAGATGAGGTACAGCACACCGCCTGCCAGAGGAAAGACCAGTATTATCAGCATCCAGGCCAGTTTGTAATCCGGACTCTCATCCCGTGTCACGACGAAAAGCGCCGTAAAGAGGGAGGCCGCGAGGAAGAACAGCAGCACATAGGTGTTGTTCGAGAGATAGAAGACCCCGACCACAAGAAGCATGAACTGGATGGCCATGGCGAGCACGAACCAGAAGAGACGCGAGGACAGGAGCCTGATCAGCTTTCTCACTTTCCCCTCCCCCTCATTGAGAATTCGCAGCCGCAGTAGTCCTGCCGGTACAGCTCAAGTTCCTTTGACAGCTGTATGGAACGGTTGAAACCGTCCTTCTTCTTGAAGTCCCACTCCTGAAAGCCCTCAAGGCCGCTGGCGGCAGAGAATATCATGGCACTTTTCTTGAACCGGGAGACAGTCAGTGTCGTGCAGAAGCGGGGAATTCCGAGTTCCCGCGCCTTCAGGCAGGCTCTCTCCAGGTTGTAGCGGAAGCAGATAGAACAGCGCCCTCCGCCCTCAGCCTCAGCCTCATGTCCGGCCACGGCCCTGAGCCAGGCAGCATGATCCTGCTCTTCCCTGATGACCTCAAGCCCATAGAAGCCGGCGACAGTGAGCAGCCCGCCGTAGCGCTTGTCGAACTCAGCTGCCGGATAGATGTTGCTGTTGGAAAAGAACAGTACCGGAATGAGCCCCTCTGAGAGGAGCCGCTCCACGCTTGAGGTCGAGCATGGTCCGCAGCAGCAGTGGACTAATATTCTCGCATCTTCCTTTTCCATGCGAAAAACAATAACATAACAATCAGTTTTTTTCACCAAGGGTAACTATGGACAAAAACAGGATAGTGGTCTGCCTGGCGCTGATGATCTTCGTCATGGCATTTGTGCTTTTCAACATCACAGGAGTCCAGCTGCTCACGCTGGCCATCATGTGCATAGTCATCATTCTTGCCGCGAAAAGGGCCTACTTCTACTTCATCAGGGCCAACCGCATTTACTCGGCCAAGGACATCAGCCGATATCCGGAGGCGATGGAGCTGTACCGCAAGACACTCAGGGCAGGCATCAGCCCGAAGTACACTGTACTGGTATCAACGATTCTCATCCAGGAGGGCGACAAGGCCTCCGGCAAGGCTGCGCTGGAGAAGCTGCTGGCGAGAAAGACGCTGAGGGATGAGCAGATAACAGGACAGGCAAAGTGCGCCCTGTCTCTGGCATACTATGTCGACAAGGATTATGAAAGCGCGCTTGATCTGTGCAGACAGGTAATGCAGACCAAGTACCGCGACAATGTCCTGTACATCAACATGTGCACCTATCTCCTGGCACTGGGGAAGGTGAAAGAGTTCAAGGAGACTGTGGAGGAGTTCAGTAAAAAGACAGTCACATCCCCCGCCCTGCTTGACCTGCAGATCGTCTACCACATGCTGGAAAGGGATTACAGGAACGCCTATGTCATGCTCGACAGCCTGTTCGAGAAGGCAGGAACCTTCACCTTCGCCGATCCCTATGTCCACATGGCCCAGATCTGGATCCACTACCACGATGCTGACAAGGCAGTGGAATATCTGGAGAAGGCACTGGAGGATGTAGTATTCAGGCCTGTGACAATCATCAGCCCGGACTTCATCCGCACGCTTATAGACAACCTCAGGAATCCGGCCAGGAGGGAGATCGCCCTCGCCTCCTACGACAGGAAGCAGATTGACCTTTTCAACGGCATTGTCCCGATCGACAATACAGGCAGCTGGCAGTTCGGCTCACAGGAAGAGATCCGCCAGGCCAGGACACTGGCCATTGAAGCCGCAAAGGAAGAGGAGCTGGACGACAAGGAACCAAATGTCGAGCTGACTGACGAGGACGAGGCCTGGCTGAAGAGGCACGGGGAGGACTGAGCCCCATTTGTCAATGAAATTGAGGCTCTCCACACATCCAGAAGGGAAGCTGTATGGCACGGCCTGTCAAAGACAGTCACAGGGTGCTATAATTACGGCCATGAAGAAAGCAACCGTCATAATCCTTCTGGCCCTGATGTCCATGCTGGCCCTGAATGCAGCCGGAGACGAGCGCGCACTGCCGCCGGTATACAGCTATCTTTCGCTGCAAAGCGGATACAACGCGACTGTCTCAGACGCTGACGGCTTCCAGCAGGCCGTTCCCCTCAGTTTCCAGAGCGGAGTGCTGAGCAACAGCGACGACGGAAGCTATGCACTCGGCTTCGGCACAAGAGTGGACATAGACTTCGGAGTAGGCAGCGACGCATCGCTCTTTTCAATGGATGTCCTCTTAGGAGCAGACGTGCTCCTGCGCCTGAATGATCATGTCTCTTTCGGCCTTCTGGCTGGACTTGATGTTGCGGTCGTGGACAGCGAGAGTCATAATGACGGCATTGTCACAATGGGCCCGGGAGCAGTGTTCCTCACCAGGCTCAGTCCGATGAGAAGCGGTGCGCTCGCCTTTGACATCGGCCTGGCCGCCTACGGTCACTTCGCCCTGGGTGAGGATTATGCCGGAGCAAGCCTTGTACCGTTCGTCGGAATCACCTTCGACTTCTCCTCCTTCCCCTACCTGTTCTATCCCTATCACGTATCACACGTAATCGTCTTCTAGGAGGCCGCAGTGCAGAGGAAGATCCTTGCAACACTTATCGTGCTGAGCGTTCTCCTGTCCGGGCTCTGGGCCTACGACAACACAACGCACCTCGGCGTCAGCAGCGGCAGGAGCGCGCATCCGGACCACAGGGAGACTGTATACGGAGCCTCTGTCTTCGGACAGCTCCTGGACAAGTCCTCCTGGTTCGGAGTCTCATACAGCGCGTCAGTGCTTTCAAACTTCAGTGCGGCCCTGCCAAGCTTCGATGCATCCGGCGGAATCGGAATGAGCTTCACCGCACAGCTGGGAAGCCGCTTCCAGCTGGCGCTTAATCCCGGAATCGGACTGCGCCTGGACAGCAAGCCGGCCTTCAGGGACGCAGACCTCTTTCTGGGCCTCTCTGCCCAGGCCATCGCCTCCTTCCTGATGACTGATTCCTTCGGCTTCTTCATTGCCTGGGACTCCTCCTATTACTTCCTCCATCTGGACGAGCTGAAATTCAAGGGCTTCAGCCTCACCAACACGGCCACTATCGGCCTCACTTTCCGCCTGACTCCGGAGACGGAGACCAGCGGAAATTACATCGTATACTGACCGGGCGCCGCCAGGAGTCTTTTTTCCTGCGATTTGCAGAAAGTCGTTGTACACTTTGCCTATGAGAGACTATTTCGAAGAATACGCAAAACAGTACGATGACTGTGTCTGGGTCCCGTTTGACAGACTTGAGTCATTCATGACCGACACCCTGACCGCCTCAGGCCTTCCGGAAGCTGATGCCAGGACTGTGGCTGAAGTCCTGATCGAATCAGACCGGCGCGGCATTGACAGCCATGGAATCGGGCGCCTCAAACCGATCTATATCGACAGGATCGACAAGGGCATTCTGAACCCGGTGACTGAGATAGAGGTTGTCAGGGAGAAAGGAGCCACGGCCGTCCTTGACGGACACAATGGCATGGGTCATGTCGTTGCCGTCAGGGCCATGAACATGGCGATTGAAAAGGCACAGGAGTACGGTATAGGCATGACGGCGGTGCGCAACTCCACACACTACGGCATCGCAGGCTATTACGCCACAATGGCCACAAAGCGCGGCATGATAGGAATCACAGGCACAAACGCACGCCCGTCCATCGCCCCCACTTTCGGCGTTGAGAACATGCTCGGCACGAACCCGCTGACCTTCGGACTGCCGACAGACGAGGACTTTCCCTTTGTGCTGGACTGTGCGACCAGCGTCACGCAGAGAGGGAAGATCGAGGTCTACGGAAGGGCAGGAAAGGATCTTCCTCACGGCTGGGTGATCGATGAGAACGGAAGAGACCGGACCGACACTGCCGCTGTTCTGGAAGACCTGACACGGGGCAAGGCAGCCCTGGCCCCGCTCGGAGGTCTGGGTGAGGAGACAGGCGGCTATAAAGGCTACGGCTATGCGGCAGTCGTCGAGATCCTGTCTGCAGCGCTCCAGGACGGCAGCTGGATGAAGATGCTCAACGGCACAGGAGATGACGGGCGCCCGGTCCCCTACCCGCTCGGACACTTTTTCATCGCAGTCGATCCGGACTTCTTCATGGGCAGGGAAGTCTTCAGGAGGATAGCGGGAACAATCTGCCGCCAGCTGAGGGAAAGCAGGAAGGCTCCCGGCTGTGAGCGCATCTTCACTGCAGGGGAAAAGGAATACCTGGCCTGGCAGTACAGAAAGGAACACGGATGTCCGGTTCCTCCGTCGCTGCAGAAGGTCATCAGGCAGCTGACAGACCGCTTCTGTCTGAACTACGACTGGGAATTCTGAAACAGGCGCTGCGAGAGCGTGCGTACAGTCGTGAAGCCATAGTCGCAGGGCACCACCAGATAACTCTTCGTGCGCTTGAACACCAGGGCTCCCTCTTCCTTCTCCATTGTGTAGAAGCCATTCGACATCCTGGGGTTGTCGTAGCTCGTGAACGCCTGGCCGGAGACGATGTCCATGCTCTCACCGGGCTTGAGGACAAAGCGGCCCGGAGTGCTGAAAGTGTCATGATGGTCTATGCGGCCAAAACCTGTCGTGAGGCTGAAGACCTGACTGGTTCCCCCCTCATACAGTGCCCACGGACTGTCCATGCGGCCCAGGAGATTGAAGGCAAGATCTATAGTGGGACTCTTCATCACACTCTCGTCAATCCGGCTGTACATGGTCGGGAAGAATGAGAGATAGATCATCTGCAGGCGGGGATTGATCACACTGATCCACCCGAGATCCTCGCCGGCGGCTATCTCTCCGACAAGGTAGTCGTAACTTCCTGTCGGGCCCGGGATGTACGAGGCGTCAATGCTGGATCCGGAGACAGAGGGCGCATGCCTGAGATCTGAGAAGCGCGCGGAGCTCCTGAGCCTGTTGAATGCCACTTCCCTGAAATTGGGAGCGAAGGACGTAAAGGAGGCCGGTACCGTGTTGACGAAACATCCGCTCTCGATGAACGGAGGACAGAGCATGCTGTGCACCTCGGCATTGTACACGAGGTCTTCTTCGCCAGTGTTGGTCACCCGGGCCAGTGTGTAGAGGACGGGATGCCCCGGCAGCAGCAGGTCAACCTTTCCCGCCCAGTAGCGGTTGTGTTCCTGACGGCTCTTCATCTCGCTCAGACGCCACAGACCTCCGCTCTCCCCGTCGGAACCATAGCGGCGCACCATCCAGTATGTGTTGGAGAAGAGGATGTCGTCCTCGTTCTTTCCGGGGAAGGTCATGTAAATCCCGCCGGCCTGATAGAAGGACTGCTTACTCTTCCACCAGTCGGCATTCTGGTCACTGAGCACTCCTATTCCCCGCCCGCGGAAGTATGGCAGGCTGAGGGCGTTGACATATCCGCCCTGAATGCTCCTGGCAGACAGCTCAATGGCCACCTCGCCCTGGTCCTCCACTATGGCCCTGACCAGGTTGTTGCTCATATATGTCGCGTTTCTGGACTCCCACAAGGGTATTCGCCTGATATCCAAATCGTTGCCACCCGCCATTAATGATGTTACCATTGTCCACAAGGACACCAGAAATGATAACAGTCAAGAACAATTGTTTCCACCTCGCCACGGCGTCGACCAGTTATGTTTTCCTGATCAACCAGCGGGGACAGGCGGAACATCTCTACTACGGACCGCGCCTTTCACAGCCGGAGCTGGACACGGATGCGCTCCGGGTGAAGAAGTCTGTTCCGAGGCAGGGAGAGGTCTCCCTGAGCCAGAAAGCCTGGGAGACAAATGTGACGGACATGCCGCTGGAGGTGTCCACACAGGGCCAGGGCGACAGCCGCCTGCCCTTCATATCAATCAGACCGAGGCGGAACTGTTCATCCTCACTCGACCTGCGCTACAGGACAAGCGAGACCTTCAAGGGCGTGAGGAGAATGGACTGCGGCCTGCCACAGGCCATAGCAGGAGAGGAAGAGGCGCACGGGCTGCGCCTGGATCTCGTTGATCCGGATGCAGGCCTCCTGGTCTCTCTTTACTATACGCTCTTTCCCACATACGACACGATCACGCGCCGCACCACAGTGAAGAACATAGGAAGCGACAGCCTTGAACTGGCCAGTCTCGCATCGCTCCAGCTCGACCTTCCCTCCGCACCCTGGACACTGTGCCAGTTCCAGGGCCCCTGGGGACGGGAGTGCCGCGAGCACAGGCAGAGGGTGGACCACACAATGGTCGTCAATGAGTCGCGAAACGGCTTCACGGGCCAGAATGCGAACACTGTGATCCTTGAGAAGGACGGAGAGAGCATCATCATTGCCCTCCTCTACTCAGGAGACCACAGGGAGAGCGTAGAGGCGACGCAATACGGAATTACACATGTGCTGTGCGGACTCAACTGCGATACGACGAGGATTGTCCTGAAGCCCGGTGAGTCATTCGAGGGACCTGAGGCAGTCCTCACCAGCGCCCCGGAACGCACTGAGGCGGTCAGCCGTCTCCACCTCTTCCAGACAAACTGCCTCATGCGTGGCACCTGGCGCAACAGACTGCGCCCGGTGACTTACAACACCCGCCTGTCCATGGGACTTGACGTGAAGGAAGACAGACTGATCCAGGAGATCAGGCTTGCCGGAAAGCTGGGCTTCGAGATGTTCGTCCTGGATGACGGATGGTTCGGCGTCAGGAACGACAGGGATGACTCTGTCGGAGACTGGAGCGCGAACACCATGAAGATTCCTTCCGGCATCGCAGGCATCTCGAAGGAGTGTCACAAGAACGGCATGCTGTTCGGACTGTGGATCTCGGCCGAGTGCGTGAGCAGACAGAGCCGGCTTGCCATGGAACACCCGGACTGGCTGGCGCGCAGTCCCAGGCGGAAGGACAGCCCTGTCGAGGACGGGCAGTTCCTTCTGGACATAACCAGGCCAGAGGTCTACGACTACCTGCTGGACAGCCTCAAGAGCCTTGTGGAGCGGACAGGAATTGACTGCATCAGATGGAACCTCGGCACACAGATGGCCGATGTGTGGTCACGCTGTGATGACGAGTCACAGACCGGAAGCTGGCGCCACCGCTACATGCTGGCCTTCTACCGGCTCCAGAAGTCGCTGACGAACTGTTTTCCGAACCTCCTGATCGAGAACACATCAAGCTCCTCACCCCGCATTGACAGCGGACTGCTGGCAACGTCCGGACTGCTGCAGGCGACAGTGCTCTCAGATCCCTTCGAGCAGCTTGACGCGCTCATAAGCGCAGGCATGATCATCCCACCCTCCTGCATCTCAACAACGATTGCCCCGCGCAGATGGAACCTGGAGTCCAGGCACACGAGCTTCTCCAGCGCCTTCAACATCGGCATATTCGGCTCACCTTCCTGGTCAGTTGACCTCAGAAGCCTGGATTCCGGCGAGAGGAAGGCCATCGCGGACCAGATAAACTTCTACAAACTCCACCGCCAGACGCTCCAGTTCGGACGGCGGCGGCTGATTGAGGACGGCAACAGGGTCATCCTCAGTGCCGCGAGCAGCGACGGGGAGGAGATCATCGTGCTGTATGCTCTGCGCAGCATGATTGTGAACGCCCCGGATGACATCATCAGGGTGCCGGATGCGGACGGGGAATCAGTCTACAGTTTCTCAAGGAGGGATGAGGAATCAGAGCTCTTCCCGGGAGAAGACTACTACACGAGCCCCTCCTACGAGGAGGAGGCATACATTATCACAGGCGACACGCTGGCGCGGGCCGGAGTCCGGCTCATCTCCCCGTATTCCGGAGGAATATACAGTGAGGGAATGCGCGTCATGGGCGACCACTCAACCAGACTGTACGTGGTGCGCCGGGTCGCAAGAAGGAGTGAACAGGAATGAGTAAAAACAGAATAGTCGTCGCCGGAGGCGGAGTATTCGGAACCGCAATGGCGGAGCGTCTGGCATGGAACACGGACAACAGCGTCGTCATCCATTCAATAGAGAAAGAGGTGGTGGAGACAATCAACAGCCAGCACCGCAACGTGAAGTACTTCCCCACCCGCTTTCTGAACATGAACCTCAGCG
Source organism: uncultured Spirochaetales bacterium (assembly GCA_944390045.1). Taxonomy (GTDB): domain Bacteria; phylum Spirochaetota; class Spirochaetia; order Sphaerochaetales; family Sphaerochaetaceae; genus Bullifex. Next base: position 18,463 of record CALXOO010000018.1, on the reverse strand, counting down.
CGAGCAGCGACTACAGTGTCTTCAGCGATGCCGATGCCGTCTTTCTGGTCATTCCATCCAAGGCCATCGTCAGCTTCTCCCAGGAGATGAAGAAATACACCGGATCAAATGAACCGCTGATCATCAACCTGGCCAAGGGCATGAGCGATGACGGAGCCTTCATCACGGAGAAGATCCCCTTCCGCAACACTGCCAGCATGAAGGGACCGAGTTTCGCCATCGAAGTCCTCAACGGACTTCCGACGGCCTTCACTTTCGGCGGCGTGGAGAGTGACTATCTTTACGTCAGGGACCAGCTCTTCCCCGGCACCAGCCTAATGCTGGACCACACGGATGATGTCAGAGGCGTCGAGCTCACTTCAATCCTGAAGAACATGTACGCCATTGCGATCGGCCTGGTCTCGGGACGCTACTCCAGCCCGAACGTCGACTTCCTGGTCTACACGAAGGCCGTCAACGAGATAAGAGGCTTCCTCAGGATGTTCGACTGTGACCCCGAGACGATTTTCCGTTACTGCGCAATCGGGGATCTGGGTCTGACCGGGCTCAACGACCTGTCCCGCAACAGGACACTCGGGATGCTCATCGGAAAGGGTTTTGACTACACACAGGGCAACACTGCGACTCTGGTCGAGGGGCACAGGACGATCAAGCTTTTTGGCCAGAAGACGCGCCAGATGGGTCTTGAGAAGGAATACCCGCTGGTCCAGGCCCTCTACCGGCTGATGTATGAGGGAGCCAACCTGAACGACTACATGCTCTCGGTGCTCGGATGCTGAGCCTGCTGGCAAGCGAGCGGGCCGAAGCCCTGCTTCTGGAGAGAATCAGACAGATGGAGGCTGACGGGACACTCGGATGCAAAGACAGTCTGATGTTCGGCTGTCTTGTCGCACGTGCGTCAGGCGGGCAGGAAACAGTCTCATACGCCTTCTCAGGCGCCTGGAACGGGAAATACATCATTCCCGGTTTCGTTCCGCCATGCTTCTCCGTATCTGAATTCGACAGGATCGTCAGCCAGTACGACCCAATGATACACTGCTACAGCGACAGGATAGAACGCGGGGAGAAGGAGCTCGGACCGGTACGCTCAGCGCTCTCGAACGAATGCCTGAACGAACTGCGCTCACTCTATGTTTTTCATTCTCCGGCAGGCAGAGTGCGCCTTTGCGACATGGACACCGGGCCTCTTCCCACGGGAACAGGAGACTGTGCGGCGGCAAAGCTGCTCAACTGGTGTTTCAGGAAGGGCTGGGAACCGCTCAGCATGTGCGAAATCTTCTACGGCAGAGACTGCGCGGCACACAGACATCTGGAGCGCTGCACTCCCTGCGACGCGAAGTGCGCGCCTATCATGAAGTATCTTTTCAACCTGAACCTGATCTACAGCGATGATGAGATCGCAGTCGTGGACAAGGAGGCAGGGCTGCTCTCAGTGCCCGGCCGCGGGGAGGACAAGCAGGACTGTGTCTCGAAGAGGATGCGCATGATCTTCCCCTCTGCCCCTGAGAACCCCTCTGTCCACAGGCTGGACATGGACACCAGCGGCATTCTCGTGCTGGCGAAGACAGAGAGCGCGAAACGCTCGCTCTCAATGCAGTTCGAGCACAGGAACACGGAGAAGACTTATATTGCACTTCTTGACGGACTGGTCAGGGAGGATGAGGGAGTCATTGACCTGCCGATGCGCCTTGATGTCGACAACAGGCCACGCCAGATCATCGACCACCTGCAGGGGAAGCGGGCCGTGACGCGCTTTGAGCGGATACGGGTTGAAATCAGGGACGGACGCACCGTGACAAGGGTGCGCTTCAGGCCACTTACCGGGCGGACGCATCAGCTGCGCGTGCATGCGGCATCTGCCCTTTTCCCGATTGTCGGAGACAGACTTTACGGAAGCAGGAAGGAGGGAGAGCGGCTGTGCCTCCACGCCGAGTCACTGACGTTCAGCCACCCCGCAAGCGGTGAGCGTCTCACCTTCTCCTCTCCATGTCCCTTCTGAGGCTGTCCAGCACAGCTGCCCGTCCGGGAATGAGGGGCGCAGGAGACGCAGCCGCCGGCTGCGGGCAAAGTCCTCAATCACATCCCTGTTGCGGACCAGATTTGCGACTTTATGGGCATCCGTCGAAAGGAATACCGGGGCGCCGAGTTCATGGACAAGATCGAAAAACGGTCCATATGGATAGGGAACGCGGCCGAACGGCCGGGGCTTGAGAAGTCCATTCGCATTGACTTCCAGCGGCAGGTCCCGCGATACAGCGGCGCTGATGATCTCGCGGGCGATGCCCTGTGCGGTCTCATCCCAGTCGCTGTAACCGGCCATATACAGATCAGGGTGCGCGATGCAGTCGAAGAGTCCTGTGTCCAGTGCGGCAAGAAGCTGGTCCCTGTAGCGCAGCAGATCATCCTGCGTCAGCCTGTCTGAGAAGGGGCTCACCCTGCTCCCGTCTGGCCGGATGATGAAATGTGTTCCTGTAATCAGATAGTCCACACTGCCCCTGAGATCCTCGAAGTATGCCTTGTACTTGGGAAAATAATCGCACTCATAGCCCAGCGCGACAGTCATTGCCCCGCCCTTCAGGCTCCTGACATCAGACTCATAGGAGGTCCTCATTCCATAGTCCATCCTAGAGCGGCTGAGAAAGCCGTCAGGAAATGGGCAGTGCTCGCTGAAGCCCAGGGTCTCAAGTCCCTGTCTCAGGCCTTCCCGGAAGTAATCGCTGATGGTCCCGCTTCCATGCCCGCAGTAAAAGGAATGCGTATGGATGTTGTATTTCTCAGTGAACGGACTCATATGCGGCCAGGTGCTCCTGATAAGTGTATGATGTGTGCAGTCTCCCCTCTTCATCGTGGAGGTAGTAGAGTGCATCTGTGGCGGCAGGATACAGGACGGCACGGACCGCCTCAGCAGACGGCGCGCCGATTCCGCTGGGAGGCAGCCCCCTGCGGCGTCTCGTGTTGTACGGGGTGATCCTGTCATACTCCGCCTGACTCACCGGCCCGGTCCATCTGTCGAGCTCATAGCGCGTCGTCGCGTCAATGCCCAGAGGCATGCCGGCTTCCAGTCTGTTGAGGATGACCGCTGCTATGACAGGCATCTGTTCAGCATCCTGGGTCTCCCGGTTGACCATGCTGGCAATTGTCATTATCTGATCCAGCGAGAGTCCGCTGGCCTGCACCGCGCCTGCCTGATCCTTCAGCAGGGAAAGAGAGGCCTCCAGCATGTCGAGGGAGAGGCTGCGCTCATCGCTCCACTGATAGCTTCCCGCAAGCAGCCAGCCTTCGATGAATGACAGTCCATAGTCCCCTGCGACACTCTCACAGGCGCTGATGAAGTCACCGCTGTCAGCCAGCCCTCTGTTGGCCAGCAGTCTGTCTATGTCCTGAACAGTATAGCCCGCATAGACCGTGACAGATGACTCCGGCTGTGCAGTGATCATTCCAGCGACAGACGGAACATCTGCCGGGACCTGAAGAGTATAGCTGCCGCTCCGGATGGAAGTGTCCAGTCCGTTTGTGACGAGGTAGTCCAGCAGAGCGCTGCTGTCGAGGACGGATGAGAAGGCGGCCGCAGCTTCACCGGCACCCATGCCCGGCCTGATTTCCACAGTCACGGTCTCTTCCGGCATGACAGAGGCCGCGGCAGGCTCAGCCGGCACAGAAGCCGCGCGGTTTCTGATGACGATGACGATCAGGATCAGCGTGACTGCGAGCAGGCAGAGTGCCAGCCGGATGGCGGTTGCCGAGCCGCCGGTCTCCTTCGACGGACCTTGTGCGACGGCAGTCCCTTTCCTGCCCGCCTCAGTCTTCTCGATCTGCCGCCTCATGCCCTCATAGCGGTTTGTGGCAGTTTTCGCCCCGGTTTTCGTCCCGGTTTTCTGTGCTGCTGCCGGCTTTGTCTTCTTCGTGCCCAGAACGGCCTCTATCCGTTCATTCCGCGTCATTGTGGACATGTCAGCGACATCGGGAAGACTCTTGTGTGCGAGCCGTCCGGACGGAGCCTTACGCACTCTGGCACTCTCAAGCCTGTCATTCTGCCCGCCCTTCGCCTTCTGTCCGGCGCCGGATGCCTTCTTCTGTGCAGGGGCCTTTGCGGCAGGACTGCCGGCAGGCTTCTTGGGCGAGGCCGGCTTCCTGGCCGGGACAGTGAATTTATCCTCGCTCATCTGAGACGCTCCTTCACGTTGGCTATCTTGCGCTCCAGAGCCCTGTTGTCCTCCTGAATTGCCGCAATCTGCTCTCTGATGCGCTCCATCTCGGCTTCCAGGTCTGCGATCTTGGAGTTGTTGAAGGCTATCATGCTGGAGAAATCGGCGATCGCGGAATACTCCTTCTCCTCTCTGATGCGTTTTTCAAGCCCGTCAATCTCTCCCTGCAGAAAGAGCATGTGCTGGACCAGATCCAGGAAGGACTCCCCGGTACCGGGACCTATCCACTTGTAGCCATTGTCGAAAAGATGCATTCCATAGGCCACTCCGGCCTCCTGGAGTTCCGCCTCCGCCTGTCTGAGCTCCCCGTCCAGGCCATCATCTCCATCCATTTCCAGCTGACTTGCGGAAAGTCTGTGCTTTCTGTTCTCTATATCCTGATCCAGGCGCGAGAGTGAGTCACGGATAGACCGGTAGGAGGCCACCAGCTCAGTGGCACGGCTGCCGGTGAGCCTGTCCAGCAGGCCTGCCCCATCAAGGGCCGCGAAGCAGCCGGTGAAGACAGTCTTCTGCCTCTTCTGGTAGACAGACAGCCTCAGCCGCCCGAGCCGGGCAAGGACGGAAGAGCCCTCTGCGGCCTTCTGCAGCCGCTCACTCTCCTCAAGCCTTGCGGCCAGTGCCTGTCTCACCTCCTCATCGCAGTCAGCGCTTCCGGCCTGAGCGAAGGCAACGGCGCCTATAAGGACTTCCAGCTCTTTTATCTTGTGCTCACCCTGAGTCTTTTCCTTCTGGAGCTTTGACACGCTGCGCTGTCCCTCGTTCAGCCTTCTGACCAGTTCATCCCGCTGGCCCTTGCGTCCGCGCAGGGAGGCGGTCTTCTTCTGGCACGTGAGAAAATTCTGGCGCAGCGTGGGACTGATGAGCGTCACCTCACCCTCGTCAAGACAGGCCGCCTGAGAGGCCAGGGCATAGGCATCCTGGCGCAGGCTGTTCCAGTGCGAGTCAATCTCCTTCTGTATTTCCTCAATTCTTGTCTTGACGCTGTCCACGGTATGTGGATTATAGCAACCAGAATTGACAAAGGGAACATATCTTGGCTAGACTTTGGCTCGTTTCCAGCCTGCTGTGGACATGGCCAGATGCCTGCCGCAAAGGGGCTGTGAAAGCAAGATCAAGCGTCATTTCCAGACGCGTTTCAGGAGTCACTTGTAAAATGCAATACAATTCCACAACAGGGGATGAGGAGCTTGTAGAAAAGATACAGGCTCTGGTTTCGGCGATCAGGGCCGACAGCAATCCGGAGGAGCTCGACAGGATCAAGAAGCTCATCAAGAAGAATGTCCCGTTCTCCCTGCGCTCCTATTTCTCCGCCTACCTTCTGAGGGCCTCTCTCCAGGCTCCTGCCAGAAAGGAAAAGGAGGTCAGAAAGCCGCGTGTGGTGCGTGAGGAGAGGACAGAGGCCCCGGCACAGAAGCCACAGGAGCAGAAGAAGCCCCGCCGCGAGCTTCCCCCAGATGCCCGCACTCTTTACATCAATCTCGGAAAGAAGGGACGCGTTTTCGCCCGTGAGCTTGTCGGACTGCTGACTGAGGACGGATCCATCACGAAGGATGACATTTACCTGATCAGACTGCACGACACCTACTCCTTCATCTCAATGAATGAGGAGAACTGCGCGAAGGCCATCGCCGCCCTTCAGGGACGCGACTACAACGGACGCACAATCCAGATCAACATTTCCAACAAAGAGAGAAAGACGCAGGAAGAGAATGCAGATCAGAACCGTGCCTAACGGGCCGCTTGCGACCAATTCCTATATTCTCACAACTGATGATGGGGCCTATCTGATAGACGCCCCATCTCCGTCTTCAGCGCTCATTCAGGAAATTGAGGCTCTGGGCCTGCCGCTGCTCGGAATCTGGCTCACGCATGGACACTTTGATCATGTGATGGCACTGTCCGGACTCAAGGAAAAGTGGCCTGAGGCGGAGATCGCAATCGCCACTGCCGATGCCGGGCTTCTGGACAAGCAGGTCTGCAACAGCTATGCCGCAGCCTTCGGCCTCGCTCCGGCTGACCAGATGCCCGGACCTGACAGACTGGTCAGCGACAGGGACATGACTCCATTCGGCTTCACTGTCATCAGCACACCGGGCCACACTCCAGGCAGCATCTGTCTGTACAGCAGTGCTGACAGGATCCTGTTCACGGGAGATACCCTGTTTGAGTCAGGCGTCGGGCGCACTGACCTCGGCGGAAACTGGCATGATCTCATGGTCAGCCTGAAAAAACTCGACAGTCTCGTGGCGGAAGATGACGTGCGCATCTTCCCCGGCCACGGCGGATTCAGCACGATGGGCAGGGAAAGGACATCCAACCCATATCTCCGGCACCTGGGCTGAATCAGTTGCTGCGCCTTCTCTCCTCAGCACTCTTGCAGTCAATGCACAGCACGGCAGAAGGCATCGCACGGAGCCTGTCCTCAGGGATCTTCTTTCCGCACTTGAGGCAGATGCCGTAACGGTTCTCGCTGATTCTCTTGAGTGCGTTCTCTACGGCAGTCAGCCTCCTGGCATCCATGGCATTGAGCGCCTCCATCTTCTTGAAGGCACCCTCGTCGCTGGCGAGGTCCACACTGTCGCCCCTTCCTGTGGCCCCCTCTTCACGGAAGTTTGAGTTGTCGCCGTTCATTCTGTCGAGCAGTTCCTTGCGCTCCTTATAGAGCAATTCTTTCATTTCCTCGATAAAAGCTGCATCCATGTTGTATTACCCCCGTTTGCGGCTTGTTTTAAGTCTCTTAGGGAATATAGCAGGAAAATCACATATGTCAAGTCTGGACAGTCATGCGTGGACGGGCACATGTCCTGCAGCTTGCAGGCCGGCAAAAAGCCGAGCCCGCAGAAAAGCATCCTTGACAGACAGGGAAAGCATGTCCATATTTAGCCACAATGATTCAAGGAGAGCATGTGATGGATTTTCAGTTCACAAGCGAGAGCGTTACCAGCGCCCACCCGGACAAACTCTGCGACCAGATCTCTGACTCTGTACTGGATGAGCTGCTCAGGCAGGATCCGGACAGCCGTGCGGCAGTCGAGACCACGGCCTGCACTGACTTCGTGCATGTAATGGGAGAGGTCACCAGCAAAGCCCAAATCGACATGGAATCCATCGTACGCGACACGATCAGGCACGCGGGATACACGAAGGATGAATACGGCTTCACCGACCGGGTCAGGGTCGTGACCAGCGTACACAACCAGTCACCTGACATCGCAAGGGGAGTCGACTCCTGCCAGGAGCTCGGAGCCGGCGACCAGGGCATAATGTTCGGCTACGCGACAAATGAATGCCGCAACGCCCTGCCCCTCACCCTCAATCTGGCCCGTTCGCTCACCGGGGCCCTGACTGAAGCCAGACGTTCCGGCCTGATAAGCTGGCTCAGGCCGGACGGCAAGGCCCAGGTCACTGTGGACTACCACAACGGCAAGGCACGGCGTATCGCCACGGTTGTGCTCTCCGCACAGCATGACGAGGATGTGGATATCGGACAGCTGAGGCGCGAACTTAAACAGAAGGTCATACTGCCTAACCTCCCGGCCGGGCTTGTGGACGAGAACACTGTATTCCTGATCAATCCAACAGGACGCTTCGTGCTCGGAGGTCCTGCGGCTGACACAGGGCTCACGGGGCGCAAGATCATCGTCGACACCTATGGCGGATGGGCTCCGCACGGGGGCGGTGCATTCAGCGGCAAGGATGCGACCAAGGTGGACAGGAGCGCGAGCTATGCCGCACGCAATATTGCGAAGACCATAGTCGAGAGCCGGATCGCGGACCGTGTGCTCGTGCAGCTTGCCTATGCCATTGGCGTGGCCAGACCGGTAGGCATCTTTGTCGACACCTTCTCAACAAGTCTTGTCGATGACAGCAGACTGGCATCCTGGATCCAGGGTGCATGGGATCTTTCTCCGAAGGGAATAATCAGTGAGTTCAGGCTGGATCAGCCGCAGTACGCACAGCTGAGCGAGACGGGACACTTCGGAGGGAACCAGGCCTGGGAAGCTGTCAGCGAGGACCGCATCAGGGAACTCAAGCGGCTGGTCTGGAAGAAGTGAGCTGCGACTCTATTATTTCTTTTTCTTCAGACCACCCAGGCTTCTGATGACACCGGCAACGACGACTATATAGACAATAAATACGACGACCTTGACCCAGACTGGCCCTGTATAGACCATGGACAGGAGTATGAAGCCGGCCGTCATCCCGGCAAGGAGGACGGCCACTGCCAGCCAGAGGCCCTTGAGAGGATCCTTTTCAGCCATTGAGAAAGCCCCTGATCGTCTCCAGAAAGTCATCGTACGTGGTGGACAGATGCAGCTCCGGATGCTCCTGCAGGATGTTCGCGGGAGCGCGGAAGAGACAGCCGGCATCGGCTGCGGCTATCATTGTCAGGTCATTGTAGCTGTCACCGGCGGCAAAGGTCCTGAAGCCCATGCGCGACAGATTCTCTATCGCCTTTCTCTTCCCGTCCTCCTGCCTCAGCGTGAAACCGGTTATGGTGCCGGATTCATCCACAACAAGGCTGTTGCAGAAAATTGTGGGCCAGCCCAGCTGCCTCATCAGAGGAGAGGCGAACTCGCGGAAGGTGTCTGACAGAATGATGACCTGTGTCAGCTCTCTGAGCCTGTCCAGGAAGGCCCTGGCCCCTTCAAGCGGTCTGATTTCCGATATCACATTCTGGATGTCACCCAGGCTCAGGCCGTGCTCCTTCAGGATACGCAGCCGCCCGTTCATCAGTACGGTGTAATCAGGAATGTCACGCGTGGTCAGTCTCAGTTCCTCAATGCCGGTCTTCTCGGCAAAGGCAATCCAGATTTCAGGCACGAGGACACCCTCGAGATCAAGACATACGACTTCCATGCAGGCCTCCATAGAGAAAGATGGAGAAAATCATAATGTTTTGCGCTCCGGCTTGCAACAAATGGCTTCCCTGCCCCACTATTGCAGACATGAAGAACAGCCTGTGCATGATTGCCTCCTTTCTCACCGGTGCCGTCATCTCCCTGATGGTCGTTGCCAACACAAGGCTCGGGAGCGCCACCACAAACGAAGTGTCAATGATCGTGAATCAGGCAATCGGAGTCGTCCTGACCACTGTCATACTGATTGCCGGACACAAGAGCACATTGATCAATCCACCACGCAGACCCAGCCGCTGGTACATGTATTTCGGCGGGCTCTTCGGCGTTGTCGTGATGATCTGCAACTTCTACAGCGTGCTCGGAGTCGGAGCTACGATGGCAATGGCCGCGGCCGTCTTCGGCCAGAGCCTCATGGGCCTTCTCATGGATCTCTTCGGCCTTTTCGGCATGCAAAAGAGGAAGACCGGCGGAAAGAAGTGGATATCGGTCGCAGTCTCATTCGCAGGCATTCTCATGATGGTGCCGGCATCTGAGTCTCCAGCGGGTCTGGCCTACATTCTGCTTGGTATCCTCGCCGGGATCGTCACTATGATACAGCTGAGCTACAACTCGTCCTTCGCAAGAGCAAAGGGCGCGGTCTACTCCGCAAGGCAGAATGCATTTTCCGGCCTGCTCGGAACAGTGATTTACTCCTTTCTTCTGATGCCAGACGCGACATGTGCAGGTTTCGCCAGACTTCCGGAAGTCCCTCTCATGACGGCAGCGCTCGGCGGAGTGCTGGCCATCGTCGTCGTGTGCTCGACAAATCTGATAATCCCGAAGATTCCGGCCCTCTATTCGTCCCTTCTTCTCTCCACCGGTCAGATCCTCGCATCAATAGTCCTTGATGCGGTGATGTATGACATTTTCTCTCCAATGCTGCTTGCAGGAGCCATCGTGATGCTTGCGGGAATCGCTCTCAGCTTTCTCTTCGAACGCTCTCAAAGACCTGCCGCAGACAGGTGAGGAAGCGCTGCGAGACCCTGCTCATTACCTGGTACTTCTTCCAGACCAGCACAGCCTCACTGCACAGTTCCGGCTCCAGCGGACGGAAAGCAAGCCCGGGATTGCTGTCCGTGTCTATGAGACCTTCAAACAGAAGGGTGCAGCCAATGCCCTCAATTGTGAAAAAGCCTGCGTTGAGGACGAGATTATAGCTTGCGGCAATGTCCAGTTCGTCAAAGGAGGCACCGAACCACTTCTCCAGCTTGTGACGTGCCGTCTCCTGGCGGCTGACAATCAGCGGCAGATGACGGAGGTCCTCAGCAGTCACTGCCTCCTTCCGGGCCAGGGGGGATGAAGATTTCACGAGCACGCCCCATCTCTGGCGTGAGGGCAGCGGCAGTGTCTCATATTTGAGCGTGTCAACGGCATCGAAGAGAAGACCGAAGTCAGCCAGCCCCTTGTCAAGCATTTCAAGTACATATGAGGAGTTCCCGCTCGACAGGTTGAAGCGGATGGCGCTGTTCTGGCTGCGCAGGGCTCCGGCAGCCCTAGCGAAAAGCCTCATCAGTCCGCCTTCTCCTGCCGCGATGCAGATTTCCCCGGCAGGAACGTCACCGCCGGCGGAAAGCTCCTTCCCGGTCTTCATGACCAGATCAAGAATCTCCTGGGCTCTCTTTCTGAGAACCATGCCCTCCTCTGTCAGCGTGATCTTCCTGGAACCGCGGACGAAGAGCGTACAGCCGAGTTCCTCCTCCAGTGCCCTGAGCTGGGCCGAGAGAGTCGGCTGTGTCAGGTTGAGCACTGCTGCCGCACGGCTGACGCTCTGTTCTCTTGCGACGGCAAGAAAGTATCGCAGTACACGAAGTTCCATCATTGACCTCCCATAGGCACAAAGTATCGGAAAGGATAAAAAGAAAGTATTTGCTATTCAATCCCCGTTTTATCCCGAAATCGGCAAGAAGACTCCATCCTCTGCATGGTGGAGATGAATTGCCTGGTGTACATGATATATTGCTGATATTAATACGATATGATATAATAAATTATGAATGAACAGGCACGCATCGAAAAGAACAATGCAATCAAGGAGCATGGCAAGGAAACCCGTGCCCGTCACGCTTCGATGCGTCCTGTTGTAGTGGAGATGAAGCTGGACCTGAAATGCCTTAACAAGACAGAACAGGAAAAGCTCTGGCATTACTTCACACAGTGCCGCTGGCTGTGCAATTACCTCATTTCGCTTTCAAGTGACGATTTCAGAACATTCAATACGAAGACAAGAGACATCACATCTCTGGATAAAGACGGCAATGCTGTTGAACGCTGCCTTACAATGCCAGCCAAGTTCATCCAGGCGGTATATTCCTCCATCAAGCAGGATATGGCCTCCATTGCAGCAAAGCGTGAGAAGACAGGAAAGAAGAACGGCAAGCTGAAGTTCAGAAGCGAATACAATGCAATAGAGCTCAATCAGTATGGGAATACCCACTGGATCTGCTATGGCGATGATGGCAACAGCAATGGAAAGTACAGGAATACAGTTCACATCTCAGGAATCAAACGGCCCATAAGGGTGTTCGGGATGGATCAGATTCCTCACGATGCGGAATTCGCCAATGCAAAGCTGGTGAAAAGACCGTCAGGCATATACTTGATGCTGACATGCTATATACCGGAAAGCAAAGGGAAATCAGAGTCAGAGAAGAAACCGTCAATTGGTCTTGACTTTGGCATCAAGACGACAATAACAACCTCCGATGGTGAGAAGTTCGATATAACAGTCCGAGAACCGGAATGCCTCAAGGGCCTGCAGAAGAAGCTTGCCCGCCAGAAGAAGGGATCCAGGGGCTGGTATGACACGAAGCATCTCATCAGGAGGGAATACGAGAAGCTTGCCAACAGACGGCGGGCAAAGGCCAATCAGGCATACCATGACATCACAAAAGGAAGAAAGCTTATCGTCATCCAGGATGAGAACATCAAAGGATGGCACAAGGGACTTTTTGGAAAGCAGGTACAGAACAGCGCACTCGGGACGCTGAAGAGCAAGCTGGTGTCCAATCCAAATGTCCTTGTAATAGGCAGGTTCTTCCCATCGACAAAGATGTGTCCGGACTGTGGAGCCATCAATGAATGCATCACGCTCTCCGACAGGATGTTCACCTGCGGATGCGGATACAGTGAGGACCGTGATGTCAAAGCTGCAAAGACACTGCTTCTTGCAGGTGAGCATAAACGAGCCTGCATCCGTGCGGAACACACGGATACTCCGGAGGAGCGGAAGTTAGACTTCGATACCTCGTATGAGATATTGAAGCGTTCTGCGAGACGCCCTGAGAAGGGAAAGAGCCCGGAAGCTACATCCTCTAAGCATTAGCGAAGGGTGGAGTAGTTCACTATTCTTGCCAGCGGTGAGAGTATCATGAAAGAAGACAGACAGTGCCTCTGCGATGCAGGCTGCAGCGCAGAGGATATTGAAAGGTACAGTTCATGCAATGAGAGAGGGGACAGGGAGGGTCAGCTGCGCATAATCGCATCCTGCCGTGACCGCATTCTGGAGAAGGTGCACAGCGATGAGGAGAAGATCCGCAGTCTGGACTATCTGAGCTACTGTCTGAGGAACAATGTCAAGGAGAGTTGAGAGACTTATGGAGAGAATAGAGAACAAGAGTTTCGACCAGGAGCGTGCACTGTATGGAAGTGACGGTCTTGAGATAGTGAACTGCGCCTTCACCGGTCCGGCTGACGGTGAGAGCGCCATCAAGGAATGCAGGAACATAGAAGTCAGGGACAGCCTGTTCAACCTCCGCTATCCCATGTGGCATGTGGACAATCTGATCGTTGACAAGTGCAGGATGACGGAGTTCTGCCGTGCCGCGCTGTGGTACAGCAACAATATCAGGATTACGGGAACGGAGCTTCACGGAATCAAGGCGCTGAGGGAATGCTCGAATATCAGGATCAGCGGCTGTGACATCATCTCGCCTGAGTTCGGCTGGTCCAGCCGTGACATCGAAATGGCGGACTGCAGGGCCGAGGGCGAATACTTCATGCTCAGGGCGGAGAACCTGAGGATCTCCAATCTCAGATTCACAGGCAAGTATTCGTTCCAGTATATCGACAACGCAGTCTTCGACAACTGTGAGTTCGATACAAAGGATGCATTCTGGCACGCCAGGAACGTCGTAGTGAGAGACAGTATAGTGAAAGGAGAGTATCTGGCCTGGTACTGCGAGAACGTGACCTTCATCAACTGCCGCATCACAGGCACCCAGCCGCTGTGCTACTGCAAGGGTCTCAGGCTGATCAACTGTGAGATGGTGGATGCGGATCTCGCCTTCGAGAAGAGCGAGGTGGAAGCCACAATCATAAGTCCTGTCATAAGCATCAAGAACCCCAGAAAGGGGCAGATCACAGTGCAGAGTGCCGGCCAGATCATCAGAGATGATCCTGAAAGTTGCGCTGAGATCATCCAGAGAGAAAACAGCAACTGATTCCTGTGGCAGAAAGTTAGGCAGAATACGGCAGAGGGGAGCCCATCACTCCCCTCTCTTCTTCAGCCGCCTGCAGCCCCTGCAGAATGAGAGGCTGGCATCAGGACAGCAGAGCCGCCTTCACATCCTCCCAAGCCTTTCCGATGGAGCTTCTCGCTGCAGACATATGGGCCCTGGTGCCTATCATGGACACTCCGGCAAGGACGCCGTCCCTGACGAACCAGGCCTCACGGGAAGTGTCAGTCTCATTCACGACACACTGTGCATCCCGCTCGAAGACTGATCCGAATGTCATGACATCGAGTCCTGCGACCTTGAGCATGCTTGAGGGTGCGGACGGAGTATAGGTGACCGCCTCTCCCGCTATGACACCGGCAAGGGTACGTGCCATATCCATCGCACCGCCGGCTAGTCCGGAAACCTGGCCGTTGAACTGGGCAACATCTCCGATTGCATAAACATTCTCAGCACTGGTCCTGAGCTGACCGTCCACCACGACGCCGCGGGAGACCTGCAGTCCGGCATCGACGGCAAGGAAGGTGTTGGGCCTTATGCCGACAGACTCCACCACTGTGGATGCAGGGACAAGAAAACCGTCATCACACTTGATCCCGCTTACGCAGTCATTCACTGAGAGGAAATTGGAAGTGGAGGCTCCACACAGGACCTTGAGCCCCATGCCGGACAGCCGCCTTTGCAGATAAAGCGAGCTGGCAAGATCAAGCTGGCGCGGAAGCAGATGATCAGCGCTTTCCATCACCGTGACCTCCCTGCCCGTCCTCTCATGGATCAGGCTGGCCGCCTCAAGTCCGAGCAGCCCGCCGCCGATGACCACCGCCGGAGCTCCGCTGTGGGAATCAAGCCAGGCAGAGAGTTCAATCACATCATCGATGGTCCTGATGGCGAAGATTCCGTGGCTCCTGCCTCCGGGCAGTGGCAGTCTCGCGGCCTTTGCCCCGTTTGCCAGCACCAGCACATCATAGCCATGGCTCTTTCCATCGCTTGTGTAGATCTGCTTGCTGTCCGGATCTATGTTGTCCACATGCAGCTTGTGCATGCTGTAGCGCGGATCCTGGATCACCGGCTTTATGGCAAGGTCGCCGGCGGCTGTCTTTCCGTCAAGCAGACTTAGCACACGAGTCCTGTAATAGGCCTCGCCTTCCTCGCCATAGGCCTCCACCTCGACACTCTCAAGCTTCTTGAGAACGGCAGAAGCGAAATAATATGATGCGATACCGGTTCCGACGATGATGATCTTCATAGACTATTTTCCTCAGTGCATCTCGAATGTCACATTCACCGAAGCGCTCACAGTGATGTCGCCGGCATGGAATGAGGCCTTTGCCGAAGCACTCTCATCCGCCGCGGCATAGAGGGCAGCCGGCTGAATGCGGTTTGCTCCATAATAGCTTCCGCCTTCCTGGATAACAAGGGCTTCCCCCAGTGTCAGTCCAGCCGCGCCGGCGTAATCCGCAGCCCTGGCCGAGGCATCTGCAATGGCCTCAAGCCTTGCCTCACTCAGACTGGCCTCCTTGTCCTGCGCATCGAGAGATATGCTGGACAGACTGATGCCGCTGACAGAGGAAAGCCTGTCAACGATTGGCGCCAGCTGATCCAGATCATGGACAGTGACGCTGATCGACTGACCTGCCGCCTGACCGGTCAGCACCTGGGCACCATCCTCATACCTGTACTGCGGGTAGAGGGACATTCCCGTCGTCCTTATATCATCATCGTCCAGCAGGAACTCCTCCTGGAGGATGGCACAGATCTGCGCCATTTTCACATTTGCCGCCTCCTGAGCCTGGGCCGTGGTCTCTCCAGTCTCCTCGACGGATACGCTGAAGGTGGCCATATCAGGGCTTATGGAGACTTCCCCGCTTCCCGAGACTGTCACGGTGCGTCCAGCGCCGTCAGTGCTCTGACAACCTGCCAGCAGCAGGACAGATGCAAGTACGAGTACGATTGTCTTTCTCATGATCAGTTCTCCTTCTCACGCCTTGCGAACTCCCTTTCAACCAGAAAGCTCGCGGCAAGCATAAGGGCGTTGTCAGCCATTCCGCCGCCCATCATTGAGAGCACCTCATCCAGAGGCAGGCTGTATACTTCAATCTCCTCATTGGGGTCGAGGTCCTGGCTCCCTGCCAGCCTCAGATCCTCAGCCAGATAGAAGTGCTGGTGATTTGACATGAACGCGTTGTTCGGGCAGAGAGTGCCCAGATGCATGACCCGTCCGGCCTCGAGGCCTGTCTCCTCAAGCAGCTCCCTCCGCGCGGCGGCCATCGGATCCTCCCCCTTCTCAACCAGTCCGGCAGGATACTCAAGAGTGACGCTGTCGCTGCCATGACGGTACTGTTTCTCCACGATCACGCGCCTGACTCCGTCTTCATCTGTATAGACCGGCACGATTATGATCCACTCAGGGCACAGGATCTGGACAAATGAGCCATGGCGGCCGTCATGATTCGTCCTCTCGACCTCATCCACGCTGAAAATGGCGCAGTCGAAGCGTCTGGTCCGCTTCCCGCTCTTCCATTTCAGGAAGCCGGAATCCCCGTCAAGTTTCTTCTTGAAGCTGTCAGGCATCATTTCTTCCTCGAGGGACAGTTGCTGGTGCAGGCCGCGCATGAAGAGGGCGAGCACTGAGGTGTTCCCATGAACGACGTGTCACGGCCAGTCGAGCAGGCCGTGCCGAAATTGATCTTCCGGCAGATTTCCATCAGCGCCTCCCTTGAAGGATGGCTTGCACCTGAGGCCATGAAGTCAACTCCGCTGTCCTCCGCCTCGCGCAGGTCGATCTCCATCGGGACACGTCCCAGGAAGGGTACATGCATGTCTGAACACATCTTCTCTCCGCCTCCGATACCGAAGACCGGAATCTCCTGGTCACAGTGAGGGCACTTCAGGCCTGACATGTTCTCGATCACGCCGATGATCGCACAGCCGAGCTTTCTGGAAAAACCGACTGAGCGTCTTGCGTCCAGTACGGCCACAGGCTGTGGTGTGGTGACAATAATGGTCCCGGTAAGCGAATGGATCGACTGACAGACTGTAAGCTGCTCGTCGCCGGTTCCGGGAGGCGAGTCGATGAGCAGATAGTCAAGTGTTCCCCACTCGACATCAGCCAGGAACTGCCTGATCGCGGTGTTCTTCAGGCTTCCGCGCCAGATTATCGGGGCATCAGGGTCCTGGATCGCGAAGGCAAGCGAGACGACCTTCAGATTCTTCCGGGGCTCCACAGGATACAGCGTGGTGCCATCACGGCTGCCCAGCACCCCGTCCTCACATCCCAGCATCTTGGCCACGTTCGGGCCCGTGATGTCTGTGTCGAGAATGCCGACAGTGCACCCCATATCGACAAGGGCATTTGCAAGATTGACGGTTATGGTGGTCTTGCCTACTCCGCCCTTTCCGGACATGATCAGGATCTTGCGGCTGATCTTGTCCATCCTCTCCTGAATGCGATCAGTCTGCTGGTCCCACTCATCCTTGACATTATCACTCATCAGAATACTCCTTCATCTGGACTTAACATACTTTCGCAGTGATCAAAAGGCAAGCCGGTCAGCCGTCACGCCTGTTGGTGCCTTCCGGCAGAATGATGTCGCCCTTGGACGGCGCGCTCTCCTCCTGCCCCTTCCTGCCGCGTCTCTTCTGGCTTTCCTGATTGCGGTACTCTCTGATATAGCTCTTGCCTGACGACAGCAGGACGGCGACAGGCTTGAGCGAGGGCACCAGAGCGCAGACTATCTGTATGATGCTCATTATCGGGACGGCGAGGAACATGCCCGGCAGCCCCCAGATATAACCCCACAGAGACAGTGAGATGAGGATCATCAGCGGCGACATGTTCAGCTGTACTCCCTGCAGCCTCGGATCAATGATGTTTCCAAGTATCATCTCAATCGAGATGGTGAGTATCACCACATACACGACATTGATCCAGTTGGTCGGCACGAACTGGATGATGGACATCGCGATCGTCATGGCCGTCACGATAATCGAGCCGATTGTCGGGATGAAGTTCAGCAGGACGGCAAGTATGCCCCATACCAGGGCGAAGTCCAGGCCTGTGACCACTGCAGTGAGATAGAACAGGAGTCCGGTGGCGAGACTGATGATGGCCTTGAGCAGGAGGTATTTTGATATCTGCCTGTTGATTCTGCCCAGCATGGAAGCGAACTTCTGGCTCTTGTCCCGCGGAAAGGCGAAAGCGATCTTGGGCAGGAATGTCGTCCTCTCAAGCAGCAGGAAAAGCAGGATGACGAAGATCAGCATCGCATCTGAGAGGATGCTGATGAGCTTTCCCGAGAAGCTTGCCAGCCAGCTGGTGGCCAGGCCGTACCAGTCCACGTTTATGTAAGAGAGGATGGAAAAGTCAGAACCGGCATCCGGGAAGAACTGGATCATGTAGCCTGACAGCAGGCTGTCCAGACTGCGCACTCTCTCTGCATAGTACGGAAGCCGGTCCAGAAGCATGTTCACCATCAGGATGAGGACATAGATGAAACCAAAGAATATGACGGCCACCAGCGAGAGGGAAATCACTATTGAGATTATATTTGGAACCTTCAGCCGGCCCAGCCGCTCCATCAGGGGGTTGATGAAGGCGAAGATGAACAGGGCCAGGGCTATCGGAAGCGTGACCTCGCTTGCCGTCTTGAGCACGAAGAGAAAGAGGATAACCGCCGCAAAGGCAAGTATGTTCCTGATCTGTCTCACGCTCTGATATGCCGCACCTGTGTCCTTCATGTGGAAAAGGATAAATCAGATGGCATGATGTCCACAAGACTTTCCGCCCTTTTTGTTCGCATTCCTTATGAACCAGCGGAAGCATGAAGTGGGTAAATTGTAAAAGTAAATGCAACAGAAAAGTTGATGCAACAAACTAGGATCTTAAAAAGGTTTATAAGAATTT
>CALXOO010000017.1 GCA_944390045.1 uncultured Spirochaetales bacterium | reverse complement strand
ATTGCTGCTTCAAATGAAATTCGGTAAAGGTTGTTGCAACACGCGCTTATATGTTGCATCAAGAATTACAATTGGCCCCTCCAGGCTGTGGAAAAACTTGAACTTGCCGCATTAAAATAATCCATTGTATAATCTCTTAGAAACATCAATTTGAGGAGTACGACGAGTGGAGAAAAGCAATGGCCCCTTGCAGGAAGTCTTTGGCCGGAACCTGAGGGAACGGCGGAAGCGACTTGGCTTCACACAGGGTGAGATGGCCCGCAAGATCGGAGTCTCGACGTCATTCGTGACGGAGATGGAGAAAGGAAGGAAGGCTCCTTCCTTCGCCACAATCGAGAGGATTGCAGAGGAGACACATGCACCCGTCTGGTCATATTTCTGTGAAGGCGGGTTCGATATCAGGGAGGAGGAGATGACCAACCTCGAGGTCCTCCGCTACAGGCTGAAGCAGAATGTCTGCTCTGCCATTGACGGGACAATTGACGAGGTCTGAGCATCAGATTCTTCTCTTCTGACAGGAGCCGCCGGAGGGCGGCTTTTGCTTTTTCCGCATACCAGTTCAACACCGCTTTTCCGCCCCTGCGCACTTTTTGACAATTTGTTTTGACTTCCCACTCCTTTGGCCTTACCATTTTCCCATACGTAATTTATGGACAAAAGGAGGAAGTAATGAGCGTAGAATCGAAAAACCTCAGAAATGTCGCGCTCGTCGGCCATAATGGCACGGGCAAGACAAACCTCGTTGAGCAGATGCTCTACTATGCGGGTGTTCTTGACAAGCCCGAGACCGTTGACAGCGGAAAGACAGTCTCCGATTTCACGGAGGAGGAGATCAGCAGGAAGATCTCAGTACATGCGTCCCTTCAGTCATTCAAGTGGGACAGCAGCCAGATCAACATCATAGACACGCCGGGTACCGCCGACTTCATTGGCGAGACGATCTCGGCCTTCAGGTCATGCGAGGCGGCGCTCGTGGTCGTCGACGGACGCGAAGGCGCCCAGATCGAGACAATCAAACTTTGGAGAAGACTGGACGACAGGAACAAGCCCCGTGCCGTTTTCATCAACAAGATGGACAAGGAAAGGGCCAGCTATCGTCATGTAATAGACAATCTGACAAGCGAGTTTAACTCGCACTTCGTCCCCGTAGTCATGGCGCTGGGAGAGGCAGAGGAGTTCCAGGGAGTCATCAACCTCATCGAGAACCAGGCCTATAAGCTCACAGAGGGAGGAAAGGAAGTTCCGATCCCGATTCCCGAGAAATACGCGGCCGTTGTCGAGGATTTCAGGGGCCGTCTGATCGAGAACGCGGCAGAAGGAGCCGATGACCTGATCGAGAAGTACTTCGACGAAGGCACGCTGAACGCTGACGACATCAGACGCGGACTGAGGGAAGGACTCATCGCGAACCGTGTTGTTCCTGTATTCTGCGGGGCGACCGACAAGGGCGCGGGAATCACGAGCCTTCTGAACTTCATCAAGAACAACTTCCCCTCTCCTCTTGACGGCTTTGACTTCATCAAGGACGAGAACGGTGAGATCAGGACGATCAAGATCGATCCGGAAGCCCCGGTGGCGGCCTACTGTTTCAAGACAACCATTGACCAGTTCAGCGGCAAGCTGAGCTTCATCAAGGTTATCCAGGGACGCATTACAGGTGAGACGGAACTGTACAATCCTGAGCTGAAGAAGAAGGAAAAGCCAGGCAAGGTCTACAGTGCGCTGGGCAAGAAGCTGTCAGAGCATCAGAGTCTTGAGGCAGGCGACATCGGTGTGATCACGAAAAGCAGCATCACCAGCACCAACTGCACTCTGCTGGCAAATGCCGACATGAAGTTCACCTTCGCTCCGCTCAGGATGCCGCAGCCTGTCTACCAGCTCGCCATCAGCACTGATGACAAGAAGAGTGAGGACAAGATGAATGAGGCCCTGCACAAGATCGCAGAAGAGGACCTCACCTTCCAGATCAACCAGAACATTGAGACGAAGCAGACAGTCATCGGAGGCATGGGAGAGCTGCAGATCAACATGATTCTGGACCGCGTCAAGGAGAAGCAGAAGGTCAACATACACACCTCCGTGCCACGCATCGCCTACCGCGAGACGATCACGAAGAAGTCCGGCATCGCCGAGTACTCCCACAAGAAGCAGTCAGGCGGACACGGACAGTTCGGCCGCGTCCTCATCGAGATCGAGCCGATCGAGCGCGGACAGTACTACCAGTTCACGAACGCGATCAAGGGAGGCAGTATCTCCAAGGGCTACATTCCAGGAATTGAGAAGGGAATCCTCGAGAGCATGCAGGAAGGCTATCTCGCAGGCTATCCTCTCGTAGACATCGGCGTCACGCTGATTGACGGAAAGGAGCACCCTGTGGACTCTTCCGAAATGGCATTCAAGCTCGCCGCGAAGGGTGCGATGGAGATCGCCCTGTCCAAGGCCGGCTGTGTCCTGCTCGAGCCCATCATGAAGCTTGAGGTCTTCATAGACAACCAGTACCTCGGATCCATTCTCTCTGACCTCTCATCCAAGCGCGGACGCGTGCTGGGACAGGAGGAAAAGGGCCATGTGACTGCCGTGCAGGCGGAAGTCCCGATGGCGGAGCTGAGGACCTATGCGATCGATCTGAAGAGCATGACAAGCGGCACTGGCTCATTCGAGCTTGAGTTTGACCATTATGAAATGCTCACGGGCAAGCTTGCAGACGAGGTCATAGCTGAAGCGAAGGCCAGAAAGGAGGCGGAGGCAAAGTAAGTCCCCTCCCTTCACGGACAGAAGAAGTGCTCCCCAATCGCGGCGGAGCACTTCTTTTTTCATCTGGGACAGTGCGGCATCAGCCGATAATCCAGATCATTCCTCTCCCTGAGGTCCGCTCTCACTGTCCGCTGCCCCGTCATCATGTTCAAAGGCCTCTGACCCGGGGCTGCAGCAACTGTCCGCCTCCCCGTCCCCGGATTCATCATCCGCACTCTGGCCGCTGCTCTTGCGGATGAGGGCAAGGGACAGGATCGACAAGGTGAGCGTGTTCCAGTACCCGTTTCCAAGTTCTTCGAAATACAGCCCGAAGCCGAATGAATTGATCATGTAGAAGACGAAGAAGATGCAGAACAGTATGCACAGCACCAGCGAGATCGCAGGCAGCAGGCTTCCCCTGTCAAGCTGCTTATTGATGTGTCCCAGGGCGTTGATGAGGGCCACGGCGATGATTCCGAGCAGGAGCCAGGCGCCAATGAAACTCGCGTCGCTGAACTCGAAGAGCGTATTGCCTATCACCTCATAGCCTGAGCTGTCACAGGCGACCGGCTGGAAGAATGCCAGAAGCACAAGCAGGAGGACGACTCTGGAGATGATCCTGACCTGTCCTGGAGAAAAGAGCCTGCTGTCCTCACCTTCCTCAGACGAAGCGAGGAAGGGAAAGACACAGGACAGAATGGCCAGAATGAGTGTAAACCACCAGGAGCCCTCCGTATTCACTGAAGTGACGAGACAGAGCAGGCCGGAAAGAATCCAGAGAATAAGAACCGGAATGTGGCGGTTGCTCCCGCTGCTTGTATCCAGCCTCGTCAGCGACAGCAGGGACAGGATGTAAACAGCCAGCAGGATGAGTGCGAGCAGGAATGCCGGAACCGAGCTGAAAGACAGGCCGGAGGCCATGACTTCGAATACGGAAGCGTCTCCATAAAGCTCAAATGACTCGAACGAGAAACTGACAAGCAGAACTGCTATGCAGAGCTTGCCGAGAAGAATAAAGGATTGTTTTCTTGACATGATATCTCCCTCTCAGCACAGGATTGTACAATGTCGGAAGAATATCAATATGTCAGCGGCGCACAAACCACAATTCGTTTATTCTGTAGTCCTTGTCCAGGCCCTTTTTCTCAAACTTGGTCATGGGACGCCAGGCCACAGGCGGACAGAAACCGTCATACGGGTTTACCAGCAGCGCTTCGCCGGAGAGCACCTCCAGCATCCACTGGGCATATTCCTCCCAGTCGGTCACGCAGTAGATGTATCCGTCCTTTCTGAGCTTGGAAGCAAGCAGGTGAACGAAGTCAGGCTGGATCAGCCGTCTCTTGTGATGCCGCTTCTTGGGCCACGGGTCCGGGAAGAAAATGTGAAAGCCTGATACCGACGAGTCAGGGATCATGCGCTCAAGCACATCGACCGCATTGAACCGCATCAGGCGGATGTTGTCCAGACCGAGCCGGGAAATGTCCCTGAGCAGTTTCACGAAGCCCACGAGATAGACCTCCAGGCAGAGATAGTTGTACTGATCCCGCTCTCTGGCTATCACCTGGGTCGAAGTTCCCATGCCGAAACCGATCTCGACGATGACGGGCTTTGAGGGATCAGTAAAGAACCCTGCCGGATCAGCGGGTCCGTCCTGGAAGGTCACACAGTATCTTTCGTAGTTGTCCAGCACTATACGGCGCTGCTCGTCATCCAGTCTGTTGCTTCTCAGCGCATAGCTTTTTATTGTCCGCTGGGCACCTGTGCGGACCTCCACCCTCGAGACCGCCTCAATAATTTCATTCTCAGTCATTTCTGTCTCCCTCCGCACTTGCGAAACAGCTCTTCCACCCGCCGGCCTGCCGGGTGGCGCAGTCTGTCACTCAAGCCGCTTGAGCGTGTCGAGGATGAAGGCGGCCTTGTCACGCAGGCTCACCGCATCCGTCGTCATCTTCATGTAGTTCGGCCTTGCCGCATCCATCTTAACCCTCCCCTTCGAGAGACGCAGCAGGTTGATGATCTTGTCCGGATTGATCGCAGCGAAGTGGCTGAACTCAAGCTGGACAAGACCGCGGCTCTCTGAAAGATGATAGATCTCCAGACGGCGGCAGATGATCTTGATCTCGGCGATGCACAGCAGGTTCTCCACTTCCTCAGGGATCGGGCCGAAGCGGTCCTCAAGCTCCTGCTTGAGCGCATCGAACTCGAAGTCCGTCTTCACAGATGAGATTTTCTTGTACATCTCAAACTTCAGAGACGGGTCGCTGATATAGCTGTCCGGAATGAAGCCTGAGTAATCCAGCTCCAGATACACCTCTCTCTCTTCTCTTGCAGAGCGTCCGTGGATCTGGCGCTCGATCTCCTCGTCAAGGATCTTCATGTACATATCCAGTCCGACCGCCTCAAGCTGTCCGGACTGCTCCTGGCCGAGAATGTTGCCTGCCCCCCTGATCTCCATGTCCTTCATGGCGACCTTGAAGCCGGAACCGAGGTCCGTATGCTCGCTGAGAACCTTGAGCCGCTTGATCGCGTCATCATTCAGCATGCTCTCATCCGGATACATCAGATAACAGTAGGCCTGTCTGTCACTGCGTCCCACACGGCCGCGGAGCTGGTAGAGCTGGGCCAGACCGAAACGGTGGCTGTCATCGATTATTATCGTGTTGACATTCGGAATGTCGATTCCGTTCTCGATGATCGTGGTGCTGACAAGCACCTGTATGCCGCCATAGACGAAGCGGTGCATTATGTCCTCAAGCTCATCCGGATCCATCTGGCCGTGCGCGCTCTCAATAATGGCCGAGGGTATGAGGGAGTGAAGCTGGTAGGCAATGTCCTCAAGATCATTGATCCTGTTGTGCAGGTAGAAGACCTGTCCGCCGCGTTCCAGCTCTCTCCTGATGGCCTCGACCACCCTGCTGATGCTGTAGTTGTCGATGACAGTGCGCACCGGAAGCCGCTCTCTGGGGGCTGTGGTCAGCAGCGACATGTCCCTGACCTTCAGCAGTGACATGTAAAGAGTGCGTGGAATCGGTGTCGCAGAAAGAGTCAGGCAGTCAACATTGACCTTGAGCTGCTTGATCCTCTCCTTGTCCTTGACGCCGAAACGCTGCTCCTCGTCCACGACAAGCAGCCCGAGATTCTTGAAGACAACATTCTTCTGGAGGATCTTGTGGGTGCCGAAGAGGACGTCCACCCTGCCCTCCTTGAGGTCTGCCAGCACCTTCCTCGTCTTCGCCGCCGGCACGATGCGCGACAGCTGCTCGCTGATGACAGGAAAGCCCGCCACACGTTCCTGGAACTTTCTCCAGTGCTGCTCGGCCAGGATTGTCGTCGGGGCAAGGAAGGCAACCTGACGGCCGCCCATCACGGCCTTGAAGGCGGCCCTGAAGGCTATCTCAGTCTTGCCGTAGCCCACATCCCCGCAGACCAGGCGGTCCATGACATGATCGCTTTCCATGTCGCGCTTGATCTCCTCGACACACTTCAGCTGATCCGGCGTCTCGGTAAAGGGAAAGGAGGCCTCGAACTGCACCTGCCAGTCATTGTCAGGACTGAAGGGATGACCGAATGAATTCGCCCTCTGGGCATAGAGGCTGATGAGCTGGCCGGCAAGTTCCTGGGCCTTCTTGACAGCTCTCTCCTTCTTCTTCGTCCACCCGCTGCCGCCCATGCTGTCCAGCCTGGGTGCCCTGCCGTCGTTTCCGATGTATCTCTGGACCAGGTTGGCCTGCTCTATCGGAACATAGAGATACTCATCACCGGCATAGCGTATCTTTATGTAGTCACGCTCGGCGCGGCTTGTCCTGGCACGCTCGATCTTGACGAACTGCCCGATTCCGTAGTTGACGTGGACGACATAGTCGCCTTCCTTGAGGTCCACGAAACTGTCAATGGCCTGGCTCTCCAGTTTGACTACTGCCTGCCGGCGCACGGTCTTGCGGTTGAAGATCTCCTGGTCAAGGACCACAAAAAGCTTCTTCTGGTCAATGGAGAAGCCGTGCGAGATATCTGCAACAACTATGTTCAGCCCCTGGAATCCGGCAAGGATGTTCTCCATCCTCTCCTCCTGGACTACGGTGGGCACGACAATGCAGACAGTCCATCCGTTCTCGAGCATGCCCTCAAGGTTCTCCTTGAAAAGCTTGACATTGCCGAAGAAACTGCGTGCGGCCGAGATGTCGAAATGGAAGCTTCCCTCGTTCCTGATGTCGTAGACAACCGTCCTCGCGCTCCTGCCCTCCAGGTAGCTGAACGGACTTGTCAGCAGTTTTTCCGGAACTGGTGCGCAGGCATCCTCCTGATAGGCCTTCTTGAACAGCTCCCGCGCCTCGTTTCCAAGCGCTTTCCAGGTGGTCTCACAGCGCTCATAGCCTACGATGAAAGGATACTCATCGCCATGGAGACAGGAGAGAAAGGAAGCCGTCTGCACGCGGCTGTTGTCACCGACCAGGGACAGCGTGATGTTGGAGACTGTTCTGACTGTCTGCTGGGTCGACGGATCATAATAGCTGATGGAGGCTATCTCATCCCAGTCCGCATGGAGACGGACGGGGTATTCAGCGGCATACGGGTAGATCTCCATCACCTCACCCTTGAGAGCGAAGGTACCGACCTCATAGCAGCTGGTAGCCCTGTAGTAACCGGCACGGGACAGATCATCTGCAAGTGAAGACGGATCGAACCTGTCATGAATGCGTATCCTGCGGGAGAACTCCCTCAGACTGTCCCGGCTCATCACCGGTGAGGCAAAGGCCCTGACAGAAGTCACTATGATGCCCTGTTTCAGATCCTCAAGGGCCTCAAGTGCCCTGGCCTGCGCCATCTCGCCAGGGCTGCCGCCATAGGGAGAGTAAAGCTGCTTTCCCGTCGCAGGGAAGTGCACCACCGGCACATCATCCGCATCAGCAAGGTCCTGGACCAGAGAACGGGCCACATCCTCTGTGCTTGTCACCACCAGCAGGCGCCCGTGAAGCCTGCGCTGCCACAGAAGGACAGCACGGCTGAGCGGATAACCGTCAAGCGTGTTGACACGGACCTCCCCCCGGGGGGAGAGCCTCTTGTAGACATCACTTTCCCTGATATAAGATTCTACCAAACTGCTGATTTGGCTCATAACAATGGCCTACAGTAATTTAAAAGAAGAAAAAAGACAATGACAGCATTTCCAGAAGACTCCTTCAGGGAGCTTGAAGAAACAATAGTCAGCTGTGCCAGGATGGCACGCGAGGCACAGCACGGCATCAGACGTATGTACAAGAGCGACGGAAGTGTGCTGACTGAGACAGACATGAGGATATCTGGGATAGTCGAAGACAGAATCCGGCAGCTGTTTCCGGAGTGCGGATACATCTGTGAGGAGACTCCTGTCAGACGGATTGAAGGTTCGCAGTGGACCTTCATTCTTGACCCGGTGGACGGAACGGATGTCTACTCGCAGGGACTTCCCTGCTGGGCCGTCTCACTGGGCATACTGGACAGCGAGAGACGTCCTGTCGGCGCTGTCATAGCGGCCCCGCGCTTCGGCATCGGCCAGGAAGAGCTGCTGGTCTCGCTTTGTCCCGGAAAGAGGCTCAGGGTCGATGGAGCTGAGTTTGTCCCGGCTGACGGCAAGGATGAGGTTGAGCAGGTCACTGTGGGTTCAACGGATCAGGCCACACTTGACTTCTCCCGCTTTCATGGAAAGGTACGCACCTTCGGAAGCAGCATCCTGCACCTGATCTCACCCGTCGTCTTCCCGTCCATCCAGGGCTGCATAAACCAGCCGGCATATGTCTGGGACATGGCCTCTAGCCACGCTGTCCTTCTGGCCGCCGGCATGGAGCTGGTCTATGCTGACAGGAGCCGGTTCGAGTACACGGATGAGATACTGTACGGCAAGAAGAAGTACCGTATGGAAGTGTACGCGGGAAGCCGCAGGGCCGTGGAGAGCCTGATGGAGAGTCTGCCGGTCAGAGCCTTGTGATCCGGCAGCAGCTCCTGCCGAGATAGTCCAGATACCAGTCCAGACAGTCAAGCCGGATACTGAGCACGGCCTGTATGCCTTCCGTCTGCCTGAAGTGGTCCAGCGCAGGCCTGAAGCCTCTGCCCGCTGTCTCGAACCAGCCGCACTCATCAAGCACGACAAGACCATCCATGATGGAGCACAGACGCAAGTTGGCCTCCCGGAAGACGGCCTTGTTCACTATGTACGGGCCCCCGGGACTGCGGTGCATCAGCTCCCGGTCCAGTCCGGTCTCCAGATCCCTGAGATAGAGCACGCTGCCCTTCTCGTCACTCTTGACTGTCACATAGCCCCTGGCCCCTGGATACAGGCGCATCACAGTACTTGACTTGCCTCCGCCGCGCGGTGCGGTCAGGAGTGTGAAGCGCACGGACTCACAGTTCCTCATCGAAGAAAGACTCAAGCACATCATAGGCCTTCATGCTGTCCTCCCTCGCGATCACGAAGGTCAGCTCGTTCATGGTGGAGACGATTTCAGTGAGGTTTATGTTCTCCCAGGCCAGCTTGCGCGTTGCCATATAGAGGATGCCCGGTGTCTGCAGGAAACCGGGCTGGAAGAGAATGGTCAGTGCGACCATGTTGTCCTTGCGGTGCAGGATCTCCTGCCCTTCCATCAGCTCATCAAGCGCTCCCTTGAACTTGTCAGAAACCGCGATCGAAATCTCATGGCTTCCGATTGTCACGTTGAGGAAGTCTCCCTTCTGCGGCTTGACCTTGTCGTAAAGGCCGGACAGACGGCTTACAAAGGAGTCCGAGCGGACCAGGTTCACGTCGTGAATATTTGTCTTCATGCTGATCTCGTAACCGATCTTCTCACGCACCCCGCCTTCTTTCTGCCGGGCGATCAGGTCCTCGGCATAGCGGCGCACCGACATGACTATTGCGGAAAGCTTGACCGGAGCTCCGTAAAGGGCCTCGACCTTGCTCTGGATGAAGCGGGAGAGATTCGAATAGCTGATGATCTGCTGCATGAGCATCTCATTTATGAAGGGGGAACGGTTGATCACCTGCTTCACACAGGAGGAAATGGACTCACTCATATGTTATTTTTACTACATTCTGTTATTTTTCTCAAGCTCATGTTGAACATCACTAGTCCAGCGGGTATTATTTCACATCTGTTATGGAGATCAAGGACAGACAGAAGAAAAGAATCATAGACTGGGTCGGGAGAATCGGATCTGCGGCGACGGATGAGGACGAGAAACGGATCGAAGAGGGAATCGACTCAATGAAGAGGGGCCCTGTCGCAGCAGTCTGGGACAAGGTGCTGTTCCTGTGGAACACATTCAGGACAGACTGTCCTGCCCAGCAGAAGGCGCTTATCATCGGAGCCCTGGCCTACCTCATTCTTCCGCTTGACGTGATTCCGGACGTCTTGCCCTTCGCGGGTCTAATAGACGATGCCTTTGCGATCACCTATGTCTTCACGGCGGTAAGGAAACTCGCCTCGAAGGCGGTACCGGCAATAGAGAAGAAGGCTGACACCCTGATTAAGGAGAATGTATATCCGCTTGTCAGGGCAGAGCTGGAGGGCATGCACCGCAAAAGACTCGTGAACAGTCTGATCAACCTGGTCATCTTCATCATGTCTGTCCTGCTCTCGGTCTTCCCGGTCTTCGGTCCGCTGCCGAGCGCGGCAGTTGCCAGCCTCTTGCTCTTGGCAAGTGCCATCTGGGCTCTGTACAGGACTGTCATGGCGGTACGCAGGGCCCTGCCTGTCGCCGCTCTGATGTGGAGGGAGCGATCTGTCAAAGGCGGACTGGCGGCCTACTTCAGGACACGTTACAACAGGCTGGCCTTCGCCGAAAAGTTCGCCGACGGCTTCTTCCGTCTGTTCGGGATGAAGGAAAACAGGAAGATGCTGGACCGGCTGGTGGATTATGCAGCCGGACTCCTGCGGCGCGACCTGGTGCGCTTCGTGCTCGTTGAGCTGGTGATCGCGGCCTGCTTTCTGATCCTCCGGCAGTCCGTAATCATGGCAACAGGAGACACTTCCACACTACAGATACTGCTTCTGCCCTTCTTTCAGCTGGCAGATGCGCTCAGATAGTGTCTTTTTCCCTTGTATTCACACGCAAGCAGGCTTATTATCATAGCTATGAAATGTCCACGCTGTTCATCCAATGACGACAAGGTCCTCGAATCGAGGCAGAACAAGGACGGCTCCTCGATCCGCAGGAGGCGCGAGTGCCTCAGATGCGGTTACCGTTTCACAAGTTACGAGAAGATTGAGGAAAAGCCGATAATAGTCATCAAGAAGGACGGCAGCGAGCAGAGCTTCGACATACGCAAGGTCGAGCGCGGAGTGCGCACAAGCACGGAGAAGCTGAAGATCCCTGCAGGGACAATCGAGAAGCTGCTCAACGCGATCGAGGACGAAGTCGTCGAGAAGAGCGGGCATGAGAGGCGCATCAGCTCAACAGAGATCGGAGAAGCCACGCTGAGACAGCTTTACAAGGTCTCAAAGGTGGCCTATGTCCGCTTTGCCAGCGTTTACCGGCAGTTCAATGACCTGGGCAAGTTCATCAGCGAGATTGAGCACATCGCCAACAGCGTGGATGAGGACTAGGCGTCAAACCACTTTCCCCTCTGGCTCTGCTCTATCCTGTCGTTCAGGTGCTCGGGCTTGAGAATCTCGTTCGCGCAGTCCAGGGCGAAGTTGTCGCTCATTCCCGCCACATAATCCAGAACCAGGCGGTCCAGGCCCTCTTTGTTCTCCTCATAAGAGGCCCTCAGCTCCACCAGATGAGCGTAGAAGCCTGCGGCAAGCATGTTCTTCTCCTCGTCATAGCCCTTTTTGTCAAAGCCGTACTTCTGGACCAGCTCGTCCAGATAGCCTGCAATAAGGCGAAGCAGACGCGAGAAATAGCGGTTGTAGCCGGCGAGGATCTCGCTGCGGTAGATGTTCCGGTAGTTGTAGTCCTTCATCTCAACGACAGCCCCGTAGACCTCATCGCTGAAGCCCATGCCCCGCTCAGGGTCCGTATTGCCGATTATGTCCAGGACCAGTGTGTTGATCATCTGGCTGTTGGTGGAGCCGATGAGGCTGCTTACCTCTTTTGGAACGGGAGGGGCATCGTCAAGCAGACCCAGCCTGCGGGCATCCTCCCAGTCCCTGCCCAGATAGGCTATGGAATCCGAGAAGCGTACGGCTACTGCCTCCCAGGTCGCAGGGACCAGTCCGCTGCGGCTCCTGATGGAGTCCAGGTCCTTCAGCCTGAAATCCGGCCTGATATACTGAGTGAATGATTCCCCGCAGTGGGACACTATGCCGTCCTGAACCGCGTAGGTCAGGTTAAGTCCGCGTCCGTGGTTTGCAAGCCTTCTCACCACGCGCAGTGAGTTGACTTCGTGCTCGAAGCCTCCGAGCCCTCGTTCCTCGAAAAGGGAGTCTATGATTCTCTCCCCCACATGGCCGAAAGGCGTGTGCCCCAGGTCATGGCCCATGCCTATTGCCCAGGCCAGCTCATTGTCAAGGCTGAAAGCCCTGCAGATTGTGGAGGCAATTGAGGCCACATGCAGCACATGCTCCATGCGGGTGCAGATATGATCGTTTGCCGGAGCGAAAAACACCTGGGTCTTGTGCTTGAGACGCGAGAAAGGACTTGAGTGGATTATCGCAGTCGTATCGCGGTAGTAGGCTCCGCGTATGTCTTCGGTGCGGGGACGCACCCTCCTGACCAGATCTGAACAGGGAACTTGGTTTATCAGTTTCTCCATACTGATAATTTAGCGCGAAATTCCTGTGCAAGGAAACTCTTTTGCGCTATTATTTGTGCATGGTCCAATACATTGTGCCGCTGGCATCGCTCCTGCTGACCTTTCTCTCCTCCCTCGCCTGTCTGAGGTTCATCTTCTCACGCCAGGGCCTGTTCTGGATCATACCATTTCTGGTCAGCGCCCTTCTGAGTGTGGAGAACGCGCTCTCCCTCTTCGCCGGAGGGCCATATCTGATGCCGGCCATTCACAGCTTCCTCTTTTTTCCCCTGATTCTCTCCTTCTGCTGGTACATGATGGTGATCACCTTCCACTACGCGCTGAAGAAAAAGGTCAGCAGGAACCGCTTCATCAGCGACATGAGGAAGAACTACAGCGAGGCCAGATTCCTTGAGAAGATCGAGAAGAGGAACTTCTTCCGCTTCTCCCGCCATAAGAAAGAGGCGGCAATCAACAGCTACTACCAGCCTGAGGTGAGACCCTTTGACAATATCAGGCTGGACGAGTGGGACAGCTAGACCACCACAGCCTCATGGTAATATAATTCCCCATTCATACAAGGAGGATGGAGAGTGAGGCTTTTCATCACAGGAATGAAGCACTGCGGCAAAAGCACTGCGAGCCGCATCCTGGCCGGCCTGACAGGTCTGGAAGGCAGTGACTCGGACGACCTCGTGCTGGCCTATCTTGGAACAGACAGCATCAGGCAATGGTACAGGGAACACGGCAAGGAAGCCTTCATGGATGCAGAGCTGAAGGCTGTCAGCGCCTTCATGGACAGCCACAAGTCATACATTCTCTCCCTCGGAGGCGGAGTGTGCGACAACAGTCCGCTCATGGACAGGATGAAAATGGAGGGACGCATCATCTATCTCACCAGACCCGAGGAGGCCGTGCTGGGCAAGATAATGCAGAAGGGCCTGCCCCCGTTCATCGACCCCGCTGACCCTGAAGGAAGCTTTCACAGGCTCTACACCCGCAGGGACAGAATATACAGGAGCTATGCTGACCTCACGGTCGAGCTTGGACCATACGGCGACAAGGAGGAGTGTGCCAGGCGCATTCTCTCCAGACTGGAGGAGGCACAATGGCTGGAAACACAATAGGAAAAGTCCTTGCGCTCACGAGTTTCGGCGAGTCACACGGACCGGCTCTCGGCGGCGTTCTTGACGGCTACCCCGCCGGCATCACAGTCGATACGCTCTTCATCCAGGGCGAACTGGACAGACGCAGGCCCGGCACAGGACGCCACACCACGGCCCGCAATGAGGCAGACAGTCTTGAGATTCTCTCCGGGGTTTTCGAAGGCAGAAGCACCGGCATGCCAATTGCATTCATCATACGCAACACTGATCAGAGGAGCCGCGACTACAGCACGGTCAGGGATGTCTTCCGTCCTGGCCACGCCGATTACAGCTGGTGGATGAAGTACCACAATGTCGACTACCGTGGCGGAGGAAGGTCATCAGGAAGGGAGACGGCGGTACGTGTTGCCGCAGGCGCCCTGGCCAAGCTGCTGCTCAGGCGCAGCGGGATCAGCATACAGGGCATCATCAGGGCGGTTGGCAACGTGAGCGATACGTCTCACGACTTCCCGCTGCACCCTTCCCGCCTCGTGCCCGCCTCAAGTGAACAGCTGGAAGCGGCATACCTCGATGAGATAGAGAGGGCCCGGATGGATCAGGACAGCGTCGGAGGAATCGTGGAGTGCAGGATCACCGGGGTCCCTGCCGGACTCGGGGAACCTGTCTTCGACCGTCTGGGCGCAGACCTCGCGAAGGCGGTCTTCTCCATCGGGGCCGTTCGCGGCTTCGAGTTCGGACGCGGTTTCGCCTGTGCGGGACTGCGCGGCAGCCAGATGAACGACAAGCTTGAGATGAGAGATGGAAAAGTGAGCTTCCTCTCGAACAACAGCGGAGGCATACAGGGAGGAATAAGCAACGGTGAGGACATAGTCTTCAGGGTAGCATTCCGCCCCACCCCTTCGATTTCTCAGGAACAGAAAACTGTCACCAGGGCCGGATCCGACACCATGATCACAATCACGGGCAGGCATGATCCCTGCATAGTGCCGCGTGCTGTTGTAGTCGTCGAGTCAATGGCCGCACTGACAGTCGCAGACCACCTGCTGAGGGCCGGATGCTATGAGTGACAGGCCTCTCGTGATCCAGTCCGACAGGACCCTGCTGCTTGACATGCACTCGCCCTGCTGTGATGAGTGCAGGGATGCCATCATCCCATTCTGTGAGCTGGTAAGGAGTCCGGAACATCTTCACACCTACTCAATCAGCGCCCTCGCGCTGTGGAACGCCTGTTCCGCGGGGCTGGATGCCGGGACCATCCTGTCCACACTGGAAAGGTATTCCCGCTATGAGATTCCACAGACAGTCAGCTACTTCATACAGGACACATGCTCACGCTATGGAGTCATTTCCCTGACGCCTGATGATGAGGAGACATTCTTCGTAACCTGCAAGAGCGAGATATACAGGAAGCGCATCCTCTCGATACCCTTCGTGAGGGATAACTGCCTGGATGCAGACGATGACAGTCTGCGCTTTCCTCTCAACAGGCGCGGAGACCTCAAGCTGGTCCTGATCAGCAACGGCTTTCCTGTCGAGGACCTGATCCCCCTGAGAAAGGGAGAGGCCCTCAGCGTGGAGCTCAGGACCAGGACGCTCAGCGGAAAGGACTTCAGTGTCCGGGACTACCAGATGAAGGCCTTTGAGAGCTTCTGGGCCGGCGGCAGACCCGGCGGAGGATACGGTGTCATCGTACTGCCCTGCGGCAGCGGCAAGACCATTGTCGGAATCGAGGCCATAGCCAGGCTGAAGACAAGCACGCTCATTCTGGCACCCAATGTCGCGTCTGTCCACCAGTGGATCAGCGAGCTTGCCGACAAGACGACGCTTTCAAGAGATGAGATCGGAGAGTACAGCGGAGAGTGCAAGCGCCTTGGGAAAGTGACAGTCTGCACCTACTCAATGCTGATACAGAGCGATGAGAACGGTGAGTACAGGACTTTCAATCTCATGCTCGCGCAGAAGTGGGGCTTCGTCATCTATGATGAAGTCCATCTGCTTCCCGCTCCGGTCTTCCGCCTCTCATCCAACCTCCAGTCAGTCTACCGAATGGGCCTCACCGCCACTCTCATCAGGGAAGACGGCAGGGAGAAGGAAGTCTTCTCCCTGGTAGGCCCCAAACGCTACGACGTGCCCTGGAGCGAGCTGGAGAGAAAGGGGTTCATCGCCAAGGCATACTGTCATGAAATCAGGGTCTCCCTCTCGGATGAGGACGAGCTTGACTATGCGCTTGCCCCCATGGCGAAGAAGATAGGCATCGCGGCCCGCAACAGGCGCAAGCTCTCCCTGGTGCGCAGCCTCCTGGAAAAACATGAAGGCGAGCAGATCCTGATCATCGGCCAGTATCTGGACCAGCTGGAGGAGATCAGGAAGACCTTCGGCTTCCCGCTGATCACAGGGAGCATGCGCAATACGATGAGAGATGAGCTCTACCAGGCCTTCAGGGAGGGCAGGATCAGAGTCCTCATCGTGTCGAAGGTCGCAAACTTCGCGATCGATCTTCCGGATGCCAGTGTGGCGATCCAGGTCTCAGGCACCTTCGGGAGCCGGCAGGAAGAAGCCCAGCGGCTGGGCCGCATTCTCCGGCCCAAGAGCAGGGACAGCCACTTCTATACACTCGTGTCCAGAAACACGAGAGAAGAGGAGTTCTCTCTCAACAGGCAGAAGTTCCTCATCGAGCAGGGCTATTCATACAGTGTGGAGAACGTGAATTGAGCAGTCTGACAACACATCTGAACATGATCACGCAGGACCGCTTCCTGGCCCTTGCAGGACTGATGCTCGGCAAAGTCTCCATGCCGTACAACAGGGAGAGACTGGAGGCAGGCCTGGTGGCCTTCTTCAACGACAGCACGGTGAGGCGGAACCTGCTTTCCTCGGTGACTGCCGGGGAATCACGGATACTCTCCCTGCTCCACACCTTCCATTCCCTCTCACAGACCCAGCTTTCAGATCTTCTGGAATACAGGAATCATAAGGCCTTCTCCCGCACCCTGGACAGGCTGACTGACCGCTGTCTCGTCCTGTACAACGAAAACGGAGATCTTGAACTAAACGACAGCCTTGACTACTCATCCGTCATCAGCAGGGCTGTCTTCAAAGACCATCTTGCCTCAGGGGGACGCATGCTGCGGCTCACAGACACGCTGAAGGCCTTCACAGGCGCACTCAGCACAGCCCGTCCACGTTCATTCACCAGCGCGGAGAACCAGCTCAGCGGTCCACTGCACGAGGCAACCCCCCTGCTGGATGCGTGTGAGCTTGACATCCTCTTCCATGCCTTTCTCGCTGCAGCGCGCGCTCTTGCAGTCATCAGGGAGGAAGGCGGATGCCTGATCGTGGACAGGAACGCGGCCCACAACTTCTTCAGTCACGGCACGGACTGGATCAGGAGCGCCCTGCTGTCACAGGGCAGTCCCACAGACCTTGCCCGCAAGACAGTCTCACTTGCCGCGGTCTTCGACCTGCCTTACACGAGAAAGCTGGCTGAGGTCGTGCTGAAGGCTCCGGGAGAATACCTTGACCGGATGGACCGGCTCGGCTTCATTCTCCAGGCTGAAGAGGAAACCGGGGATGAGAGCATCTTCAGCGCAGCTGCGGACATGAATGTCGTTTTCTCAGGCAGCAGTACAGATGTGGACCTCTTCCTCTTCACTTCGGTCAGGACGATAGACCGCCTGGTGACGCTCTCTGTCACTGACCAGAGCGTGCTGGCAGGATTCGAATGCGGGCTGAGGCTGGATGACATGCTCCGCCTGCTCTTTCCCTCAGGCGAAAGGGATGCCGGGCTGGTGTCACGGCTTGAGGACTGGGATGCGAAGTACAGGTCATTCACAATAATCGATGCAATTTACCTGGAGTGTGAGGAGAGCACGGCAAGGCTTCTGGAGGCCATGCCGCTGCTGGGCATCCACATCGTGAGAAAACTCTCCCCCAGGTCCTTCCTTATGAGAAGAGACACGGAAGATCAGTGGAGGCGCATCATAAGATACATGGGCTTCAGCATGCTTTCCAGCACCATCCGGCCTGATGCGCACCGCACAGCTGAAGAGGCAGCGCCAGCAGCCGGTACAGACGGAGACTTCACGGCACCGGTCATTCCGGAACAGGACAGCTTCACGGAGGACAGTGGAGAGTACAGGAAGATACTGGCGCAGGAGATAGACAGGAAAGCCGGTCCTCAGGCAGCTGAAGGCTACAGGAGCCTGCTGGATTCAGGCATGCTCCTCTCCCCTTCCCAGATCACTGAGGGCAGGACCTTTCCCCGCTCAGCATCGGTTTCCGGCTTCGACTACAAGGGCAAGGTGAATCTGCTTTCCTCCGCCCTGGGCCGGAACAGCTTCTACACCATAACCACCGCCTCTGGCAGCGGTGTCTACAGTATCGAGGCCCTTGAGGGCGTGCGCGGCGCAGACGCATCCGTCACACTGATGGATGAGGCCGGGACAAGGACCTCAGTCAAGGTATCCAAGATCTTCAAGATAAGCGAGAAGCTGGACTAGAGGTCGAGCTGGACGCTGCGAGGGAAATGGTAGCCGGTGAAAGCCTCGAACTGGAGGCGTCCCTGGGCGATCAGCATCTCAAGACCATAGTGGACACTGCAGCCGGCTGCCCTGGCATCGGCAAGGAACTTCGTCTCGCGCGGCTTTGTGACAATGTCGTAGCAGATCTCACTGCCGGTGAGCCGGAAGCCCTCAATCGGGTTCTCCCAGCTGTCATAGCCTACCGGAGTGGTCTGCACGATCAGGTCAACCTGCCCCTCATAGTTACGGTAGTTCTCCAGCCTGTCGAAGGAACAGATGTTGATCGCGGCGATCTTCTGGGCCCGTGAAAGGGTCCTGTTGAGGATGGTGACCTTGACATTGCGGTTCCTGAGTGCCCAGACAATGGCATTGGAGGCGCCGCCCGCACCGATGACGAGGGCCGTCCTGATCTTTCCCGCATCAATGTCCTTCTCTATTGGCTGAAGGAAGCCGTAATAGTCAGTGTTGATCGCCTTCCACATTCCAGGCATGCGCACGACAGTGTTGCAGGCCCCGATCTGCTTGACCTCCCTGGTGATGTTACCGCAGTAGCTCAGCACTTCGATCTTGAAGGGCACTGTCACGCTGAAGCCCCTCAGCCTGAGCGTCTCGGCCAGGACGAAGAAGCTGCGCACGCTGTCCACAAGGAAGGGCACATAGATAGCATTGTACTTGATCCCGACAAAACCCGGATTGTGGATGAAGGGGCTGAGGGAATCAGTGACATTGTTCCCTATTATGCCGTAGATGGCGGTCTTGTCATTGACCTGGTCCGCCCTGTACAGCTGCTTCAGCAGTCTTGCGGAAAGCTGTCCGGGTGCCGTCTGGTTGTCAGAGCAGAAAGTGAGCAGGGAGCCCATCCTCTTATACAGGATGCGTGTGGCAATGCCATACGGCCCCATGCCGATGATGATCTTGTCAGTTCCCTCAAGCTCCTTCTGGGCGTTGAAGAGCGTGATCACGTCGGCAATCCCGCGCGGAGTCACCGCGACCTTTGCCACATCTGCCCTCTTCCTGAGCTGCTGTATGCGTGAGAAGATATCGTCAGGAACCTTCTCGAAGTCGTGAAGAGAGCGGATTATCTTGATTCCCCGCCTCTCGGCCTTCTCATCCAGCTCACCCCGCTTGAGGTCCTCCTCAATGTCTATATATTTGAAGTCACCGTCCATTGCCGCAAGGAGCTGTGCCCTCCTCTGCTTTTCGGAAAGTGCACACCTGCCCCCGTCCTGAACCCTCCTGTTGGTGACTATGCAGGGAACGTCAACCAGGGAGGGAAAGGTGCAGGCCCTGGCACATTCCTCCTTTGTGAGGAAGTCAAGGCGGAGCTCAGCCATATCTATATACTGCCGCTGGCTTTTCACAACCTCCACAGCGGCTTCTATCGTGCTTTCTGACAGTGTAAGGCAAATCAAGACGATGGTCTCCTTGTTCAGATTACTATACAGGCTCATGCAAAAAAGTGCAAGCAAAGTGAATATGTATTCAAGCTTGGTCATACCCCTTGTGTCAAGCGCCCTCTCCTGCTAACTTGTTCCAGTCATGGTTACACTACAAGTCCAGAATCTCAACTTGGCCTTCGGCGACAGGGACATCCTCTCATCCGTGTCCTTCACGCTGGACGGCAGGAGCCGTGCGGCACTGACAGGGGCCAACGGCTGCGGCAAGACGACTCTACTCAAAGTCGTAATGGGCCTTGTCAGCGCAGACAGCGTCACGATATCCAAGACGAAGGGCATCTTCGTCTCCTACCTTCCGCAGAGCGACATAGTCCTGCCGGACGACAGTGTCTATGCGATTGCCGAATCCGGCTACGCTCGCTTCAGGGCACTGCATGACGAGGCTGAGGAGCTAAGAAGCCAGCTGGATGAGACAAACTACGAGTCAAAGCTTTCGCGCATCAGCGAAATAGAGGACAGACTTGAGGCGGTGAGCTATGAGCGCCGCCGTGCCCGCATCGAACAGATCCTGATGGGACTTGGGTTCAGGAGGACGGACTTCGACCGGCCTTCCCGCGAGTTTTCAGGCGGCTATCAGATGAGGATAGCGCTTGCCAGGATCCTGGTGGAAGATCCAGACATACTGCTCCTAGACGAACCGACAAACTACCTCGACATCGAGGCCATCACCTGGCTCAAGGGCTATCTGAGGAATTTTGACGGAGGACTGATGCTGGTCAGTCATGACATCGGTTTTCTGGATGATACAGTAGATACTGTCTACGAGCTGTTCAAGGGAAAACTCACCCGCTACAGCGGCAACTACTCGGCCTACCTCAGGCAGAGAGAGGCCGAGATCAGCGAGATCATGCGCCGTTACGAGGCCCAGCAGGAAGAAATAGAGAAGACAGAGCGCTTCATCGAGCGCTTCCGCTACAAGGCCACAAAGAGCCGGCAGGTCCAGAGCAGGATCACTGCACTGGAGAAGATGGAAAAGGTGGAGATTCCCGACCATCTGAAGAAGATCAGCTTCTCCTTCCCGCCCTCTCCGCACAGCGGCAATGACGTGCTGACAGTCAGCCACCTTGAAAAGGCCTACGGAGAGCATGTGATCTTCAGGGATCTATCTTTCATCGTCAGAAAGGGAGAGAGACTGGCCATAGCCGGCAGGAACGGCACGGGAAAATC
The DNA here is from genome assembly GCA_944390045.1 of uncultured Spirochaetales bacterium. Lineage (GTDB taxonomy): Bacteria > Spirochaetota > Spirochaetia > Sphaerochaetales > Sphaerochaetaceae > Bullifex. The sequence goes on along the minus strand of CALXOO010000017.1, from coordinate 23,660 downwards.
CACCCTGCTGCGCCTGATGGCGGCGCAGGATCCCTCCTACAGCGGCCTGATAAAAGACGGTGCGGGACTCAAGCGCGGCTATTATGCGCAGGAAAGCGAGAAGACACTCAACCCGGCCAACACGGTCCTTGAGGAGGTAGAGTCTGTCGCAGACACCAGGGACATTCCCAGGCTGAGGACGCTTCTGGGCGCCTTCCTCTTCCAGGGCGATGACGTCTTCAAGAAGGTGGCAGTCCTCTCCGGAGGCGAGAAGAGCCGTCTGGCCCTGCTCAAGATCCTCCTGCACCCTGCCAACCTCCTGCTGCTGGATGAGCCCACGAACCATCTGGACATCAACGCGAGAGGAATGCTGCTTGACGCAATCAAGGCGTATGACGGAACTGTGGTCTTCGTGAGCCATGACACGGACTTCATCAAGAACCTGGCGACCAGGATCCTCTACCTCTGTGATGATGAGGAACCGGCCTTCTTCGAAGGAGACTATGACTATTTCTCGTACAAGCTCGAGGAAAAGGAGAAGGCCTTCATCGAGAAAAGGAAGACAGAGGAGAACAGGGCAAAGCCTGTCGTCAGGGATGCCTCATCCGGACACAGGGCGCAGAAGGAGCGGCGCAACCAGATCCAGCGCCTTGAGAAGGAGACTGAGGCCACACTCGACAGGATCTCCGCACTCGAGGAGAAGGTCAGGGCTCTTGAGGAGGAAATGGGCAGGGAGGAAGTCTACAGCGACCCTGTGCGCATAACGAAGGCGGCACGCGACAAGGAAGGACTGGAGTCTGAGATCGAGGATCTCAACGAGAAATGGTTCTCCCTCTCATCGGAGCTTGAGACGCTGAAGGGGGCTGAGTGATGGAAGCCATGCCCACCATAGCCCGCTCACTGAGGGACATGGCTGCAGAGGTCCTCTCCCCTCTGGTCCTTGTCAGCGGATCACGCAACAGACTCGAGACACTGAGAAGCTGCAATGTGGAAGTGGAGGTCCAGAGCCAGAATACGGATGAGTCATACGGAAGCCTGAGCTCACCCGGACAGATAGTCTCGCACATAGCATCTGTCAAGATGGCGAGCTACCTCTCCAGTCCCGGCTTCAGGCCCGACAGGCTTGCCCTCGCACTGGATACGATGGTCTCCTTTGAGGGAAAGATGCTGGGTAAACCCCGCGACAGAGAGGATGCCAAACGGATGCTTTCATCCTTCTCCGGCAGGGCACAGGAAGTTGTCACCGGCTTCACGCTCTACATCCCCTCCCTTGGCACAGTAAGCTCAAGTGACTCTTCTCTTGTCGTCTTCTCTGATCTCACAGAGGACGACATCAACACCTACCTCAACACAAATGAATGGCTTGGTGCCGCCGGAGCCTACAGGATCCAGAAGACAGGCTGGACTCTCATTGATCACATCGAAGGCAGCTGGACAAATGTTGTGGGTCTGCCCCTTGAGACAGTCATAGAAACTGTCCGCTCCCACAGATAGCAAAGAGGGGCAAGGCTTCTGCCCCACCCCTCGTAATTCTCAGTTGAAAACTGTCTCAGCTCGGGTCCCGGACAACATTAGAAACAAAGCCTTTCAATGTGTCGCCAGAATCGTCCAGGTTGAACACGGAATAAGTATCCTCCAGACGGCAGACTTCCAGTGTATTTTCTGTCTCTGTGACCACATCGGATGTATAGAGAACAAATGAGCTGATACCGGCAGGGGGATCTGTGAATGTGACTTCAATCCTTGCTGACTCTTCCGTGTTTGACGAAGAAGCATTTATTCCCAAGTCGCTTTCATCAACTTTCTCATAGCTTACTGTGAAACTGCATGTCTCATCTCCAACAACGAGACCTTCTTTTTCAAAAACACCTCTGACCAGGTACATTGAAGAACCTTCCACATCACTAAGGAATTCGCTTACAGCACCAAAGGTTGCCGCGTCACTTTCTTCCCCGTTCCAGGTATATGTTGCTGTGTCATTCAGGATCTTTTCCTCAAAGACATCACCAGCTTCAAAATCACCATATCCGACTGACAGGGTGACAGTTGTCGTGTAGACACCATCAACGGATCTTATAAATACATCTCCTAAAAGCACACCGCCATTGTTGAATATCTGCCTGTAACCGGAACGTCCCACTGTCCAGTTGACAACAGTATCAGAGAGGGAGACATCTTCCACAGCCTCAAAGAAAGGCAGATAAACAGCCAGGGCCTCAGAGCTCATCTCACGGTCGGCTTCCGGCATGACAAAATGCTCAAGATGTTCTCCTGGCTCAAGGTCTGGAGTGTCCGGTGTTTCCCCACCCTGATCTGTACCTGTTTCACCATCAGTGACAGGCGGTGTGTCATTACTGCATGACATTGTAAAGATCAGCAGAAAACTGATCAGGACGATTAGCAGTTTTCGCATTTGAAAACCCTCCCTTTGTGATTTGTCTGTGGCTGTTGCGCCACATAGAGGGTGGATTGTGCCCCCTCAACGGGTCACAAACTAAGGTATTTTTCTTTCCGTGTCAAGAGTTACACCATTTGGGACAAGTAAAATTAATGCAACCAGTTAAGCGGAAACAAAACGGGTTGAAGCTGTGTTTGCGGACGCTGAGCACGCCTTTTTTCACCCCACATGTCGCTTTTCTTCCTTGCATGTCTGTGGACAGGAGTCACAATTCAGGCATGTTCGAACTCAATTGCAATACAGTTCTCAGAGGATATAAAGGCCAGACCAGAGCTGTGGATCTGGCTGTGAAGCGTTTCCAACGTGATATCTCAATGACCATCTGTCCCTCAGACAGGGAGGGAACAATCATTGACCTTGTTGAAGACAAGTCCCTTGGTGAGTAAGCCTGGAAGATATCCCACGATGGTGAACAGCTGAAGATCTTTGCATCAGATGAGCTTGGCTTTGTCTATGCTCTTATCCACCTCAGTGAGAAGGCACTGGGAGTGAAGCCACTCTGGTTCTGGACTCATCAGCGCTTTGAGAGAAAACCTTACAGAATCCTTGAGGAAGACTGTGCCAGGAGCACACCCTTTGCAATCCACTACAGAGGCTGGTTCATCAACGATGAAGTGCTGCTTATGGCGTAGAAACCTTATGGGGATGAAAACCTTGCCTGGGAGATGGCCTTTGAAGCTTTGCTGCGTCTGGGCGGCAACATTATCATCCCGGGCACAGACCGCAACAGCCTGCGCTACAAGGACCTTGCCCTCGACATGGGACTCTGGGTGACACACCACCATGCACAGCCGCTGGGAGCTGAGATGTTCAGCCGTGCCTGGCCTGATCTGGAACCTTCCTGGACAAAACACCATGAGAAGTTTGAAGCGCTCTGGGAAGAATCAATAAACCAGGATGCAGAGCGCAAGATAATCTGGACACTGGGTTTCAGAGGACAGGGTGATGTCGCATTCTGGGAAAATGATCCGACAACTGATGGCGACGCGGCACGCGCACGACTTCTCAACAGCATCATCGCCCGCCAGGCTGAGCTTGTGAGAAAGTATGTTGAAAAACCTGTCTTTGCCCACAACATCTATAACGAATCAAACCTCTTCTATAAAAAGGGACTGCTCGATCTTCCTGAAGGCACAGTGAAGCTCTTTTCAGACAACGGATACGGGGCCATGGTATCAAGGAGGGAGTGGGACAATGATCCACGTATCCCGTCCATGCCTGCAGGAGATGATGTGAAGGGAGCCAACGGCATGTACTACCACCTCTCCTTCTACGATCTTCAGATGGCGAATCACATAGTGATGACACCTGTCCCTCTGGACTTCATCGCATCGGAGCTTGAAAGAGCCTATCAGGGTGGAATAAGGGAGATGGTCATCGTCAATGTCTCGAATGAGAAACCCCACCTTGTTCCGATCACCCTCCTTGCCGCCTGGTGGAAGACAGGAAGCTCTGATGCCGACACTGCACTTGAAGCCTTTGCAAGAGATTACATGACAGCAGTCCTGAAACAGTCAGGGACCTCTTCAGGGAGTACAGCAATGTGTGTATCAAATACGGGCCCCATGTTGACAATGTCGGAGGGGATCAGGCCTTCACCTACCCTGTACGCATGCTGATGACCAGCTGGGTGCGTGGGGATGAGAGCTGTCATGAGTTCGACTTCATGAAAACGGGTTCCATTCAGAGTCAGACTGACTGGTATTGCAATCTGCTTGAGGGTTGCCGGAAAGGTATCAGCACGCTCAGGGACAAAGTTCTTCTGACCGGGGACAGCTTTCTCTGTGAACAGCTTGGCAGTCAGCTCGGCTGGCTTGAGGGTGCCTGTGAGGGGGCAATCCACTTCTGCTGTGCCTTCAGGGCAAAACTTGAGGGAAAGCTCATGAACGCCTTCCTTGAGCTTGGAAGATCCGCCGATGCCTATACCACAGCAAAAAAGGGGCTCTCGGAAGGACTCAGCGGAGAGTGGATTACTTTTTATGACAATGAAGCACTGAGCGACACAGGAAACATGATCACCCTGATCAAGGCGGTGATGGAGTCTGTTAGGATCTTGGGAGAGGGCCCGAACTTCTTCAACTGGCACAGGGAGCTGACCTACCCTGATGAGGATAAGAATGTCGTGCTCGTCACGAACTACGAAAGACGGCACAGTGCATATGAGATGTATGAGATCTGGAAGGAAAGGCACTGTGAAGATTCTTCCCGATAGACGATAATACCCATTACCGATGAGTATAAGACGCTCCTTCAGAAATCTTCCGGTGGACCGGAAGTTCGCCCTTGTTTTCGCAATCGCTCTTGTAGTGATGCTTGCTGTCTCCCTCCTTGTGTCCTCTCTGACACTTGGTAGCTATGACAGGAGGCTCTGTTCCTATGAGCAGGGACGGCTGAATTCTGTCATGGAGATGATAGTATCACGGGTCGATGAGATAGACAGCCTCTCCTACAGTGTTGCAATGGACGCGTCCCTTCAGGATCAGCTCTATGCACTGCAGGACGCATCCACCACCCTCTACCGCTACGGAATGATGGATGTCTACAGCCAGCTGGTTGCGCTTCTGCTGAACAGCACACTGACAGAGAACTTCATCTTCCTGGATGACAGGATCACGGAGTACAGGACGGTAGAGGCCGCCCTGGAACTTGAGGATAGTGTGCTTGAAACCTTCTGTGAGGAAGTCAGGGAGGGAGCCGGAGCCCTTGTCATTCATCAGCCGGAACCCGGTGATGACTACCTTCTCACGGGGCGCCTGATCAGACACTACCGCAATGCCGATTTAAGGACACTTGGCATGCTGATCTTCATCACGCCCTTCAGCACGATAGCAGGTCCTGTCTCAGGTGAGGATGGAAGCCGTATCGCCATCCTGGATGAGTCGGGAAGACTGATCTACGGGGAAGGAGACACTGGCACTCTGGGCTGAGAGCAATGAGCTTGCAGACGGCTGGATCATTGACGATATCGCAGGGGAGAGGAACTTCATCTCCATCACCTCCTCGAACGGCATGATCAGTGTCAGCGCTGTCCCCTACTAATCCCTCTTCTCCCTGACGACAAGCTCACGCATCATCCTGGTCACGGCCTTCGTTCTTCTCTATGTGGCAGGCTACCTCCTGATACGACGTCTGACAGCCTCAGTCACAGGGCCGCTGAAGACACTCTCAGCCTCCATGGCACTTGCAAGTGACGGCGACTTCGATCTGGTGCTTGAGTGCATGGGTGACGATTTCAGCCAGGATGAGGTCGGACAGCTTGCCAGTGAGTACCGCGAGATGATCATACGCATCCAGAAGCTGATCCGGGAAAACTATGAGAAGCAGCTCCTCCTCAACGACAGCCGCTACAGGATGCTGCGCGCCCAGATGAATCCACATTTCCTCTACAACACGCTGAACTCTGCCGGCTGGATGATAAAACTGGGCCGTCAGGATGAGGCTGTGCGCATGGTCCAGGCCCTGGGAAGCCTGATGCACCGCGCCAATGACAGAAGCATGCTTGTTTCCCTGGGCGGGGAACTTGCCCTGCTTGAGGACTATGTCTTCATCCAGGCGATCCGCTATTCAAGCAAAATGAAGTGCACGATAGAAAAGGATGAATCTCTCAGTGAGGAGAAGATCCCGCCGCTCATCATACAGCCTCTTGTGGAGAACGCGCTTGTCTACGGCCCTGATGTCACAGGCGAACCTGTCGACCAGGATCCTCTACCTCTGTGATGATGAGGAACCGGCCTTCTTTGAAGGAGACTATGACTATTTCTCGTACAAGCTGGAGGAAAAGGAGAAGGCCTTCATCGAGAAGAGGAAGACGGAGGAGAACAGGACAAAACCTGTCGTCAGGGATGCATCATCCGGACACAGGGCGCAGAAGGAGCGGCGCAACCAGATCCAGCGCCTTGAGAAGGAGACTGAGGCCACACTCGACAGGATCTCCGCACTCGAGGAGAAGGTCAGGGCTCTTGAGGAGGAAATGGGCAGGGAGGAAGTCTACAGCGACCCTGTGCGCATAACGAAGGCGGCACGCGACAAGGAAGGACTGGAGTCTGAGATCGAGGATCTCAACGAGAAATGGTTCTCCCTCTCATCGGAGCTTGAGACGCTGAAGGGGGCTGAGTGATGGAAGCCATGCCCACCATAGCCCGCTCACTGAGGGACATGGCTGCAGAGGTCCTCTCCCCTCTGGTCCTTGTCAGCGGATCACGCAACAGACTCGAGACACTGAGAAGCTGCAATGTGGAAGTGGAGGTCCAGAGCCAGAATACGGATGAGTCATACGGAAGCCTGAGCTCACCCGGACAGATAGTCTCGCACATAGCATCTGTCAAGATGGCGAGCTACCTCTCCAGTCCCGGCTTCAGGCCCGACAGGCTCGCCCTGGCGCTTGACACCATGGTCTCATTCAACGGACGGATGCTCGGCAAGCCCCGCGACAGGAAGGATGCATCAGACATGCTCAGGTCCTTCTCCGGAAGAGCACAGGAAGTGGTGACAGGCTTCAGTCTTTATATACCCGCAAAAGGCACTGTCCAGTCCTGTGACTCATCACTGGTCATCTTCAGCACGCTCACGGAGCATGTCATAGAGGACTACCTGGACAGCGGCGAGTGGCAGGGTGCTGCAGGGGCCTACAGGATACAGAAGACAGGCTGGAAGCTCATCGAGAGAATCACTGGCAGCTGGACAAACGTCGTGGGACTTCCGCTGGAAGCAGTGATCAGAACCGTGCAACAGTCTGCAACAAAATCTTAATAAAGATCAAAAATGTTGTTGATATACTAAGAAGCTTCTTATTATATTCGCATTATGATCAGAAAAACAACAATTATATTACTTACATTCATATTCATTATGCTTGCCTCATGCAGCAATCAGACAAAACTTCCCCCGGTGCAGGAGACCGTCCAGCCGTCAAATGAGGCGGCACCCTCCTCCACCCCGGGTGATGAGAAAACAGAACAGAACGCACCTTCCACCGGAGAGACGGAAGCAGGAGGCAGCGGCGAAGCTGTGCAGGAAACCGTGAAGACCTCAGCAGCTGACCTGCTTTCCCTTGCACAGGCCTTCAGGTCTGCCTTTGAGGGAGGTGAGGCAGCAGTCTCTCATGTGGAAGGATTCACCAGATACCTGGATGCGCAGGGCAGCCCGGTCTACACCTTCATTTCGCAGGATGACGGCAGCGCGAGACTCATCTTCCACAAAGACGGCACAGTCATCAGGAAGGAAAGTGTTTACATCCTCTCAGGAGACAAACTGGTGGCAGAGGACGGAACGCAGTACGGTGAGGACAGTCCTGTCTTCAGCGACTATGACAGTCTTGCGCTTGAGGTCAGGACACAGGAACATGTACAGCGGATCAGCGCTTCAGCCTCCGGACTTGATGCAGCCGGAGAGGAGACAGAAGTATCACTGAGACAGGAGACTGTATACACGGACAGCATGGCCAGATCGGTGCTCAGTCTGACATTCAACCCCTCATTCGGGGACATCGCCTCAGCCGGACTCTCTTTCGACACCGACAGTCAGGGTGCCTTAAGTAATGTAAGAATCAGCGCGGGCAGTCTCTCATTCTCAGATGAGGAGGCAGTCAGGCTCGCATCCCTTTTCTCGATAAGGTGAATCAGCTGTACAGCTCGAGACTGTGCTCCTTGCCGGTCTCGAGTATCTTCGCTATGTGCTCGTCGCACAGGCGGTAGTAGACCATCCTTCCGTCCTTGCGCGGGCGCACCAGCCGGCTGGCCTTAAGTGTCTTGAGCTGGCTTGAGATGGCGCTCTGTCCCATGCCGAGACGGCTGGCGATCTCATTGACGCTGCACTCTCCCTCCTGGAGGAGGAAGAGAATCTTGAGCCTCGTGGAGTCAGCGAAATTCTTGAAAAAATCTGCCAGATCCATCAGTTCATCGTCAGTCATGTAGTCATCACAGTCCATTTGTCCATCTCCCTAAATCTGCTTCCAGAGCCACCAGACCGGCCGCTCGCCCCTCCCGAGACCGAGTTTCTCCTGAAGACTGCGGCTGGCCTTGTTTGAAAAAAAGACATGGCAGTATGGCACAATACCCATATCAAGGGCCCTGTTGATGTCAATTTTCTCAAGCAGTTCCCCAGAGCCCTTCTTCCTGTGCTCCTCAAAGACATGGAGCATTCCCATGCTTCCCTCTGGATGAAAACCTATGAAGCCCACCAGAAGGCCGTCTTCAAACAGGCCGGTCACCATGCCTGAGGAAAGATCAGAAAGCAGCTCTTCCCTTCCTGCCAGCTTGTATACACTCTCAATTGTGTCTATGTACGATACATCAAGGATTCTGCTGTCACACTGCGGCACACTCATCGGACCTGCCCACCAGGAGTAACTGAAGCAGCCCTCCTCATTTCCATAGCCGCACCTGTCCACAAGATAGTCTCTCAGCCCCTCATCATGCACGCAGATCAGATCAGCCGAGAGGTCAAGATGGGAAAGCATGGCCTCCCAATCTCCCGTGCACACGACAGAGGACAGGGATGATTCCCCGAGCGTCACCACAGCTCCTTCCGGTCCGTCGTAATAAACAGAGGCCCCCTTGTCCAGAAGGCCGATCACATCAACATAGGAGAGCCTGTCCAGAGCAGTCAGGCGCTCTCTCAGATTCGCATCCATGGAATCAGAAATAGCATCTGGCCGGAGGAAGGTCAACAAGAATCAGTCATTCGAGCCGTGCTGCGGGCTGATGAGGCACCGCTTAAGTGCTCCAACTGCATTTTCCACTATTCGTGAACACTATTGCCGCTTTGTGAACAAGTCCACTTATGAGGAGGAAGAAGCGACACAAGTTCACGCACACAACATCAGTACAGGACAATTCTTCCCTCACGACACAACTGGAACACCTGTTTGACGGTATAGCTTTTGGCCATCAGGAGGAAAACGGATATGAGAAAATTCGTTTCGGTTCTTTTGGTTCTTGCCCTTCTCTCGGCAAGTCTCTTCGCTGCCGGCACTGTGCTTGAGGACTATATTGCCGCACATCAGGATGAGGCATTTGCCTGTACGAGTCTTGAAGACGGTGCACAGTACATCACACTGCAGGTGCCTGCAGGTACAATAATTGAGGACGGGCTGGTGACAGTCAACACTGAAGGCGCCCAGAGCGCTGAGGGAGACTACCTAGTCTGCCCTGTCGCAAGTGACGGCAGTGCTGACCTGGAAGGACTGACAGTCGTCAGCACAGCAGAATTCTCAAGCCTGTTCTCAGTCCTGTGAGACTCATCCCGGGTCTGTCTGTCCAGAGGAGAGGAGCGGTCCGCTCCTCTTCTAATTTTCCGCCCACTCTGACAGTTTTTCCAGGACAGTGAGGACAAGAACCGGCTTTTGGTGTATCGTGATCGCATGTCGAATACGATAGGATTCATTGGACTGGGTGTCATGGGACAGCCGATGGCCTCACACCTTCTGGACGCGGGCTGTCAGCTATGCGTGTACAACAGGACCAGGGCAAAGGCCAGAGCTCTGGAGGAAAAGGGTGCCATCTGGTGCACCAGCCCTGCAGAGGTGGCAGCGCAAAGCAGCATCACTTTCACGATTGTGGGCTACCCCGCTGACGTGGAGGAGGTCTATCTCGGAAAGGACGGAATCGCTGAAGGCATAAAGAAAGGCTGCTGTGCGGTTGACATGACGACCACAAGCCCCAGTCTTGAGGTGAGGATCGCAGCGGTCTTGCAGGCAGGAGGCGCGCACTTCGCCGATGTGCCAGTTTCCGGAGGAGACAGAGGTGCTCGCGAGGCCTCACTGTCAATGATGGCAGGCTGCGATGATGAGACATTCGGACTCATCCGTCCCTATCTGGAGATCATGGGCCGCAGCATAAGCCACTGCGGTCCGGTCGGAAGCGGACAGCAGACAAAAATGTGCAATCAGATAGTGATTGCAGGAACGATGATCGGTGTGAGCGAGGCTCTGGTCTACGCCGCGGAATGCGGACTCGACGTAAAGGCGATGATCGAGACAATCAGGCCGGGTGCAGCCGGCTGCTGGACACTGGACAACCTCGCGCCCAGAGTTACTGCCGGAGACTATGCTCCCGGCTTCATGATAGATCACTTTGTCAAGGACATGGGCATAGCGCTTGAGGAGGCAGGCCGCATGGGGCTCTGTCTGCCCGGTCTGGCCCTGGTCAACCAGCTGTATACGGCACTGAAGGGACAGGGCATGGGACGCTGCGGCACCCAGGCGCTTGTCAGGGCTGTAGAATCCGTCGCAGGACGGAGTCATTTCCAGGAGGGAAAACGCTTATGATCAAAGAGGACAAGAAGGCCAGGCTCATTCTGCCCGACGGAAGGGAACTCGAGCTCGGAGTGATCACGGACAACATGGGCAGCCACAGTCTGGACATCACAAACCTCCGCCAGTCATGCGGATACATCACATATGATCCGGGATACATGAACACAGGCTCCTGCATGTCAAGCATCTGCTATATCAACGGCGAGAAGGGAATTCTCCGCTACCGTGGCTATGACATCGAGGATCTGGTCCAGAACTGTGACTTCATCGAGGTCGCATACCTTCTGGTCAAGGGCATGCTTCCCAACGCCAGAGAGAGGATGGAATACACTCAGCTGCTGAACAAGCACTCACTGCTGCATGTCGACATGAGGAACTTTTTCCGCTCCTACCCGCACGGGGCCCATCCCATGGCCATACTTGCCAGCATGGTGGCCTCCCTCTCCGCTTTCTATCCGGAGATGGAAGAGCGCGACCCAGAGGAGAACATAGACCTCACAGTCACAAGGCTGCTGAGCAAGATGAGGACCATAGCCGCCTTCACCTACCGCCAGGACAGAGGCTACGACTTCGTCGAGCCCCGCTATGACTATTCCTACTGCGAGAACTTCCTGAACATGCTCTTCAGCAGTCCCGTAGTTGACTACAGGCCGGATCCGGTGCACGTGAAGGCCCTGAACCAGCTTCTCATACTGCACGCCGACCATGAACAGAACTGTTCCACCTCAGCCGTCAGACTTGTAGGATCCTCTGAAGCGAATCTCTATGCCTCGGTCGCAGCCGGGTGCTGTGCGCTGTGGGGCCCGAAGCACGGCGGTGCGAACCAGGCCGTCATGGAGATGCTCAACAGGATCATAAGCGAGGGGCTGTCCGTGAAGGACGTTGTCGCCATGGCAAAGGACAAGTCCTCATCATTCCGCCTTTCCGGCTTCGGCCACAGGGTCTACAAGACCTTCGACCCCAGGGCGAAGATTGCGAAGCGGATGTGCCGGGAGGTGCTTGCCGCCCAGCACAAGGAGGATAAGCTGCTGGAGGTGGCGATGAAGCTTGAGGAGGCGGCCCTGGCGGATGACTATTTCGTCGAGCGCAACCTCTACCCCAACGTTGATTTCTACACGGGAATCATCTTCCACCTGATGGGAATTCCCCAGTCAATGTTCACTGTCCTGTTCGCCATGGGCCGTCTGCCCGGCTGGATCGCCCACTACCTGGAATGGAGGCATGACCCGTACCAGAAGATCGGCCGGCCAAGGCAGGTTTACTCCGGACCGGAGCTCAAGAAGGTCATACCGATCAGTGAGAGGTGAAAAATGAATATTGAGGAAATGATGAACAGCGGCACCTTCACAGTTGCCGGTGACACTGTGAACAGCACAAAATATGCTTACAGGATCAAGCATGCGCTTCTTGCCGCCGGCTATAAGGTATATGCGGTGGGCAAGGAGCTGGAAAGTCTGGACGATGTGCCCGAGGACCATATCGAGGTGCTGGATCTTTGCATCAACCCGGCAAAGGGTGCCAGGCTGCTCGAGGAGACGGAAAAGCCGATAGGAGCCGTCATCATCCAGCCGGGAGCCGGAGATGACAGCATCAGGGCCATACTGGAGCGCAGAGGCATTCCATATGTCGACGGCTGTGTGCTGCGGGCGCTTGAGGCCCGCGGCCACTACACAATGCCCTCCTGACCTGCAGGAAACATCCTGCTACATGTTGCCGACCAGAAGGCGACCGAATTCCCGTGTCCCCACGCAGCGGGCATTGTCCCTGTCTTCCAGCAGATTGTAGAAATCGCGGGTGACGGTCCTGCCGGATATCGTCTTCTCAACCGATCTGATGATGAGATCCGCTGCCTCGCCGAGTCCTGCATAGCGCAGAAGCATCTCGCCTGAGAGCACAAGGGAAAGAGGATTGACGATGTCCTTTCCTGCAATGTCAGGGGCAATTCCGTGAGTCGCCTCGAAGACGGCATGTCCGCTCTCATAGTTTATGTTGGCTCCGGGTGCGATCCCTATTCCTCCGACCTCAGCCGCCAGCGCATCGGACACATAGTCTCCGTTCAGATTGAGTGTGGCAATGACACTGTATGCCTCTGGCTTCAGGAGAATATTCTGGAGGAAGGCGTCACAGATGCAGTCATTTAGCAGGATATCACCGGACGGAGACGGTATCATCATTCCTCCATCCACTTCTTTTGCGCCGTACTCGGTCCTGGCAAGCTCATAGCCCCAGTTTCTGAATCCGCCTTCTGTGTACTTCATGATGTTGCCTTTGTGGACGAGCGTCACGACACGGCGTCCCTCACGGATGGCGAAATCAATGGCGGCGCGTATCAGGCGGCGGCTGCCCTCCCTGCTGACAGGCTTGATACCTATTGCGCTCGAAGCGGGAAAGCGGATGCCGGAGACTGCCATCTCAGACTCGAGGAATGAAATGACCTTTGCGACGCCCTCAGACCCCTCTGCCCACTCTATTCCGGCATAGATGTCCTCAGTGTTCTCCCTGAAGACGACCATATCGACCTTCTCGGGATGTCTGACAGGAGAAGGCACTCCGGCAAAATAGCGCACGGGACGCTGGCAGACATAGAGGTCGAGCTCCTGTCTCAGCGCGACGTTGAGGCTTCTCCTGCCGCCGCCCACCGGCGTCATGAGGGGTCCTTTTATCGCAAGGCCCACCTGGCGGATCCGCTCCAGGGTTGAATCAGGCAGGCTCTGCCCCACCAGTCTCTCGGCCTTGCCGCCGGCCAGCACTTCCTCGAAGTCAAGCCGGGGAGGCCGGGAATAGGCCTTCGCGACTGCTGCCTTCAGCGTATCCATCATGACCGGCGTTATCTCACTGCCGACGCCGTCACCCTCGATATAAAGAATCTTCAGATCCTGTGTGTTCACTTCAGGGCCTCCCTGATCTGATTGAGCCTTCCTCCGCAAACCAGCATCTCCGCCTGCAGCGGATTGATGTCAAGGGTAAGCTCGAAAGTCCTTCCATTCGTCACATCCTTCACGCTCACTGTCTTCGAATGCGGCGCCTTCCTGACCTGCTCCACGGCATCCTCGATCACGAGGCTGTCGCCCATGGCAAGCGCCCTGTAGTCCTCCTCACTTCTGATCTGGAGGGGAAGTATGCCGAAGTTACACAGATTCGCCTGATGAATTCTCTCGATTGAGAGAGCCAGCACGGCCCTCACGCCAAGATACATCGGGCAGATCGCGGCGTGTTCGCGGCTTGAGCCCTGTCCATAGCTGTAGCCGGCCACGACGAAGGCGGCCCTCCCGCTGTCACGCAGGGCAGCCGCACGGCCGGGGAAGCCGTCGTCAACGGGTTCGAAGACATAGTTCGAATAAAGAGGGATGTTGGACCTGTACTTCAGTCTCGCTCCTGCAGGCATGATGTGATCAGTCGTGATCTTGTCGCCGACCTTGATAGCGACTTCTCCCTCGACAGAGGCCCCGAGCGGCCTGCACTGCGGACCGCTTCCGATGTTCGGTCCCCGGATTATTTCCACATCAGATGAGTCTTGCGGAGGAAAGATGAGCATCCTGTCGTCCTTGATGAACTTTCCAACCATCCTGAAATAAGGAGGCCGGACGGCAGTCTGGGCCAGCGGATCCGTGATGCAGCCGTTGATGGCACTGAGTGCCGCGACTTCAGGGCTTACAAGATAGACACGTGCTGACTTGGTTCCGCTGCGGCCCTCGAAGTTGCGGTTGTTAGTCCTCAGGCTCACGGCATCAGTGGAAGGCGACTGGTGGTTTCCTATGCAGAATCCGCAGGCGCTTTCCAGTATTCTCGCTCCCGCCTTCACAAGTTTCTCGAGGGTACCGTCCTCGCAGATCATCATCAGGACCTGGCGGCTGCCCGGCGCGACGCCGAAGGACACATTGTCGGCGATCCGGCGTCCGTCAAGGATCTGGGCGACCTTGACAAGGTCCGCATAGGACGAATTGGTGCAGGACCCGACCAGGACCTGGTCAACGCGCATTCCGGCAAGGTCTCTCACAAGTCTGACATTGCCGGGAGAATGAGGACAGGCAGCACGTGGTTCCAGGCTTGACAGGTCAATCTCGAAAAGGCCGTCGTATTCTGCATCACAGTCCGCAGAAAGCGGATGATAGCACTCTCCCCTGCCCTGGCTTTCCATGAAGTCGCGAGTGACCTCGTCACTTGGGAAAATCGAGAAAGTGACGCCACATTCGGCGCCCATATTGCAGATCGTAGCCCTCTCAGGAACAGAGAGCGTCCTGACGCCGTCTCCGGTATACTCGAAAGCAGTGTTGACATTGCCCTTCACACCGAAGTGCTCTAGGACTGCGAGGATGACGTCCTTTGCCGTGACAAAGGGCCTGAGCTGTCCTGTGAGTCGGATTTCGATCACTCTGGGATAGATTATCGAGAATGGAACTCCCGCCATCGCCAGGGCCACGTCAAGGCCACCGGCTCCGATTGCGACCATGCCTACCCCTCCGCAGGTCGGAGTATGGCTGTCAGATCCGATCAGCGTCTTTCCGCTCTCGCTGAAACGCTCCAGATGCACCTGGTGGCAGATGCCGTTTCCGGCCCGTGAGAAAACCACGCCCTTCTTGGCAGCAACAGACTGAAGATAGCGGTGATCATCCGCATTCTCAAAGCCCACCTGGACTGTGTTGTGGTCCACATAGCTCACCGCAAGCTCGTTCTTCACCCTGTCCAGCCCGATCATCTCAAACTGGAGATATGCCATTGTCCCGGTCGCGTCCTGCGTCAGGGACTGGTCCATACGGATCTCGACACTCTCGCCGGCGGCAGGCCTTCCGCCTGTCAGATGAGCGTCAAGCACTTTCTGCGCCACGTTTCTGCCCATAGAGTTCCTCCCGTAACAGCTGTGATGAGATTAGCACAAGCCAGAGCTCGGTTGCAATTAAAGAAGGGCTTAACTACAATGAACTGCTGTGGAAAACAACATACTGCTCAATACTCCGCTGATATCGGCCTTTCTGGCCTGGCTGGTCGCACAGTTCCTCAAGCCCTTCATCGCAAAGGCCATGGGACAGGGCTTCAATGCGCACATGTTCCTGACCACGGGAGGCATGCCAAGCTCCCACACTGCCACTGTCGTCGCACTCACTACATCAATCGGCTGTCTGATGGGCATGGCGAGCGTGGAGTTCGCCATCTGCGTGATCTTCTCCATCATCGTGATCCACGACTCAATGAACATCCGCGCAGAGGCAGGCAAGCAGGCCGACGTGATCAACGAGTGGTCCAGGATACTTTCGGAGATGCACAAGGACGGGCCTTTCAAGCAGGAACACCTGAAGACAATGCTCGGTCACTCATTCTCACAGGTCTTCGCAGGAATCATACTCGGCCTGATAGTAGGTTTCACCACCACAGCGCTGGCCGGGGCATAGTTAAAGCTCACTATGGCCTGGCGAACAATGGCCATTTACAACTCAGCGCCCGGATGCCATTTTTTCCTGCATGAACTGGCTTGAAAGGCATATCACACTTCAGGACTACGATGACAGAAAGGCAGAAATAGAAAACGCCGTGACCCATTTCCTCGGTTCAGCGCTCTCAGTTGCCGGGCTCATCCTCATCCTGACACATTTTGACAGGGCGAAGGACAGCTCACTGCGCTTCGGCCTCATCATCTTCGCACTGACGAACATTCTCCTGTACACCGCCAGCGGACTGTACCACATTCTCCCGCGCTCAAACGCAAAGCGTATCTGCAGGATACTTGACCACAGCAACATTTACTTCTTGATTGCGGGGACCTACACTCCGCTGCTGCTTTATGTCGGCAGTCCCATATGCAGGGCCCTGACTGTGTTCATGTGGATCGTGGCCCTGCTCGGGGTGGGCTTCACACTGGTCTTCTGGGGGCGGTTGAAACCGCTTCATCCCATTCTCTACCTCCTCATGGGATGGACCATAGTCTTCTTCTGGAATGACGTTATACCCTACCTTCCTGCCGGTCTGCTGTGGTACCTCGTCGCCGGGGGCCTCTTCTATTCCGTCGGCGTCATATTCTATGCCTGCAAGAAACTGCCCCACTACCATGCCATCTGGCACCTTTTCGTACTTGCCGGATCGGTCTGCTTCTATACGGGCATCTATGGAAAATTGCTCCTCTTTCCTCTATAGTTCTCCCCATGAGACAGGACAGGAAAAAGAACGACGGAGCCGCACAGTTCGAAGACTATTACCAGGCCATCTGGGCTGACCGCTGGCCCTCGCTCAGGGCGGCGCTGCTTGAGCAGAGACAGCCGGCCGCATTCTCGGACGGACTGGAAAAACCATACTACATGGACGAGGCCAGCATCCTCACTGCCAGCCTGCTTCCCCTGCATGAAGGATGCCGTGTGCTTGACATGTGCGCGGCCCCGGGCGGCAAGACGCTTGTGCTTGCTTCTCGCCTTGCAGGACGAGGGGCGATCGTTGCCAATGACCGTTCAAGGGACCGCAAGGCACGCCTGGACCGTGTTCTGGATGAGCACCTTGGCCCTGAGCTCAGGAAAAGCGTTAAAAGCACCTGCCGCGATGCCTCAAAGTGGGGCCTTTACGAAAAGGAGGCCTATGATTCCATACTGCTTGATGCGCCATGCTCAAGCGAGAGGCATGTCATCTCCAGCCCGGATCATCTTTCTATCTGGTCGCCGCGGCGCCCCAGACGGCTCGCGATCGAGCAGTACGCCCTGCTCTCATCCGCCTTCATGGCGCTCAGAGAGGGAGGCTACCTGCTCTACTCCACCTGCTCGGTGAATCCGGGTGAGGATGAAGAGGTGATCGCCAGACTTTTCAAAAAGCGTGAGGGGCTCGTGGAGGAAGCAGAAGTGAATGCAGAGGGTGCGCAAAAGTGCTCTTTCGGGTACATTGTCCTTCCGGATATGGCCGCAGGCCGTGGTCCCATGTATTATTGCCTTCTGAGGAAACTCGAAAAATGAACAGAGTGGCGATTGAGTATTGTCAGGATTACAGCCGGATCAAGGAGGCCGTGGACAGGATCGTATCCTGTACCACCTTTCCGGACTGCCAGGGGCGCACGATACTCGTCAAGCCCAACATCCTCTCTGACAGCAGGCCGGAGGCCGGCATAACGACGCATCCCGCTCTGGTGAAAGAAGTTGTCGCTCTGTGTTTCGAGCGCGGAGCAAAAAAAGTCTATGTAGGAGACTCTCCGGGCCTGCACAATCCGGGATTCAGGGGACAGAACTGCGGGATGGATGAGGTGTGCAGGCAGACCGGAGCCCAGTGGGCAGACTTCTCTAAATCTCCCCAGTCCGTGCTCCTCGCAAGCGGTGAGCGCGTGAAGGTGGCATCTGTCCTGAATGAGGTTGACTTCACCATCTCCGTCTCAAAGTTCAAGACACATCAGCTGATGTATTCCACAGGACCGGTCAAGAACGTCTTCGGCCTGATGCCGGGGCTGAACAAGAGCCCTATGCATCTGAGGCATCCATCACGTGAGGACTTCGCCGCCTTTATAGTGGAGCTGTTCAAGGTCTCAAAAGTCGTATATTCCTTTATCGATGCGGTCATCGGAATGGAGGGAAGCGGGCCGGCCAACGGTACACTGCGCCATGTAGGACTGCTTTTCGGAGGAGCTGACGCCTTCCTTGTTGACAGGGCTCAGGCCCTGGTGATGGGCTACGACGAAGCAGACATCCCCATACTCAACGCGGCAAGACTGGCCGGACTGATGTCAGAAAGACCCGACTATCCCATACTGGATCCGGCTGATATCGTGATCCCAGATTTCCGGAGAATATCCGTCGAAAGGCCGAAAGGTCTTTTCTCCTCACTCATCCTGCCCTTCTTCACCCGCTCCAGGGACCGAAGAAAAACAGCCAGGAGACCGGCACCTCAGTTCGACAACAGCCGCTGCATCCACTGCAGACGCTGTGTGCAGATCTGCCCGGCAGGTGCCTTGAGACACGACGGGCAGATTACTGTGGATACGGCAAAATGCATCCGCTGCTACTGCTGCGCCGAGATGTGTCCGGCGGATGCCATCAGGGTGGAGGAAAACTGATGGAATCTCATCTGCTGTTCTGCATCAACAGCAGCTGCATCAGACTGCTTGCGACCTGTCTGTATTCCGTCAGGAAAAACGGAGGTCTGGGGAGACTTTCCGTTCACATAATCCACCGTGACCTGACAGAGGCGGACATCCGCTTCCTGGAGGCATTCTCAGATGATCAGACGCAGCTGCACTTTATCAGCTTCGATGCGAAGTGCATTGAGGACAGTCCCACCACAGACCGCTATCCTGTCGAGATCTACTTCAGGCTCTTCGCACCTGAGATTCTTCCCTCATCCATCAGGAAGATCCTGTACCTGGATGTAGATACTGTTTGTATCAATCCGATAGATGAATTATATCATACTGATATTGAAGACTATTATTTTGCCGGTTGTACCCATACAAGAAAAGTATTGACTCAGCTGAATGCGATTCGTCTCGGCGTCGGGCTGGACAGCGACTACAGCTACCTCAACACCGGTGTGCTGCTGATGAACCTGGAGAGACTTGCAGAGCACTATGACAGAAACCGCATTATTGACTTCATACGGAGAAAGAGCCGCAGTCTGATACTTCCGGACCAGGATGTGATAATGGCGCTCTATGGCAGCGGAATCAGGCTTGTCGACACATTCAGATACAATCTTTCAGACCGCATGCTCAGGCTGAACAACCTTACTCCAGGCAGCAGGCATCTTGACCTTTCAGATGTCGAGAGAGAGACATCCATTATACACTACTGCGGCCGGTACAAACCCTGGAAACCATACTACAAGGGCCAGCTGGGCCGCTTTTACCACGAGCTTGAGCGCGAATGCGGAAAGTATCTTGATCTAAAGTCCGATAGAGTTTAGCTTGTCAACTCTATGAGCATTGACTTGGCAAGGGAACTCAACAGCGAGCAGGCTGCCGCCGCCTCTGACATTGATGGTGCGAGCCTCATCATAGCCGGTGCCGGAAGCGGCAAGACACGCATGATTACATACCGCATCGCGAACATGCTGGATAAGGGTATAGGAGAGGCAAATATCCTGGCCCTCACCTTCACTAACAAGGCGGCAAAGGAGATGGGAGACAGGATAAGGGAACTTACCGGACTACCTCTGAAGCGTCTCACCGCCACGACCTTCCACTCATTCGGTCTGGGCCTGCTCAAGCAGTACATTCAGTATCTTGGCTACAAGAACAACTTCACGATATATGACACGAATGACAATATGGCCCTTGTCAGACAGGTAATCACGAGTCTTGATCTTGAAGTGAGTGATTACAACATATTCTCCCTCCTGCAGCTCTTTTCTGACCTCAAGACAGGACGCGTGAAGGAAATCCAGAACAAAGACGGAGCCCTTTACCAGATTTACAGCGAGTGGCTCCTGTGCCAGAAAGCCTACAACGTAGTTGATTTCGATGACCTGATAGTCCTGCCTGTCAGACTCTTCGAGAAACGGCCGGACGTCCTTGAAGCCGTACAGGAGCGCTACAGATACATCATGGTTGACGAGTTCCAGGACACGAGTCTGCTGCAGTACAGATTCATCTCGATGATCGCGAGAAAGTACCGCAACATCTGTGTCGTCGGAGACGATGACCAGAGCATCTACTCCTGGAGAGGCGCCAACTACAGAAACATATTAAGCTTCGAGGAGGACTTCCCGGAACGCCGGGAGTACAAGCTTGAGCGCAACTACCGCTCTTCCGGCAATATCCTTGAGGCGGCCAACAATCTCATCGTCCACAACAAGGAACGCAAGAGCAAGAAGCTGTGGACAGACGGTGAGTCCGGAAGCATGATCTATGTCATCAGTCCTTCAGACGAAGAGGAGGAGGCATTCCTCATTGCCGAGGGAATCAAGAAGCGTCACCGGGAGAAAGGCGTAAGCTATGGTGATTTCGGCATTCTTGTCAGGACAAACGGACTGCTTGCCTCTCTGGAGAACGCTCTGATGGAAAACGGTATCAGCTGCCAGGTGTCAGGTGGATCCAGCTTTTTCGACCGTAAGGAAATAAGGGACCTGATCTGCTATCTGAAGCTTGTCGTGAACAGCGATGACGATGCCTCTCTGCTCAGGATCATCAACACTCCCCGCAGGGGAATCGGCAGGACAAGTGTCGAGAAGCTCAGAGCCTATGCGGAAAGCAGGAAGATTCCGCTC
Organism: uncultured Spirochaetales bacterium; assembly: GCA_944390045.1. Classification (GTDB taxonomy): domain Bacteria; phylum Spirochaetota; class Spirochaetia; order Sphaerochaetales; family Sphaerochaetaceae; genus Bullifex. Next base: position 2,808 of record CALXOO010000017.1, on the reverse strand, counting down.
TTTGATGCCATGACGGAGTTTGCCTATGCCGCAGACTCTCCGGTCAAGGGCAAAAGCCAGGAAAGCATCAGGAAGCTCTCTGCTCAGGTACTGTCGTGGCAGAATGCGCTGAAGGACAGACAGTCAGCCAGGCTTCTGGGCACCATCATTGATGAAATCGGATACAGGGAGATGCTGTACGAGGAGTACCCGGACAAGCCGAAGCTGATCGACTTCAAGATGAAAAGCCTGGATTTTCTGTCCGGAAGAATATCCCGCTTCGAGAAAAACAACCCCGAACTCGGACTGAGAGATTATCTGAATCTGATGAGTCTTGATGGTAAGGAGAACAGCGACAGAGAGGACGACAAAGTCAACCTGATGACCATGCATGCCTCGAAGGGTCTGGAATTCGACACAGTCTATCTTGCCGGAATTGAGGACAACATCATCCCCTCGTCCAGGGCTCTTGAGGAAGATCCGAAGAATATTGATGAGGAACGGAGGCTGTTCTATGTCGCAATCACAAGAGCCAGAAGGATGCTGACAATAAGCCATTGCGAACACAGAAAAGACAGAATGGGCGAAAACCATCTGGCCCTCCCCTCCCGCTTCCTGGAAGAGATTCCGCAGTCACTCTTCACTGAGGATGAGGGACTTGTCGCGGAGAACCAGGAAGACAGGATAGGAATGCTGAATGATCTTCTTGGGAAATACGGTTTCTAGGAAAGGAGCATGTCCCCGTCCTTGATCCAGCCCCTGCGTCTCATGAACGTGCTGATACACAGGGAGAGAACGGCGGGAAGAATGAAATGAAGCAGTGCGATCTGCCAAATGCAGCCCGGCCCCATCACGGCAACGGCATTGAACTGTCCGACAAGACCGCTTGTACCCATGCCGGCTCCTGAGGCATTGTTCGTCATTCTGAAAAGACAGGTTGAAACCGGTCCCAGGACTGCTGACGTCAGTGTCGGAGGAATCCAGATTTTCCAGTTCTTCCAGATGTTTGGTATCTGAAGCATACTTGTGCCCAGTCCCTGGCTTATCAGACCGCCTACACCGTTCTCCTTATATGAGGAGAATGCAAAACCTATCATCTGACAGCAGCAGCCGCAGCAGGCCGCACCGGCTGCAAGTCCGTCCAGGCCAAGAGAGATGCAGATCGCAGCTGATGAAATCGGCAGAGTAAGCACCATTCCGACAACCACAGACACCATTATTCCCATCGGGAACGGATACAGCTGGGTGAGCCGGTTGATGAACGCGCCGATCGCGTTCATGAGTGCGGAAACGACCGGAGAGAGGAAAACACCGACAATACTTCCTGCGATGATCGTCATTATCGGAACAAGTATGATGTCAACCTTTGTCTTTCCGCTGATCCATTTTCCGCAGAGTGCTCCAACAAGTGCGGCAACAGTCGCACCAAGAGGCTCGCCTGCAGAAAGTGCATAGGTGGACAATGCGATTGTTCCTGCACCTACGGCACCACTGACAGCCGCTGAGAATCTGGCAAGAGGTGGTGCTCCAACGGCATTTGCGACTCCGACCCCGATGGCCGGCCCTGTCATGTACTGTGCGATCTGCCCTATTGAAACTAGCAGGTCGATATGGGCATAGGTACCGATCTGCTTGATGATGAGTCCGATGATCAGCGACGCAAAAAGCCCCTGCGCCATTCCATTGAGCACACGGACCACAGCATCGCCAATCTTCGGCTTTGTAGCGGTATTCTCCATCGGGAATATCCTCAAAAAAAGTGGAATGCGGATGACTTTAGACAGTGCCAAGACATATCTGCTTGGCAAAGGCCTCCTGAGTTGCCGTCAATATAAGGAATTCAAGAAAATCTGTAAAGTATTCTATTGCAGGTGTTCCAATACGATATATGAATCATATCATTATGATATTTACTTAGTATATAATCTAATCTTTTTATATTGTTTCAATATTGTTTTAATGTATAGATTTATTCAATTTATATTATAACATATATTATTGCTAAGGAAAAATAACTTTATTTAATCGTATATCCATCATAACAAATCATAACAGCATAAGTTTTTCCCAAAAGAATTCAATCAGCAGTATCGGAATATAAAGAAACATGAATAACTATTAATCATTAGTGATATTTGAACCTGCGTACTCCCATTGGGCAACTTTTTGGGAAATAACAAAAACTGTTTTCAGCTTTTTCGCCCGTAAGGGCGCAAAGCAGAGTTTGGGGAAGGAAATCCCCAACAAGTTTCCCGCGAGGGGCAAAACCGCAGAATTGCGGATTTTGGCACCGTGGTAGAAACTTGCTCTCAGTAAGTAGCAGACTGCCCCTGTCCGGGTTTTTCCGTACATAGAGCGAACGGGACGGGGCTTTCAGCCCGCTGTGCGCGGCCTTTCTTCCTTTCGCCAAAGATACATTTGAAAGGCCGCCAGCTACCCGCTGGCCGGGGAATTTTTCAAATTTCCTTTCTCTTCTGTAATACGGGAAAGGAGATTTTTGGCAACCGGCGGGGCAGAAAAATTTCCTCCCTCATTCACTACTACACCTGGCAAGGGGCTAAATGGCCGGGAAGTCAAACGGGCAACAAAAAAAAGCAGCAAATCTTTTTCAGACTTACTGCTTTTGCTGTTCGCCGGTGGCGGCTGGTATTTAGTTTTGAAAGTTCGGGTCAGGTTAGCTCAACAAATTAGGATTTTTCAGTGTAATTCTTTTTCTCGCTTATTGCCGATATAAGCTCCTTCCTTACAACACCCAACCATTTTATACCCCATTGATTCGTAATATTCATTCAAAAATTTATTATCTACTGCACAATCAAGACGCAAGAA
>CALXOO010000016.1 GCA_944390045.1 uncultured Spirochaetales bacterium | reverse complement strand
TCTGTGAGGAAACTGCCGGAATCAAAGGAAGGAGGCAATTAGCCACTGGCACTTCCGGGCAGTCGCAAGCCGTCACCCTTCAGGGTGGCGGTAGTTGACAATGAAGCACACACAGGCCCTGGGCAGCACACTGAACAACAGGAACGGCTTCTACTTCGAGATAGGCCTCAGAAGCAGTGCCTCATCAAGACTTGCGGGCTATGATGACGAGATCTGGTTTGACGGCACTGACAGTCTGGCCACTGCAGACTCCCTGTCGGAGCGGCTTCTGAGCAGTATGATGGTGGAGCAGAACCAGAGCAGCTATCTCTACTCCTATTACGATGAGGGAGACATCCTAATCAGATATCCGTCAGAGGGGAATGAGAACAGGAATCTGGTCGGAGGAGGTTACACCACAAACATCTACATACATCTGGTTTGCGAGCAATGATCTTGACTTATCGGACAGCCGGTATAATTTTTGTCTCATCAAAGGATGCCATGAATATGAGCAATGAAGAGAAAGACAAGAATTTTCTGGAGACGCGCAAGAGCCATGAGGACCCGAAGAAGTCTCCGGGCGTACACAAGAATGACGGTGGAGGAATGAACCCGGACACAAGGAAGAAGTGGTTCTTCTCCATTATATACTTCCTGATAATATTCTTCCTGCTGATGAGCATGAACACCTGCCTCTATCAGAGCAACATACAGCCAGTAGAGGTTGAGTACAGCACATTCAAGCAGATGATACAGTCAGGAGACATTCAGCAGGTAGCCTTCACTGAGGATCAGTACATAGGTTATTCACTGACACAGGATGACGCAGTCGATGTCCTGAACCAGCTGGCCACCACGCATCAGATACCGCGCGAGCTGGATACCAGCAAGATCATCCCCTACTCGACCTATATAATCGACGACGCCAGCTTTGTGCCGCTGCTGGATGAGATGGGAGTCGAATATTATGCGACAGCTCCGGCACAGCCGTCTGTGCTGCTCTCACTCCTGTCCGCATTCCTTCCTATCATCGTCTTCATTCTGCTGTTCCGCTGGATGAGCAGGAGACTGCAGGGCGGCAGCGGCGTGATGAGCTTCAACCAGAACAAGAGCCAGATCATCGCCGAGGGAGATACCGGAGTGCGCTTTGCGGATGTCGCAGGCTGTGACGAGAGCAAGCAGGAGCTGGAAGAAGTCGTCGACTTCCTGAAAAACGGAGACAAGTACACATCCATAGGAGCGAAGATACCAAAAGGCGTGCTCCTTGTCGGACCTCCCGGAACCGGAAAGACGCTTCTCGCCAGAGCCGTGGCAGGAGAAGCCGGAGTCCCGTTCTTCAAGATGTCAGGAGCTGACTTCGTGGAAATGTTCGTCGGTGTCGGTGCGGCCCGTGTGCGCGACCTCTTCAAGCAGGCACGCGAAAAGGCCCCGTGCATAGTCTTCATCGATGAAATTGATGCGATAGGACGCCAGAGATCCTCTGCCGGCATCGGAGGAAACGATGAGCGGGAGCAGACTCTCAACCAGCTTCTGGTCGAGATGGACGGTTTCGACTCACGCAGCGGCGTGATCATCCTGGCCGCGACAAACAGGGCGGAGATCCTGGATCCGGCCCTGCTGCGCCCGGGACGCTTCGACAGGCAGGTGCTGGTCGACAAGCCGGATCTCGAGGGAAGACTCGCCATTCTGAAGATCCATTCCAGGAACCTAAAAATGGCGCCGAACGTCGATCTGAGGAAAATCGCACAGGCCTCTGCCGGGCTGGCAGGTGCGGACCTTGCGAACATCTGCAATGAGGCTGCCCTCATGGCAGTCAGAGCAAAGCGTGAGCGTGTGCTGCAGGAAGACTTCGAGGAGGCAATAGAGAAGTCAATCGCGGGACTTGAGAGAAAAAGCCGCGTGATGAACCAGAGCGAGAGAGAGCGGGTGGCCTACCATGAGACGGGACACGCACTCACGGCCTACCTGACGAAGGGAAGCTCTCCTGTCAGCAAGATCAGCATAGTGCCGCGCGGTTTCGGAGCTCTCGGCTACACTCTCCAGGTGCCGACTGAGGACAGGTTCCTTCTCAGCCAGGACGAGCTTATCGGCAGCATTGACGTGCTGCTCGGAGGCAGGGCCGCTGAGGAGGTGACATTCAACAGCATCTCCACGGGTGCCTCTAATGATATCTCACGTGCCTCAGATCAGGTCAGGAAGATGATCTGTGAGTACGGCATGAGCGAGAAGTTCCGCAATCTCACCCTTCCCCGTCAGGACAGCGGCATCGACGGTGTCGGTGGCAGCCGCAACTACTCTGAGGACACTCAGAAGTACATTGACGAGGAGGCGGAGCGCATCATCAGCGAGCGCTACAGCGTGGTGCTTGGCAACCTGAAGCGCAACTGGAAGGCCCTGGACCAGATCGCACGCCGCCTGCTTGAAGATGAGGTCATCGAGGGAGATGACTTCAGAAAGATGGCGGACGAGCTCGTGGTCAGACAGATCGAGGACTGATCAGGCTCCGGAGAGAACGCACGGCAAGCTGGAGGGCCAGCATGATGGCCGCGACAATGGCCAGGAAGACCAGGACGTTGGAATATCCGAGTTCCTGGTAAATCGCGCCTCCGAAAGAGGCCCCCAGCATCTGCCCAGCGGTGAGCACGCACTCGTGGATCACCATGCGTCTGCCCCTGTCAAGAGCTCCGGCAGCCCCATGAAAGATCGAGAAGCTGTAGCACATCGCGAACAGAATGCCGAAAGCTGTGAAGAACACCCCGGTTGAGAGGACAGATGACGCTCTGTGAAAGGCCAGGGCCAGAATAATGAACAGTGCTTCAGAAAGATATATCATCCAGGCCTTGAACTGCCAGAAACGCATTCTCCCGAGCGTCATGAAGGCGGCACAGGTGGCAAGCCCCCTGAGAAGCAGCAGAAAACCACTCGTCCTCTCGTCCATGCCAGCAGCCTCTCCGGCATACATCGGAAAGATGTTCAGGACTACCGAGAGCGCACTGTAAACGACAAAGACGGCTATCCAGGAGTCATAACGCAGCGGAGTGCTCCTGTCCACGCCACCCTCCTCCTTCTCCATCTGTGACATATGCTCCCGCTCCGAGGAGATTCTCAGGGAGGGGACAAGGGCAGTGATCACAGTGATCATCAGCGCGCTCAGCGCGAAGATCGCAAAGGCCGCCAGAAGAGAGACCGATGGAGAGAAGGCCACAAGAAAACTCGTGAAGTAAGGGGAGATGCCTGTTCCGAAAGACCAGGAGAAGTTGAATGCGCTGGTCAGCCTGTTCAGCCGCGCTCCTTCACTGCCCCTTGTGATCCAGGCCTCTACCTGCGGCCACAGCATGCTCATGAACAGTCCGTACAGAACGATGAAGACAAAGACTGCCGGAACTGAGTCTGAGATGGCCATGCAGGCGGCGGAAAGGCCCATGCCCAGAAGAGAGACGCACACGACAAGATCCGGCCTGAAGCGCTGATAGAAACGCGAGAAGAGAATGTTGCCGGCCAGATACACCGCAGTATAGGTACTGGCAGCCAGCCCCACGACTGTCGCGCTCGTGGCCAGAGTATAGCGCAGATGATAAACCAGGGAGAGGTTCACCATGTTGATTGTAAGCTGTCCGAGAAAGGATGCTATGTTGAGCATCCAGAACTGTATGCTTTCCTCTTTCTTGCCCATGGAGCCTAATGTACTCCAGTCGCCGGACTTGTGCTAGAATCCTGCCATGGACAAACTGGAAAAAGCGGCGAGAAGCATTGTTGAGGAAGGCAGGGATCTCTATGAAGTCTCCATTGAGGAGAGAATAGAACCCATATATCTGCGCCATATGGTGGCGGTGCTGACGGGAGACAGCTGTCAGGACGAGCTGGCGGAGGAAATCAGACGTCTTGAAGAAAACAGGAGGCAGCTGGAGGACGAGCTGTCCAGATTACGCTCAAATGTCAAAATAGAGTAAAAAATATCACAAAAAGATTAACAGACTGCCACTTCTTTCTTTCCTTCACGGCTTTTTTCCCGTATTCTTTTGTTCAGGGATAAACGGTCATGAGAATACTGCTTTGCACTGATAGGTACTATCCTGCAATAAGCGGTGTGGTCACTTCGGTGATGACACTCAAAAAGTACTTGGAAGCGCTCGGAAACGAAGTGAAGGTCCTAACCCTCTCCGACGACATGAACAGCCATGTGACTGAAGACGTCGTCTACATCGGCTCATTCGATGCGAACAGGATCTATCCGGACGTCAGAATCAAGCATCCGGTAAACCGGGAACACATAAACAGCCTGATCAGGTGGAAGCCTGACGTGATCCACTGCAATACGGAATTCTCGACCTTCTTCCTCGCAAAGCACATCTACCGTGCCTGTCACTGCCCGATGATCCTCACCTACCACACTGACTATGAGGACTATCTGCACTACCTGGCGCTGAGCAAGAAGTTCGGACGCCGTCTGCTCAGACGCTATGTGAACTATGTCAGCTCATACATGACCTATATAATCTGCCCGACCGGGAAGACGGCATCCCAGCTCGTGAACTATGGAGTCAGGAGCGAGATCAGGACAATACCAACGGGTCTTGATCTGGAACGCTTCACGAAGAAAGCAGACGAGGCTGAGCTTGACAGGCTGAGAGACCGGTTCAACATAAGCAGAGGACTGCCGACGCTCGTCTATGTCGGGCGGCTGGGCAAGGAGAAGAACCTCACACAGATCGTTGATTACCTGTCCGGCTACAGCGACAAGGACTTCCAGTTCATCATAGTCGGCGACGGGCCGGACCGCAGGGAGATCGAGGATCAGGTGCGCTCCTCAACGATAGGGTCAAAGACAATCTTCACCGGCATGATAGCCCAGGCGGATATCCCTCTCTTTTACAAGATCGGAGACCTCTTCCTCTCTGCATCGCAGAGTGAGACACAGGGCCTGACATATATCGAGGCGATGGCCGCGGGAACGCCCATACTCTGCCGCAAGGACAAATGCCTGGACGGAGTCGTGGATGACGGCGTCAACAGCTATCTGTTCGAGACGCGCGAGGAATTCTGCAGAAAACTCGAGTACTTCTTCCTGCACCGCGACATATGGCCTGAAATCAGGGCAAGGGCCCAGAAAAGGGTGGAAGAGAAGTTCGGTGCCACGCAGTTCGCCTCAGCCGTGCTGGCCCTGTACCAGGATGCGGTCAGGAACTTCAAGCCGCACAAGTCCTTCTTCTTCTCGATCTTCTGGCACCGGCTGATGGACCTCTTCCCCTGGATCTAGCCGATGATCTCAAGCTCATCAGCCAGGTCCAGACTGTCCAGAAGATAGTCCATCATGTACGGGAGCACAAATTCCTCCTTCATTTCCAGCTGGACAGGGCCGAGATCCTCTCTCTGCCCATTGCCGTATATCACAAGTGAGGCCGGAGACAGGAAGCCCTTTGTGCCATAATCTCTCTGCACATCCTTCACACTGCAGCCAAGCGAGAGTGCAAGCGAGCGCAGGTCAAGCGACTCGGCTGAGACGACGCAGATCACGCCATCCCCGGTCCGCGCGACCAGTGAATAATGGATGTAGGTGAGATCCTCCCCGCCTGCGCACCGTGGAGAGCGCAGGAAACTTATCTCCACGTTTCCGGCACGATAGCGTCTGACGACATTGCATTCCGCCTCCGGCAGCGAGGGATAATCATATTTTCCGATCACTTCGGCACTGTTGATGTCAACAAGCATTTTCAGATCCTCTCAAGAAGGTTTTCAAGTGTGAGTCTGTTCATCGCCTCATTGGAACTTGAGTAGACAAGTTCAGAGACGGCCTCCCCGGCCGTATCCACCCCGCCCTGACTGTCGAAACCGTAGATGGAGTCGAAGATCTCGCGCAGGAAAATCTGGTCAAGCGGGCGGCTGGGCACATAGCTTGCCGCCTTGCCCTCGTTTATCTCAATGATCAGCCCGCTCTTGACAAGAAGGCTGATGTAGCCGCTGAGGTTTGACGGGGTTATCGCAAGACGCCGGGTAAGGTCCTTGCGGCTTGTGGCTCCCGAGCCTTCCTTGTAGCCGCGTCCAATCAGCATCATCATGTTCACAGCGTCGGCGACCTGGCGGGCCGGAACTTCAGGTCCTCCGGAAAGCTGTCCGCTCTCAGGCCGGAACTGATGGACATATATCACTTCCGCGCCTGTCAGGATGATGTACCAGCAGGCATACAGGAAAAGGAAGACAAACAGCAGAGATGCCATCGATCCATAGATGACAGAATAGCTGACCATCCGTGAGACCACCATCTTGAAGACGTTGAAGAGGATGACCAGGCTGAGGGCTGAGAGCACGCTTCCCAGACAGGCGGAACGGAAGCGGACCTTTGTGCTGGGCACGAAATAATACAGCAGGAAGAGAATGACGCACACAACTACCAGCGAGCCGGTAAGGCTCAGCAGGTTCGCAAGGAAGCTGGACTGCGACACATCTCCGGTCAGCCGGCTCGTGATCATGCCCATGACAGATGAGTTGACTGCGATGAGAAGCGCGAGGCAGACCACACCGACCAGCAAAAATGTCAGGAAGCTGGTGAAGCGCTTGAGGTTCGTGCTTCCCGGCTGTGTCCTGAAAATCTGGTTTATGACTGTATAGACCTTGTTGACCAGGAATGTCGCGGTGATCAGGAATGAGACAAGACCGAAGACTCCGAGCCCCATGGCGTTGTTCGAGAACTGATCTATGAGCCCCATCAGCTGGCTGCCCATGACAGGTCCGAAGAGATCCGAGAAAAGCTCTCCGAGTGCGTCCATGAAGGGCTGCAGTATGCCGAAAGTCGTCAGGAAAGCTATACAGAAGGTCATACAGGGCACAATAGCGACCAGCGTGGAGTAGACCAGACCAGATGCCATAATCGTGACATTGCTCTGCATCATCCCCAGGACTGCCCTGTAGATTACAAATCCGACATCTTCCAGCACATCGCCCGCACGGCTCCAGAGCGAGCTCTTTTCAACTGACTGATCTTCTGCGCTCATGATCCTATCCTGTTGAGCATCTCCTCAAGATAAGAGCCAATGTAAGCATATACGTCTTCTCTGTCCAGCTCATTGAGAATCTCATGTCTGTCCTTTTCGAAAAGGTGCATCCTCACATCGTACAGCCCCGCGTTCCTGTACAGCTTCTGGATCTTGGCCACGCCCCTGCCATAAGCGCCGACCGGGTCCTCGCTTCCGGAGACTATCAGCATTGGAAGCACTGGAGACACCTTCTTGGCCAGAGCACTGTCATTAGCCATCTCAATTCCGGTCAGCAGATCATAGAAGAACTGGCAGGAACAGGTGAAGCCACACAGCGGATCCTCGATATAGCGCCGGACCTGCTCCTCATCGCGGCTGAGCCAGTCCGCACTGGTCCTGGTCGGCTTGAAGTGTTTGTTGTATGAGCCGAAGCTGAGTTTCGTCATCATGTGATCCGGCATTTTGGAACCGTACTTCCTCACATGGCGCTGGGCAATCGCCTTTCCGACGGTACCGGCAAATCCCTGGCCTGCACCGCTTCCCATCACGATGACCGCGCTGAAAATATCACTTACGCGGGTTATGGCGCAGCGTGTGATGAATGAGCCCATTGAATGTCCCATGAGGAAGTGCGGAAGATTCTCATATTCACCGAGCACGAGCTGATCGACCGCGATGGAGTCGCTGACGACCAGATCCCAGCCTCCGGAAGCAGCAAACCAGCCCTTCTCCTCCTCTTCCTTTGTCAGCCCGTGTCCCCTGTGGTCCTGAGCATACACCACAATGCCCAGGCTGTTCATATAACGGGCGAAATCATCATAGCGGAGGCTGTGTTCGGCCATGCCGTGGTTGATGTGCAAAGTGGCAAGTGGGTTTTTGACATCATCCCAGGTTCTGAGAAAAAGCCTGTGTCCGTCCTTCATTTCCAGATAACGCTCTGTCATGGCCACCTCCTTTCTGGACTAGTATAAAAGTTGTATCAAAATTATATGAGAAAGAAAATCAGCAAACAATGGATATTTCGCATCTTTTCTTCATCCTTCAACGCGCCTGCGGCCGTCTCAGCCGGAAACATGAGAGCTGAGGGGCAAGAAGACTGCCGCGCCTGATGATCACACCGTGACTTTCAGGTACAATCAGGCCATGGACAAATGGACTGTTGTCATAGCTTCAGACATTCACGGCAGCACCGATGCGCTCGACAGGGTAATCAGCATTGCCGCCAGACTCGGAGCCTGGAGGCTGGTGGTGTCAGGAGATCTGTGCCCGGATTCACAGGACATCGCAGTCTCACTTCTGAACGCGCCATGCGGTTTTGTCTGCGTGAGAGGCAACTGCGACAATGTCTGGAACTATGCCGGTCTGGGTCTGCCGGTTCCGAGGGAAGCCGTCCTGCTCAGTCTTCCTGACGGAAGCCGCATGGGCATCTGTCATGGACACACAATCATGGATGTTGCTGACTTTCCGCACGCTCTGGGCAGCGGTGACATCTTTGTCCAGGGACACAGCCATGTGCCTCATCTGTTCAGGGACAGATCGGGAATCATTCACCTCAACGCCGGCTCGGCAAGCAGGCCGAGAAATGAGGAGGGTGCAAGCTGCGCCCTTGTCACGGAAAGCGGAGCGGACATCCTAAGGCTGGCTGACAACAGACTGCTTCTTCACCTTGACCGCATTTGACCGGATCCAGTCAAGTTCCCCGCTGTAGCCGAGAGTCAGCTTGACGATGTTCACCTCATCTGTGTATCCGACCACGGAAGGCAGGCTGAACTGCTGCGGAAGCCGCTCCATCGGGCCGAAAACAGCATCAAAACTGTCTACAGACTCAAGGGCAGAGACCAGATCAAGCCCGTGCCTGCGGAAAAGAGACAGCATCACACGCCTGAGAAAGAACGGCCTTGTCATCAGAGGAAGCCATCTTTTCAGGCAGCTTCCGGCCAGAAGCCAGATGGCGGGCCTTCCGCTGTTCTCGAAGGCATGGACAAGGAGGCGGAGCCAGGCGGCAGCCCGTCCTGTCTGCTCATCATCCATACGGGCCTTGAGATTGTACACAAGGTCGGCATGGCAGGCAGTGGTCTCGCCGAGGAGACAGAAGAGTGCCTGCGCATGTGCACCGCGCAGATCGTATGCGACGCTCCTGCCGGAAAGAGAGACAGAATCCTCCAGAACTGACAGGCCTCCGGAGACAAGCTCGCCGCAGCCCTTTCTCGCCGCGATGAGGGACAGCACGCGCTCAAGTTCCGCTGTGTCAGCCTTCGCTATGCTGGGGAAGGTGTAAGGAAGATCCTCCCTCTGCATCAGACAGGCAAGCACCGCACCGGTGTCCACTGTATCAAGGCCGCAGTCACGGCACTTGTCTGCAAGCAGTGTCACAGTCTGCAACGAGAAGATGCCGAGATTGCTTCCAAGTGCGGCGGCATCCTTCCAGGAAGGAAGGGATGTCTGCCGGCTGGCATCAAAGAGCAGACAGGAGGCCGTACAGCCTTGACAGCCGCGGTGCTCGACATTGTAGATCCTGCAGGCCGTCCTGCCGTCCAGGTTCGAACAGCGCGGATCATAATAGCCCTGGTAATACTTCACGGGCAGCCAGCCGCCGGAAAGTCCGTAGTCAACAAGACTGATGCCTCCATATACCGAAAGCTCCTTAATCAGCCCCTTTCTGGCAGGCAAGGTCTCCGCTGCCACCGCAGGAGAGGCTGTGTGAGACACAATGCCCTTGAAGTTTGCCGCACCCATCACTGCTGCCAGGCCGCAGCCGATTGACAGCCCGGTGTCAACAATGCAGGAGGCGAGCGGAGACTGCCTCTCACCTGCCTCACCGATCGCAAGATGTCCGTCCTCAGAGGAGGAGCAGAGCACCTGGGCAAAACGCCGGACAGAGGAGAACCTTATGTTCTCGCAGTGATAAATTGACAGATCATCGTCACTGGCGTAAAGATAGCTCAGCTTGTGCGACATCCCGCGGACTATGAGTGCGGTGATCCCGAGTCGGCTCATCGTGCCGGCAAGCCGGCAGGCGGCGGCGAAACGGACCAGTCTGTGATCCTGAGGACTGATGAATACGGCAATCGCCAGGACGGATGAAGGAAAGGCGAAGGCAAAAGACTGTGCGTCAACCATTGCGTACAGTGAGCTGACGGAAAAACCGCTGACACGCTCTTCCCTTATAGTCTCGTCATCAAGATTCAGATAAAGAATCCTGCCATCCATGAAAGAAAATATTAGCCAAGATACCACCCGGCGACAATAGATGACACCCGATTGACAAAAAAAGCGGGCTGGTGCTAAGTTCTGCAACAGATTTACACATGTTGTAAATCTGTAAACTTCCTAAGGAATACTGTGAAGTGACCATTCAGGAAGGGAATTACATGTCCGGCAGGGCCTGTCTCTGCCGGGCCTTTTCAGCTCCTGTCCTCAGCCTCCGGCGGCTTCTTCCTGCCGCGGATCATCTTCCTTCCCTCAAGCTTGCGGTTTGTTGTCGAAACGACCAGCTCCTGCACGAAAGAGTATTTCGCGACCAGCAGTTCAACCACAGTGCCCCCGCCCGGTCTGTTCATGATCCTGATGTCGCCTCCGCGGGCCCTGAGAAACTGTCTGGAAATGGCGAGACCGATTCCTGAACCGTGAATCTTGGTCGTATAGAAGGGATCGAAAAGCTTCTCCACATCTCCCTGTATTCCATCCCCGCGGTCCCTGATGTAGACATGATAGACGCCGCGGCGTCCCAGGATTATCTCAACCTCAACCTGCGGATCCCTGCCCTCGCAGCTCTCGACAGCATTCTTGAGGATATTCTCCACCACCGAACGCAGACGGTCCGGATCAAAGAGAATGTATGCCTGCTTCTCACTTGTGGGAAGGACGGTTATCGGGTAAGAGAAAAGCGGGATCAGCTGATTGATCAGCGCTGCGATATCGATCTGCTCCGGCTGCCCCTCCGGGTTCTTCAGAAAGTCAGAGACACGGTTGGTCAGGGAGATCAGACGCTGTGTCTCGCTCTCTATCAGCAACAGCTCATCCAGGTACTCGCTGTCCCGGAGCTGACGCTTGAGCAGTGCGAGCTGTATCGTGATCGCGCTCAGCGGATTCTTGATCTCATGTGTCAGCGTCCTTGCCGCCTGTCCCAGATTGACCAGATTGCTCTGCTTGTCCATCTGTGCCTTGTAATCCCGGTTCTCCCGGTTCAGGCGCATCACGAAGATGTAGAGCACAATGACCGCGACAAAGGCCAGAATGGACACCAGGAAGATGAGGCGGAGCCCGGACACATATCCTGATCCGTCAAATGACAGATAGATGATTGTTGAGGGATCCTGCATCTGGTAGCCGGCCCCCAGGGTCCGGGTGAAGAAGTTGATGCTTGTGATTGGCAGCGGCTGGCGGAGGAAGCGGATGTACTCGACAGTGCTTGTGGAGCTGTCGAAATTCACCACCGTGTCATTTCCGCTCTGATGGGCTTCCTCGCTGATTGTGGCGACAGGGATCATGTTGTAAATGCTGCCCCAGCCCATGACCAGGGAACCGGAGGAGTCATAAATGCCGACTCCGACCATGTTGTCATCAAGGATATCGCTCTCCCTGGTGCGGTTCTGCTGTATGGCAAGCGCTATGTTGTTGAAAGACCGCTCGACGGTGTTCTCCATCTGGAGCCTCTGTGTCCTGACCATGAGGGAAGTCAGGACAACAATCAGCACCGCAAGCGCAAGAAAGGCCAGGGTCATCGAGACTTCGACAAGCAGGGCCTCCCGGTTCTCCCGGGACAGCCATGTCACGAATCTCGATCTTCCTTTTCCCTTTTTGCCTTCCTTTCTGCTCATCACTCGTAGCTCAGCGACTCGATCGGATCCAGTTTGGATGCCTTGGCCGCCGGATACCAGCCAAAGAATACGCCTACAAACATGCTGAATGCAAGCGACAGCACTATTGCCATATAGCTGAAATGCAGGCTCCATCCGACAACGTTGATTATGGCGTAGCTGATGAAGACTCCGAACAGGATCCCGATGATGCCTCCGATGATGGTCAGCGTCAGTGCCTCCACAAGGAACTGAGCCATTATGATGCGCGGGCTTGCCCCCAGGGCCTTCCTGATTCCTATCTCACGGGTGCGCTCAGCGACAGAGACAAGCATGATGTTCATGATGCCGATTCCTCCGACCAGCAGCGAGATCGCGGCTATCGCGGCCAGGAAGCTGGAGAAGGTGTTCGTGACATCCTGGGCCATCTGGACCAGGCTTGCGGCACTAAGGACTGAGAAATAGTCTGATCCGACTATTTCGTTCAGATAGGACTCTATGTTGTTCGACACATCAGTTGCGTTATAGCCTTCCAGCACCTTTACAGTATAGCTGGACATTGTCGTCACCCTTCTGAAGCGCTGGCTGTAGGTGTTGAGCGGGATGAAGACGCTGCTGTTGAAACTTGTTCCAAGTGTCGCGTCTTTCTCGTCCAGGACACCGGCGACCAGATAGCGCTTTGACGACTGACGGAAGATCGACACATAGGAACCGACCGCATTTCCGGCCGGGAACAGCTCATCTGCGACATCCTTTCCCAGCACGACGACCTGACGGCGGTTTATGTTGTCATGCGCAGTGAAGTAATCGCCGTACAGCAGCTCCGTGCTGTTGGCTTCGAAGAAGTTGGACGTGACACCTGAGATCGTGACATTTACGATTTCCTGTCCGCTCCTGACCCTGGTCGAGGACTGGGCTGCGGGAAGGACAGTGTCTATGCCGTCGACATTCGCCATAAGTGTGCTGCCGAACTCCTCGTCAAAGACATTGAGCTCACGCGCGCTTCCAGTCGGGAAGATGTTGACCATGTCGATTCCGCCGACGTTCATGCTCTCCGTGATCGAGTCGCTCACTGACTGTCCGAGATTGAGGATCGCGACGACAGAGCCTACGCCGATGATGATTCCAAGCAGTGACAGCAGTGTCCTCATCTTGTTGTGGACCATGCTGGTCAGTGCTATCTTTATGTTTTCCCAGACCATCAGTAGCCCTCCACAATCTTTCCGTCGTGGATGTAGATCTGCTCGCGGCATCTCATTCCAAGTCCACGGTCGTGAGTGACGAATACGACAGTGCGGCCCTCATCGTTCAGATCCTGGAAAAGCTCCATGATCTGGTCTCCGGTACGGCTGTCCAGGGCTCCTGTGGGCTCGTCAGCCAGCAGAATCGCCGGATTGTTGACCAGGGCGCGGGCAATTGCGACACGCTGCTTCTGACCGCCTGACAGCTCGCTGGGAAGGTGCTTCATCCTGTCCTTCAGGCCGACTCTCTCAAGCAGTGCCTCAGCCCTCTCCTTCCGCTCCTTGCCGCGCACTCCGGCATAAAGCAGCGGTGTCATCACATTCTCCAGGGCGTTCTGCTTGCCCAGGAGATTGAACTGCTGGAAGACGAAGCCCACCTTGCGGTTTCTGATGTCAGCCAGCTCTTTCTCCGAGAGGTTGTTCGTGTATTCTCCGTCGATCTTTATGTAGCCGCTGGTCGGCGTGTCCAGACAGCCGATCAGGTTCATCATGGTGCTCTTACCGCTTCCGGACGGTCCCATGATGGCGGTGAACGTGCCTTTCTTTATCGCGACCGAGACTCCGTCAAGCGCCTTGACGCAGAAATCGCCCACGATGTAGTAGCGGCGTACGTTCACAAGTTCAATCACGTTCCCGGCCATGGCTCAGAACCTCATCATTGGCATCATTCCGGATGATGACCTGGTGTATACCAGTGTGTCTCCCTCTGCAAGATTTCCGCTGAGCAGCTGGCAGGCACCCTCTCCGAGATACTGGACACGGACAGTGACCGTCTCTGTCGTGCCATCCGCATTCAGCCTCTCAACCGTGGTGAGGCCTCCGCGACCCGTGGTCACTGCAGCAGACGGGATGAGGAGCATCTCGACCTCACCCTCGCTTGCGATAGTGCCTTCGAAGCTGTAGCCCGGCTTCAGGCTGGCAGGAGGATCGTCGATCGTAAGCTCGACATTGACGGCACCGATTCCCTGGCTCGTGTAGGTTCCCAGTGTCGGGATATATGAGACATGGGCCTCTATTGTCTGTCCCGGCAGCGAGTCGAAGGTCAGATATGCGGTCTGTCCTGCATAAACATACTGCATGTCGATCTCATCGATCTCGACTGTGGCCTTGAGCTTGGACAGGTCAGCTATTGTCACGGCAGCATCCGTGGTTCCGGCCTCGAAGTAGTCTCCCTCATTGATGTTCACGTCAGCCACCATGCCGTCGAAGTTGGCGACGAGGTTCGTATACTCAAGATTGTTGAGCGCAGTTGTCAGCTGGAGATTCAGCAGCTCGACCTGGCTGGGTGTTCCGCTGAGCTCTGCCTGACGGATCTGCTGTCTGAGACTCTCAACGGCATATGTCTGGCTGGTGTTGTCAATGGTGGCAAGCACATCGCCCTTACTGACGCTGTCACCCTCTTCCACGTTCACGGCCGTGATGGGTCCGGTGGCACGGAAACGGGCCTCCTGGATATCATAGGCCTGCACATAGCCGGAAAGATCGATGGTCGCCGTATAGACATCCCGCGTGACAGTGGCAGTAGTCTGTGTGCTGCGGGCCTGGAGAGCTTCCTGCTGTGCCCTCATGTTGTTCCTCAGCTGGATATACCATGACAGGCCGAGGACGAGGACCACGAGGACAACCACCCAGGTGACCAGCTTCCTGATTCTCTTCCTGCGCTTCTTGGCCTTGAACTGCTCGCGCAGGATGCGTTCCTGCTTCTCGCTTTCGCTTTCGTTTGTCACGACTTCGTCGTTGATCTTCGTATCATCGCTCATTTTGCTACCCTTTCCTATAGATTAAGAAGTGAGATCCTGTTCTGGAGCACAAGGCCGTCGATTGTGTTGACCTGATCGTCTACATCAGCCCACTCCAGTTCCTTTCTGGCATCATTGAGCTGATCCTCTGTGCACAGTCCTGCATCATACAGTGTCTGCATATACTCGTAATTTGCCTCCAGATAGTCCCGTGTCGCAGCCTGGGTCTGGAGAGTGTAGTTATAGTTCAGGATCTCAATCTGAAGATTCTGCGCACCCTGAACGTATGTTGTCCTGGCGTCTGTCAGGTCGTTCTGCGCGCTGATCAGACTGTTGTTGAGCCGCTGCAGCTCCAGGTCATCGCTGCGGCGAGTGGTCTTGTTAGTCCAGCTTCCTCCAACAGTAAGTGAGGGCGTAAACCTGTTTCTCTCATTGCTGTATGAACCGCCAAGCACAGATGAGACCGACCAGTTTCCTGCGGTGTAAGTCACGCCTGCGTTTCCGCTGACAGACTTGGATGAATCGGAAAGAGCGCTGTTGACGGCTCCGGTCACTGTCAGTGAAGACGGATTCACTGAATGATTCTTGGTGTCGATGGCATGCTGGGCCAGCTGGACATCAATATCCGCGACCAGGACATCCGTGTTGCCTCCGGGCAGGATGCTGAGAGTGAGATCCGGCTGCGGAAGTGAATCAACTCCGTCCCATACGAGGCCGGTGAGCGTAGTGTACTGTGCGCTTGCTGTCTCTATCTGCTTCTGCGTGGCGTCAATGGTCCTCTGCTGGAGATTGATTGAGTTCACTGTCTGCAGATAGGAGACACTGTCCTGACTCATATTTCCAAGGGCCAGCGCGTTGTCGAGGTCTTTCTGGGCTTTCTCCAGCTCATACCTGGCCTTGTCGAGACTCTGTTCGGCCTGGAGTATGGCCTTTATGTTGCTCAGCACCTGGTTCTCGAAAGTCAGCCTGGCGTTCTGGTAGGTCCTCTCGCTCTCGAGAGAGGCCTTCGCATTGGACAGAGTACTCTGAAGATCCGTATCGTATCCGGTCAGGTCGAAGGTGTGAGATACTCCGACCGACGGGGATACAGAGTAATAAGATCCGTCTCCATACTCAAAACCAAGCCCTGTCGAGGCTGTGATTGTGGTGGATCCGTCATTCGGAAGCACGACCTCGACTGAGGGCGTCATTGTGAAGTCAGCATTCGTCCTCTCTGTCTGATATGAATCAAGCACCCCGCTTTCCACCAGCGATGCGATTTGAGGATTCACTGATGAGAACGGACGCAGTGTATCAGTCAGCGATGTGACAGTATTGTCTGCCGGCAGAACAGAAACCGTTCCCGATGAGACCGTCACCTTCACGACATCATCAAGCTCATTCTGCTGCTGTGTCAGCAGGCTGTTCTGGTAAGTCAGCTCATTATTCTGCATCGCAGGACTGTTCGTCATGGCTGCAGAAAGAATCTCAGCATACGGTGTGGCGGCAGTCAGCGCTGAAAGAGAGAGCGCACAAACCGCAAACACTGTCATTACTCTTTTCATAGTCAGAAGACTCCTCGTCAAAAGGTCATGCGGCATGTTTGCTGCAGGCAATCAACATTAAAACCCAGACCTGCGCCAAAATTAACAAACTAACAGTTGAATTGGCAACTTGTTTGTGCGTTTTTCTTCTTCATAATCCACAAGAAATACACAGTTTAACAAGGACAGCGGTCCTGAGCTGGAGAAACAGCCGTACTGTGCGGCGCGGCTGTCAGCTGCGCCCCGCGTTCTCTGCCACGAGCAGCGCCCTGACTTTCTCGACTGTCTGGGCATCAGCCTCGCGCAGCAGTGATATTATTTCACCAAGCCCTGAGTCATGAGCGCGCCTGTCAAAGCAGAGATAGTCCATGCTTATTCCAGTCGCCTCGCAGATCATCACCACATCCTGAAGGTTCGGATAGCGGCAGTCGCTGCGGTTATGCAGCACCCTGTCATAGCGTACCCCGCTGATGGCGCATATCTCCTTCAAAGACCCCTTTTTGGCCTTGTCCAGCCTGTCCCAGAACTGCAATGGCGATAGCATCGGTGTGCGGACCCTCCTCCCCGGCGGCCTCAGAAAGCAGAAGCCGCATAGGAAAATCGTACTTCCCCTTAAGTCCCGGGTCAAGCGTTAAAGATCAAGAATTCCTTACAATGACGACATTTGATTGCAGATAAGGTCTATCTTCAGGGAAAAACACGCCAGAACGGATGGCAAAATGAAAAGCGGCTGACGGGAATCGGACCCGCGTGACCAGCTTGGGAAGCTGGGGTACTACCATTGTACTACAGCCGCGTTGAAGTCTATTCTACCGCTTCCGGCGGGTATGATTCAAGCATCCTGACCAGCGAAATCAGGACAAGGGCAAGCTGACCGGCCTCAATCGGGTCATACACGAGGTCATATCTCCTGTGCAGACGGCTTGAGCTGCCGAAGGGGTCAATCGTCCTCAGTCTTCCGCCGAGGATCATGGCCCCGTCCCCGTAGCGGGAAAGCTCATCATCGAAGAAGCAGCACCACTCGAACCCGCGGTTGCCCTCCTCATCCTCAATCGCTTCAGGATTGCCCAGCAGAGTGAGAGAGATGACGGCGCTGCGTCTCTCATCCCCCTGTCTGGAAACTTCCACATAGCATACGGCCTTCTCCCCGTCATAGAGGTAGGTTCCGTTTCCGGGGCTCTTCACAGAGCCGAAGCGGTAATCATCAAAACCATCGGCCGTCAGCACACTGCGGGCAAGATCCATCCAGTATTCCCGGTAGGCCCCGCTTCTTTGTGAGGTGGTCCTTATCCGCTCAAGCTGGCCGGCATCCGTCTGCCAGCCCATGGCGGAGGCCACACGTGCAGCAAGAGAGGCATCTTTCTCACGGGCGAGATATGAAAAGAGTCCGCTCGAAGCCTCCATGAGGACAAGACTGGTGAAATCCGGCAGAGGATGATATCCCGCAAAGAGCTTTCTCAGCTCTTCGTTTTCCTCCCCGGTCAGGATGAACCGGCCCCCGAGCTCATCATCAAGTGTCCTGATGCGGTCAAGGAGGCCGTCAGGACCGACCTCCTCTCCGTTCAGATAATATTTTCCCTCAGTTCTTTCCAGCAGCATCAGTGCATCAGATCCAGATCAAACTCAGCCATTACAGCGGGCATTGAACAGCCCCAGCTCTCGAGCACCTGCGGATGGACCTCGCCATAGACACCTATGACCTTGCCGTCTGCGACGACCTTTGCCGCGCGGCCCGGGATGAAGCGTCCGTCATCCTCGACACTCTCAAGCCTGTAGTCAATGCGCAGGAAGTAGAGCAGAGTGTTGACATAGCTGGAGGCATCGTTGAATGTCATCTGGTTGTCTGCGGCCAGGAAACCGAGATTGTTCCTGGTCACTGTTCCGCTGTTGTCGTTCTCATCCTTATAGCAGACCTTGCCGAGCTCGAAGATGCGGTGAGGATAGACAGCATGTCCGCTCACCGACTCACTCTCAAGCAGGGACGGCAGGATGCTCGGGCGGACAACCTCGTAGTTCTCGCTCATCGGGTTGGCGATGAAGACAACCTTCTCGTCGCTGATGTGCATATTGTCGACATATTCCCTGCGGCTGCCAAGGTAGTTATACATCATCTCCTGGAAGCCGAGACCGACCATGAGGGTCTTGACCTTTCTGGCATACTCCTCCGACGGAAGGAGCTGTCCCTTCGTGAAGTCTGCAGGGAGCACCGGCTCGAATCTGGCAAGGCCGTGTCCGATCATGATGTCCTCGACAATGTCGACGGCATGCAGGAAGTCATTCCTGTACTCCGGACAGCGGATAGTGATGACACCGTCCTCAACGTCTGAGCTCACGCCCATTCTCTGCAGTGCGGCCCTGCACTCCTGCGCATCCAGCCGCTCGCCGAGTTCCTTCTCCACAAAGTCGAGACTGCACTGTGTCTCTTCCTGGAAGTAATATGGAACCGTGATCTCCCGTCCGTACTTCGTATCCTTCGCGAGATGCACACGTACAGGCAGGATGCGGAATCCCATGTCAGCCATGTCACAGGCCAGGATGTTTGCAGCCAGCAGGATGTCGTCAATGATCGGGCCGGAAATGTCGACGAAGAGGTTCCTGTCACCGACCTCAACCGCACCGGCATGTGCGCTGTTGATGATCGGCGAGAAACTGAGTGTCTCACCCTTGTCATCAAAGAGATAGGGATAGCGGGGCTTGTCGGCTATGATGTGGCCGTACTCCCTGCCCTTGGGGTGCTTTTCCAGGATCTCGCGCAGGGTGAGCTTTTCAGTCATCCCGAGCGGGACGAAGGCCGTCTTGTCCGGATCCGCTCCGATGTAGTGAATCGGGTATGTGATCAGATCGCTTCTGAAGATTCCTATGGCTATGGTCTTCCTCTTGCGCCCGAAGTTCTGACAGAGCTTCTCCTGACTCTGGATCAGGTTGACAAGCAGCTCCTCGGTGACAATGCAGCCCTCAGCGGCGAAGCTGATCGAGAAATCCCTGACTCCCAGGCAGCTCTCCTCATTGTAGTGGTGCCTGTTTCCGCAGTCGCGGGTCACATCACGGCTGGAGAAGAAATCATACGACGGGATCTTTCCGCTCTCATAGGTCCTGAGAGCCCTGGCGACACCGGCGACTGACCACAGGTCAGGACGGTTCGTATCGTTCAGCTCGATCTTGACTGTTCCATCCCCGTGACCGTCCAGCTCTGCCTTGGCAACGGGGAAGATGTCGTTCATCTCATCATCAGTATATGTTCTTCCGCAAAGCTCGAAGAAGAGCTTCTCGGGCACTTCTATCTTGGGCATCAGTTTCCCCTCCTCATTCTCACACTCTCGATATCGGGAGTGAAGAGCTCCCTGAGATCATTCAGACCGAGGTGCATCAGCGCCATGCGGTCAATGCCGAGTCCCCAGGCAAGCACAGGAACGTCCAGACCGAGGCTCTTTGTGACCTCGGGACGGAATATTCCGCTTCCGCCAAGCTCGAACCATCCGAGCACAGGGTGCTTGATGTGGACCTCGATGCTGGGCTCCGTGAACGGGAAGTAGCCGGGAACATACTTGACCTCCTCCGCTCCGGCGACCTCGGTTGCGAACATTCTCAGCAGGCCAAGCAGGTTTCTGAGGTTGACATCCTTTCCGACGACGATTCCCTCTGTCTGATAGAAATCAGCACCGTGCGTGGCATCGACCTGGTCATAGCGGAAACAGCGGGCAATGCCGAAATACTTTCCGGGGATCTTGGCTTTCGGCAGCTGTGTCGCCGAGAGGACAGTGCCCTGGCTGCGCATGATCTGGCGGCGGGTGAATTCATGGTCGAAGGTATAGCCCCAGCCGCGGCTTCCTGTGTCACCTCCGTCCTCATGAGTCCGGGCTACACGGCTGAGCCAGGGCTCCTCTATGCTCTTCGCATGCACCGGATCCTTGATGTAGTAGACATCATGGATGTCCCTGGCGGAATGGAACTGCGGCATGAAGAGTGCGTCTCCGTTCCAGAACTCATTGACCACGAGTGGTCCGTCAAACTCCTCGAAGCCGAGGCTGACAAGCTTGTCCTTCACCCACTGGAGATAGTCGGCGTAGGCGTTCGTGCGGCCCGGGATAAGGCGAGAGACCGGGGCATTGAGTCCGTAAGGACGGAATGAGCCGTTCTTCCAGGATCCGGTCTGGATCATCTGCGGCGTGAGCAGCCCGAACTCCTCACCTGTGATATTGGCTTCCAGGAGCTCCTTCTTAACCCTGTCGCCCTCCCCGGTAAGTGTGTAAGTGACATCCTCTTTCTCAATGACCTTGAATGTCGAGCCGGCAGCGCCCCTCTTCTTGGCGAGCCTGGAGATGGCCTTCTTCTCCTGAACTGTCAGCCCGTCCTCGCGCAGAGGTGCTTCCAGCGCCTTTTTGATGAGGGCCTTCTGGAGGACCACTTCCTCAGGGAGTCCGTCTCCCGTCGCCATGGCCCTCCTCTCCTCGTCCAGCCTGGCAGCTCCGGCACCAGTGAGGCTGCCAAAGGCAGAGCCCACCTCGCTCTGCTCAAGACCGAGAGCCGCAGCAAGATCAGGCAGGCTGGCGGCTCCATGCTCCTTGAGATAGGAGAAGATCCTCTCTGCGGGCAGTCCCTCTCCGGCCTGGGCACGGCCAGTGTCGGTCAGCTCATACAATGTATATTTCTCCCTGGATGACTCAGACAGAAGCCCCTTGGCTGTCAGCCAGCTGAAGGCCTGGTTGCACTGGCCTATCTTGTAGCCGAGCTCACTGACAAGGCGGTCGGACGTGATGGCCTCGCCCGGCGAGACATGACGCAGCAGTCTTACTTCCAGCGGATGAAGATTTTTGACCTCGATATCCATATGATCGAAAGCCCCCTTTCATGAATTGAACGAATCGGGACAAAGTGTATCCATTTGCAGTGATTAGAACAAGACGGGTTTCAGGCGAGCATCTCGTACAGCGCCTGAAGGACTTCCTCCACCGTGGGCAGGCTGTCGCGCTCCAGAGTCCGGCTGAATGGTATCGGGCGGTCCTTCGCACAAAGCATCCTGACCGTACAGGAAACGGACGGGTCTCCGGCGAGACGGCAGGCCACTGTCGCGGCGACAGAGCCGTCAGGAGGCGTGTCCTGGACTATGAGCACGCGTCCGGTCTTCCTGGCCGAGGCGGACACTGTGTCCCAGTCCAGTGGCTTCAGGCTCACCAGGTCTATGTGCTCAACATCCAGACCGGTCTCGGAAAGGGCTTTCCTGCAGGTCAGCGTGGAGTGAGAATACGAGATCAGCGTGAGGCTGCTCCCGCTCCTCAGCACCTGAGCCTTTCCGATTGGCCAGCTGGAGAGCGCGTCCCCGGTCTCTCCTGCGCTGTCATAAAGGGCCTTGTGCTCAAGAAAGAGCACGGGATTCGGATCCCTGACCGCCGCCTTCAGCAGAGCCTTGGCCGTGAATGGATCAGAGGGGGCCACGATCTTGAGGCCAGGGACATTGAGGAACATGGCCTCCAGGCACTGTGTGTGCTGACTGCCGTGTCCGGTTCCTCCTCCCATCGGCGTCCTGAGCACCATCGGGCAGGACAGCTGGCCTGCGCTCATGTAGCGCAGTTTTGCCGCATGATTCACAAGTCCGTCGCTTGCAAGCGTGCAGAAATCGCCGTACATGATCTCTACTATCGGGTGCTCGCCCATGGCCGCCGCCGCGGCGGCCATCGTGGTGAAGGCCTCCTCACTCACAGGAGTCTCCATAATCTTGTCGCTGTAGTGGGCCTCAAGCCCCTGAGTGACCTGGAAGCAGCCCCCATAGAGACCGACGTCCTCGCCGATCAGAGTCGCTCTGTCATCGGATGAGAGGATCTCGGAGAGCGCTTCCCTGACAGCCTGGCGGTAGGTCGCGGGATGAGTTGAGCCTATGCGGGTCTTCACCTCCGGCGACGGTGCATACACATAAGAGTCAAGTTCATCCTGGCTGATGATCTCATTGCGGTGCAGGAAGGCCTCATGGAGGGCGCGTTCCACACTTTCCTCAGCCTCGCGCCTGAGTGCGGCAAGGGATTCATCATCAAGACCGAGTGTCTTCTCGAAAAGCGCTATCGGATCATGCTGTGCCCAGGCCTTCTCCTCCTCCTCGCTCCTGTAAACACACTTGTCGCTCTTTGAGTGTCCGCACTGGCGGTAGGTGTCGACTTCGATGAAGGCCGGCTCATTGTTCTCCAGAATATATCTTCTTGCCTCCGACACGGCCGCGTATACATCATCGAGTACGTTTCCGTCAGCGTGAAAGGCCCTGATACCATAGCAGGAGGCACGGCCCGCGATGTCACCGGTCGAGATCATGCGCTGTGCTGATGCGCTCATTCCGTAGTGGTTGTTCTCGCAGAAAAAGAGCACGGGTAGAGACCAGACAGAGGCCAGGTTCATGGACTCGTGCACAACGCCGCGGCTTGTGGCCCCGTCTCCCAGGATGGCGGCCGCAATGGCCTTTTTCCCCTGTCTGGACAAGGCGTAGGCTATGCCTGTCGCGAGGGCGACAGAGGAGCCGACCACGGCAGATGAGCCGAAGTTGCGGGTCTTCAGATCAGTCATGTGCATTGAGCCGCCGATACCCCTGCACAGCCCGTGTCTTGAGCCATACAGCTCGGAGAACATAGCGCTTATCGAACTGCCCCGGGCGACATTGAAGCCGTGGCAACGGTGCGTCGGCACTATCCAGTCCTCATCTCCCAGGGCTAGACAGAGACCCGTGTGACTGGCCTCCTGACCGATGTTGAGATGAGTCGTTCCATACAGTTCGCCCCGTGAAAAAAGGCTGTGCACCTTCTGCTCGAAGCAGCGGCTGAGCAGCATGATGCGGTATGCTTCCAGTCTGTCAAACATATCACCAGAACCGGATGTCGAGTCCGGCCCTCCTTCAGACGTGTCAGATATAAACGTGCTCGATCTGGCCGGTGAACGACCAGTGAACATCCTTCTCACCATAATAGTTTTCGACGATTGTCTTGTCCAGAACAAGCTTCTCGTCCATTTCCCTCATATAGATTTTCCTGCATGCGAAGGTCAGGATTGACTGACCATACACCACATAGTCACCGATTCTCTCATCTGCGAGTCCGCTGCCGGCAAGTTTGTCCTCATCCCAGCCACGGTGGGAGGCACAGTACTTCAGCACATCTGCCATCTCCTTCGGAAAGAATGAGAGCGTGAACCTGTCGCAGGTCTTCAGAAAGTCATATGTATAGCGCGACGGCCTGACATAGACAGTCACCACAGGCATGTTCCACAGAAAGCCCATGAGGCCCCAGGATGATGTCGTAAGGGCAACCTGGCGGCCGCGGGCTGCCGAGATCAGGAAACCATCTTCCCCGATCATGGAGAAGGGGTTGAATTCAAGCTGGCTGATGAGCACTTCCGATTTCATTGTGGTACCTCCTGTGGAAATTCTAGCATGCCGGGGCCGCAGGGGAAGAGAAAAATATGCGGAAAAAAGGAGGAAAACGCACACTCTATACCAACATGAGATTTTTGCAATACAATGGACTGGTCATAAAACAAGCCCAGGAGTTGATAATAGTGACCAAATCTTTGACAATACCACCTCTGACAGCGGATCTGGCCCAGGTGCTTATCGACGCCGCCACAATAGAGCGCCGCGTTGACGAGCTTGCAGCCGAGATAAACAAGGACTACAAAGACATAAAGGAACCTCTGATACTCGTGGGAGTGCTGAAAGGTTCCTTTATATTTCTGGCCGATCTGTGCCGCAAACTCCGCATCCCGCACGTCGTGGACTTCATCGCCATCTCAAGCTATGGGACAGGAGGAACCACACAGGGAAACGTCAGGATGCTGATGGACATCAGGGAGGACATGAGCGGACGGGACGTGCTCATCGTAGAGGACATTCTGGACAGCGGCAACACGCTGGCCTACCTCCAGCGCAACTTCGCCACCAGAGGTGCGAACAGCGTGAAGATAGCCACCTTCCTGGACAAGCCGGAGCGTCACAAGATCGAGCTCAAGCTCGACTACATGGGATTCAAGATTCCTGATGTCTGGGTCGTGGGCTACGGTCTGGACTACAAGGAGAAATACAGGACATTGCCATATATAGCCGAGATGTATCCGGCCAATGAGGAGTGAGTAGATTATGGATGACAAGTTCTATGTCAGTTACAACACGGTCCACAAGCTGGTCAAGAACCTGGCCGCGAAGATTCTGGGCAGCGGCTTCGATCCGGATGTAATCGTCGCCATCGGATCCGGAGGCTTCATCCCGGCCAGAATCATCAAGACCTTCATCAACAGGCCCATCTATGCCGTCGGCATCAGCTACTACGGCGTGGACAAGAAGCACCGGGACCATCCGACCAAGATCCAGTGGATCGACGAGGTTGCGGACCAGCTCAGGGGGAAGAACGTGCTCCTGATCGATGAGGTCGATGACACAAGGGCCACACTGGCCTACTGCGTCGGCGAGCTGCTGAGCTACAAGCCTCAGGAAATAGCGGTACTGGTGCTGCACAACAAGCTCAAGAAGAAGGATGTGGAGTTCCCGCCAGAGATCAGGCGCTACTATCCAGCCCTCGAGATCGAGGACAAGTGGATCAAGTACCCCTGGGATGCGGAGGACATTGATGAGCATACGGAACTCGAGCGCAGAATGCTTGAGGAGACGGGCGAGGTGAGAATATGAGTGTAAACGCAGTTGTCGGCGTCCAGTGGGGCGACGAAGGCAAGGGAAGAATCGTGGACTATCTGGCACGTAGTGCCCAGATGGTCATCAGGTTCCAGGGTGGAGACAATGCCGGGCACACAGTCATCAATGAACTTGGCAAGTTTGCCC
Source organism: uncultured Spirochaetales bacterium (assembly GCA_944390045.1). GTDB lineage: Bacteria > Spirochaetota > Spirochaetia > Sphaerochaetales > Sphaerochaetaceae > Bullifex. Next base: position 19,994 of record CALXOO010000016.1, on the reverse strand, counting down.
TCCACATCATCCCCTCCGGCGTCTTCAACCCGGAGACAATGAACATCGTCGGTGCCGGAACAGTGGTCAACTTCGACACGATGGCCACGGAGATCGATCACATCAGGGAAGTCTCGGGACGTGAAGTCGACAACGTGTTCATAGACCGCAGAGCACACCTCATCATGCCCTACCACTGTCTGCTTGACGGAGCCGAGGAAGGAAAGAGGAGCGAGGGGCAGAAGATCGGCACCACCAAGCGTGGAATCGGTCCCTGCTACTCTGACAAGGCCTCGAGGATGGGACTCAGGGCCGGCGACCTGCTGGATGAGGACTGGCTCAGAAGCCGCATCGAGCTGCTGCTTCCGAAGAAGAACAGGGATCTTGAGTACTACGGACTGAAGACATTCACGGCAGATGAGCTGATGGAACTGTGCGCAAAGTGGAAGGCCCGCTTCGGAAGCTATATCATCGACACTGCACCGGTGATCCGGGATGCGGTCGAAAGCGGCAGGGAGATCCTTCTCGAGGGGCAGCTCGGCATCATGAGGGACAATGACTGGGGCATCTACCCCTACACCACCAGCAGCAACCCGACAGTCGCAGGTGCCTGCAACGGAGCCGGCATAGCCCCCAGACACATAAGCAGGGTCTTCGGCGTCATCAAGGCCTACTCCACGAGTGTCGGAGGCGGTCCATATATGACTGAGCTCTTTGATGAGGACGGAGAGAAGCTGCGCACCATCGGAGGCGAGTTCGGTGCCACGACAGGCCGTCCGCGCCGCTGCGGATGGCTTGATCTTGTCGCTGCGGACTATGCGTGCTACATGAACGGAGTGACCGACCTTGCGCTCACCAAGCTTGACGTGCTTGACAGTTTCCCTGTCATAAAGGTCTGCACAGGATACATGATCGACGGCGAGTACTACAATCACCTGCCGGACACGGGCTACCAGGAGAGGGCCAAGCCCATTTACGAGGACTTCGAGGGCTGGATGTGCGACACGACGAAATGCCGCACCTGGGAAGAACTGCCTGCCAAGGCACAGGCCTACATACTTGAAATCGAGAAGAGGCTGAACACACACGTCACCTATATCTCGGTCGGACCTGAGCGGGACCAGCTCATAGTCCGCTGAACGCACAGAAGGGAAGACGGAAGACGTCTTCCCTTTTTTCCGGAGCTTTTTATGACTGAATTCTCTCACGACACTTTCATCTCTCCTTTCACCTGGCGTTATGGCAGCAGTGAAATGAGAAGCATCTTCAGCGAGCGCCACAAGAGGGAGCTGCTGAGGACCATCTGGATAGCACTTGCCAGAGCAGAGGCGAAGGCCGGGCTGGTCACAGACGAACAGATTGCCGAACTTGAGGAGCACAGGAAAGACATAGACATCGAGACGGCCAGCCGGATTGAAGCCGAAATAAAGCATGATCTGATGGCCGAGATCAGGACCTATGCCGCACAATGCCCGAAGGCCGGTGCCATCATCCACCTTGGTGCGACCAGCATGGACGTTCTTGACAACATGGATGCACTGAGACTGAAGGAGGCGCTCAGGCTCATCATAAGCGAGGCACGGGCACTGCTTTCCGCCTTTCTTGAGAAGATGGAGGCATACGCGGAACTGCCCTGCATGGCCTTCACCCATCTCCAGCCCGCAGAGATCACTACTGTAGGCTACCGTCTGGCACAGAGCGCACAGGATCTGCTTGAGGACGTACAGGAGCTTGAGGCCGTACTCGCCTCGGTCAGGGGCAAGGGAATGAAGGGGGCCGTCGGAACCGGTGCAAGCTACAAGGAACTTGTCGCAGGAAGCGGGATTACTTCCATTGAGCTGGAGAGGCTTGTCATGGAAGAGCTGGGACTGGAATGCTATGAGGCGGCCACGCAGATCTACACCAGAAAACAGGACCTCAGGGTCATTTCCGCCCTCTGTGCTCTGTGCTGCACCCTCTACAAGTTCTCAGCAGACTTCAGGATCATGCAGTCACCGCCCGTCGGCGAGTGGTCAGAGCCCTTCGGTGCGAAGCAGGTGGGCTCATCTGCGATGCCTTTCAAGCGCAACCCGATCAACTGCGAGAAGGTGGACTCACTGACGCGCTTTGTCTCCTCGATGTATATGACGGCCTGGCAGAACGGGGCGACGACATTCCTGGAACGCACGCTTGATGACAGCGCCAACCGGCGCATCCTGCTTCCTGAGGCCTTCCTGGCTACAGAGGAAGCGCTCATCACACTTACGCGTGTCGTTTCCGGCATGTCATTCCATGAGAGCGCAAGACGCCGTCTGATGGACACCTACGGCATTTTCTCAGCGACAGAGAGGCTGCTCATGGAGCTGGGAAAGGCAGGCGCCGACAGACAGGAAATGCATGAAGTCATCCGGGAGGAATCACTCAAGGCCTGGGCCGAGGTCCAGAACGGGAACGAGAACAATCTCAGGGAGAACCTGCTCAGTGACAGGCGCATCCTGGCCTACCTTTCCAGGGAGAAGATAGACAGCCTTCTGGACGCCAGCGCCTACACCGGAGATGCCGGAAAGCGCACGCTGATGGTCGCCCGCCGGATCAGACAAGAACTAGACCGGCCTTGAAGAAGCAGAAATAGACTGCCATGCGGAGTATCCTGAAAAGGCAGCATGGCAGGACCTTGCGGCTGGACAGCTGGACTGCACCGGCAGCCATGCACACGGTCGAGAACGGAATCGGAGTGAGCGTGGAGAGTATGACGAAGACAATGCCGTATTTGCTGATGTATCTGCCCCACTTGTTCTTCGCCTTCTCTACCCACTTGTCGATTACAGGGACCCTGATCAGCACGCGGCCTATGAAATAGCTGACCCAGCCGCCGAGACAGGAGGCAAGTCCTATCACCGGCACGACCTCGTACCAGGGCATTCCTGCGACGATCGGGAAGACGAAGTCAGGCGACAGCGGCAGAATGAGCGTGTCCACAATGAAGACATAAAGAAAGATTCCGGGCATGCCGAACTTCTCATCCACCAGGGAGACGATCATGTCATAGTTCTCTGTTCCGATGTTCTTGACGACAAAGTAGAAGCCGAGGAAGATCAGAATGATAGGTATCAGTCCTATCGTCAGGATCTTCCCCCAGTTGAGGTGCACTTCATCGCTCAGATTGTCAGGCTTGTCAGCCATTGTCATCCTCCAGTATCAAAGACCGCGCCAGTGCCTCAAGCTCTGTGCAGCCGCAGCCGGCGCTCCCCTGCCAGAGAGGGGCCTTTCCGCCTCCTCTCATTCCGAATTCGGCAAACCGTGCCTTAAACGCGGCGAAGAGCGCAGCATCCCCGCCGAGAAGCCAGCGCACCCTCCCCTCCGCATCTGTGCCGGTGACGAAGAACCTCGCCCCGGATGCCAGCTTCTGAAAGGCCTCAAGCGGAAGGTCTGTGGTGAAGACCGGCCCCTGTGATTCAAGCTGACAGCGGGCAAGACGGGCCTCTGCCTCCCTCAGACGGGCACTGAGTACATTCTTTGTGTCAATCAGCCGCCTGATCGCATCCGCGATCTCTCCGGTCTGTGCGGACAGAAGGCGGGAGGCCTCTTTCACGGCAGCCCTCTCCCGGCGGGCAGCGCTGAATGCGCCGTCCCCGTAGTACCAGATTGTCCTGACATGCGAGCGTATGGGCTCGCAGCCCGCATATGAGACAAGACCGGCCTGAGAGGTGTGTGAGACGTGTACGCCTCCACATCCTATCCTGTCCACGCCCTCGATTTCCACTACCCTTACACAATCCCCGTCAACCTTGATGCTCCGCCGCAGGCCGAGAGCCTCTGCCTGATCATGCGTGAATACTCCGGCACTCACTCTGTGATCCTCGAGTATGGCCCTGTTGACCAGACTCTCGACCTTCCAGGCACTCTCATCATCAAGCTCATGCGTATCGAGCTCGACCGTAAGATAATCATCAGCCAGATGGATGGCCACTGTCGGAATGCCAAGTGCGCTGTGGAAAGTTCCTGCTATCATATGCTCGGCGGTGTGGGCCCTCATGAACCTGAAGCGGTGATCCCAGTCAAGCCGCAGACTGACGCGCTGCCCCACGGAAAAGCCGGAGGGAGAGTCCATCAGATGAACGATTGCGCCATCACGGTGGACAGTGCCGGTCACCAGCACGCCGTCAATCCAGCCGCGGTCCCCGGGCTGTCCCCCGCCTTCGGGATAGAATATGGTCCGGTCCAGCACGAGACCGCAGTCAAGTACCCTGACGACTTGTGCGTCCAGAGTCACCAGATATGGATCAGTGTAGTATACAGGCTCAGTTGACATATCTTTAAGCAAGTTAATACCAACAGGCCATGCAGGGCAAGACTAGTCATCTCCGACCATTCTGGCCACCGGAAGCTTCAGGTTGTGCTGGATGGCATAAATTCTGATGATCATCACGGAAAAGGCGGAAATGAAGAAGTTTAGGCTGCTGTCAACCGCGGGGAAGTGCTCCAGAATAATGTACAGCAGGCCCCCTATTATTGATGCTGTCGCGTAGAAGTCGGACTTCAGGACAGCCGGAATCTCTTTTGAGAACACGTCCCTGAGCACGCCGCCTCCGACAGCACCTATGAGACCGCTGAGCAGCTGGCCCACCGCTCCAAGCCCGGCGAGGGCGGCCTTCTCCGCTCCGATTGCGGTAAACACACCCAGTCCGATCGCATCGCAGAACAGCACGACACGCCAGCGGCCCACAAACTTCCTCGCGGAAAAGAAGACGACAAGACCGGTCAGTGCACTGACGATGATGTAGCTGCTGTCCGTGAAGGCGGCAACCGGAGTCTGACCGATGAGGCAGTCCCTCATCATGCCGCCGGCACAGCCGACCGTCACCGCGTACACCATGACGCCGAAGAGATCAAGCCGCAGGCGGACACCCTTGACCGCTCCGGTGATGGCGAAGATCACGGTTCCAAACAAATCAAGAAAGTAGACAATCTCCTCTTGCATGGCGTCTGGCAGTCTAACGCAAAAATGGTGTTGTTGACATCCTCCCAAATGATTATTTTACATCGTGGAGGCAAGAAAAGAATGTCGAAGATAAAATCAGCCTGGGAAATTGCCCTGGAGAAGACAGAGAACATAAGCATTGACAAGGAGAAGCTCCAGAGGCAGGAGAATGTCCGCAGGGCGATGGCACTCGCCGGAGGCTATCTGAACTATGACGAGGAGATGACAGCTGAGAAGATCAGTCAGGACTGGCAGGCCATAAAGGACCTTGACGGAGCAAGGGAAGGACTGAAGAAAACGGTCCTGCAGAACCTGACGCTGCCGAATGAGAAAGTACTGGGAGACCGCTATGAGCGGCTCACCACACTGCTGGGCCTGCTCACAGACAGCAGCGCAGCGATGTCGCTTATGGGACAGATAGTCGGACTGTGCAAACAGTACCCGGACCATCAGAAACAGCTCATGGACCAGCTGAAGGCGCACTTCGAGCCGATGCTGCAGGAGAAGGCCGCGAAACTCAGGGCACAGTACGGGCAGGATGTACCTGTATCGCTTGAGAACGATCAGGAGTTCCTGAAAGTCGCCCAGCAGCAGCTGGACGCGCTGGCAAAACAGTACAATCAGTCGCTTGACGAGGCGAAATCACGTCTCGAGGAGATGATCTGAGGCCTGTCAGCCGCAAGGCTCCAGAATCTCACCCAGAACATCGACCAGGGCCTGATAGTCGCCGTCTATGGCGGCTATCGAGGCTTCAAGCATGCGGTCCGGGTCAGCCTTGGACCAGTGAAGGAGGTAGCCTGCCTCCTGTACCAGACGGTTGAAATAGAAACGGATCGCACGTCCGTTTCCGTCCCTGAACGGATGCAGCGCCTCTGCCTCGCCCATATAGAAGGCCAGGTCATTGGCGAAGTCCCCGATATCATCGATTTTCCTCAGATAGTCATCCTTGGACAGACGGGCGAAGAGCTCGCTGCTGCAGCGCTCGATAAACTGGACACGGCAGAAATCCTTGCGCTTGCTGGCCTCGCTGGTGCGTATGCGTCCTGCACTGGGATAGATGTCTCCGAAAAGGCGGCTGTGAATCTGGCAGAGGTACTGGAATGTCGGATTGCCACTGACCGGACATGCGAAGAGCTGGGCAGTACGGACATTCACGAGAAAATGCTCTATCGTCCTGAGCCTTGCCTTGTCATGGATGTTGAAATAGTTGACCAGTGCGCGGCTGTCCTCATAGGTGCCCATCTCATCGTGACCGGTCTCATAACTGGTCTCAAGCCCCTGTCTGACAATATAGTCCGCAACCACGCTGTCGGCGTCCGCATCTCCGGTGAGAATGGACTCGAGGACATCGCTGGTCCCGTCTGCCAGCTCACTGCCCTCCATCTCCATGGTGAATCTGATGTAGTCGATACATTGGTTTACCTGGTCATCTCTCATACAGGCTTACTGAACTCCTCCGTTTGTCATCATGGCAAATAATATTGAAGGCGGGCGTAAAAAGAAAGGGGGGGGCAGGATTCTGAGTGAAGAAGCGGCTCACAGCAACCCTGCCTGCCGTCTTCACGCTGAACTGTGTGTTCTCAGAATATATCTGCAAGACAGTTTTCCCCCACCCCCACTCACAGTCCGCGGCTTCAACATCAGGTCGTCTCAAGGCGACAGTACTCTTCCTGGAATATATCCGCAGGCAGATGGAAAGAGAGTCCTGACAATTCCTCGGCCATGTCTGTGTTCCACACTCTGCATTAGGACAAACAAAATGCCGGACCAGCAGATCCGGCATTTCTAGTCCCGGACAGAAGATCCGGGATCAGAGTGATGTATCCTCTCAGAAATTGAATCCGAACATCAGGCGGGGAACAGCAGTGTGGGTATTCTCTGTGAAGTCATAGAGGTACTGTCCCTCAAGCGCGACATTGAACCAGTTGAAGTTGAGCCTGAAGCCCAGAACTCCGGTGGCCTGGACGCTGCCGTAGAAGTTGCCAACACTGAAGAGTGAATCACCTCTGAAATCGCCATAGTCCATGACAAGTCTGGCACCGCCGTCAAGATAGAACTGCGTGATTCCGGCTGTAAGGTTGACACCGGTCAGCAGGTCCGCATACAGACTCTTGTCGTACTGGCTGATCGAGAAGAGATTGCTGAACGAAATGTCGCTCATGGCATATCTGGGATTCGCGATCGCACCGACATTGAGCTTGATGTCCCAGCCGAGCAGACTGTTGGAGATGATGTTCTCGAAACCGAGCTGGAGGCCAGCCTGTGCATCATAATCAAGCGGTCCGCCGATGTTGTTCAGTCCGACACCGCCCATGAAGGAAAGCGTGAATGTGAAGGGCTGTCTGGGTGCTGCGACTGTCTGTGCGGGAGCAGCGGGCTCCTCGACGACGGGAGTCTCCTCCACCACTGCGGGAACCTCTTCAACGACAGGAATCTCAGTCACGACAGGCTCCTCAACAGGAACAGCGACATCAGCAGCGGGGACCTCTTCGACAACAACCGGCTCTTCCACCACTGCGGGCTGCGGGACTGCTGCCTGGGATGTCGTGCTCGCGCTCTCTGACCAGTAGACACCGTCATATGACTGCTGCAGATAGAGCGTGTAGCTTCCCGTGGCATCAAGGCCGCTGACTGAATAACTTGTCGTATCAGCATCGACAACCGTCCAGGCATCGTCAGCCTCTCCATCAAGCTGGTATCTGAAATACTGGACAGCCGGATCATTCTTGACCCAGTTCCATTCGACTGTCACCTGAGCTGCGAAGACAGGTGCCACGAGAGCGGCCAGAAGAAGGGCGACGATAAGTATTCTTTTCCTCATTTCCGTTCTTGCCGCATGTTTCCACGCGGCTTCTCCTTTTTCTCCAGAAGTGTACCTGCCCCAAGGCAGGAGGCCGGGAGTGGAATCCCCAACACCGGAATGAGCCGGACCAATGACTCATCCCTTGCTGGCAATTATAGAAAAGAAACAGCCACTTAACAAGTGAAAAGCGAAAGAAAGCCTCCAGTTCTCACAATCCGCCCGGCATGCTAATATTTTTGCCCATGGACAGGATTTCATCCGCAGCGGTATTCTGCGCCTCCTCCACACCGGAGGACGGACGCCTTCTGGAGGCAGCCTCGGCCCTGGGCGCCTTTCTTGCAAATGAGGGCATCACACTTGTCTACGGAGGCGGTTCCCTCGGCCTGATGGGAGCTGCAGCCAGAGCCTGCAGGGATGCAGGGGGAAAGGTTCACGGCGTACTGCCGGAAATCTTCAACCGCCCAGACGTGAGAAAGGATGAGGTCTGCACGGAACTCGAGATCGTCCCTGACATGCATGAGAGAAAGAAGCGGATGTATGCCCTTGCCCAGGCATACATAATCCTTCCCGGAGGAATCGGGACTCTCGAGGAGTTTTTCGAAATATATACATGGAAACAGATCGGCTACCATAGCAAGAACATAATTCTGTATAATGCAGGAGACTTCTACACGACATTACTGTCATTCCTGGATGAGGTCGCCAGAGCCGGGCTGATGTCAGAGGCTGTCAGGAGGGGACTGCTGGTCGCTAACACTCTGGATGAAGTCAGAGAGGCGCTGCACACTCCGCAGCAGGCCCTGCCGGACAAGATAGTGCATACAAGATGAGAACGAAAGAGAAACAGACAATACTGGACTACCTGTACATAACTGCGGGCAGCGCAATAACCGCGCTGGCCATTGCTGTCTTCACGAACCCGGCGCAGATCGCACCGGGAGGCGTCAGCGGTATCGGCACCCTGCTCTATCACAGTTTCGGCATCGATGTTGGTCTGTCGATCTTCGTCCTCTCGGTTCCGATCTTCCTGATCGGAGTGAAGCTGTTCGGCAGGATGTACGGGCTGAAGAGCCTCATCGGAACCGTGCTTCTATCTGCCTTCACCAGCCTCTGGAGCCATATTTTCGGCTACGGAGGGATCCTAGACTACACAAAGGACATGTCATTCTGGCTGAGCTGTCTCTATGGAGGCGTGCTCTCCGGAGTCGGAATAGGTCTTGTGATGAAGGGAGGAAGCAATACGGGCGGAACCGACATCATCGCCCTCATCATTTCCCGCTACACGCACATCACGACAGGAACCAGCCTAATGCTGATCGATGCGGTGATCATAGCAGCCAGCGCCCTGGTCTTCTCGATAGAGAGCGCACTCTATGCCATTGTCGTAGTATTCATCACATCCATCGTGCTTGACAAAGTCGTCCTGTCCATGGGCACGGGCTATGCCAAGACAGTATTAATAATATCAGATCATCTGGATGAGATCGGATCATTCATAATCAGAGAGATGGACCGCAGCGGCACGGTCATCAGCGCGAAGGGTCTGTACACAGGTGAAGAGCGCCCCATGCTCATGGCTGTCGTGCCGAACCAGGAGATCAGCCGCCTGACACGGCGCGTGCACGAGGTTGACAAGCATGCCTTCCTGGTCATTCAGGACACGCACCATGTCCTGGGAGAGGGATTCACCGCTATGGAGAAGATCATAGCGGAACAGCATAATGACGTGACACAGCTGTAAGAGAATGACGGGAGAGGACTTTCAACTTCAGGTCAGCATGTTCTCTTTTCCGGCCACGACATCACACAAATTCACAAAAAAAGTTTTGCATTCCGACGTTTTCCATGTTGAAATAATAGTTGTAGCCGGAATTCCGGCCACAAAGCGAAAACAAAAGGAGAAGCAAAATGAAAAAAGCACTCATGCTTATGCTGATTGCACTCATCGCAGTCACATCAGTATTCGCACAGGGCGGAGCTGAGGGAACAGCATCCGACGTCGTCCTCAACAGGGACAAGCCGCTTGTATTCTTCAACAGACAGCCTTCCGATCCCGTCAGCGGCGAGATCGACATGGAGACAATGAACTGGAACGACAAGACCTACTACGTCGGATTCGACGCAGTCGGAGGCGGTGTCGTACAGGGACAGATGATAGTCGACTACCTCGCTTCAGCCGACCCGGCCAAACTCGACCGCAATGGTGACGGTGTCATCGGCTATGTGCTGTGCATCGGAGATGTCGGACATAATGACTCACGCGCCAGAACACAGGGCATCAGGCAGGCTCTCGGAACATGGGCCGGCAGCACGGATCCCGGTGTCTCCCAGCAGGGCAGCGCCAATGTCGGCGGAACGACAATGCCTGTAGTCGAGATCGACTCAAGGGCAATGACCGGCACAGACGGATCAACTTGGAATGCCAATGCCGCAACCGACGCCATGGGCAACTGGGCAACACAGTACGGCACACAGATCGATATGGTCATCTCCAACAACGACGGTATGGCCATGGGCTGTCTGCAGGCTTCCAACTACCCCACAGGAGTTCCAATATTCGGTTATGACGCCAACGCCGATGCTCTCGAGGCCATCGCACAGGGACGCCTGACAGGTACAGTCTCCCAGAACGCCGATGCCCAGGCCGAGGCCACGCTCCAGACCCTGAGGAACCTTCTCGATGGTCTGACAGGTGCCGATGTCTACACAAAGGGATTCACAGAGCCCGACCAGTGGGGCAACCAGATCTCAGCCACCGTTGATTACGATGCCGAGAACAAGGCCCTCCTCGCCGCAAACGAGGCAGTTACGATCGCCAATGTCGACAGGCTGCTTTCCGGCGCCAGGGACGAGGGAATCAAGCAGAGCGAGGCTCCGGTTGTCGATGTCCTGCTGACAATCTACAACTCAGCTGACAACTTCCTGTCCTCCAACTATCTGCCGGCTCTCAACTACTATGCGCCTCTGATGGGCATCAACCTCACAGTTGTGCAGGGTGACGGACAGAACGAGTCCAGCTGTCTGGACCGCTTCACCAACCTGAGCAACTTCGATGCTTACGCCATCAACATGGTCAAGACGAACTCCGGTCCTGACTACACATCGAGGCTCCAGTACTAGTCGGTGGACTTTCACTGAAAGTCCGTTATTCGGAAACGAGCATGTGGAAGTTGTTCTTTCGCATGCTTGTTTGAATTTTGGAGGATATTCCTCCCGCAAAGAGTGATATGGACAACACGATTCTAGAAATAAAAAACCTTTCCAAGTCCTTTGCGAAGAACAAGGTCCTCGACGGCATCAACCTCACGCTGGAAAAAGGTTCTGTGCTCGGTCTCATGGGAGAGAACGGAGCCGGAAAGTCAACGATGATGAAGTGCCTATTCGGAATCTACGCCAAGGATGAGGGACAGTTCGTCTTCGACGGCAGAAGCATCAACTTCAACAGCCCGAAGGAGGCGCTGGAGAACGGAGTGGCCATGGTCCACCAGGAGCTGAACCAGTGCCTTGACCGCTCTGTCACGGACAACCTGTTCCTCGGCCGCTACCCCACCAGGGGCGGAATCATCGACGAGAACAAAATGTTGACAGAGGCAAACAAGCTTTTTGCCTCCCTCAACATGAATGTCAACCCGACAACCATCATGAGGACCATGTCCGTCAGCCAGCGCCAGATGGTCGAAATCGCGAAGGCCGTGAGCTATAACGCAAAGATCATCGTGCTTGACGAGCCGACGAGCTCGCTGACGGAGCGCGAGGTCAAGAAGCTCTTCTCGATCGTCAATGAGCTCAAGGCAAAGGGAGTGTCATTCATCTACATCTCGCACAAAATGGACGAGATCTTCGAGATCTGCGACACAGTCTCAGTCCTCCGTGACGGCAAGCTGATCATGACCAAGAAGACGAAGGACACGACCATGAATGAGCTGATCAGCGCCATGGTCGGCCGCTCGCTGGACAAGAGGTTCCCTGATGTCGACAATGTGCCCGGCAGGGACTATCTGGTGGTCAGCCATCTGACGACCAAGTACGATCCAAAGCTGGAAGACATCACCTTCACTGTGCGCAAGGGCGAGATTTTCGGACTCTACGGTCTTGTCGGCGCCGGACGTAGTGAGCTGCTCGAGTCGATGTTCGGCATCAGGACAATTGCCTCCGGGCGCCTGATCCTGGACGGTAGGCCGCTGAGGTTCAAGTCCTCAAAGGACGCCATGGACTACGACTTCGCCCTCGTTACGGAGGAGCGCAAGCTCAACGGCATGTTCGGCAAGGACACAATACGTTTCAACACAGTCATCACGAACCTTGACAGCTACAAGACGCACAAAATGCTCAACAACCGTCTCATGACAGAGGCGGCAAACCGCCAGATCAGGCAGATGAACACAAAATGCGTCTCCTGCGATGAGCTCATCACTGCCCTCTCCGGAGGAAACCAGCAGAAGGTCATCATAGGAAAGTGGATGGAGAGAGAGCCGAACGTGTTCCTGATGGACGAGCCCACCAGAGGTATCGATGTCGGTGCCAAGTATGAGATCTACCAGCTCATCATCGAAATGGCAAAGAACGGAAAGACTATCATTGTTGTCTCGTCCGAGATGCCGGAAATTCTCGGCATCACGAACAGGATAGCCGTCATGTCGAACCACCGTCTGGCCGGCATTGTGGAAACGAAGAACACCAACCAGGAAGAGCTGCTGCGTCTTTCTGCTATGTATCTGTAAAAGAGGAGGAGTAAATGGCAACCAACATGACTAATGTACCGGCAGCTCTTGATGAGGACCTCAAAGTCAGGCAATACATCTCGAAGCTGGCCGAATTGAGAAGCACAGGCGTCACCCGCGTCAGCGACCTCAAGCAGCAGATCACAGCCACGAAGAAGAGCAAGATGCTCTCCAGCGAGACAAAGACCAAGCTGATTGAGGACTGCAAGAAGCAGATAGCAGTCGCGAACGCCGATGCGGCAAGCCATAAGGGCGAGATTGACGCGCTGACGAAGGAGGCTGTGGCCTATGTGAACACGCTCAGCGCCGAGATCGAGAAGCGTGTCTACGCCGAAGAAGATGCGAAGATCGCAGCCTACAAGGAGGAGTTCAATTCAAAGGTCGCCCAGATAAAGGCCAATACCGAAAAGAGAATCAGCGCGGTCACGATAAGCGATGCAAAGGCACGCAAGGACGAGATCGGGCAGATCCGCTACGAGGAAAAGTCGGCGATCTTCGATGCCAGGAGCCACTACACCACAAACGTGGACAGAGCCAAGGCAGCCAAGAGCCAGGCCTATGTCGATCATGTGCAGACAAACCGCACACTGCGCAACGGAAAGACCAACTTCAAGGAAGACATGACACTTAAGTGGAGAGAGTACATCAACCGCTTCAAGATGTCGACTTTCTTCCTGAACAACGGACTCTACATCGCGGTCATCATCTTCTTCATTGTCTGTGTCGTCATAGCACCGCTCCAGGGAAGAGGCGCCCTCTTCTCACTGCCGAACATTCTGACAATCCTTGAGCAATGCTCGACCAGGATGTTCTATGCACTCGGTGTCGCCGGTCTGATCCTCCTTGCCGGAACGGACCTTTCAGTAGGCCGTATGGTCGCGCTGGGATCCGTCACGACAGGACTGCTGCTGCACAGGGGGACAAACATTGTCACGCTCTTCGGAGCCGCGCCCTGGAACTTCGACGGAATCCCGATGGGCCTCAGGGTCGTAATCGCACTCCTGCTGTCAGTCATCCTCTGCGTCGCATTCGCCTGCTTCTCCGGTGTATTCACTGCCAAGCTGAAGATCCATCCCTTCATCTCGACAATGTCGACTCAGCTGATCATCTACGGTCTGCTCTTCTTCGGAACCAGCGGAACTCCTGTAGGCTCAATCGACAGCGGAATCAAGGATCTGCTCGGAGGTCGCTGGGAACTGGGAATCATCAACGGTCAGCTGATCACATTCCCGAAGCTGATCATTCCTGCAGTTGTCGCCTGTGTCGTGGCCTGGTTCATCTGGAACAAGACAACATTCGGAAAGAACATGTATGCGGTCGGAGGCAACAGCGAGGCTGCGGCCGTGTCCGGAATCTCGGTCTTCAAGGTCACAATGGGAGTCTTCATCATGGCCGGAATCTTCTACGGCTGTGGAGCCTTCCTCGAAGCCTTCCGTGCCAATGCCTCTGCCGGAACCGGACAGGGCTATGAGACAGATGCCATCGCGGCCTGCGTCGTCGGCGGAATCTCATTCAACGGAGGTATTGGAAAGATCGGAGGCGCCATCATCGGTGTCATCATCTTCACCGGACTGACTTACTGTCTCACCTTCCTGGGAATCGACACGAACCTCCAGTTCGTGTTCAAGGGTGCGATCATCATCGCCGCCGTCGCCCTGGACAGCGTGAAGTACCTCAAGAAGAAGTGATCCATATCACATATCAGGACGGCCGCCGGGAACCGGCGGTCATTTCTTTTTTGCAAAACATCTTCCTCAATTCCCCCCATTTCGATATATTAGGCACCATGGTAAAAAGCCCTATCGAGAACAAGGAGCTGAAAACTCTCCTTGACAGTCTCCCGGATGACAGCAGGGACATCTTCCTGCTGGCCGGAGGCAAGGTCAGAATGACGCTGGTGAGCGCAACACACACAGTCAACCAGATGAAGGCAAATCACAGGACAGGACTGCTGGAGACCTATGTCCTGGGACAGGCATACATAGCAGGTCTGCTTTTGACAAGCTGCGTCAAAGGAGACGACAGGATCCAGATGACAATCGAATGCGGCGGCCCCATCAAGGGCATAAGCATCGAGTCCTGGGCAGTGGGCGCCGTGCGAGGATACCTGGTGGAGAATCCCATCAGGCTCGACAAGCCGCTTGAGACACTGGACACCTCAATGCTCTTCGGGCCGGGATTCCTGACCATCAGCAAAGTGCTGGAGGGCAGCAGGGAACCGGTAAGTGGAACGGTTATGCTTGAATACGGTAACATCGCCAAGGACCTCGCGGTCTATTTCCAGGAGAGCGAGCAGACACCCACCCTCTTCTACATCTCACTGCACTTCGACAGGAACGGCAACGTTGTCGGCGCGGGAGGCCTCTTCATTCAGGCCATGCCCGGATGCGACGAGAAGACACTGGAGGACCTGTCTGAACGCTGTGGACATCTTGCGAACCTGGGCCAGGCTGTCGGAGAGCGGATGACGGCAGAGGACTATGTGAGACAACAGTTCGGCGACTTTTCCCCTGAGAAACTCGAGAGCAGCTTCATAGCCTTCTCGTGCCCCTGCACAAGGCAGCATTTCCAGGACTATCTTGCCAGGCTTCCGCAGAAGGAGAAGGATGAGATCCTTTCCGGCCACTTCCCCCTCCAGCTGGAATGCTTCAACTGCGGAACAGTATACACATTTACGAAGAGCGACGTGGAAACGCTTTTCAAAATAGGAGAATGAAATGATCTTTTTTGCACAGTCGGCCGCCAACCAGCAGGACCTGGTGGCCAGGGAGGCCGAAAGAGCCGGCTCCCAGCAGGTCAGGACCACTGGAAACGGAGTACAGTTCACAGGCGATCTCAGAGTCGGATACAGATTCACGATGACAAGCCGCATAGCAAGCCGGGTGCTGCTGTCCCTCTTCTATGATGAGGGAATAGACAGTGCTGACGCACTGTATGACTCATGTCTCCAGGTTCCCTGGGAGGAGTACATGACACTCGGAAAGACCTTCCAGGTCACACAGACTGTGCAGTCCTGCAACTGGCTCAAGAACGGCCACTTCGCCGCCCTCAGGCTCAAGGATGCCATCGTCGACAGGCTCAAGGATGTCAACAACGGAATGAGGCCTGATGTCGACACAGAGAACCCCGACATCACCTTCCACCTTCACATCAAGGGTGAGAAAGCCATAATCTATGCCGACTTCTCCGGCCCGGCCCTCTACAAGAGGGGCTACCGCGAAGGCAGTGTTGATGCCGTGCTGAAGGAGAATCTGGCCAGTGCGGTGCTCTACAGGAGCGACTGGTACAAGAGCGTGCTGGACGGAGACATCCTCCCGCTGATGGATCCGTTCTGCGGTGTCGGCACAATCCCGATAGAGGCTGCCGCCATCGCGGCCGGCCTGGCACCCGGGCTGTCGCGCAAGACACCCTATGCTTTCGAGAAACTTGAGAACTTCGACCAGGAAATCTACAACAGCGTCCTTGATGAGCTGTCAGACCAGGCAGAGGAAGGACGCAGGCGCAGTTTCAGGATCTATGCCAGCGACATCAGCCGCATGAATGTCGAGAAGGCAAAGGCCGCCGCACTGAAGGCCGGAGTCTATGACTACATTGACTTTTCAGTCAAGGACTTCACAAAGATGACGGAAGAGGATGTGCCCTCTCCCTCCGGTTGCATCGTCACCGATCCTCCATACGGCATAAGACTTGACGAAGTTGATGTGAAACAGCTCTACAAGGCCATCGGAAACACCATCCAGAACCTTTTCAAGGGCTGGCAGGCAGCTCTGCTGACTGCGGACAGCACACTGCTTTCGAATATCGACATGAAGCCGCAGAGGACAAACACACTCTTCAATGGAGGCATCCTCTGTCAGCTTGCCCATTACCACGTCTTCACCGATGAAGAGAAGAACGCCATGATCGAACGGGCGAAGCAGCGCAGGCAGGAACGCCTTGCCGCCCCGCTGTCAGCCGGTGCGCAGATGGCATACAACAGGCTGAAGAAGAATCTTTCCGAAATCAGGCCGCTCATGGAAAAGGAAGGCGTGACCTGCTACAGGATCTATGACGCGGACATGCCTGAATACAGTGCCGCAATTGACATGTATGAGGGACGTGAGATCAATCTTGCCGAATACGCCGCACCCGATACCATAGATCCGGAAGATGCGAAGCGGAGGCTTGAGGAGCTTGTCCTGGCAACCGAAAGGGCAACCGGCATAGATTATGAAAACATCCATGTCAAGGTCCGCAGCCAGCAGAGAGGAAAGGACCAGTACCGCAAGCTGAGCAGCGTGGACAAGTTCCAGGTCTGCCATGAGAACGGGCTGGCCTTCCTGGCTAACTTCACGGACTACATTGACACCGGCATCTTCCTAGACCACAGACCGATCAGGAAGTACATCCAGGACCATGCAGAGGGAAAGAGGTTCCTGAATCTCTTCTGCTACACAGGCACTGCGAGTCTGAATGCCGTCAAGGGCGGTGCGCTGAGCACTACCAGCGTCGACACGTCGGCGACCTATCTGGACTGGGCAATGGAAAACTTCAAGCTCAACGGCTACTCCACCGACATCGGCAACTTCTTCTACCGCTCTGATGCGATCCAGTACCTCTGGGACACATATGACCGCTATGACCTGATCTTCTGTGACCCTCCGACTTTCTCAAACGGCAAGTCACGGGACAGCTTCGACGTGCAGAAGGACCACAGCCGCCTGATTGACGCCGCCATGATGCATCTGGTGCAGGATGGCGTGATGATCTTCAGCTGCAACTTCCGCCGTTTCAGGCTGGATGACTACATCACGGACAAGTACTCTGTAGAAGACATCAGTGAACAGACAATAGGACGCGACTTCGAACGCGACATGAAGATCCACAAGTGCTATCTGATCAGGCACAAGTACAAAATCACGGGTGAGAAGAGGCGTGTTGTCAGAATCAGGCAGAAAACTGATGAAGAGAACAGTTAAGTTCTTCCTGTCCCTCCTGCTGGCGGGCCTTGCGGCCTTCCCTGCAGCAGCACAGACATCGTACACGCTCGTCGCAGGAATGGGACACATGTCGAACTTCGCATACGGCAACATCACGAACTTCCCGGCCTCAGCCGAAATAGAACAGGGTGTTGAGGACCTGGGATGGTTCGATGATGTCGACACGTCCATTCTGATGGATATCAACTTCGGACTGTCACAGAGACGTCTGGTGCAGGATCCTCTCACCGGCGAGTATCTGGGAGCCCAGGAGCTGGAAGCCGGCAGCCAGTATTACTATTCATCATTCTACTCACAGATCAGCTATGCCTTCCGCAACGAGATGTTCTACAACCGGCGCATAGAAGGAATGGCCCTCTCTCTTGAGGCGGCACTGAACGTCCGCTTTGAACAGGCATTCGACTCCTTCGACAACATCAGGAACGGACGGAGCTTCCTGGATGACTACCTGCTTGAGCACAACCTGAACAACGGGACAACATACTGGAACGCGCAGACCAGGTTCCAGGCAGCACCTGACATCGCAGGAGAAGCTTACATGCTGGCCAACTCGCTCTCGCTGAGTGTCAAGTGGGACAACATGTACAGGGAAGACAACAAGATATACAGGGAAGGTCTTGATGCAAGCGCGACAGTCACTCTGGCGCCCTGGTTCCTGGCAAACAGGCTGCCTAGTTTCTTCGACACCAGTGTGGACTTCTACTCACTCCAGATGGACGCGACCTACGCGAAGGTCCTGTACAGCGATGAGGACTGGAGACGCTGGAACAAACTCGCAATCGTCATCGAGGACAGGCTGTATACGCAGATTCTGCTCGGCTCTCAGGTGCCCAAGTTCGCCGATGTCATCGAATTCCCAGGAATCGGCTACACTAACCTCCCGGTAATAGTGCAGAACCAGCTCAAGCTGTATGTGTACGGTCCTAACTTCCTGTCAGACAACACGATCCCTTACGGATATGTCTTTCTGGACCTCGGTCTTGCCTCCGGAATCCCGAATAACAGCATCAACGCCGGCTGGAAGAACTTCGGCTATGCTGAAATCGGACTCAATGTCCACTTTGAGTTGCTGGGAATGATGCATCTCTCGGCAGAGGTGAGCTATGTTTTCAGTAACATGGAAACGTATGGGAACTTCTTTGACTGGAATGTCGGAGCCTACTTCTCCTTCTAACAGAAAGGTGGTTGACACAGAGGACGCTTGTGGGGAAAATAGCACGTGTTTCGGGCAGTAGCGCAGGGGCTAGCGCACTTGGTTCGGGACCAAGGGGTCGGAGGTTCAAATCCTCTCTGCCCGACTAGGAAACACAATCGTCAGTTGAGAAAGGGCCTTTGAAGAGGCCCTTTTCTTGGTTCTTCACGGAAAGATAGGGGATGAAGGGCTAGATTGAAAGAAGAACATGTGCGTTCTAAAGTTTAGATACCACTCAAAAACTAAAGGACGAACACATGCTCTTCGAACAAAGTATAGCAAACTACCTGTCTCTTCAACCCTTTGAATACATCAACACTGAAATAGCAGAAGATGGAAAGCATAGGCTTCTCCATCTGAAGAGCAGCAATGAGACAGAGGATGTGCAATGTCCCTTCTGCAATGGCCAAGTGCACATCTGTGGTAACTACAGCA
Source organism: uncultured Spirochaetales bacterium (assembly GCA_944390045.1). Lineage (GTDB taxonomy): Bacteria > Spirochaetota > Spirochaetia > Sphaerochaetales > Sphaerochaetaceae > Bullifex. The sequence continues at coordinate 925 of CALXOO010000016.1, read as the reverse complement.
TGAGACTCAGGGACATGCCTGTGTACCCAGGGACAAGGCAGAATGTGGAAGCAAATTACCACCGTTACCGCTGCCAGAAATGCTCGAGGACCTTCAGTGAAGAGATTCCTTTCAAATACCCTCAGACACGGATGACTGAACGTGCAGCTTCATAGATAAGCTCATTCCTACGCTTCAATATTCCCATAACCACAGTACAGAAGATTACAGGTGTTCATTGGGATACGATCAAACATCTCCACAAAGGAGTAATGGCTGAAGCCATCTCTGAAAGGAAGAAGAAACTGGCAAAGGACGGATACAGGCCAAAGCACCTTGCCGTTGATGAGTTTGCAATCCATAAAGGGCACAAGTACGCAACCTGTGTGATGGACTTGGATGAAGGTGATGTCTTGTGGGTTGGAAAAGGCAGGACAAAGGCAGACTTTTCCAAGTTCTTTCAGGAAATTGACATGAATTACCTGTCTGAAGTTGAGGCTGTGGCTATGGACATGAATGCATCCTACAACCTCTTGGTTGCTGAACACCTTCCCAAGGCAAAGATTGTCTACGACAGGTACCACATGCAGGCACAGTTCGCAAAGGATGTTCTCGGTGTCGTGAGGCTTGAGGAAGCCAGGAAGCATAGTGCTCAGGCCAAGAAGATGGATGAAGAAGGATTTCCCAAGGCTGAAGTGAAAGCTGAGAAGCGTCTGTACTCAGAGGTGAAAGGTGCAAGATGGATTCTGCTAGCAGGAAGAGGCAACCTGTCTGAAGAGAAGTCTGCGGCACTCATGAAGATTCTCGATGACCATGCTGATCTGTCGCTGTGTCATGCAATGAAAGAAGAGATGTCCAGACTGTTTGATCTGAGAGATGCGGTGGAAGCCAGAACTGGATGGGAGGCCTGGTTTGAAGGGGCCAAAGCAAGTGGAATACCTGCCCT
>CALXOO010000015.1 GCA_944390045.1 uncultured Spirochaetales bacterium | reverse complement strand
CGGACTGCGGATTGAAGGTGCTCAGCGAATACGAATCCTTATGGACATCGATGCCGATCGTTCTTACAATTTCATTGCATTTCATGAAGTGATCTCCTTTGCATGCGGTAAGGCACGCCTGTTTGGTTTAGACCATGGTATTGCCGAATCCACGACTCTGCAAATCCGAGGTCACTTCATATTGTTTTTGTCTATGACTCTTTCCAATGCTTCAGGACTTCTTACCCCAATGTAGGGACGTTGATCGAGATTGATGTACAAAATATTTGCTTCAGCCGCTCCATGTGACTGAATTTCTTTTCTGACAAGTTCGAGCAGAGAGGACTTGCCACAGCGGCGCACACCAGTCACGACCTTTATCAGTTCCCTGTCAGAATAGAATGGTCTCAATATGCTAAGATACTTTTCTCGGGGATATAGGCTTCCTTCTCTATTCATACATTAAATTATGCTCTGAAACGGACTAAATGGCAATAAAAATAGAATTAGTCCGTTTCGGAGGGGTTTTTACTTGAATTTAGGATGCTCCTGAGACTATAGGAGCCTAGAATGGCGCAGACAGAGATTGCTGGATTCAACTACCTCCAACATAATAATCGGAACCGCTCAGCATTCCCGGATGATGACTCGGTCTACAAGATCATGTATCTTGCCATTGGAAAAGCAAGCCAGAAATGGACTCAGCCGATCCGCAACTGGGGACTTACCATCAACCAGTTCTCCATCGTCTTTGGAGACAGGGCCAAACTATGATTGAGAATTCCATTTACACAGAATTCTTGACAGCCCCCCTTCTTGGAATACATTGAAATCCTGAAAGACTCCTAAGAAGACTCTTCTTACCCTAAGTCAATTGCCCCAAATCACCTTGCGGATATAAGAATCCATTATGGAAAGAATGGAATCACCTACAACCTCTGTAATCTCATTCCGCCCATTTCTCGGAACAATCACAATCTCTGAGTATCCAAGGTAGTATTTGTCATAGATGTTGTTTTTAAGAGAGTCATCAAGATGTTTTACGAACTGTATTCTGAACTTGACTGAATCAATCATATCTTCATCAAAAATCCTGTCTCCATTTGCATCCACGCTGGTAAGCTCTCTGAATTCTCCGTATTCAGGGTCGACATAGAAGACATTGTCCTCGATGATTGATATTGCCTCTCCAAGCTTACTGCGATTGAATTCTCCATTGACCTCTACGACCTCACGCCCATTGTCAGAGAAGAAATAATGCCAAGAGGCATTACGATCAATACTGGAGATCATGGTGGACACCAGACCGTCATTATATGTCGTATTCTTCGCATCGCTTATTTCAGCATCGGGTTCACTTACATATCTGAACTCGTTCAATTCCTCTATGCGCTTCTCCTCTCTATAGTCCTCGTATATTTCGATACCTCTTACAACAGCAAAAAAAGCAAGCACAATGAAGATAAGCACAAGTACTCGACCTATTGATCTGAGCTGTCTTGCAATGCCATTCATCTCTTCCATGTAAATACCTCCTGAAGGCATATTTTCTGATTAAGTATGCCCCTGCAATCCGCATCCGTCTAGGACTCATGCAAGAACAGTCAGCCAAGATTGGAATCAATGGCAAATTAAAGCAAAATGCAAAGCGAGCCCTGCTCCACATGGAACAGGGCTCAAGGATTATACCGGGTGAGTTCATGCCCGGTCGGCTTGCTTGTGATAGCGGTAGATCAGTCTGGCCGTGGCGGCTATCTGGAGTATGACCAGAACCGACAGTATGCTTCCCATGGTGACCACCATGTATCTGACACCGTCGTTGCCCTTGCTCCCTGCGGCGAATGCCATCAGCAGGAAGGAAAGCAGTCCGATTGCGACACCCCATACGGCCTTAAGCCACCAGGGTGCCTCGTCTCCGATGCGGCGTCCCTTGACGCACAGAGCGGAGATGACCGTTATGCTGTTGTCTGCGCTCGTCGAGAACGACAGCAGCATGATGAACAGCGTTATCGGAACGAGGATCTGACTCAGAGGCAGGTGATTGAGAACGCTCCATATGGCGACGTACGTGCCCCCAGCGGCCATGTCACCTGCTATGTCCACGACTCCCGCCGTCTGCATCTCGATCGCCACACCGCCGAATATGGTCATCCAGACTATGGCGAACACGCTGGGAAGAATCCAGTTCACGATCAGCGTCTCCCTGATCGTATGGCCATATGACAGCTGTGCGAGGAAGATTCCCGTCACAGGCGCGAAGGCCATCCAGAACATCCAGTTGTAGATCGTCCACCACTTGACTAGGGCAGGTCCTCCCACTTCTCCGGTGTCGAACGACCACATGGGCAGATTCTGTATCCAGTAGCCCAGCGAAGTGACAGACTTGGACAGGATGCCGGCGATACTGCCACCGAAGATGAGGAAGACTGCCATCAGGAATACATAGAAGCGGAAGTTGAGGTTGGCGAAGAACTTTATGCCCTTGTCCACCCCGCTTATCGACGAGATGAGATACAGCACTGTCGTCACGGCCATGACCGCAAGCATCGCGCCCTTTCCCGGATCAAGTCCGTACACGCTCTTCATGCATGAGGTTGCAAGTCCTATGAACGTACCCAGAGTACCGACCAGTGCAAGTGCAAGCGAAAGCACCGCGAGGGCATCCACGACCGATGCGATGCCCTTGCCGTTCGCCCTGTCTCCGAAGAGAGGCACGAGCGAACTGGACACGTTGACCGGCTTGTGCATGTTGTAGCATACATAGGCGATGCTCACCCCGCACACGCCGTAGAACGCATACGGGAAGAACGACCACTCGTGGAAAGTCCTGCCAAGCGCGAAGAGGGCGGCCTCCACGGACCCGGCTTCGATGCCATACCCGTCAAGCTCTCCCCACACGCTCTCGAAGAACGTGATCGGCTGGGAGATCGAAGACGAGACGAGGCTCGCTCCGATGCCTCCTGTGAGAGACATGGCGAACCAGCTCCAGAAGCTGTATTTCGGCTTGGCGTCCTTTCCTCCTATCCTCACATCCCCCATCTTCGAGAACATCAGTACAAGGCAGAGTATGAACAGGGCAAGCGTGATGAGTTGGTACAGCCAGCCGAAGTTCTCATAGGCTCCTTCGAAAATCCCCTGGAAGAAGCTTATGAGCAGCTGGTTGTCGACTAGACCGGCGACGCCTGCAAGAAGCACTATTCCGAATGCCGGAACGAAGACCGAGGTCCGAAGCTTCACCTTCACCTGGCACCTCCGATGCGGCCCGCCCCCTTGGTGTAGAACTCGATGATATGATTCATGATCAGGCTGTTGTCCCTCTTGCCGGGATCCGCGCTCCTGAGAGTCCTGATGCTGTCGCAGATGCGCTTCTCGGCATCCTTGTGCATTGACTCGAATCTCTCATCCCCCTTCTGCCATATGATGTTTCCGCCCAGCACAGTCCTGTCCACACAGCTTCTGACGCCCTTCTGGATCAGCAGAGCCGCAGGATCGAGGTCCGCGTCGCAGTACGGTCCTCTGACGGCATTCATGTCGATGCATACGTAGTCGGCCTTCTCGCCTTCGGCAAGTCTTCCGGAGCACAGTCCGGAGGCAGACACCTTGGCACCGAGACTGGTGGCCATCTTCAGTATTTCATGGCTGTCGATCTGGGCATCTATTCCAACGCTGCTGTTGTTGAGCCATGCGACGCGCATCTCCCTGAGATAGTCCTGATCGTCGTCGAAGGCACATCCGTCCAGACCGATTCCGGCGACGATATGCCTTCTGAGCACATCCTTCATGCGGAACGATCCGCTGCGAAGACGCAGATTGGAGGATGGATTGGTGACGAGTTTGGCGCCAGAGGCTGCAATCAGGTCTAAGTCCTCATCATCCATCCACACCGAATGGGCAAAGGACACCCACGGTCCGAGGAATCCGATATCGGCATAGTGCTTGATATAGTTCTTGCCCCATGTGCGCATCGCATACTCCCGCTGGTACATCGTCTCCAGCAGATGGAGATGTATGTACATTCCGTTCTTCCTGGCGTACTCCTTCATGGCGAGCAGGGCCTCATCGCTGCACCACTGGCCTCCATTGGGATGAAGCTGGACCTCGGTCCAGCCCTCCTCGATCTCCTTCGACAGACGGCTGCGGATCTCGTCGACCAGGGCGAAATACTCGTCGATGGTCATGATCCTGTCATGAATCCCGTTTGCAAAGGCTGTTCTGACAGGCTCGGGAAGCGAGGCGATAAATGCATCCCTTTCGTAGTAGATTCTCTTGTTCTGGTCGATATACAGCGGGGCCAGGATGCTCCTGATGCCGGCGGCCATGTATCCATGGGCGGTGTCGACCATCTCGTCGGCGATCTTCGCGAAGCTGTTCGGGTTGTGGCTGTGCATGACCATGCCGACTCCGCAGGATGCCAGACGGCACCCGTCGTACCAGCATGCATCATAGTGGGGGATGGCCGGAAGTCTGTTCAGATCCTGAAGCCAAACTTCCAGCGGGTTGTCCCATGCACCGAACACGACAGGGGACATGCCTCTTCCATGGTCATGTGCATCGGTGAATGCAGGCAGGACGAACCAGTCGTCCCTGCGCTCGACCTCGGCCGCGGAGGATGTCTTGAGCGCATCCAGGCTGTCGATTCCTGCAATCACACCATCCCTGACGAGGATGGCCATATCCTCGAGAAGACGCCTTCCATCCCACAGATATTTCGGAGCGACTATGTATTCCTTCATGTCCACCTCCAGATCAGTTCGCGGCAGGACGCTTGTAGTTGAGATAGAGCGCCGCCTCGGTTCCTCCGTCGACGACGATCGTTTGGCCGGTTATGGCACGGGCCTCGTCGCTGGCGAGGAACAATGCGACATTCGCGATGTCATCCGCCTGGATCTCGAAAGTCGCAGGCTGGTACTTGTCGAGGAACCTCTGTCTGGCCTCGCCTTCGAATCCATTGTTCAGCGGCGTGTTGACGAATCCGGGAGCGATGGTGTTGCAGCGGATGTTGCTTCTTGCGAAATCGATCGCGACAGAGCGTGTGATGCTGATCGCTCCTGCCTTTGCCGCCGAATAGCCGATCTTGTTCGGCGTCGGGCGGATACCGTATGTACCACTGAGGACGATGATCACTCCACCACCCTGCCTCTCCATATGGGGAATGGAGTACTTGCACCCCAGGAACACGCTGTACATGTCCAGCTCCACGACCTTTCTGAAGTCGTCGAACGTCGTTGTCGTCGCGGTTCCGACAGGGCTGATACCTGCGATAGTGAAGTAGACGTCGAGGCTGTTGAACCTCTCGACGACATCGTCGAAGAGGCTCTTCATCTGGTCCTCCTTCGTGATGTCCACTCCATAGGCTCTGGCTATGCCGCCTTCGGCCTCGATCAGCTTCACGGTCTCGAGCGCAGCCGACTCGTTTATGTCGACGACACACACCTTGGCGCCTTCTGCGGCGAACTTCTGGCAGGACACGCGGCCCATTCCGCTGCCGCCGCCTGCGATGACGACGGTCTTTCCTTCGAAACGTTTCATTTACATGACCTCCTGTGATGCGATCAACCGAATGCAGGGAAGATCGTCATTGCGATAGCGACACCTACGATGCCGCGGATGACTGCCGGCACGAGACCGACCTTGAGAATCGTCTTCTGGGTGTAGCCGCCAGCCTGCATCGCCATAGGCACGACAGGGTTTGGCATCGGTGTGATCAGAGACGACATGGATGCGAGGGAACACAGGATGACCGGGCCTCTCGGGTCGCATCCGAGCGAGCCGCATGTGATGACCAGGATCGGGATGAGGACCGTGGTCGTGGCCTTGTTGTAGAGGAACGAGGTCATCAGGAAGGAGACGATGTAGAACACGGCTCCGATGATGTATCCGTTGTGGACATGGGACAGGATGGATGCGGCAGCGTCTCCGAGGATGTTGGCCGCACCGGTGTTTCCAAGGGCGCTACCCATGACGGTGACACCTGCATACAGGAGGACCATGCTCATGTTCATCTTGATCAGAGCCTCCTTCTCCTCGAGGACTCCGGACATGACGAGCACTGCGGCGCCTGCCATGGTGACAGCCCATGAGGGAAGACCGACCATGAGACCGATGACGACGAGGATGAACACGCCGTAGCCGAGGGTTTCATGGACCTTCGAGAGCGGCTCCTGGTCTGTCAGGCTTGCCCCTGTGATAGCGGTCGTGGGTATCTCTGGCTGGTCTGGCATCATTTTGGGCAGGATGAAGATGGCGACCAGGAGAGTGACGATAGCCGTAGGCAGGAAGACGAGGGTCTCGCTCCACATCTGCAGAGGTGCCCCCGCCCAGCCATAGGACTCGAGATAACCGTTCTGGGTGACATACCATGCGGCATACGGGCCGATCGGCTCGATGACGAACGATGTAGAGACGACTGTGACTGCGATCGGATACATCATCTTGGAATGGCTGACCTTCAGCTGTCTGCACATGTTGACGACCAGCGGGTAGACCATTGCGAAGAGTGCGGGCAGGCTTGGCACGAACTGGCCCAGGATGAAGATCACCAGGATGTACGAGGCGAGGATCTTCGTGAACGAACCGTTGTTGATCCTGTACAGCAGCTTTGTGATGTTGCTGACCATCTGGGTCCTGGACAGTCCGGCGGCGACGATGAACATGCCGGCCATGGTCAGGACGTTGTTGTTTCCGAATCCTGCGAATACGGCATCGGCATCGACACAGCCGGTCACGAAGAGCGCGACGATGACGCCCATACTGGTGAATGACATGGGTATCTTCCTGTTGAAGAAGAGAATGATCATCGCGACGAAGATGACCAGACAGATTACCATTGTGTTCACTGGCTTCTCCTTAGGTAACGGAGACAGTCCGTCGGCGCTACTGCGCTGAAGCAATGCAAAAGGCCCAGCACGGAGATCCCGTCCGTTCACTGCACCGTCCCGTTTGATTTGTCCCAGAAGCCCGGATCCCCTTGCCGCCACCCCTGGTCGGGGAAGTTATACCATTGCGAAAATCATTTTGTAAAACGAAACTTTATCAACTGAACATTGACAAAATGTCAATTATAAAACAATCATATGGCAACAGCCGGAGGGGATGCGATGGACATAGAGAAATGGAGAGTCCTGCTTTCTGCGCTCGACTGCGGCAGTCTCGCAGCGGCCGCCCAATGCAACAACTACACCACATCCGGGATAAGCAGGATCATAGCAAGCTTGGAAAGCGAGGTCGGCTTCAAGCTCCTGATCAGGAGCCGGAAAGGTGTCAAGCCCACGAAGGAATGCGGACTTCTGCTATCGGAAGTCCGATCTCTGATAAACTCGGACGAGACGCTTTCCCAGAAGATCCTGAGGATAAAGGGCTTCGATACTGGAACGCTCACCATAGGCACCTCGTACAGCTCCAGCTACGGACTGCTTTCCGATACCGTTGCCAGATTCGTCAAGCAGTACCCCAACATCAAGGTGAGCATACTGTGGGGCTACAAGTCACAGCTCAGACAGTCGGTGCTCTCGAGGGAGATAGACATAGCCGTCACAACGAATCAGGGAGAAGGCAGCGACAAGCTGCTATGGCTTCCGCTGCGCAAGACGCGGATGGTCGCTCTGGTACCCAGCACGCACAGGCTGGCACGGCGAAGCAGCTTTCTGATAGACGACTTCACGAAATACCCTTACATCGACATCAACCCGGACTACGAGAGCGACTCGAAGGAGATGCTGGCAGCCACCGGGATAAGGCCCAACACGAAATACACGACATCCGACAGCATGGCGGCCCTCTCCCTTGTCCAGGCAGGGCTCGGTATGACCGCGCTGATAGAGACGCAGGTGCCCAGCGGGCACGAGCGCATCACGGTGCTTCCAATCTCTCCGCCTCAGGACATAGAGATGGGACTCTACTTTCTGCGAAAGCCTTCCCTGATAACAAACAGGTTCCTCTCGTTCATCGGCAGGACGATGAACGAATGGAAATGATGGACTTCAGATCTCCAGGAGGCTCTTCAGCGCCTCGCACTCCATCACCAGCATCTGCTGCTCCTCAGCGCTCATGACGAGATTCCGCTGTCCGAAGCGGGAGCCGAGAGGAATCATGGTACGTTCCGTCATGACTGTGCAATCGAGCATCTCCATAAGCTCGACGAGCTTCGCGATCGAGAACGAACCGCCCGAAGAGCCGGCAACGGAGCTTACGGCGACCAGTTTTCCCCTACCGACCGCGCTGGAGTAGTCGCCCGGCTCGACAGGACGAGACAGCCAGTCTATCAGGTTCTTAAGCGCGGCACTGTAGCTGTGGTTGTATTCAGGACTTCCAATCCAGAGGGCATCGGCGGATGCGACCTAGCTGCGTATTCTCTTCACTGCCACAGGTGCAGGAAACTCCTCGTCCTGGTTCAGCAGCGGCAGATCGCCGTAGTCGAGGAAGGTGCACTCGAAATCAGATGACAGGCACTGTGCCGCCATCTCCAGCAGCTGTCGGTTGAAGCTCTCCTTTCGCAGACTTCCCGAGATGAAAAGAATCCTCTTCATTTTAGTCCCTATCCCCTCGGATTATGCCGCCATCGCAGGTTCATGCGCATCAAGCCAGGCCTGAGTCCGAACCAGCACGTTCTCCTGCAGATTGCGGAAGAAGAACTGGTAGTCGTACAGATGGTACACGCCATCGGGGAACAGTGAGCTCGAATAGTCTTCTGGATCGACATCCACGACACGGAGCGTCCCCCTCTCGGAGTCGATGTATGCACCAGTCAGGCCTGGAATCTCCTGCTTGACGGCCCCGGAGTAGTCGGTGAAGCAAGCACCCTTGTTCAGACTCCTGTCGGCAAAGGTGCTGTCCGTCCTCCAGTTCAGCGGGTTGATCGCATTCGTCTTCATTCCTTCGGGCACCAGCATGGAATCATCTATTCCTTCGGCTTCGCTGTTGAACGTCACGACGACTCCAGTGTCGTCCTCACCCTGAGCCATTCTGAGATGGGGATGCTCTGCCAGATCTTCGTCGGTGACCGGCCAGCCGATGCAGTAGGCGGCCACCAGCCTGTCCGCAAGCTCCGGGTCGTCGAAATACTCCTCGAGGAGCATGAGAGCCAGCTGTGCTCCCTGCGAGAATCCGGCAAGCACGATGGGCCTGTCGTCTTCGACCTGGGCCAGGAAATGCTCGAATGCCTCCTTCACATCACCATATGCGATCTCGAGGTGCTCACCCGAACCTGCAATCCTCTGCTCATACACAGGGAACGTCATCTGCCTGTAGAACGGTGCATACATGGTGCAAGTATCCTCGTAGATGCCCCTCTCCATGTTGAGCGCACCGACAAAAGACCGTCTTGCATCGTTGTCGTCCATCGACATGTTAAGGTTGCCCGTACTTCCCATGTCCACGGTGGGGCATATCAGGAAGAGGTCGGCCTCACCATCACCCTCGCACCAGTACGCCCAGGCCGATGGATCCGAATAGTCGGGACTGTCATCCTGATGCACCGTCTGACATGATGACAGCAGGACGACGAGAACGAAGACAGACAGGACAAGGCGGATGGTCTTCTTCATATGGATTCCTCCTCATGGCGAATGCTCTTATGCCATACGATTCTACAACATGGATTCTGCAATATGACAGATACATTATCGAGGAAAAGGTCTATAATGCCATCCAGGAATCATCTGATGCTTTCGATATCGAAGAGAATACTGATGAGCTTCACCGTCTTCGCGATGTTCTTCGGAGCCGGCAACCTCATATTCCCCGTCTTCCTCGCCTACCAGGCGGGAGAGGCGATCGTGCCGGCCTTCTTCGGCTTCGCGCTTTCAGCCATCGGGCTTCCCGTCCTAGCACTTGTCGCGATCACCAGAACGGACGGACTTGGAGAGCTTGCAGGACGGGCAGGTTCCTCATCGCCGCGATATTCATCCTTGCCTGCTTCAACACATGCGTCGGCCTCCTGTCGTCCTGCGGGCAGTACTTCTCGACCATCGTGCCGAAGGTCTCGCGCGACAGGTGGATAGCGGTCTTCGCGCTCGCCTCGCTCGCCCTTGCAAACACCGGACTCGATGCCATGATAAGCATCTCCTCACCCGTTCTCGAGATCCTATACCCCGTCGCGATGACTCTGATGGTGCTGGCGTTCCTACCACGACCGGATGGATGCCACCACATGTATTCCTTCTCCGTCACCGCGGCATTCTGCTTCTCGATCGTCGCACTGGTCACGGATCTGGATTTCATCTGGATCCTTCCTGTGATCGCAGGTGCTGTGGCAGGGTACACCATGGACATCAGGGCCAAGGGAAAAGGCGTGGACTGACAGGTCCGTAGCCGACATAATCACATCGGAACCATCATTTGGCGAATGACGACCACATTCCTCCTTTCACAGTCTTGAAAAATAGTACGATGCGGCCCTAGAATCCACTTCCGTCGACATAGGAGGACACATGTTCTTTCTGATTGCAGGACTGGTCTGCAGTGCGCTCGTCTCGATCGTGCTGAAGGTCGGCGGAAGATGGAGCTACGACAGATACGGCATGCTTGCCGTCAACTACGCATCATGCCTGGTTCCGTTCATGCTGTCGCAGGCAGGTCGCCCTCTTCCGCCCATCGATTCGGACTTCGCGCTCTGCCTTGCATTCGCACTCGTGAACGGGTTCCTCTATCTTGCCGGCATGGTGTTCAACCAGATCAATGTCAGACGCAACGGAGCAATACTCCAGTCGACGTTCTCCCGTCTCGGGGTCATGGTTCCGACGGCACTCTCGATCGTGCTGTTCGGGGAACGCCCATCCGCCAGGCAGCTTGTCGGCATAGCCATGGTCCTGGCAGCGTTCTGCATCATGAATCTTCCCCAGGGGAAAGGTGGAAAGGAGAATGCATATAGACCTGCATTCGGGCTTCTGGTCCTAGGACTCCTGTTCAATGGAATCGTCGACAGTTTTCTGAAAGTCTTCCAGCAGTTCGGCTCAAGAGAGCTCGAGGACTGGTTCATGGGTCTGACGTTCCTGTGCGCATCCGTCGCATGCATCCTCGTCACTGTCTTGGGAAAAGGGCGGATCGGGCATAGGGAGCTGGTGATCGGAGTATGTCTCGGCATCCCGAACTACATGTCATCCCTTTTCCTGCTCAAGTCGCTGTCATATGTAAGCGCATACATCGCCTACCCGACCTACAGTGTCGGGGTGATACTCGTCGTCATGGTCATAGGCGTGATCGTGTTCAGGGAGAGGCTGACGAAATGGAGCATCATCAGCCTCGCGATCATAATCCCGGCGATTCTGCTGCTGAACCTGTGATGGGCATCAATGATGCACGGCTCCCTACATCAGGAGCCGGCCCTCGATGCCGTCGAAGTCGACCGTATAGGTGCGACCCGTCTTCATCCTCACCTTGACAGGACCGTATCCACCGCACTTCTGGCTGTCGCAGTATTCGACCGACTCGAGGCTGAACACCTCGTCCTCGCTGAAGCCTTCGTCGCCCTCCTTCGTAATCACCTGGCTGATAAGCAGATACGGCTCATAGGCGAAGACCTTACGCCTCGATGTATGGGCGAAGATTATGAAGCTTTCCTCCGTATCGGGATTCGTCCCCCTGCTCTTCTCGACCGACAGGTCGTCCCATCCTTCGAATACGGTCATGGCCATATGACGGACCTTTCCGTCACTTCCATGACCCGTCATTACGACCGCCTGTGCGCCGTCCCTCTTCTCGATGCGGTACGTCGCATCGGGACAGGGGAAGCCGTATGAACCAAGATATACGTCGACGGGCTTGTGGAACAGGCGGAGCTTGTCCACCCGGAAAAGGCCGCATGCCACAGGGAAGTCGGCAACCGTCGAGCATACATGCGCGACAATCGTCAACCGCATCCCCTCTCTGCTCAACGCTCCGGCAGGCTATGTGACAAGCGACCAGCTCGACACGCTTGCCTATCCGACCTACCCGCTTGAGAACTATGTCTGAGCATCGGACATCCTTGTGATATGTTCTGACAGGCCGGTCCATCCCGGCCTGTCTTCGTCTCCACAGGATAACCCGAAGCCGTTCCAAGGTCTGGATTCCACAATCACCTTGTTGGCTCCTCAGGAAAAACCAGGGTAATTTTCCTATGTTTTCCCCTATTCTCCTTATTTTTGTCCTGTATACCTCAAGGTTTACAGGAGCCATGTTCTGAGCAAAGAAACGGTCAGCTTGTCCGAACGGAGTGAGCTGAATGCCTAAAACGAGAAAACGTTAGTACAGTCATGTTTGAAAAGTCACGATATTAGCTGTTATTTTAGATGAAAAGTCATGATTATCTGACAATAAATCATGCATAATCTCGTGGGAAAAATTAATAATTACTTTTAATATAATAGTTTATCTTAATATCATAAGCAATAAAGTGATATCAGGAAAAATCATAGAAAACCAGTCACATTATAATTGAAAAATCAACAAGGTAAATCTAGAATTGATATGAGAGGAAAGAGCATGCTCAAGAGAAAGATCGCCAGTCTCATCGAAGACCACCTGCGCAGCGGAGACAAAAGAGTCCTCATCATCGACGGAGCCCGTCAGGTAGGCAAGACCTATATCGTCCGGGAAGTCGGCAATCGCCTTTTCCCCAACTTCATCGAAATCAACATGATTGTTGACAGAGATGGAGATGGCCTGTTCAAGGATGTCCATAGCGTACGGGACTTCCTCATTGCAGTGTCCTCGCTGGCAGGCGATCTCCTTGACCGCAAGGACAACACACTGATCTTCATAGACGAGATACAGGCATATCCTCACCTGTTCTCCCTGCTGAAGTTCCTCGTCGATGACAACAGATACACCTATATCGCAAGCGGATCACTGTTGGGCGTCACACTGATGAAGACGCCATCTCTACCTGTCGGCTACACCAGAGCAGAAAGGATGTATCCATTGGACTGGGAGGAATTCCTATGGGCCAATGGCTATGGACAGCTTGCAATCGACAACCTTAAGGAGAAATTCATCACACAGGAGAGCCTTGATGAAAGTCAGCACACAAGACTTCTCTCGCTGTTCAGACAGTATCTGCTGATAGGAGGGCTTCCTCAGGCCGTGGCGACATTCATGGAATCGCTGAACATCAGCAGGACAAGATCGATCCACAAGGAAATCATCGACTACTACAAGGCGGATGCGTCCCAGTATGATGCGAAGAACAGGCTTGTCGTACATCGCATCTACGACATGATCCCCTCCAACATGGAAAACAGGAAAAAGAGGATGGTCGTCAAGGACATCGAAGACAGAAAAGGCCGAACAAACAGCGACTACATGCAGGAGTACGAGTATCTCATCTGCAGCGGCATTGCCCTGAACGTCCAGGCGGTCTCCAACCCGTCATACCCTCTGCGGCAGAGTCAGGTCAAGAACCTTGTCAAATTCTATCTGAATGATCCGGGGCTGCTATCGTATATTCTCTACGCAGACAACGTGAAGGCGGTTCTCACCGATGAGCGCAGCATAAACCTCGGTTCACTGTATGAGACGGCGTGTGCATGTTGCCTCGCTGCCAATGGGCACGACCTGTACTATTACGACAATCGTGAAAAGGGAGAGGTCGACTTCCTCGTGGATGACTGCAATGAACTGGCAGTACTGCCCCTGGAAATCAAGTCCGGCAGGGATTACAGGATTCACAGTGCAATCAGCAGACTCATCTCCAACCCCGGATACAACATCAGAAAAGGCATCGTACTGTCAAATGAGAGAGTTGTCGAGAATCGTGACGGCATCCTATACCTTCCGATCTATCATGTAATGTCCATCTGAGGTTCCTTGCCAAAATATTCGTTGGCCAGACGCGTGCACTCATGCATTAGACCTTGACGAAGACGCTGGGCAAATGGAATATACTAGAATCATTCCCACTCAATAGTTCCAACGTCTCATACGCTATCTATGGTACCATAGAATCTCAAATAACCGCTATATATCTCATTCATCTCACTAGTCTCAGACGTTTCAAGACATTTTGGGGTCAAATCAGGGTCAGCGCTTATCATGCATGAGAAGTTCAATCATCAATACTTTTGCAAACCCTCCAATATCCACTCTTTGGATTTCCTTCTCTGCTTATATAGCCGTGTTCTTTTAGCCACGAGATGTCACGATCAACAGTGCGTTTTGTTACTGCCATAATCAATGCCAGTTCAGCAATTGAAATGGATGCATTTGCAGATATCAGTTCCAACAGTCTTTTACGCCTGTCAGATACATTCAAAACATGGTTCTCATTGGGATCATCAACGACATTGACGACACCATTAACGACATCAACGACATTTGTATTTAGCTTAATGTCATTAATGTTCCTTCCATACAGTTGATCTACAAGTAGCATGTACTTCTCAGAAGGTTTCAAGACAAGGGAAATGCTCTTTTCATAGACCTTGTACACAGGCACTGGATTTCCATCTGCTTTGCACGCATTCAGCATTTTCGGAATTCCTGTGCCGAACTTCTCTACGAACCCCGCATATTTAAATGTATTCGAGATGAGTGGATTTATGTGCAACGAATCATGATTCTCCATTGTCCAGCCAGCAGGAAGAACAGATCTGTTACTAATTTCCATCTTCAGATCAAAGACCTTGATTGTAATGGGCTGGCATGCCGACCAGTCATTATGCATCAAGGCATTGTAGATGCCCTCTCTGATTGCAACATCAGGATATGGCTGAGTCTCATGCCTTGTCGTCTTGTCATATGAGATGAGATTGTATTTGTAGTTCGTATTCAGGGATCTGATGATTGCTTTGCATAGCACCATCAATGATCCTTTTATCTCATCCTGATAAAGGATATCGGCCTCACTGGCAAAGCGTCCAATCTGGACATAGGAACCAGGAAAAACCTTGTACGGTCTTGCATGGAAAAGCAGAACGGCAGCTCTTGTAAGTTGGGCCCATGCCTACAACTGTGGACAGTTTGGACAGAAAGCTGCAATGAACCTCTCCTCCCACATAGCCGATGGCAGTCTCGTCACGACGGATGACACATCTGCATATGACAGGCTTCTCAAGGAGAAAGGATGCTTCCACAAGACTTGTGTCGACTGCACCGACCATGAAGCAGATGTGAACCTCAACAGGATCAACTCGTTCCACTCGATGATAAAGGAGTTCTACCGCGGCTACCGTGGAGTGGCAACCAAGTACATCAATCGCTATTCGGCCCTCTTCTCCTATGCATGGAAGTTCCACAGGAAAGATGACAACGGCCTGTATGAGACAGTCAGTGGAATGATGGCCAGTAGCAGGCAATCCCTAACGATTGCAGAAGTTGAGAATTTCAGGCTCTTCATGCCTCAGGACATCGAGTGGAGGTCAGCCGGTTGAAAAGCCACCGATTTTCAAATTTGGAATTTTCTTTCTCCATAATCATCAAATTCGTTTCATCCAGCACACAAACACAGCAATATCACTAACAAAATGGGCAATATCCTGCAAGTGTATTCCGGAAATGGGACCCATGCTAGAATCAAAGCAAAAACAAAAGGAGAAAAGTGATGAAGAAACTTATCCTCTCTGTACTTGTCGCTCTTACAGTCGTGGCGACAGTATTCGCCGGTGGCGCAAGCGAGAGCCAGAGCGCTTCCAGCCAGGATTCGAACACTCTTACAGTCTGGGCATGGGATCCAAACTTCAACATAGCAGCTTTGAGAGCGGCAGAAGCCCTCTACCAGCAGGATCATCCAGACTTCTCACTCAACATCGTCGAGTATGTCTACAACGACATCCAGACCATGCTGATCACTGCAGCAGAAGCCGGAAACCTCTCAACCCTCCCCGACATCTTCCTGATGCAGGACTACCAGTTCCACACCTATGCAAACAGGTACCCGGAAGTATTCACAAGCCTGAATGACAGTGGAATCGACTTCAGCCAGTTCACAGCAGGAAAGACAGCCGACTCCAACGTCAATGGCAACCAGTATGGTGTTCCATTCGACAACTCCACAACCATCTTCGCAATCAGGAAGGATATCGTAGAGGAAGCTGGATTCACTGTTGAGGACTTCATGGACATCACCTGGGACCAGTTCATCGAGCAGGCCCGTGTCGTCAAGGAGAAGACCGGACATCCGATGATCACAATCAGCGGTGGAAGTGAGATCATCATCGAGATCCTCCAGAGCGCAGGCTCCGGCTCACCTGTTGTCAATGGCGAGCTGAACATTGCCGACAACGAAGTCCTCTACAAGGCCTTCGAGATCTACAAGACAATGTACGATGAGGGTATTCTTGTCGACTACACAGACTGGAACGAGTACATCGCATCCATGAACAACGGTGTCACCGGTGGTGTCATCCAGGGTTGCTGGATCCTGGCTTCCATCGAGGCGGCAGCAGACCAGAGCGGCCTGTGGAGAATTGTCAACATCCCGCGCCTTGGTGATGTTGAAGGAGCAACAAACTACGCCAACATCGGAGGTTCAAGCTGGGTCGTCTCAGGCAATGCCAACACAGAACTTGCCATCGACTTCCTCCGCTCAACCTTCGCATCCTCTACAGAGCTCTATGACCAGGTGCTTGCAGAGAACTCTGTCATAGCCAGCTACCTGCCGGCAGCCGACTCCGAGCTCTATGGATCAGAAGTCGAGTTCTACGGTGGACAGAGCGTCTATGCTGACATCGTTGAGTTTGCAGGCAACGTTCCCGCAATCGACTATGGCAACTGGTACAACGAGATCAGGGATGCCCTCAATGTCGCACTGACCAACATCGTCCAGAACGGTGCTGACATCAGAAGCGAGATGCAGGCAGCTGAAGACACCGCAAGGTTCAACATCGGCCTCTAGGCATCCATCAAACAGGAGGACATTCCCTCCTGTCTGTCGAAAACATTTCAGGACCGGAGGAACCATATCGCTCCGGTCCTTTTCTTACAGGAGATGCCATGTCAAGGAAAGGAAAACTGACACTGGAGCGTAAGCTGAGCCTCACCGGCTGGGCATTTCTGCTTCCAGCAACCCTCCTCATCCTCATCTTCAGCTTCTACCCGATGGTACAGGCCATCCTGCTGTCGCTGAAGGCAGGGCGTGGAGCCCAGGCACACTACGCACTGACGAACTTCACCAGGCTCTTGCAGGACCAGACCTTCCGCCAGTGCCTCTTCAATACAATCTTCTATTTCATTGTCCAGGTGCCGATCATGCTGATCCTTGCCCTGGTGCTCGCAGTACTTCTCAACAACCCCAGGCTTAAAGGAAAGGCCATCTTCCGCACGATGATCTTCCTGCCATGCGCAACCTCTCTGGTCTCATACTCCATGATCTTCCAGTCCCTATTCTCGACCAACGGTTTCATCAACGTGCTGCTGACAGGACTCGGACTTGAACCGGTCCGCTGGCTGGAACAGGCCTGGCCTGCACGTATAGTCATCGTCATCGCACTGATCTGGAGATGGACCGGCTACAACATGGTCTTCTACCTTGCAGGCCTGCAGAACATCGAATCCTCTGTCTACGAGGCGGCAACGATCGATGGTGCCTCCCCCGTCCAGCAGTTCTTCAAGATCACGGTGCCTCTGCTCAAACCGACAATACTGCTGACAGCAATCATGTCGACTGCAGGAACACTGCAGCTCTTCGACGAGTCGATGAACCTCACATCAGGAGGTCCAGGCAAGGCAACCATGACAATCGCACACTACATCTTCGAGACAAGCTTCGTCATGACACCGAACTTCAACTATTCAGCTGCGATGTCGGTGTTCATCCTCGTATCCGTCGCCATCCTCTCGGCGATCCAGATGAAGATAGGAGACAAACGTGACTAGACGTGCAAGATCAATGGCTCCGGCCTACATAATACTTATAATCGCAAGCTTCCTGTCGGTCTTCCCTCTGTACTACATGGCTGTGGGAGCAACCAATACAAGCATGGACGTGACCAGCGGCCGTCTGCTTCCCGGCACCCATCTGGTCGAGAACTTCAAGAGCCTGATATCGAACCAGAACCTGGGAGTCGCCATGTGGAACTCTCTTCGCAACGCGACAGTGATCACACTGCTGACTCTGCTGGTCTGCTCGATAGCGGGCTACGGCTTCGAGATCTACCATGACAGGAGAAAGGACAAGCTCATGAGCATCCTTCTTCTCGCGATGATGATTCCTTTCGTCGCACTGATGGTTCCACTCTTCAGGATGTTCTCTGGATGGAACATGATCAACAGCTGGATGGCCCTGGTCCTTCCCGCTATATCAACTCCATTCATGATCATGCTCTTCAGACAGTCTGCCAGGAGCTTCCCGCACGACATCATAGAAGCGGCCCGTCTGGAGGGACTCAGCGAGATACGCATCTTCTTCCAGATGTTCATCCCTGTCATGAAGTCGACCTATGGAGCCGCAATGACAGTCACGTTCATGAACGCCTGGAACAACTACATGTGGCCCCGTATCGTCCTCCAGTCAAACGATTCGATAACAATGCCGATGCTTGTTGCCAACCTGAAGAGCGGTTATGTTGTCGACTACGGCATGCTGATGCTTGGTGTCCTTATATGTACTCTGCCAACGGCAATAATCTTCCTCTGCCTGCAGAAGAGCTTCGCCAACGGCATCACGGGAGCTGTCAAATGAGGGTTGACCTGTCCCAAAAGCGGGTGGAGGTCACTCTGGCCGTGGCCTTCCGCCTCGGCATGCTGCCAAGTCCCTCGCTTGCTGCCCTGCTTTCATCAAGGCCTGAGGAAGAGGGAGAGTATGGAGCAAGGCTCAGCGAGACAGGCTGGCTCATACACAGCCTGAACATGCTGCGCCTGCGCTATGCGAACGAGGATGCCGGGATCAAACACAGCTTCCGCCCGATATCCAGAGCGCAGATGGAAGAGTGGTACAAGTCAAACAGTGACCTCTTCACCCGCTATGAGGGCGATTCCTTCGACTTCGAGGAAGTTGCGGATGTCGTTCGCAAGCGCATGAGAGAAGAGGAATGGGAGGGACTCATCGATGAGATGGCATGTCAGCAGCATCCACGGGGATGACAGGAATGATGGAAAAAGTCCGGAAAGTGCGCTGAGGACTCTTTGGGCGGCGGCAAGGCTGCCCTTCTCCAACGGCGATGAGCTACTGCTTGAGTGCGGCTCCGTCTTCACACACGAAGCCTTGCATCTGAGGTCTGTTGACGGGCTGAGGATATCAACATACGGAGAGGGACCACGTCCTGTTGTGGATGCCATGGGACAGGGCATATGGTGGCAGGACTATGGATGTCTGCTCGACAACCCCAACCATGTGTGGCAAGGCTATGTCTCATCCTCCATCCTTCTCTTCGATTGCAATGGGCTCGAGGTATGCGGTCTGGAAGTCCGCAACAGTGATGCAGGCATCATCGGCGAGAGATACAGTGACGCTGGAAAGATGGATCGCACTGGCATAGCTGTCATCGCACGCGACAGGGGTACAGTCCAGGACATATCACTCCACGATCTGGTCATCGACGAGGTTGACGGAAACGTCTACGACAAGCACATGGCCAATGGCGGCATCATCATGTGTGCACTGCTTCCGGAAGACGAGAAGGCCACAGGCCCCTCACGGTTCAGAAACATACTTGTAGACTCGTGCACACTCTACAACATCTCGCGCTGGGGCTTGAGCATCGGCTACACCTATGCCCATGCACACTTTGCAAGAGCAAGACTTGCCGACGAACTCTACCCGCAATGGGGCCATGAGGAAATTGTGGTAAGAAATGTCTTCTGCTCCCATATCGGAGGAGATGCC
Organism: uncultured Spirochaetales bacterium; assembly: GCA_944390045.1. Classification (GTDB taxonomy): domain Bacteria; phylum Spirochaetota; class Spirochaetia; order Sphaerochaetales; family Sphaerochaetaceae; genus Bullifex. The sequence goes on along the minus strand of CALXOO010000015.1, from coordinate 26,179 downwards.
ATCACTGTGATGTACTCTCTAAGACCTGTTGTAGAGCATTGCCAGAGCGAGAGCGCGGCAGGTGAAATGAATGACCGCATCTACCAGCACCCGGGAAAACGCATGGGCAAGGTCGCAGCCGCCATCTGGCCCTGGAAGTGCAAGGCAGCCCTCTTTACTGACAATCTGGCCATCGACACAAGACTCAACCAGGATGGTCAGGCCTGGGACTGTGACTCTGGAGATGGAACCATCTACAGCCACAACGCATCCTGGACCAATGAAGGTGGTGCAGTCATGTTCTGCATGCCGGAAGCGGTTGGAAGCATCTTCAAGGACAATGTGAGCCATGACGACCTGGGAGGCACATTCTCCCCTGCCGACAACCCGGATGCCCTGGTGACTGGCAACCACATCCTCAGGAGAGCCAGTGTTCCAAACAGAAGAGCAAGGATGCATGGTGTGATGGAGGAAGTCGACAACACTGTTGAAATCATCCCGACCGGACAGATCCCATCCTGGATCTGATCCCAGTGGGACAAATCATTCCTTAAACCAGACCGGATTGTGGCACTACAGTCCGGTCATCCTTTCTTCAAGCTTTCCATTTTTCAATGTTTAGATGCGATTTCTGGATAAACTCACGCTTTTTTTCGAGTTTACATATGAATTCTGGATAAACTCTGAAAAATCATGGCACACCAGCCGCATAAGGCCCTATTACAAGAGCGATCTGATCAAGTCGATAGCGGGAATCAGACGCTGTGGAAAGTCGACAATCCTCAAACAGATCATTGAAGAGCTGTCAGAACGTGTTTCTGATGACCAGATCATCTTCTACGACTTCGAGGATTTTGACAACGAACACTACCTTCATGACCCGCAAGGCTTCTATCATGATGTGAAGAACCGTATCGCGGCACTTGCAGGGAAGAAGGCCTACATCCTCATCGACGAGGTCCAGTACATGGACAGGTACATCCCGATCATCGCATCCATCAGGTCAGCTCTCGGTGCTTCTGTTTTTGTGACAGGCTCAACCTCCACCCTTATATCAGGAGAGCTGGCAGACAAGCTTACAGGACGTTACGTGGAGTTCTCGGTTTTCCCTTTCTCCTATGATGAGGTTGTCCAGTTCACCGGCCATGACGACGAAGAGACTCTCGCTGATTACCTCAAATGGGGAGGTTTCCCTGTGCGCTTCGCTCCTGCAATAAATGCAAGGACAGCAATCCAGGACATCCTCTCCAGCATTGTTGAGCGCGACATTCTGGGCAGGCATCCGGAATTTGACCGCTGGAATTTCAGGAATTTCCTTTCATACATCCTGGCCTACACCTCGAATAGAATATCAACAGAAAGTCTTTCCACCTTCATTTCAGTCAACGAGAAGAAGATCAGCACAACAACATGCTACAAGTACCTTGAGGCCATGCGTGAGGCAAACCTCATCTCCATGCCTGTCCGTTTTGACATCAGGAGAAAGGAGATGCTCAAGACAAGAAGAAAGTCATATGCAACAGATCCTTCTCTTGTCACACTGCAGCGCGGATCAACGGCCCCCTTCGACCTTGGGGACATTCTTGAGACTGTGGCCTACAACGAACTGGTCTCTCGTGGATATGAAGTGCATACAGGCAAAACATACAACGGCGAGATTGATTTCGTTGTCACCAACAGAGTGAAGAGATGCTACATCCAGGTTGCATACCTGCTTGCCAGTGAAGAGGTGGTTGAAAGGGAGTTCAAGGCCTACTCAAGTGTCAAGGACAACTGGCCAAAATATGTAATCTCTCTTGACAAGCCAGACTTCTCGCAGAGAGGAATCATCCATATGAATGTGAGAAATTTCCTTACCGGGCGCAGGAAGCTGGCAATAGAACCCTGAGCAATCTGTTTCAGACAATCTGAATCAAGATAAGCCTGAAGACGACATCGCTCATCAAGGGAAAAAGATGCAACCATCTCCGCTCAGAAAGGTGACCAGGAACCGCTCGGCATTCCCGGATGATGACTCGGTCTACAAGATCATGTATCTTGCCATTGGAAAGGCAAGCCAGAAATGGACTCAGCCAATCCGCAACTGGGGACTAGCCATCAACCAGTTCTCCATCGTCTTTGGAGACAGGGTCAAACTATGATTGAGAATTCCATTTACACAGAATTCTTGACAGCCCCCCCCCGCTCACTCTGAAGCCTTCATACTCCGTCTGTCAAATTCCTCGACGCACTCATCTACAATTGAACAGCAATTGTCTAGTAACGACCTCAAGGCCGTCCCGTCGCCGAAGCAGTCAACAGGCTTCTGTAGTATACCAACCGTCATGGTGTATCCATTTCCAAACCGGGCAGGCTTGACGATGTCGATTCCATGCTGAACCGACTTGTCCAGCAGAATTTCAAAGAACCTGGTTCTCACCGTCCTTGTATCACTGATGCCATCACCACATGACAGCTTGAAACAGAACCTTCCCTGTTCAATCTGAAAATACATCTCGACATCGTCGGTCCCGGCATCCACGAAGTGCCACCAGGCACCGAGGAAACCACCCGACGGATTCGCTACATAACGCCAATCAAGCCCTGGATACCACTTTTCCAGCTCCATGTAGAAACCTTCCCAGGCATGCCAGGGCCATTCTGCCATTGGGAGCATTCTGAAACTTGCAGTATCGTTTTCCAACGACTCAAGATGGGCAGTGAAATCCTTTACGATACTGTCATCGCCCGAATAGGATGCAAGAATATCAAGCACATCCCGGCGCGAGAAGACACCATACCCCCTTTCCTCTATCGCTTTCAGGGAAGATGCGGGCTCGTTGCCGGTCTTCAGATAGACATAGTGGAACCTGTCCCGCTTGCCGGCATACCAGTCCTCCGCAGTCTTCCTGTATCTTTCCAGCTGGTTGTCATGCTCAGCGGTACCGGTCTTGTCCTCGATGACGACAAACGTATCGTCGTTGACCTCGACCCAGATGTCGATGTTCTCCCACTGTCGCCCGACTTCGACGCTTCTGATGGAATCCTCATCGATTCCAGTCATGCGCGAGAGCATGCGCCTACCTAGGTTGCTGAGCTCCGAATCCGTATCCAAGTACTCATGTGACGCCCATTTCAGCAACCAGGCGAAGAATGCATCCTGGCTCAGCTCAGAAGTTGCATAATCAAATAGATTTGGTCTTTCCATTCATCCTACCCCCATCGTATTGATAATTTTCTCGATCTCATCATCCGTCGCCATGCGCATTCCCGTCATGAAGTTGAAGAATCTCGTGGACCGATGCCAGCCACCGCCGTAATGGTAGACCGACTCGGGTTCCCCCACTGCATTCCCTCCTCCGTGGGCAAACGAGAAATCGCCCAGATGCACGGCCCTGCATAGACGGCAAAGAGGCTCAAACATGCTGGACGCCGTGGCATTGGAGTCCAGAAACTCGTGGACCGCACGGTTGCAGTTCCTGCGTACCGCATCGCAGACGATATGATTGACAGGCTCGTCAGGGATGACCCCTTCCGCATACAGGTCCTCGAGCATGTCGTTCAGCGTAGGCTTTCCCTAGATTCCTGTCACTTACAGACACCATGGCCATCAGGCCCTTCTCGTCGAGGTCGTCGCGACAGAGGTACTCCAGCATCATGCACTGCTTGACCATGCTGGCATTCGGATCAGTGGTTATGTAGCCCCTCGCCTTGGAGGCCAATCGATCGAGGACTTCAGGAATCACGAAGTCCTGGTTCTTCATAACGCCGAGACATCCTCGGCATCAGACCTTTCTTGAATGACATAAAAATTCGGATGTTCATAAGTGAGGTCAATTGTCGCCGAATCAGAACTCGTTACTACTACATTGATAGCGATGCATGCCAATTCATCTCCATTTGGCGCCACATCATCCTCAAACACCCAGTATGTTGCCAATGACCGATCTCCAAAATACAGGCTCATCATGAAATCACTAGGCCTATCCCAGATGCTGTCTGGATACAGGAAGTCGTAACGCCTACCTTCTCCATAGACGCTGCTGAGCTGTCTTTCAAGCTTGTCGAACTCGTCCACCAATTCATACCCATACCCAGAGACATAACTGAAATCCTCAGATGCGACAATCTTGACCAGTCCATACTCATGGTCAACAAAAAGGATGTAACTATCAAAACTCTGATGTCTCTTCGGCATGGACTCCGGTTCATAGAGCATGCCGGACACACCAGGATCGGCTTCTACCTCAAACATGGGTTCGCCACAGGCGGAGACAACCTCATCATACGTCCAACCAAACTCCAAGCCAAATGGCCCGGCGAAAAGCATTGACGATACAATCAGACACATATTTATGACAATCACAAATCTTTTCATTTTCAGGCAACCTCCAATGACAGATTCTATCACCATCACTTGCTTTTTCCAGAGTCCGCCCACTGCTTTTACACAAATATATGAGCCATCCACACAAGATAATACGTATACCAGTTTTAAAGATTTTGGCATGGCAGAAATATCTGGCAGGAAAAACCTCAGAAAATAGTGACAACAGACATAAAACAGAAAATCGTCATAATACAAGTCATTGTATTACAACGATTTCCATATCAGCGATAAAATGTTGTCATTCCCACTCGATGGTTGCTGGCGGTTTTGATGTGATGTCATACAGAACCCTGTTGACAGCGCTGACCTCATTGCAGATCCTGCTTGCCACCTTCTGCATCACATCATATGGCATACGGTACCAGTCTGCGGTCATGGCATCCGCACTCGTGACCGCACGGAGAGTACATACTTCACGGTAGGTGCGCTCGTCACCCTGTACACCGACGCTCTTTACAGGAAGCAGATCCGCCAGTGCCTGCCATATCTCACCATACAGTCCAGCCTTCCTTATCTCCTCGATGAAGATGGCATCTATCTCGCGCAAGGCATCCAGACGCTCCTTTGTCACCTCACCTATGCACCTGACACCAAGTCCCGGACCTGGGAAAGGATGGCGGTTGACCAGCTCTTCAGGAAGTCCGAGCTGCCGGCCCAGATCCCTGACCTCATCCTTGAAAAGATCCTTGAGCGGCTCAAGCAACTTCCACTTCAGGTCAGACGGCAGACCACCGACATTGTGATGACTCTTGATTGTGGCGCTGGGCCCGCCGAAAGGACTGCGGCTCTCGACGATATCCGGATACAGAGTCCCCTGTGCGAGATAGGAAATATCACCACACTTTCTGGCTTCATTGTAGAAGGTATCCACAAAGAGCTTTCCTATTGTCTTACGCTTGTCCTCCGGGTCTGTCTTACCCTTCAAAGCCTCAAGGAAGTCATTTTCCGCATCAGCATACTGCAGACGGATGTTGAAGTTCTTTCCAAAAAGATCGAGCACGCTCTGTGCCTCTCCCTTTCTGAGCATTCCGTTGTTCACGAAGACACATACAAGCTGATCGCCGATGGCCCTGTGAATCAGGAGGGCGGCGACAGAGGAATCAACACCGCCGGACAGTCCGCAAAGCACATTCCTGTCCCCTACTTCAGCCCTGATTGCCTCAACAGCCTCGTTAATGAATGACCCCATGTTCCAGTCAGCCCTGCACCGGCAGATGCCAAGCGCAAAGTTCGCTATCATTTTCTGTCCTTCAAGGGAATGAACGACCTCCGGGTGAAACTGGACACCATAGAAATTCCTTCTGCGGTCCTCCACTGCGGTATAAGGACAGCTCGGCGTGCTGGCAGTGGTGACAAAGCCTTCAGGAATTGCAGAAACCCTGTCGCCATGACTCATCCAGACCTGGCTGTTCCGGCTCACTCCCTCAAAAAGCGGGCTTGAGGCAGAAATGTCAATGTTGGCGATTCCATATTCCTTGTGCTCAGGCGACTCCACACGTCCTCCCAGCATCACGCTCATCACCTGCAGGCCATAGCAGATTCCGAAAACCGGGAGTCCGAGCGAGAAGATTCCCTTATCAGGCCGCGGACTGCCTTCAGTGGTCACTGATGCGGGGCCGCCTGAGAAAATGATTCCCTTCACGTTTCCGCTTGCCATGATCTCATCACAGCTTGCATTGAACGGAAGGATCTGAGAATAGACACCGGTTTCCCTCACCCTGCGCGCGATCAGCTGGCTGTACTGGGCACCGAAGTCGAGTACGACTATACAATCGTGGCTGTTGCTGCTCATAATACTGTTTTCCTGTTTCCTACTAGGCGAATGATCTCACCGGCGGGTATGCCTTGACGACGGCCTCGCTGAGCGCGAAGCCCACAACTGCTCCGACCGTGCTCTGGATGAAATTGCCCGGAATATCGGCAAGAGCTGCCTCAAAGCCTACTAGAAATGCGCCTGAAAGTACATAGTACCCGAGTGGGACTATGAGGATGCAGAGGACGCCCGAGACAATCTTTGATACAAGAGAACGGCCCATCGCCTTCAGGATGACCGCCATAAGCAGGCCTTCCAGTCCATGTACGATGAACGACACCAGAGCCCACTGGCCATAACCTCCTGCCAGATCAGCGATTGCCGGCCCAAGACCTCCCGCAACCAGGGCAGTCACAGGTCCGAGTGTATATGCGCAGAAGGCGATTGCGACATCGCAAAGGTTGAGATAGCCGCTTCCCAGCGGAACCCGGACAACCATGGTGAACACACAGACAAGCGCGATCGCCACAGCCAGTGTGGCTATCCTCACAGCATAGTTCTTTTCAGCCATTATCAAACTCCGTTTGATCAAAATTTTGGCTGGAATAGTACGCTTGTGTCACAAAAATGTAAACATCATGGCAGACGGCTGATGAGAACCATGAGCACGGGAAGGGCCAGGGCAACTGCAAAGTGGAGTGCCAGCATGAAGCCGCTTATGTCCAGACGCTTGTACTGGCCCCTTCTGTTCGGCCTGCCGTATCCACGAAGGTCTATCGATCCGGCACTCATCGGAATTGATCTGATTGACGACACTATTGCGGCGACCAGAGTCGGGAACAGACTTCTGAACGGGCGCTTTCTCTCATTCGTCTCGTCCGGATTCGGCAGCCTGAGTTTCTGGCTTTCCCTGATCTGGACTATCGTGGCGCTTATGTCTGGAATGAACCTCATCGCAAGAGTCAGCACCAGCCTGGCGCTCTCAGGCAGACGGAACCATCTGAATGCCAGCATGATTCCGTCAGGACGTGTCGTCTGCATCAGCAGAGAGCAGACGAGCGAGATGAACACAAAGCGGCCGCCTATCATCAGGAAATTCCACAGAGACTGCCAGGTCACGACCGTAAAGCCAGCCAGAGAGAACACAGGATTGCCTCCCCTCTGGTTTAAAGGCGTGAACAGCAGCATTACCAGCAGCATGGGTGCTATCAGGGCAAGGTTCCTCACACTGCGCCCGGCACCGACTTCAAATACGCTGACAATGAAGACAACAGCAGTGTACAGCCACAGCGGGATGAGCCCCTGCACGAAAAAGACAGCCGCTATAAGCAGGACTGTGAGCACCAGCTTTGCCCTGGGATCGAAGGCATGATACAGGCCATTTCCCGGAACATAGCTATTTGACCTCATGCAGCAGTCCCTCCTCGATCACATATGACCTGTCGCTGATCGCCCTCGCGAAGTCGTCATCATGGCTTATGACCAGTACACCGGCCCCCCTGGAGGCGAGCAGCCTCACCATCTCAAGGCTCTCATCGTAACTGAGCGCAGCCTCGATCTCATCAAGGATGTAGAATGGCCTGTCGAGGGAATAATAGATCGCACATTGCAGTCTCTTGCGTTTTCCGTAACCCATCAGCAGCGCACTCTCATCCAGGTCCAGGCGGAACAGGTGCGCAAGCTCCTCAAGCCTCCGCTCCTTTTCCTCCCGGCTGATGCGCAGGAAATCGAATGCATAGGACAGCTCATCACGCACTGTCGGAAGGAATATCTGATAGTCAGGATTCTGAAAGACATAGCCCACTGAGCGCATCAGGGTCCTGTCATCGGCAGATGCAGAATTGATGGAGATATGCCCGCTTCCTCTCTTCTCCAGTGCACACAGAAGCCTGGAGAAAGTGCTCTTTCCGCTGCCGTTGGCTCCGTGCAGGGAAGTGACAAGGCCTCCCTCCAGCTCAAAGGCCGGAACAGAAAGACTGAAACTGCCGCGGCGGTAAGTGAGGCCGCGCACATCAAGCCGGCCCCTTCCACACCCGGTCCTCACTTTGTCATAACTGAACTGCAAGCGTCTTTCCGCCTCCTCCTCGCTGATTCTCTCCAGTCTGCCGTCACTCAGAATGTAAATATCATCAAAAAGCCCTCTGAAAAGACTCATGAACCGGCAGGAGGTGACAACAGAAGTACAGCCCGATGTCATGATCCTGTCCCTGAGGACTGACTTCCAGCGAGCGTCAAGATCATCAAAAGACTCATCGAAGACGACGATCTCAGGCTTTGTCGCAAAGGCCACGGCCAGGGCAAGACGCTTTTTCTCACCGCCCGAGAGCAGACTCGAGCTTGAGTCCCTGTAACGCTCGAGGTCCCAGAATGCCAGCTCCCCGTCAAGGCGAACGGCAATCTCATCACTGTCCAGCCCAAGTGATTCCAGACAGGCCGCGATCTCATCTTCCGGAGTTGTCGCAAGCAGCCAGTCACCCGGAGACTGCGGCACGAGAGAGAAGAAATCAAGCAGCTGGCTGGAATGGTCATATGACTTTCCTCCGAATGAGATACTTCCCTCCAGGTGCCCGGCGTTGTATCTCGGAGTCACAAGGCTTATGAGCGAGCACAGAGTGCTCTTTCCGCTTCCGCTGGGAGCCAGCACAAGCGCCCTCCTTCCACTTTCAACAGTGAGGAAGAGATGATCAAAGAGGAGTGGCGGCGCACTCCTCTGGTCATAGCTTTCATATGAGAATGACAGATCCTCAAGCTTCAGCTTCATGCGGATTGACAATCAGTCCCTTGATCGGAGGAAGCCTGTCGTAGGCATCCTGTATCATGTTCTGGACCTTCACGGGCAGTTCCCTGAGTTCTTCCTCACTCATGCCCTCTGTGCTGATATGAGGCAGGAATTCAAGATAGACAGGGCGGCGGAGCAGGCTGTGCCCGTCCTCAAAGACAGTTCTTGTCCCCTTACACACCACCGGCACGATGATTCCGCCGACACGGCTTGCCATCTTGAATGAACCGGCCTTAAACTCGTGAATCCGGCCGTCAGTACTTCTGGTTCCCTCGGGAAAGATCGACATGGCATGTCCGGCTTCGATCATCCGGGAGCCGTCTATGATCGCCTTGAGTGACTGGCGAGGATTCTTGCGGTCTATGTATACGGCATCAATCAGCCTGAACCAGCCGCGGATTATGGGAAGTTTCTTGATCTCGATCTTTCCGACGAAGCTCAGCCTGAGTCCGGCAGGACACAGAAGCGCCACGATGTCGAACATCGAGGTATGGTTTCCGATGACACAGTACTTTCCGCTGCCCTGAGGAATGTTCTCCTTTCCGACAATGTGCATGTTCGCACCGAAAAAGAACATTATCCAGCGGGCGAGGAAGCGCAGCACAGTCCACATCAGACTGTCCGCAAAGGTCCGGGCTCCGGCCTTCCTCAGCAGCAGAATCACAGGATAGAAGATGTATGTCACCACCAGTACTGGAACTACGAAGATGGCGCCGACAAGCATTCTCAGAAACTTCAGCATCAGATTATGTCCTTCTTATAGGAATAGAGCTTGCTGTACAGCCCTCCCCGGGCCATAAGCTCCTCATGAGTACCCTCCTCCACGATCGAGCCCTTGTCAAGCACAAAAATGCGGTCACTGTCCACAATGGTGCTCAGGCGGTGGGCGATGACTATGGCGGTGCGGCCCTCTGCCACACGGTGGAAGGCCTCCTGTATCAGGGCCTCGCTCTCCGTATCCAGACTGCTTGTCGCCTCATCGAAGACTATTATTGGAGGATTCTTGAGGAACACGCGGGCGATCGAGAGCCGCTGACGCTGTCCTCCGGAAAGTCTTGTTCCCCTCTCTCCGACCTGGGTGTCCAGTCCCTCCGGAAGGGATGCGACAAAGTCGTACAGACTGGCAGCCTTCAGGGCCTGCCAGAGCTCCTCATCGCTTGCATCGCTCTTGCCATAACGCAGATTCTCACGGATCGAGGCATCGAAGAGGAAAACATTCTGCTGCACAAAACCGATCGACTTGTGCAATGACGCCTGCGTGACCCTGGTGATGTCTACGCCATCTATCAGAATGCGGCCGCCATTGACTTCGTAAAAGCGGGACAACAGGGATACGATAGTCGTCTTTCCCGCGCCCGACTCTCCAACAAGAGCGACATTCTCTCCGCCTTTGATGCTCAGATCAAGATGCCCCAGGACCTGACCCTCTCCCTCATCATAGCTGAATGTGACATCCTGGAAGTCAATTCTCCCCTCTCTTACCTTGAGATCCTCAGCATCAGGAGCATCCTTGATTTCAGGCTCAATGTCCATGACTTCCGTAAAGCGCTCGAAAGAGGCAATCCCCTGCTGGAGCTGCTCCGTGAAGTTGATCAGGCGGTCAATCGGCGAGACGACGACGGATACATAGAGAGTGAATGTGACCAGTGTTGTGAGATCCGCCATGCCGAAGGCAATCAGCGCGGCACCTCCGGCAACCGTGATGAGGTAGTACAGTTCCCGCATGAAGCCGATGCCTGACTGGTAATTTGCCATCTGGCGGTACATCTGCTCGCGGGAGTTCTTCAGCCTGGTGTTGGACTGGCTGAACTTCCGTTCCTGGAAGTCCTCCTGCGCAAAGCTCTTGACCTCCCGGATTCCCTGGATCGAGTTTTCCGCATCGACATTGACATCGGCTATCGTCTTCCTGACCAGACGGTTCTTCTCCTTCATCCTGTGCCCGAAGACAATACCGTAGAACAGCATGACAGGAAGCGGAATCAGCGAGATCAGAGCCAGTGGCAGGGATACGCTGAACATGAAGAAATAGGCCAGAACTATCGTCAGGATGCTGATGATGAAGTCCTCAGGCCCGTGATGAGCGATCTCTGCGATCTGGAACAGGTCGTTTGTGATCCTGCTCATGATCGTTCCGGTCTTCGTCCTGTCAAAATAGGAGAACGAAAGATCCTGAAGATGATTGAACAGATCCTGTCTCATCTCATTCTCGATGCGCACTCCCAGGATGTGACCCCAACGCACACGGATGTATGTGCTGAATGCCTGGAAGATGTAGACGGCCAGCATGACGGCAAAGACGATCAGCATCAGCCTGATGTTCCCGTCCGCGACCGGCCCGTCCAGCAGATAGTTCGTCAGCAGCGGAAACAGCACGGACAGAAGCGATGAGAGGATGGCGACCACCATGTCCAGGACAAAGAGGTTCATGTGAGGTCTGTAGTATGAGAAGAACCTTCTGAAAAGCTCCATTTACTTGTCTCCGCCTCTGAAGATTCCAACGACCTTGGACCAGAAGCCCCTCTTCTTCTCCGGCTGTGTGGAGACATGCTTCGGCGTGCTTGACACCGTCGCCACCGGAGCCTTGGGCTGTCCTTTTCTCTGAACCTCTGCCGGAGTCTTCTTCTGCTCTTCAGCTCTGGGACGCTTCTGGACGCCGGACTTTCCTGCGGCATTTGCCTGACTCTGCCCCTTCCTCCGTGCGGCATTCTGCCCCGGACCGGCACCGTCCTTCTTCTGGGAAGCTGATTTCTGGCTGCCCTTTCCGGGCTGTGCGGCGAATTCGCCCTTGTAGAATTTAACGCGGTCCTCGAAGCTCATTCCGGCAAGCTTGCTGTAGTCCTCATCTGAAAGCTTTTTCTCTTTCTGGGCCCTGTCATTCCTTGAAGCAGGCTTTTTCTGGGATCTGGTTCTTCTTCCGGCATCCCTTCCGGCTCCGCCCCTGCGATCTGAGGGCCTCCTGGAACCGGCCTTCTCGCGCCTTCTGGCGGCACGCAGCCTTGAGACATACTCGGCACTCTTGTCCTCAACCTCCTCAAGGCCATATTCATCGGGCCAGCATACTGGGATCTTCATGTGGATGTACTCCTCAATCGCCTCAAGCGAGTATACATACTCCTCGCTGGCGAATGAGACAGCGCGTCCGTCCTTGCCGGCCCTTGCCGTCCTTCCGATACGGTGGACGTAGTTCTCATAGTCCTCAGGAAGGTCATAGTTCACGACAAGCTCCAGGTCATCTATCTGCAGACCTCTTGCGGCGATGTCTGTGGCGACAAGGATTGTGAGCTTACCCTCCTTCAGCCTGTCAAGGGCCTTCAGACGGTCGCTCTGCTTCATGTCTCCCATGAGGTACGCACTCTTGTAGCCATTGAGCTTCAGCCTCTCAGAGACCTCAACAGCCCTGTCCTTAGTATTCGTGAAAATTAGACAGCTTTTCGGATCAAGCTTCTTCAGCAACTGCAGCAGGAGGCCGAACTCCTCATCGCGCGTCACATGAAAGAGTTCCTGCTTGATCTTGTCTACAGTGATCTCCTCCGGCTGGCTCTCCAGCTCAAGCGGCTCGTTCATATAATCCCAGGCCAGGTTCCTCACCTTGGTTGAGAGCGTGGCTGAGAGGATGATGGTCTGACGCTCGGCCGGAGCAACCATCATCGAGAACATTTTCTGGACATCTGGGTAGAAGCCCATGTCGAACATCCTGTCCGCCTCGTCAAGCACGACTGTGTTGAAAACGCGGAAGTCAATCTTGTGAGATGAGGCGAAGTCGATCAGACGGCCAGGAGTCCCGACATAGAGACTCAGCCCCTCCTTGAGCTCCTCGCTCTGGGCTCCATAGCCCACCCCGCCGTAGAAGCAGCCCACTCTGAAAGACGGCACATGCTTTGCCAGCGCAACGGCATCCTCCTCTATCTGGAGAGCCAGCTCGCGTGTCGGTGCCACGACCAGTGCTACAGGCAGGTTCGTCCTTGACAGATAGGCCTTCATGTACTTCTCAATGATGGTCAAGAGATATACCGCGGTCTTTCCGCTGCCGGTCTTTGACTGGACCATGACATCCTTGCCTGCCAGAGAATAAGGCAGCACAAGCTCCTGAACAGGAGTGCAGTCAGTGAAACGGGCGTCGGCAAGGCCCTTCATTGTGGCTTCATTCAAGCCTAGTGCGGAGAATTTCATAATCAATCCTCTCCTTTGATATAGTATTTGAAGTCTAACACGGGTTCAGTCGCATTCCCATTGCCGGACAAGGCGTGTGAATGAGAGCACGGCTTCGATATCACACTCAGCAGTCCTTCCGTCCACATTCGATACAGGCATCGCCGCCATGCTGGTCGAGCTGATGAACATCGTCATGCCCTTTGACAGGTCGTCAAGGGACGGAGCCTCCTTGACCACCTCATAGCCGAGCTCCCGGGCCGCTCTCAGGACAGATATCCTGGTGACGCCTCCCAGCACCAGCTCATCAGGAGCGGTGAGGAGCTTCCTGCCATCCAGCATGTAGAAGTTGCTCCTGGTGCCCTCCAGGACCTTTCCGTTTCTGTCCACCAGCAGGGCCTCAAAGGCGTTCCTGCGGTGAGCATCCTCCAGCGCAAGATAGCTCAGCAGGAGATTGCTTGTCTTGCAGGTCGGAAGAAAGCGCTCACCATGGTATGTGGTGACAGCCACTCCCTTCCTGTAATAATCATCCGGATAGGACAGAAGCTCCTGCCAGGTGATGAAGACCATTGGAGTGGGGCCGCCGTATACCAGAATGCGCATGGTGGCGTCGACCAGGCCGTCAGCCTCGATCAGCCTGTCAATCCATTCCTGCCACGGGCAGTGCGGCAGGACAAGCCCGATCTGTGAGGCGGAATACTCCAGCCTCGCCAGATGGTCATCCAGGTGCACGATGTGGCGGCGGACAACCCTCAGAGCCTCGTAGACAGAGAAATTTGACTGGACTTCCCTAAGTGTGACTGGTACCCTGGCCTCCGTCTCAGGAATGAGACTGCCATTCTCAATTGCGTGTCTAGACATTGCAATGCAACATGATAATGGATTTCCCGATTCTTAGAAAGACGGCAAAAGGGCCATGCCTGTAACAGCATGACCCTGCCAGCTCATTCGTAGCGGAGTATCTCACGGGGCTTCGAGCCGTTTGCAGGCCCGACAATGCCCTCCTCTTCCATTTGCTCAACCAGACGCGCGGCCCTGTTGTAGCCGATTGAAAGACGGCGCTGGAGATAGCTTGCAGAGGCGCCCTTGCGCTCAAAGCAGATCTGCTTGGCCTTTTCGTAGAGATCCGCATCGCTGCCTTCAAAGTCCTCATCGGCACTGTCCGCGGGCTCCGGCTCCGGCTCATCCTCGAAGATTGACTCATCAAGGTAATCCGGTTCGCCCTGAGTCTTGACATAGCTGACAATCCTGTCGACCTCATCTTCGGACAGGAAGGCTCCCTGAATACGGGTCAGCATGGTACTGGACTGGCTGGAAAGAAGCATGTCGCCCTTGCCCAGCAGGTTCTCGGCACCGCTCTCGTCAAGAATGATGCGGCTGTTCATCGCACTGCTTGCGGTGAAGGCAATGCGGGTCGGGATATTGTTCTTGATCGTTCCAGTGACGACTTCCGCACTGGGGCGCTGGGTTGCCATGACCACATGGATTCCGGCAGCACGGGCCTTTGCCATCAGACGGCGCACATAGTCCTCGATATCCTTTCCTATGACAGTCATGAGGTCAGCGAACTCATCCATGATCAGCACGATATAAGGCATTTTCTCCGTCGCGTAGCCGAATTCACGTATGCGGCTGTTGAAGTTCTCGATGTTCCTGACGCCAAGCTGACTGAAGACCTTATAGCGTCTCTCCATCTCCTCAACCAGCCAGCTCAGCATCTTGAGCACGCGCTTTGGCTCCGTTATGACAGGAGTCAGCAGATGCGGTATTCCATTGTAGACATTGAGCTCGACGACCTTGGGATCGACCATGATCAGTCTGACTTCCTTGGGGCTCTTCGTATAGAGGATTGAGGCGACGAGTCCGTTAATGCACACGCTCTTTCCGCTTCCGGTCGTACCAGCTATAAGCAGATGCGGACACTTGGCCACATCCAGCAGCCGCGGAGATCCGGTGATATCACGCCCGAGGATCATCGGAACGGCCAGATGACTGTCCTCAAGCGGCTTGAGCATCTCCTTGAACCCGACTGTGGCCCTCACGGCGTTTGGGACCTCGATGCCTACTGCGCTCTTTCCTGGCACCGGGGCCAGAATTCGGATCTTCTGCCCGCCTATCCTCATGGCAATGTTCTTCTCTAGGTTCTCGACCTTGCTGACCAGGACACCGGGTGCAAGTGTATACTCATACAGAGTGACAGTGGGTCCCTTGACGATGTCGGCAAGCTCCACCTCCACCTTGAAGTCATGCATGACTGAGGCGATCAGGTTTCCGACAGCATGTTCGGTCTCTCCCACTTCATAGCTTGTCTGGGGGAAGTCCTTGAGGAAATCAGGGCTTGGCGGAGTGTAGCTTCTTCTCTGCCTCTTGATGATGGCACTCTCTCCCGCGTTGTTGCTCGTTAGTCCGCTTACCCCGACCTTGAACTCGATCTGACTGTCATTCGGGGCGGCATCATCCTCATCCATTATACTTTCCTCCTGGCCGATGAACTCATCAGCGGCAGGCTTTACCGCTTCAACAGCAGGCTTGACTTCGCTCCGTGGATGGACCTGGGGTTCCTCCTGCACGGGGGCTGGAGCTTCCGCCGCATCAGCAGCCGGCTTGCCGGCAGCATGTGCAGACCTTGTCGAAACAGTTGACTGTCTGACCGGCTTTGCAGCAGGAGGCTCTGGAACGGAAGGACTTTGCGAAGGCACTGTCTGTCCGGCAGGAGTCTCCTTGAGGCTGATCACAGGAGTATTCTCCTCCTGCGCTGCAGGCTCATCTCCAGGCGTGAATGTCCTTGACGGGAAGTGAGTCACATCCGTACTCTGCATGCTCTGGGCATGGGCCTCGTCATTCTTTCTCTTGAGCGACTCGAAAAGCTTGTAGCGTGGATGGCTGGGGGAAAGGTTTGAAGGAGCGAAAGAGGCACTGGACGGGGCCGGAGCCGTCTTCCTCCTGTCCGTGTAGCCTATGATCGGGCTGCTGTTGACGGTCCTCTGGTCCTGCTGCGGCTGATTGGTCGTCGCCTCTATGGCACTTTCCAGCATTCCACCCTTGCGGAAACTGTGCTTGCCGGAGGCTTTGGCCGTCCTGGCCTTCTCCTCCTCCATCTTCCGCTCTATGTTCCTGGCGCTGTTCTCAAGCACAGACATGCTCACGACATTGCCGCTGGGAACATAAATATGCTCCTGGACCTTCTTCTCCTCACCTGCGGAGGCAATAACGTGTTCCTTTGTATGCGGGATGGTCTCGAATTCAGGAACCCTGATCGTTTCCGGAAATGACAGCGGAGAGTCAGGATCCAGCGTGACAGAAGCCTTGCTTGAAGCGTTGACATTCACGACAACGTCCTTATCTTCTGGCTGTTCATTCTTACTGGCCTTTGCCGCCCTGGCCTCTGCCTTGAGCCGCTTGCGCTCTTCTCTTGACGGCCTGGCCTCAGCCGTCTCGGCTTCCGCGCGGGCCTCATTCCTGCGTTCCTTCAGTGCGATGCGTGCGGCCTTATGCCTTCTGTATACAGCATTCAGACTCTTGTTTATGATCCCGACAATCAGGAAGACAAGGACCTCCAGAATCGCCAGGACTACAATCAGACCTGACCTGGCGCTGTCTATCCTGTCCATCAGAATGCCGGGCTCACCATTTCCTGTGGCCACATGCACCAGACAGAGCACAGTGTAATAAAAGACGATCGCAAATGGGAAATATATGTAGTTGAAAGGCCTGCCTGACCGGCTTGTCAGCACGACAATGGCAAGCACGAGAGTGAGGATGGCAGTTGAAAGCGTCCCGCTGAGGAATGATGTGTACTGTACGACCAGGGACCTGAGCTGATCAAACTGCGGCGGCTGGTAAAACTGCCAGGCGCCCAGGGCGGCGGCGAGCAGGAGCAGTATGATTCCGGTGCACAGTGACAGCCGGCCTCCTCTGATTTTCACCGATTCAGTGTTTTCTTCTTTGGCACTCATGAGAGATCTCCTTTTCTTTCAAGCACAAGCATGCCTCTGCTGGCATCAAGGAAGGGAACATGAAGCTGATGGTAACAGCCGGTCCAGCTGTCCAGTGCGGCCAGCTCCCCAAGGGCATTTTCCTCAATTCCCTTGTAGGCGCACACCTTGCCTTTCCTGGCCAACAGGCGGTCGACAGCCCCCATAATCTCCCCAAGGGGCCTGAATGCCCGGAAAGTCACAAGTCCGTAGGACTCATCAATTTCCCTTATATCCTTATTCAACACCTTGACATTGGAAAGGTTGCACAAATTGACGGCATTGGCAAGGAAGTCGCAGCGTCTCTTCATTCTCTCAACCAGCACAAAGCGGACGTCGTCAAGCAGAACCGCAAGCACAATGCCGGGAAGTCCCGCTCCGCTTCCAAAGTCAGCGACAACCCCGTCAGGCCCAAGACTGTCCCGGATGATGAGGGCTCCCGCCGCACAGTCCAGGATATGTCTGATGATCAGATCCTCTCTTCTGTCGAAGGAAATGAGATGATAGGCAGGATTGAATATCTCAATCTCGTCAATATAGGTTCCAAGCCTCTCTGCAGCCGCACTGCCGGCAGGCAGTCCAAGCCTCTCAAGCCCCTCAATCAGCAGCTCATTACTCATTTCAACCCCTTCACGGCCATCATGAGCAGGGCCGTGTCGCTGACGCGGAGGCCTGAGATCCTCCCCGCCTGTGCGACGGTCAGCGGCCGGACCTGCTTCAGTTTCTCACGCCCTTCGCTGGACAGACCCGCAAGACTGTCATAGTCGAAATCCGGAGGGATGGCCATCTCCTCACGGCGCCGCAGAGAGGCTATCTCCTCATCCTGTCGTCTGAGATAGCCTTCGTATTTGATATCCAGTTCGACCTCATCACGCACGGCGCGGCTGTATCCGGAAAGACAGGGATGCGCACTGACAAGAGCATCCATCGTGACTTCCGGCTCCTTGAGCAGCTGCAGAGCGTTCTTGCCCCGCTCCTTTATTCCCGCAAGAGACTGTCTCAGGTCGCTCATCGATCTGATCTTATCCTCAAGTCTGGCGAGCTTCTCCTCTCCGGCAAGGCCCTTCTCGTATCCGGTCCTGGTCAGGCGCAGATCGGCATTGTCGTGTCTCAGCGAGAGCCTGTACTCCGCCCTGCTCGTGAACATCCTGTAAGGTTCCTTCGTCCCCTTTGTGACCAGATCGTCGATGAGCACACCGATGTAGGCCTCATCACGGCGCAGCACAAGAGGCTCCTCTCCCCGGACCCGGAGCGATGCATTAAGCCCAGCGACAAGTCCCTGACAGGCTGCCTCCTCATAGCCGGAAGTGCCATTCGTCTGACCGGCGACATACAGATTCCTCAGTCTTTTCGATTCCAGTGTCGGATAAAGATCCATCGGATTGAGATAGTCATACTCGACAGCATAGGCAGGACGCATGATCTGACAGTGTTTCAGCCCCGGCAGGGTGCGGATGAATCTGTGCTGAACCTCCTCAGGAAGAGAGGAAGAAAGCCCGTTCAGGTACATCTCCTCGCTGTTAATTCCCTCAGGCTCGACGAATATCTGATGCCGGTCCCGGTCGGGAAAGCGCACGACCTTGTCCTCTATCGACGGACAGTAGCGCGGTCCCCTGCCGACAATCTTGCCGCCGTAGAGCGGAGAGCGGTGCATGTTCTCGCGTATGATCCGGTGAGTCTCCTCATTCGTCCAGGTAATATAGCAGTCCAGCTGAGGCCTGTCGATGCAGTCATAGTCAAAGCTGAAAGGAAGCATCTCCTCATCACCTTTCTGGACTTCCAGCTCGTCAAAGTCGAGCGATGAGCGCAGGACCCGGGCAGGAGTGCCTGTCTTAAGACGTCCCACATCAAAACCGAGACGCCTCAGGTTATCGCCAAGTCCTATGGCGGCGCCTTCTCCGAGCCTGCCGCATGGAGCATCCCACTCGCCGATGAAAATGCGGCCGTTCATGAAAGTACCGGTCGTGAGGACGACTGTCCGCGCGCTTATCCTCCAGCCGCGCTCCGTGACGACGCCAATGACAGAACCGTTCTCCTCAATCAGGTCAGTGACTGTATCCATGAAAAGATCAAGGCCCTTTGTATGCTCAAGCAGTTCCTTGGCGTTTCTGGAATAGGTGAACTTGTCAGCCTGTGCCCGCGGTGCCTGGACAGCAGGTCCGCGCCTGCGGTTGAGTATTCGGTACTGGATCATCGATGAATCAATCAGCTGGCCCATCACTCCGCCAAGCGCGTCAATCTCACGCACAAGATTGCCCTTGGCCAGACCGCCGATTGCAGGATTGCAGCTCAGCCGGCCGATGGCATCAAGGCTCTGTGTTATCAGCAGGGTGCTCAGCCCGGTACGGGCAGCGGCGCTGGAGGCTTCAATTCCGGCGTGTCCGCCTCCAATGACAATGCAGTCGTAATCTCTCATCACTTACCTAAACAGAACTTGGAGAAGAGGGTATCCAAAAGTTCCTCATTTGTCACTTCCCCGGTCAGCAGGGCCAGCTCCTCAAGCGCACCCTGGAAGAAGAGGGCCATGATGTCCGCACTCTGTCCGCGGTTCGAGCGTGCGGCCTCAAGACATGCAAGACAGCGCTCAAGACCTTCCTTCTGACGTCTGCTGTCGATGACCATATCATCACCCGGAAGCAGAACTGATCCGATTCTCTGCCTGATCGCATTCACAAGCTCTCCTATACCCTCTCCCGTGACTGAAGAGAAAGAAAGTGAAGTGGCTCTGTGCTCAATATCGCTCTTTGAAAAGACGACAAGGGTACGATCCGTGTCCAGGTCCGCGGGGACATCCGGGTTATCGGGATCCGTCAGATAGACAACGAGGTCCGCATCCTCCATCAGGGCGCGGCTCCTGCGCATTCCCTCACCCTCGACCTCATCACCGCTTTCTCTCAGGCCTGCGGTGTCATACAGATGGACAGGAAGGCCGGACAGGTCTATCCAGGCCTCGATGTAATCACGCGTCGTCCCGGCCACAGGGCTCACAATCGCCCTCTCCTCCTTGACCAGATGGTTGAACAGCGAGCTCTTTCCCGCGTTTGCCGGTCCGGCCAGCACCACTTTGGCACCATCACGCTGAATGCGGCTCGCGCTGTATGATTCAACAAGGCGCCTGAGCTCCGCGCAGATCGATGAGATCTCCCCGTCAGGAAAGACCCAGTCCTCCAGAATCTCATCCTCTGCGTAGTCCAGCTGGACCTCAATTGATGCCAGGATATCAAGCAGGCTGGCCCTGATTGACTCCAGCCGCCCCCTCAGCCGCCCCTCAAGACGTCCGAGGGCCCGCTCCTGTGCACTTTCACACTTGGAGTTTACTATCTCCTCCACGGCCTCTGCCTGGGTCAGGTCCATTCTGCCATGCATGAAGGCCCGGAAGGTGAACTCCCCTTTGCTGGCTGGTCTGAAACCCAGCTCCTCAAGCCTGCGTGAAAGACGGTCAATCACAGCCAGCGAGCCGTGAGTGCTGATTTCGACGGCCTCCTCGCCCGTGTAGCCGCTGCCCTCGCGGTAGACAGCAAGGACCACCTCATCTATATCACTGCCGTCATCATCCCTGAGATAGCCATGCAACAGACTCTTGTCCGCCGCAGCAATAAGCCTGCCGGGAGAGGAAAAGGCCTTTGACAGAAGGGTGATGCTGTTTTTTCCGCTTGTTCTTGTCACCGCCAGGGCACTTGGAGCACGGGCCGTTGCCAGGGCGTAAATGGGGATATCTGTCGTATAGTCGAACATTTTATTCGCCAAGAAGTATATAGGCAAAAGAGGCAAAAGAACAATATCATGTGGCATATGTTCAACTTTCAAAGCCAGAAAGACAGGAGCCGCATGTATCGTGCCATCAGGGACTTCTTCGACTCCAGAGACTATCTTGAAGTCTTCACGCCTACACTGAGTCCGACACTGATTCCGGAACCCACGATTCAGAACTTCGAGACACGTTTCATAAACGAGTTCGTCGCAAGCCGGGATTTCTATCTGATCCCTTCACCAGAAATATTCATGAAGGAGGCCCTGGCAGGCGGTAGCGGCAGTATCTATCAGATCAGTCAGTGCTTCAGAAACAGTGAGCAGCTGGGAAGCATCCACAACCCTGAATTCTCAATGCTTGAGTACTACACTGTCGGTTATGATGAGAAGGACTCAATCGGACTTACACAGGAGCTTCTGAAGGCTCTTGCCTCTGATTCAAGTCCGGACTGTTTCAGAAAGGACTTCATCATAATGAGCGTGAATGAGGCCATGATCATGTACGCACACACTGACCTGGAACAGTACCAGGACAGGAAGCTGCTGAGGGAACGCGCCATTGAGCTCGGCCAGGAGCCTGAGCAGGATGAGGCCTGGGATGATATCTTCAACCGGATATTCATCACCTATGTGGAGCCACAGCTTCCGGAAGACAGGATCGTAGTGCTCACGGACTACCCTTACCAGATTGACTGCCTTGCCGCAAAACAGGACGGCAGACCATACCGCAGCCGCTGGGAAATGTACATAATGGGAATGGAAGTGGCCAACTGCTACAGAGAAGAGACGGACCCGGGTGTGACGGAGACATATTATGAAAGGGAATATGCCCGTCTTGTGGCACAGAGATCTGACAGCGGCCTCCCCATACCAGACATTTCACCCCGCTTTCCATCACTGGAGATTCCTTCATCCTCAGGAGTGGCGATCGGGCTTGACAGGCTCCTGATGTGCCTGTCCGGCAAAAGGGACATAAGGGAAGTGCTGCTCTTCCCGTTCGACAGGCTTCTGAAGGAATAACTTATTAACAGGCAAGGGCTTACGTAAAATATTGACCTATTCTTTACTTTCCCCCTGCCTTTGCTATATCATTCTTCTGGTCAAATCGCTAAACAATAACAAGATAGAGGTACAAAAATGATCAAAGCAGGTCAGATAGACAAGGGTACAGCCCTTCTTATCAAAGGTCAGCCCTTCGTCTGCATCGAGAGGGAGTTCGTCAACCCCGGCAAGGGTTCCGCCTTCGTAAGGCTCAAGCTGAAGAGCCCCTCAACAGGCCAGGTCCTTTCCGAGACAATGAAGAGCCAGGACAACGCTGAGGACATCACAGTAGAGGACAGGGATGTGCAGTATCTTTTCAATGACGGCACAAACTTCTCCTTCATGAATGTCGAGACCTTCGAGCAGTTCGAGGTCCCCATGGCCAGCTATCCCGACTATCAGTACTTCATGAAGGAAGGAGAGACCTACAGGGCGACATTCTGGGAGGACCAGGTTCTGGATATCATCATCCCCACCAAGATCGTGTTCACAGTCGCTGAAGCTGAGGAAGCGGTCAAGGGCGACACGGTCCAGGGTGCCACAAAGTACGTCACAACCGAGACCGGACTCCGTGTCAGGGTCCCCATCTTCATCAAGCAGGGTGAGAAGATCCGTGTCAACACAGAGACAAAGGAATACTTGGAAAGAGTCAACAAGTAACAGAATTAGCTGACATGCGGGAATCGGGCCTTGCACAAGTCGCTTGATCTGGGCTAGAATCCTGCATGTTGATTTTATGGGCCTATAGCTCAGCGGTCAGAGCCGCGGACTCATAACCCGTTGGTCCCTGGTTCAAATCCAGGTGGGCCCACTATTTAATAAACTCCCTGTGATGTATGGGAGTTTGTTTTTTTCATGCAGTTTAACAGCCTAAAAAGGCTGTTTTGGGGTTATTCCTCTGCCCTCATTTCTGATGACCTCAATTTCATGTCCGGTCGGCTCACACTGTGGCAAATGAAGGATACTTCTGCTATAGTCCACTTAGGCGCTTCTCCTGATGTTAGTGTGGTAACTTCATCTTAGGATTTAGCGCCTTTATTGTTCTATCCCAACTCTTATGCTTTTCTCTGTACTGATACTTGTCTGCTTCTGTTTTCCAACACTTTTGTGCAATATCCACAAAAAAAGGGATCCGGACAACCGGATCCCTGGAAGCTCCCCCTGCAAGATTTGAACTTGCGACAGGCGGATTAACAGTCCGCTGCTCTACCGACTGAGCTAAAGGGGAATGCTTATCGCAACGTTCTAGATATTAGGATAAAGCGCCCTTTTGGTCAATTGGTTTGCGTCAATTTCTTAATTCAAACTGCAAGTTCATTAACAGAAAGAAATTAATGCCCCCGCTTTTTACACGGGGGCACTTACTGCTGTCTTCAGGACATCAGTTTGCAGGATAAATCCTGGCAAGATAGTCAGCGAAGACCTCGTTCAGCTGGCGTCCTTCCTGGACAACACGGCCGAACATCGTGTAGCCGTCTCCGCCAGCCGCCATGAAGTCATTCGTGGCAACAGTGTATGTGGCATCTGCTTCGAGAGGAGTTCCATCGGGAAGCAGCACACGGCGGATTCTCTCACCGGGCTCAGCAAACCTGCTGTAAACGACTCTGAGGTCACTCTGGCTGAATGCCGCATTGGACTCCGGTGCCATCGAGTATCCGTACTCAAGGGCCTCAAGGACCTGGGCGCCTGTGATCTCACAGACAGTCACTGTATTCGTGAACGGCAGGACATTGTTGATGTCTCCCAGTGTCACGGGACCAGCTGCGATGGAAGCCCTGATGCCTCCGCCGTTGATGATCGTGAAATCAGCGCCTGTCTCAGCTGTCATAGCCTCGCAGATCAGCCTGGACATGTTAGTCACACGGGTCCTGACATGCGCTCTCTCGCCGTCAAGATCAACTGGCACATTGGCTACGACCTGGCTGAACCTGGCCTCAAGGTCAGCATTGAGCTGGTCAATGTATGCCGTTACCTGAGGATCATCTGCAACATATGTGATGCCAAGGCTCTTGGCAAGTGCACTGGTCGAAGGATCAATGATCTCGCTGGCAGGGATGAGCATCGCATTCTCACCCTGGGCGACACCATCTACGACACTGATCTCGACAAGACCGACATTGTTGAGATACTGGCCTGTTGAGACAATGAGTGTGCCATTGACCTCCATGCCGTTCTCAAGGACAGTGTGGCTGTGTCCATCGACGAAGAGGTCGATTCCGTTGAGGTTGGAGCAGATCCAGTCGCTTGTGATTCCGCTTGACCCGTCGGCATCAAGACCGATATGGCCAAGGACTATCACATAATCACCGATCTCGTGGGCAAGGTCGATCGCGCTCTGTGCGTACTGGACATAGGAGTCATCCCAGAAAGTCAGACCTTCAGTGTTCCTCGGGTGGCTCTTGGTCTTTGTATCCGGTGTTGACAGTCCGATCACGACGACATCGAATCCGTTGTAGTCATACACCTGATAAGGCTGGAAGACAAGGTTTCCGTTTCCATCCAGGATGTTGGCGGCAAGCACCTTGGGTCCGCCAATCTGCTCGCTCAGACCTGCCAGTTCAACAAGGCGGTCGCTGCCATAGTTGAAGTCATGGTTACCCGGCGCGACTGCATCATATCCAAGCATTGAGAGAAGCACTCCGACTGACTCACCCTCGAATACGTTGGCGAGATTTGTTCCGTGCAGGACATCACCTGCGTCAAGCACAAGGATGTTGTCCGTCACTGAGCGTCCCATCTTGAGCAGAGTTGAGAGCTTCGCATATCCTGCTGAGCCATCCTCTCCCTCAACAATTCTTCCGTGGACATCATTCGTATGGACGACATAGAGGCTGAATGTGTCATCTCCGTCGGCCTTGACGATTTCCGTCACACCGAAAGGAAATACTTCCGGCTGTTCCGCACTGACATCTTCAGCGGCAGGAGCTTCTACGACAGGCTCGTCCTGAGTCACGACAACCTCAACAGGGCTGTCAGTGGCAAGATACTGCTGGATGAAATCCTGCAGATCAACAGCAAGCACATTGACCACGGCAGTTGCATCTGCGACCGTCACGTTCTCCGGGAATGTGATGACCATCTGGCCGGGACCTGTGATCTCATAATAGACACCGGAAAGCAGATCAGAGTGACGCGGGAAAGCAAAGGCGAAGAAAGCATCGACCTCTTCGTCAGTGATGAATGCCGGGTAGCTCACATCAGCCCTGCCGGGAACGGCGTCATATGTCAGGGTGTAGCCGAAGAAAGAAAGGGAACCCGTCTGTCTCACGACCTGCGGGGCAGCCTCAGTCACGGGCTGTGCAGCCGGAGCAGGTTCCGGAGCAGCTGTCTGTGCGGCTGTATCAACGGCTGGTGCACTGGTATCGGCAACCGTCTCCGCTGCGGGCGCATCAGTCTCCGCTGCTGGAGCCGGGACTACAATTTCCGGAACAGTGTCCACAGGCTCACTGGTCTGGCATCCTGCCAGGGACAGGACCAGCATCATGGCCAAAAGGACGACGGAAAGCGGCTTGGTAAAATGCTTCACTTGTATCCTCCTGAATGTTTTTCATCGAGTGATGTCCGCCAGCGGCAAAACATCGTATGTGAATGATAACACGCAAGAATGCAGGAGGTAACTAAATTCGGGGGTCAGAATGAAGATTTTGTTGAAATTTCACCCGGGGCGAGACATCATGTCCCCTCCCCGGGCAACACGGCACGGGACCTCAGGCGAGATACTCGGCCAGGAAGGTGTTCAGATCAGCGAGCATCAGGTTGACAACAGCAGTGGCATCAGCGACAGTCACGCTCTCAGGGAAAGTGATGACCATCTGTCCGGGTGCTGTGACCTCGAAGTAGACGCCCTCGAGCCACTGTGCATTATTTGAATATGTATAAGCGAAGAATGCTGAGATCTCCTCGTCGGTGATGAAGCTGGGATAGGTGACTTCAGCCTTTCCGGGAACAGCGCTGTAGGAGACTGTGTAGCCTGCGTATGAGAGAGTGCCTGTGATCGGCTCGACTGCGGCAGACTCCTGGACAGGAGCGGCCTCTTCGACTACGGGAGCCGGTGCCGGAGCCTCAACTACGGGAGCGGGCGCGGGAACGACAATCTCGGGTACGGTCTCAACGACTTCACTTGTTGAACATCCGGCAAGCAGCGCAATGACCGCAAATGCCATAACAAGTACCTTCAAACCATTTTTCATGACAATTACCTCCATTTGGAAATTGGTTGAAATTCTAGCACAAAGAATACATCATGGAACATGATAATTGCAAAGGTTTCGTGAACTGCTTCCGTCAAGAGAACGTAAAATAATCAGCGGTCGATTGAAAAGTTAAAAGCAACCCTTACCGAGTAAATGCAACTTTGTAAAGGCAAATGCAACTGTCATGAGTCG
>CALXOO010000014.1 GCA_944390045.1 uncultured Spirochaetales bacterium | reverse complement strand
CAGTGGACTAGAGCTACATCCACTGGTGCCTATATATTCCCGACCAACGTAGTTCAGAGGCTTGAGCCTCATCACTGTGGCTAGTCAATGTCAGGCATCCGGAGTCTCCTCCTCATGCCTGCAGCCTCGTGCTGCAGGTCGTTGACATCTTCTTCTCCTTTAGTGGAAGCGGGCGATGATTGACCTGATCTCGTCCATCTTCTCCTTTAATAATACACTATTTTGTGCTTCGCATACTATCCTGAGATAGGGTTCGGTGTTGCTTTTGCGCACATTGAACCACCAGTCAGGGAATTCTATGCGCCGTCCGTCGAAGTCCATGACCCTGACGGGGCTGTCATTGCCGATGAAGCGCTCGCACAGGGCACTGATCGCCTCATCCTTCTGATCGAGGCGGAAGTTGACCTCTCCGCTGTTTGCGTATGTGATGATGCCGCTCATGAACTGTGAGAGCGGGATGCCTTCCTTTTTCAGGCTGCTGACGACAGACAGCACTATGAGGGAGGCCAGAACGCCCGAGTCGCAGTTTCCGAAGTCGCGGAAGTAATAGTGCCCTGCAAGCTCTCCGCCAAAGATGCCGCCGATCTCACGTATCTTGAGTTTCGCGAAGGCATGTCCCACCTTCCAGGTCGTGACATTGAAGCCGAGTTTCTCCAGGTATTCTGTCGTGGACCTGCTGGTCCTGATGTCCTGCAGCGCCGCTCCGGTTTCGCCTTTCTTCCAGTAGTAATATCCTATGAGGGCAGTGATGTAGTCCGGCTGGATGAAGGCTCCCTTCTCATCCGTGAACATGACGCGGTCGGCGTCCCCGTCGTAGATCACTCCCACATCGCTTCCGTCCTCTTTCACCGCCTCCATGAGCTGGGCGCAGTTCTTCACTTCCAGCGGGTTGGGCTCGTGGGCGGGGAAGGATCCGTCAAGCGTGTCATTGAGATAGCGGATCACTGCGCCTGATGAGGCCAGGATATCCTTGATGACGACATTGGCCATGCCGTTTGAGTTGTCGATTGTCACTCTCAGACCGGTGAGGTCCGGTACAAAACCTTTCTGGTAGCTGATGTATATGTCCCTTATCTGCGTGTAGTCCAGGACAGAGCCCTTTCTGCCGGGCACCGCCTGCTCTCCGTCACAGACCATGGCCTCCAGCTCCTTCAGTCCTGTCTCTCCTCCGACCGGCAGGGCATCCTTCCTGCTGATCTTCAGTCCGTTGTACTCAGGCGGGTTGTGGCTCGCCGTGATCTGGACTGAGGCAGGTGCATCATAGTAGCGGGTCGCATAGTAGACCATCGGCGTGGTGCACAGGCCCAGGTTCCAGACATCTGCCCCGGCGTCAGTTATTCCCTCGCACAGGGCCTGGAATATCTCATCGCTTGACAGTCTCACATCACGTCCGACCAGCACGTGGTCGCACTCCAGAAGGCGGGGAAGGAAGTAGCCGATCCGGTATACGGTTTCCCTGTTGAAGTCCCTGTTGTAGACTCCTCTGATGTCATAAGCCTTGAATGCAGTCAATTGTCTCCTCCGATGGCCCTCATGAAGGCCTTGTGGTCTATGAGTTCAAAATAGAGGCAGCGTCCGTCCTCTGTCTCAAGCTGTGTAACAATTGGAAAGAGGGCTGTAGCGAGTCTGCCCGCACTGGCAAGCGGGATGCGTGAGGCTGCAAGACAGCTGGCTGCGGCCTGCTTTTTCACGACGCGGCTCACTGACCTGACCGATCCTGGAGGCAGGAGGAGCGAATACTTCTCATACTTCGGAGTGTTGCGGCTCCTGATCTGGTAGCCCAGAATCTGAGGCAGCCGCTCGAAGTCCTCCAGATAAATGCTCCCGTCGTCAAGCGTGCACAGATACACTCCATATTCTCTGACAATCCCCTCATTCGATCCGTACCAGGTCGCGAAGGTCCTCCAGACGATGCGCCGGCCGAGCCGGTCCTCCAGATTCCGGGTGAACTCCTGTGCTTCTCTGCTTTCCATGTGTACGAAGTATAGCTCAAAGCACCTTAACAGAAAACAGGATTTGTGGAACAATCATCCGCGCTATGATTAAGGAATATGTTAAGAAGGACTTTGTCAGGCTGGTCAAGGCCGGCGCCCTTGAGGGAAGACGCTGGATGAAGGCCACTGACAGCAGTGCCGTGAGGATATACGACCGCAACCTGGCGGAGCTGCCCGTGACTGTCGAGCTCTTCGGCAGATGGGCAAAGATCGTCGACTATGCGGACGGAGGACTCTCTGATGAGGACCGTGAGGCCGTGATCGATCTGGTGAACCGCATGGTCTATGTGGAGCGCGACATGATCGTCTACCAGCTCAGGCGCAAGAGGGAGGGGCTGGAGCAGCACACTCTCCTGAGTCAGGAGAAGACGGAACTCACGGTGAGAGAGCACGGCCTGGACTTCATCGTAGACCTGACTAGCCACATCGACACCGGCCTTTTCCTGGATCAGGCCCTTGTCAGGGAGTATGTGAGGACAATAAGCGCCGACATGAGGGTGCTCAATCTCTTCTCCTATACAGGCTCTTTCTCAGTCTATGCCGCCGCAGGAGGTGCGGCCTGCGTCACGAGCGTTGACATGTCCAACACCTACAGTGACATCTGCAGGCGCAACCTGGAAGCCAACGGCTTTGCTGACAGCCAGCGCTACAATGTCGTTGTCTCGGACTGTCTTCCCTTTGTCCGCGCTGAGGTTGAGAGGGGAGGCAGATGGGATATCATCATCTTCGATCCTCCGAGTTTCTCGAACTCGCACAGGATGGAGAGACCTTTTGATGTGAAGAAGGATTACATGGACTGGCTGGCCATGCTCTCCCGCATCATGAGCGATCACGCCATCTTGATCTTTTCATGCAATTCCAGTACCTTCGCCCTAGACAAGGCCAGAGTCAAGAAGGCCTTCAGAATTGTGGAAACCGGCCAGGACCTGGCCCCTGTGGGCTTCTCAAGGCACAGAGGGGGGATCAGCAGAGTATGGGTAATGGAAAGACTGGCCGTATTCAATGCCCCGACAGGAAGAGGTGAGAGAGTGAAGAGAGTCGAAGACCAGGATTTCGAGCGCCTGGTTTCCTCCTATGACAGTGAGGAGACTGTCCGCGAGGACAGGAGCGCGAGGGGCGCCGGAAGGGATGAGCGGCCCCGCTACCGTGAAGGCGGCAGGAGAGAGTCCTTCAGACGTGAGGACAGCAGGCCGCGCTATGGCCGTGATGAGAGACCGCGCTACCGCGACGATGACAGGAAGTCGTCCTACAGGCGGGATGATGACAGACCGCGCTACGGCCGTGATGAGAGGCCGCGTTACCGCGATGATGACAGAAAGCCGTCCTACAGGCGGGATGATGACAGGCCGCGCTACGGCCGTGATGAGAGGCCGCGCTACCGCGACGATGACAGGAAGCCCTCGTACAGCAGGGATGACGCGAGGCCCCGCCGCCGTGAGGATGACAGGAGGCCATTGCCGAGACGCGATGAGGAGAGGCCATACCACGAGCACGGCAGCATGGGACAGAATGACAGACCGCGTTCCAGGGCACAGAGTCACTCTTATGACCGGGACCGCAGGAAGAAAGGTGCTGTGAAGCCCTACGGTTATGACAGCTTCGCAAGAAGCCGCAGAAGGGACGATCAGGACGAGGAGTGATGAGGAGGAGCCGCAGCCGGCTCCCCTCTGATTTTCAGGGAGGGTATTATGACTTTTTCTGTTGTCGGACTTGGCTCGCGGGGAATGGATTCCTACATGGCCTTCCAGAAAACGCATCCACGGCTCATGAAGACTGTCGCTGTGGCGGATCCCAGGCCTGAGCGGCTGAAAAGGGCGGTTGAGGAGTATGGCGTTGATGAGTCCATGTGCTTCAGCTGCGCAGACGAGCTGCTCTCACAGGGCGTGCTTTCCGACGCGCTGATCATCGCGACCCAGGACCGTGATCATGTGCCGCAGGCGCTGAAGGCGATTGAGGCCGGCTACAGGAGGATCCTGATGGAAAAACCTGTCAGCCCGTCAAAGGATGACTGCCTCCGGCTGCTTGAGGCGGCTCAGGCAGCTTCCTGCGAGATCACTGTCTGTCATGTCCTGCGCTATACGCCATTCTACCGCACGCTGAAGGCACTCATTGACAGCGGCAGGATAGGCCGTCTTGTCAATCTGGACGCCGTCGAGGGAGTGGGCTATTTCCACATGGCGCATTCCTTCGTCCGCGGAAACTGGAGAAGGGAAGACGAGACCAGTCCGATGCTGCTGCAGAAGTCATGCCACGACATGGACATCATACGCTATCTGGTGGGCCGTCCCTGCACTGCGGTCTCCTCGACCGGAAGTCTGCTGTGGTTCCGGCCGGACAATGCGCCTGAGGGGGCTGCCATGCGCTGTCTTGACGGCTGTGCGGCCAGGGACCGCTGTCCCTTTGACTGTGAGAAGATTTACATGAGCGACAAAAGGTCCGGAATCCTGGCAAACCCCCTTCCGACCTGGCCGACTGAGGTCATCTGCGACAGTTACAGCCCGCAGGCCGTGACGGATGCGCTGCGCAGTGGGCCCTATGGCCGCTGCGTATATCACTGTGACAACACTGTCGTTGACCACCAGTGCGTGATGCTCTCATTCGAGGGCGGGGTGGAGGCCACCTTCACCATGACAGCCTTCTCCAGGGAAAACCACAGGACAATCCGGATCTTCGGAACCGAAGGCGAGATTCAGGGCGACATGCTGGACGGAAGGATCCTGCTCAGACGCTTTGACAACGATGATGAAGTGATAAACGTCAGCGACAACGGAAGCGGGCACGGAGGAGGGGACGGACAGCTCATGCTGGACTTCATCAGCCAGGAGACGACAAGCGGCCTCGAAGTGTCGCTCGAGAGCCACCTGATGTGTTTCGCGGCAGAGGAGAGCCGGCTTGAGGGAGGACGGCGCGTCAGTCTCAGATGACAGTCTTTGTCTTCCAGCCGCCCTTGAGCCAGCGGTATGAGAAGAAGATGATTCTGACATACCAGTCGATGACCATGGCCCAGCTTGTGCCGTAGAGGCCCAGACCGAGGTACGCGAAGAGGTAGGAGACCATGACACGGCATATCCACATGCTGAGCATGGCCACCGTCATCGTGTAGCGTGCATCTCCTGCCGCCCTGAGGTAGTTTGGCAGCGTGAAGGACAGAGGCCAGAAGATTGCCGTCTGGATCAGCAGCATGCGCGTGCATCTGACAGAGAGCGCCATGGCCTCATCCGAGAGGTTGTACAGCGCGCTGACCGGTTCTGCTATGACGAAGAAGACCAGACAGGTCACAATCATCAGCGAATAGGTCAGTATCATGAGCATCCTGGCATAGTACTTCGCCTGGTCGAACTTCCTCGCGCCGCAGCACTGTCCGATGACCGTAATTGACGCCATGCCGATCACAGAGCCGGGGATATTCGCGAATGAGCAGATGTTGTTGATGACGGCATTGGCTGCGATGGACGGTGTTCCGAAGGTTGACACCAGGGACTGGACCAGGATCTTTCCGATGTGGAAGGTGCTGTTCTCCACGCCGCTGGGCAGTCCGATGCGCAGGATCTTCTTGATCATGGGCCAGTTCCACTCGAACTTGAAGAGGCGCTCGATGTGGATATCAAGCTTCCTGTTGCAGACTACGGTCAGCATTATCAGGGCGCCAACGATGCGGCTTGCCAGCGAGGCTATGCCCGCACCTGCCGTACCCAGACCGGCAATGTAGATCAGGATGGCGTTTCCGCCGATGTTGATGACGTTCATCACCAGCGATACTGTCATCGTGATCCGGCTTTTACCCATGCTCCGGCACAGCGCGTTGCAGCTGTTACACAGCGCCAGGAAGGGATAGGAGAGCACGATGAAGATGAAATAGTTCTCGGCCGCCGTCATGACACCGGCCTCGATCGATCCGAAGACCAGCCTGAGCAGGTGCCTGTTTCCTGCCAGACAGACCAGACTGATCGCTCCGGAGAAGAGTATGGTTATGTATACCAGTTGCTTGGCTGCCCGGCTTGCGCTGATCCTGTCCCTCCGGCCCATGTACTGTGAGGCCACTACGGCTCCGCCGGTCGCGAAGGCGCTGAAGAGCTGGATGAAGAGATTCGAGATACTGTCCACAAGCGAGATTCCGCTGACGGAGGCCTCGCCGACTGCCGCGACCATGATCGTATCGGCCATGCCGATCGTGATTGTCAGTATCTGTTCAAAGAACAGCGGGATGATGAGGGAGCGCAGATAGGCTGGGGTGAACATCCTCTCTGCCGGTGCGATGCTTTTCATGTGGGCAATATTACCCCTGTTGACTGATTGTGAAAACCATGTGAAACCGTTCAGATTTTGCACTATCTGAGACAGAATGCTCAAGCCGCGGCGCAAGTGAGGCAAAAGAGCTGGAGGCCGCTGCGGAAAACGGAGAGGGCGGGGCAGAAGAAGAGCCGCCTCCCTGTATTGAGGAGGCGGCTGATGACGGCCTTTGTCAGGTGTCGTGTCCGATGATATGCGTCAGTCCGCTTCGGTCAGAAGCTCCTCGTCTGAGGCGAAGTCCTTGTTCCTGATTGCACGGAAGCGCTTTATCAGGTCAGGCACGGTGAGGTTCTTCTTCTCCTCTCCTGAGACTTCGAGGATGATTCTTCCCTCATCCATCATGATCAGCTTGTTGCCGAACTCAATTGCGAACTGCATGTTGTGCGTGATCATGATTGCGGTGAACTTCTCCTGCTCGATGTATTTCTCCGTCAGGTCCATGACGATGCGGGCATTGCCGGGATCGAGGGCTGCGGTATGCTCGTCCAGCAGCAGGAGTTTGGGGTGTGACATGCAGGCCATGATAAGAGTCAGCGCCTGTCTCTGTCCGCCTGAAAGCAGGCCCACATTGTCCTCCAGCCTGTCCTGGAGTCCTACCGGTTCGATGAGCTTCCTGAAAAGCTGCCTGTTCTCCTGGGTCAGCGAGGTCCTGATGCCCCTCATCCCCTTTTTCAGCGAGAGCATCATGTTGTCCTGGATCGACATGTTCGCGCTCGTGCCCTTTGTCGGGTCCTGGAAAATCCTTCCGATCTCGAAGCTGCGCCTGTATTCCGGCGCCTTCGTGATGTCCTTTCCGTCGAGCACTATGCTTCCCGACGTCACCGGGAAGGTTCCTGCTATCATGTTGAAGAGTGTTGACTTTCCGGATCCGTTCGAGCCGATCACGGAGACGACATCCCCGTCCTCCACATGGAGGTTGATGTCCTCAAGCGCCACCTTCTCGTTCACGGTCCCGGGGAAGAAGACCTTCGTCACGTGTTTGATGTCAAGCATTCGTCTTTCCTCCCATAACCCTCTCAACCGCCTTCTTCCTGGCCTTTTCCTCGGCTGCCTTTATCCTTGTCGAGGCGACAATGAGGCTGATGATCACCAGCAGTCCGGTCAGGAGCTTGAAGTCGTTCGGCGTGATTCCGACCAGATAGCCGTATCTCCTGCCAAGGAACATCAGACCCTTGTAGATGATGGAGCCCAGGATGACGCGCAGTGTGATCAGCGAGATCCTGTTGGAATTGAAGAGGAACTCTCCGAGCATTATGGCGGCAAGTCCCTGCACGACCATACCCTGTCCGAGGTTCGCGTCGGCAAAGCCCTGGTACTGGGCCAGCAGCGCACCTGAGAGGGCGATCAGTCCGTTGGACAGCCCCAGCGCGATGTATTTCAGCAGACTGGGATTCATTCCCAGACTGACGACCACCTGCTCGTTTCCTCCAAGCGCTCCGATCGCGACGCCCAGGTCAGTCCTGAAGAAGAGGTCGAAGATTATCTTGACCACAAGGACAAACAGAAGCGTGCCCGCAAGGGACGCGAGTGAAGAGGAGAGGAAGCTGAAGAAGACGGGGAACTGGTCGTACAGAGTGTCCACCCTTACCAGCGGCACGTTGGCCTTGTTGCCCAGGATCCTGAGGTTGACTGAGTAAAGCATCGTCATTGTCAGGATGCCCGCCAGCAGGCCGGGTATGTGCAGATGGTTGTGGATGGCGGCGGTGCACAGGCCGCACAGCACTCCTGCCAGGAAGGCAAGGATCATTGCTGACGGGATGCCCCAGCCGTTTGTGATGCAAATGGCGGCCACGGCGGCACCTGTGGCCACCGAGCCGTCACAAGTCAGGTCCGCCAGATCCAAGATCCTGTAGCTGATCAGGATGCCCAGGGCCATGACGGAGAAGATCAGACCTTCAACGAAAATACCTTCTATCATAATGATTCCTAGATTCTGGTCTGGACGCCGTCCTCAATGATGACGCTGGCCATGTCCAGGTATTCCTGCGGAATCTCGATGCCGAGTTTGGCTGCGGTGTCAAGGTTGAACCAGAGCTCGAAGTCGGCAGGATCCTCGAGGATGACAGTTCCCAGCGGACCCGGCTCAGCGCCGTTGATGATCTGCTCGATCAGCTCGCCGGTGGCCACGCCGAGGCTGTAGTAGTCGAAGCCCCAGCTGATCATGCAGTCAAGACCCTCGACTCCGGACGGATCCGCGCTCATCAGCGGGATGCCGGCATCAGAGCAGACCTCATCAACGGCGGGAAGGGCGGAGATGACCGCGTTGTCTGTGGCGATGTAGATCGCGTCAACCCTGTCCACGATGGACTGTGCGGCCTGACGGACCTCGGATGAGTTGGAGATGGCGACCTCGACAAAATCAACACCGATCGCCTCGCAGGCAGCCTTGGCCTGCTCCATGAGGGTGACGCCGTTGGCCTCGCCGGAGGCATAGATGTTTCCGATTGTCTCTGCTCCCGTGATGTCGACCAGCAGTCTGATCTGCTCCTCGACCGGGTTCATGTCAGACACGCCGCAGACGTTCACGTCGCTACTTCCCTCCATAGTGGGGACAAGACCGGCGTCAACAGGATCGGTGACCGCGGCGAAGACGACCGGGATGTCATCGAAGACATTGGCAAGCGCCTGGGCCGTGCCGGTCGCGATTCCGAGCACGATGTCGCAGCCGGAGGTGCGGAACTGCTGGGCTATGGATGCAGCGGTGGAGACATCTCCGTTTGCGTTCTGGAGCTGGAACTCAACGGGCAGTCCTGTTGATTCAAGATAGTCGATGCAGCCCTGCTCGGCGGCGTCCAGCGCGCTGTGGCTCATCAGCTTCGAAATTCCTATGGTGATGGTCCCGTCATCGGCGCTCTCGGCGCTTCCGCCGGCGAAGACGCACAGCGGGAGGAGCAGTGCCATAATGGTCACAAGAGCAAGCTTTTTCATTTTTTACCCCCTTGGGATTGCTGAATATGTCCAAGACTATACACCAAGAGGGTGTGAGTGACAATATTGCCATTCAGAATATTGTATAAAAATACATGGATTATGAATCAGAAATCCAGGTCGAAGCGCTCGTCCTCCTCGTCCTCGTACTGGGGGCCGTCCTCATCATCCTCATCATCCAGATAGTCTTCATCACTGTCCAGAGTGAAGCCGTGCCCCTCGTAATCCTCGTCTTCCTCGTCATCGCCGTCGCTGGTCCATTCGCCGTCATCATCCATGTAGCCGAAATCTCCGAGTCCGCCGCCGTCCTCGTCATCATGGTAGAGCAGGGCCTCCTCCTCATCGTCGAACTCATCGTTGTCGTTTCCCAGGAAGTCGTCCTCGTCGTAATCTCTTTCTCTTGCCATAAGAAAACTCCTCGGTGAAATGGTGCACCCTTTTGGTCCGGAAGGCAAGCCGGACACCCTTATTTCCTTTTAATCCGCTTTGGCTTATCCTATTGTCATGAACAGATACATCGCACTTGTAATGGGCGAGGCCGCGGGTGTCGGTCCGGAACTGATCCTCAAGGCGCTCGACTGTCCTCAGCGCGTCAACTTCGGCTCTGTCGTCGTGGTCGGTGACAGGGCAATGTTCAGCCGCCTGTCCCGGGACATAAGAGTCCCGCTTCCGTTCACGAGCATCGTATCTACAGATGAGGGCCTGGTGCAGGCGATGAGGGACGGTGAGAAAACGATCCTGTATGACCTGGACTGCCTGGACATGGACAGCTTCAGCTATGGCCGTCCCAGTGCGGATACCGGCCGGGCCTGCCGGCTGGCAACGGAGAAGGCTGTCTGGCTGATCCAGAACTCCTATGCCTCCGCACTGGTCACAGTCCCGCTGGACGAGAGAAGCCTCGCCATGGCAGGCTTCAGCACGGTCCGTTACGAGACAATGATCAGCGAGCTTGCCAGCTGCCAGCGCGGGCTGACAATGCTTGATGTGAGCGGCGTGAAGATCTTCAGCCACACACATCACATGAGATTGCGCGACGCACTTGACCTTGTCACCTTCGAGAAGATTCTGGACACGATAATCAAGGTCGACTCGCTGACCCAGGACAGGGACATCTTTGACCTTGACAAGCCTCTGGCCATCGCCAGTGTCAATCCGCACCATGCCGACTCCCTGACCTGGGGGCCGGAGGAGGAGACTGCGATAATCCCGGCAGTGGAGAAGGCGAACGGGATAGGCATAAACATAGTGGGGCCTGTGGGTGCAGACCATCTGATGCACAGGGCGGCGAAAGGACGTTATCGGGCTGTGATCGCGCTCTTCCATGATCAGGCCCACATAGCCGCGATGAGCATGGATTATGAGCATACAGTGACAGTCAACTGGGGCTGGCCCTTCCTCGCAGTCAGGGTTGACAGGGGCGCCAGGCTTGAGAAGGCCGGAAGGGGAGAGATGATTCCCGTTTCCCTGGTTCAGGCGCTCACAGTCGCGCGTGAATACATTGTCAAAGGAGTGGAAAGCTGATGAGACACAGAATCGTTCCTGTCCTCCTTGCCCTTGCCGTCGTCATTCTGACCCTGTCTTCCTGCGCCACGAGCGTCAGTGTGGACTACTACAGGCCGAGTGAGATCGACATGGGCCGCTACCGTACCGTGGCTGTGGCCTCCTGCGTGCCTTTCAAGGGCTTTCATGCGCCTCCTTTTCACGTGCGCACGGTCGACGGTCCCTCAAGCACCTGGAGTCTTGTCTCCAGCGGCTACACAGCATCCCTTGCCGCTGATGTGGCGGACTACGCCACGCAGTCTCTTCTGGACAAGCTGGAGAAAACGGGCTTTTTCAGCATCATCCCTCCGGCTGTCAGCGACGGTCTGATAACACTCAGCAGAATGGGTCATCCGATCCGGGACGAGGTGTCTGACTACGGAATCGATGCCTTCATAGTCCCGCGCATCACGGCGATGGATGTGAATGAGTACATCTCAAGCGACAGGGTGTATGTGACAGACTACACCAAGACGGGTCCTGACGGGCAGCCTCT
Source organism: uncultured Spirochaetales bacterium (assembly GCA_944390045.1). GTDB lineage: Bacteria > Spirochaetota > Spirochaetia > Sphaerochaetales > Sphaerochaetaceae > Bullifex. The sequence continues at coordinate 35,370 of CALXOO010000014.1, read as the reverse complement.
GCGCGTCGCACGGTACAGATATTACCTGACCCAGACTGTGTCGGTGGTCTACAGCTATACAGTCATAGACGCACAGACGATGACTGTCTACGCCACCAGGAACTTCTCGGACAAGGCAGAGTACACCACCGAGATCAGCTCCTCGTTCTTCACGGCTCCCCCTGTCATGCGCTATTTCAGGACCATGATTGACGGCATCACCCGTCTTGCCGCCTGGCAGCTCGCGCCGAGCAGGGACAGCCTGAAGGTGGACCTGATGAAGAACAAGCCGAAGAGCGAGGCGGCTGAAGTTGCCTACGAGCTTGTCGATGATGGTGCGATCATGCAGGCAGTCAGCATCTTCAGGGACTGCTGGGAGACAGAGCAGCATCTTCCAAGCGGCTATAACTGGGCCCTGCTCTCAGCAACCCGCGGCGATCTGGACGGGGCGGTCTCGATCCTGGATGATGTCCTGGCCTGCTATGACAGCGGTGAGGCTGAGGACCTGAGGCATACCCTTGACAGGCTGAGGAACCTGACAAGCCTGGCGAAGGCGCAGATGGACGGTACCGGAAGCGGGTCAAACTATACTGATGCGTCGGGGAGCATCTTCTCCGTCGTCATGGGAGAGTGAGCTGTGATAATACTGACAGAGAGTGATGGAAGAGAATATGCCGAGGGAAGGCACTTCGCGCATCTGGCATGCGGACAGTGCGGCTTCTTCTATCCGAACACCAGGCGGCTGGCCGGAGGAAGACAGCTTTATGAGGCCCTCAAGCGCTATGTGTCCAGCGGCGATTTCGAGGCTGTCCTGGTCACCGGATTCACCTCAGTGCTTTCCGGTCCTGACCGTGATGAGGCCATCGGATGGATAGCGGACCACCTGTCCGGCAATCCGTCCATCACCCTCATACTTGGTGGTGTGCGGCCCGAAGAGGTACCGGAACTGGCGTAGAACTTAAATAATTTTAAGTATTTTGGTGAAAAATTTTATCAATGATGGCCTGAAACCCGAACTCAAAACAATTTTTGAAGGTAAGTTGCGTCAATTTACCTTCATTTCTTTTCATTTCACCGGGAAATCAAGCAGTTTTTCAGCATGAGCGGCCAGAAATGCAATTTTCTTGCAATTTTCTGCCGCAGACCAATAAACTTGACTGTATGACGATCATCGACATTCACACGCATCTTCTTCCGAAGGTGGATGACAGCGAGCTGAAAAAGCGCCGCTTCTCCTCGATGATGGGAAAGTACAGGGAGGCGGGCATTGGGCACATTGTCTTCTCTCCGCACATTGACGATCCCTATGTGGAGACCCGCAGGGAGCGCATTCAGCCCACCTTCGAATGGGCCTGCGAGAAGGCCGCCAGATTCGGCATCAGGTGTCATCTGGGATGCGAGTTCTACATCAGGGACCAGGAGAAGCTGGATTTCATACCTCACTTCTCCACCCACGTGCTGTGTGAGACTGACACGAGTTTCGCGCCCGCGAAGTATGTCGAGACGATCAGGAGAATAACCGAGCAGGGCTACAAGGTCATACTCGCACACGTGGAGCGCTACAGATTCCTCACTCCCGACAGCGATCTTTTCAGGACCCTGCATGAGGATCTCGGCTGCCTGGTCCAGGTCAATGCAAGAGGTGCCAGGACCGACATGGGCCGCACCTGGCTCAGGAGCGGTGTCGTGGATTTCATCGCGAGCGACAATCACGGGGACGAGAGTCTCCCTCTCGCGCTGTATGAGATACTTGGCCAGTATCCCGATGTGGCCAGAAAGATGAACTCTTTTGTCCAGGAGCATCTGGAGAAAGCATAATAAGGAGGTAGCTTATGCTGCTGAACATGACTATTGCGAACTTCAAGTCCGTAAAGTCCCCTCAGAAGATCAGTTTTGAGGCTTTGAAGGACAACCGCCTTCCTGAAAGCAAGGTTGTGACGATCAACGAGAAGCTCAAGGCTATCAAGACAAGTGCGATCATCGGCCCCAACGGAGCCGGAAAGAGCTCCTTTGTGAGGGCTCTTGAGGTGCTTAACAGGGTTGTCACGAGCCCTGACGAGAACGAGAACCCGCTCTCCGGAGCCCTGGCCGGAACCGTATTCGCATACGGTGTGGACAAGGCCACTCCGGCGACAATAGAGATTGAGGTCCTGCTCTCAGCCGGAGACGGAAGCGAGGAGAATCCGACGGTGATAGCCCGCTACCGCTTCGTGGCAAACAAGGACAGGGTCTATGAGGAGACGCTGCATCACATCGTGAACGGAAGCCGCAAGCTGATGTTTGAGAGGAAGTACATCGAGGAAACCAACGAGTACTCCTACCGCTATGGAAAGATGTACCGCGGCGAGAAGAAGCGCCTTGCCAGCCGCATCAGCGATACGGCGAGCTTCCTCGGCATGGCGGCCAGAAAGGGCGGCGAGACCTGCGGCGAGCTCTACAGGTGGTTTACTGACAGCCTTCACATCATGCCCATGGGCGTTTCCTCCGCAACCGAGGCCTATATCGCCGAGATGCTGACGAAGCATCCGAGCTGGAAAGAGCAGCTGTCCAACTTCTTCTGGGCCGTCGACATCACCGACATCAGAAGGGTGGGTGTCAGGGATGACGGCAAGGTCGTCTTCACCCATGTCTACATCAACGACAAGAAGGCTGACGGCTACTCGAACCTCTTCACTCTGGAGTCACTCTCCCTGAGACGTCTCACCGCGCTTGCGGTGGCCTTCTTCGAGTGCTTCACAAGCCACAAGACGCTGGTCGTCGACGACTTCGGCATGCTGCTGCATCCTGACGTGCTGTGCCACATCGTCGAGATCTTCGAGGCCTGCAACAAGGAAAGCCAGATGCTTGTCGTCGACTGCAATCCCTCGCTGCTCAAGGAGGGCCTGCTGAGGCGTGACGGAGTCTGGTTCGCACAGAAGGACCATGAGTCCAGCACCGTCTACTTCTCACTGGCTGACTTCAAGGCCGCCCGCGGCAAGGCAAGCACAAGGGAGAAGTACCTGCAGGGAGCCTACGGCGCCTTGCCGATCACAAGCGAATTCTACTTTGTCAACGATGAGAAGGAGGCAGACTGATGGCCACACGCAAAAGAAACAGTACAGAGTCCAGAAAGACGTTGCTGCTCGTAACCGCTACCGAACCCGAGGCCCTCTTCTTCTCCCAGATGAGAAAGGACTGCCGTTATGGCAACCTGACTGTAGTCAACTCAGGAGCGACGAGCCTCAAGCAGCTGATCAGCTTCACCGCAAAGGAGAAGAACCGCGGCCGCTACGATGTCACATATGCGCTCTTCGGGCTGGATGATGTGGGCGCAACGATGGATGAGGTGAAGGAGGCCGCCGAGGCCTGTGCGGGAAGGAGAATCCACCTGTGCTACTTCAATCCCTCATTCAAGCTGTGGATCTATCTCCACCTTGGAAAGCCGAACGGCTTCATAGCCGCTGCGGATGCCTTCGACGATCCGCTTGGCAAGGCCATTGAGGGCTTTGAGTGGAACAGCGAGTACCTTCTCACGAAGGGACTGAACCTGCACATGAAGCTCTTCCCGCGCCATTCTGTCGCTGACCAGAACGCACGTGACTACAACAAGCTCGCGATCCAGACGACAGGCGAGAAGGCAACCGCAATGCCCGAGCTCAACATGACGATCACGGAAGTCTGCGGTCAGGCTGACATGTCACACAACACGAAAGTCTTCAAGTGATGGAAGCGTCAATCGCACTGCTTCTCGGTCTGCTGGCCTTCTGTATTCTCTCAATGGATCTTCCCCTGGGCATAGTCTACAGAAAGCTGGCGGGTCGCAAGGGGGCGACGGCCTTGATCGTCTTCGTGGCGACAAGCCTCGCCCTTGTGTTTTTCATGGTACTGGACAGCTGGTCCGCACTCTCTTTCACCTGTGCGGTCTACCGCATCCTCGAGTATGTCTGGGCAGCCCTGCTGCTTATGGACATCTGCTTCCTGCTGTCCTATGTGCCTTATTTCACGACCTGGATCATCGGGCACAGATGGCGCAATCCGTACAAGGCGCTTTTCTATACGGTCTCAGCCGCATACGGAGTGCTGAGCATTGTTGACATGATCCTGCCCAGAGCGCTCACTGAGGTCCTGTGCTTCATCCTGTGTTTCTTCACGGTCTTCTTCTGTGAGATCGTGATGATCAAGAACCGGCGCGGAATTGACGATGCCGACACCAGGGCGCTTCTGCTGACGACCTTCATCATCGGACTGTGCATGCTGCCCTTCATCGTCGCGAGCATCTTCATTCCTTTCATCCGCAGGATCAGCACCCAGTGTTTCTTCCTGGCCTATTCAATCGAGATTCTGGTCTTCCTCTTCCTCGCGGTGAGCAGACTGGCAAAGGACAGGAGGAAGCAGAGTGCTGGAGTTGACCTGTCTGTCTATCACATAAGCGAGAGGGAAAGCCAGGTGATAGGACTTGTGGGGCAGGGGCTGACGAACAAGGAGATAGCCGCCAGGCTGGGGCTCAGCGTGAACACGGTCAACAACCACATGGCGAATATCTTCTCAAAGACGGGCGTGCGCAGCAGGATTGACCTGCTCAATCTCATTCACAAGGGGATATGGCAATGATCACATACGACTCATTTCCAGAGTGGTACAGCGGAAAGATCTATCATGACAGTGCGCCGGTGATCCCGGCAGCCAGGAGCTTCGCGATGCTTCACGAGCCGCGCTCCCGCCGGGCCGTGCTCCTCGTGCACGGTTATGCAGGCTATCCGGGTGAGCTCGTTTCAGTGGCCCGGGCGCTCTACGATGCCGGCTCGGACTGCTTTGTTCCCCGTCTTCCCGGGATGGGCACGAGCGGCAGGGACTTCATAGAGACCAGCCGCTATGACTGGCTGGGCCTTGTGGACAACGCCGCCTCCTTTCTGCTTGACAACTATGACAGCGTTGACATACTTGGGCATTCGATGGGCTGTCTGCTGGCCGTGCTTGAGTGCCGCAGCCGCAGTTTCCGCCGTGCGGTGCTCGCAATGCCTGCCTTCCGCATCCCGGGCCTTGATCCGCTCAAGGTCAGGGCGCTGTCGCTTGTCAGGAAGGACGTGAAAGTGGAATGGAATCCGGATCCCCGCTACAACATGCACTATGAGAATGCTCCCTGCGATGACCTGACGCTGGGGAGGGAATACTACAGTCATATGTACCCGGCGCAGCTGTATCAGATGGCCAGACTGATTCAGGAGACTGATGCGGCCATGGCGGAGCTGAAGATTCCCGTCCTGGTCCTCGCAAGCCGCGCGGACACTGTCACTGACGCCTCTAAGGTCGAGGATTACGCACAGTATGTGAGCATAAGATGGATCGACGGGGCCACCCACTTCGTCTACTACGATATTGATCCCGCCTGCGAGAAAGAGGCGATTGAGGCCACAGTCGGCTTCCTTGGTGATTGAGCAAGATCACAAGAGGGAATATCATAGGGCACAATATTTCAAGTTTGGAGTGAACGATGGAAGTTCGAGTACGCTATGCCCCGTCTCCAACTGGGTTACAGCATATCGGAGGAGTGCGCACCGCACTTTACAATTATTTCTTTGCCCGCAGCCAGGGCGGAAAGTTCATCCTGAGGATCGAGGACACTGACCGTGAGCGTTACAGCGACGAATCCCTGCAGGACCTTTATGACACGCTTGACTGGCTGGGAATCAAGTGGGATGAGGGCCCTGTCGTCGGCGGCCCCTGCGGTCCCTATATCCAGTCCGAGCGGCTGGAAATCTACCAGAAGTATGCCAGGAAGCTCGTGGAGGACGGAAAGGCCTACTACTGTTACTGCACACCGGAGCGCCTGGAGAAGCTGAGACAGGAGCAGCAGGCCTCAAAGAGCCGCTACCAGGGCTATGACAGACATTGCGCCAGCCTCAGCGAAGAGGAGAGAAGGGCAGCTGAAGAGGCCGGAATAAAGCCTGTCATCAGACTGCGTGTCCCCACTGAGGGCAAGACAACCTTCCATGACGTGCTCATGGGTGATATCACAAGGAAGAACAGTGATGTCTCTCCGGATCCGGTCCTCCTCAAGAGCGACGGCTATCCGACCTATCATCTGGCGAATGTCATTGATGATCATCTCATGGGCATCACACACATCATGAGAGCCCAGGAATGGATTCCCTCCGGCCCGCTCCACATCCTGCTCTACGAGGCATTCGGCTGGCAGCCGCCGGTCTACTGCCATCTGCCCATGGTCTGCGGTAAGGACGGGCAGAAACTCTCTAAGCGCCATGGCGACACTGCAGTGCGCGACTTCAGGGCCAAGGGCTATCTGCCTGAGGCGATATTGAACTATGTCACGCTGGTGGGCTGGTCGCTTGACGGCTCAAGGGAGTTCTTCACGCGTGAGGAGCTTGAGAAGTGCTTTGTCCTCGAGAATATCCATGTCTCCAGCGGCACCTTCGACTACAAGAAGCTTGACTGGTTCAACGGCCAGTACATCAGGCAGAAGTCAGATGAAGAGATCATCAGCCTTATCACGCCCTATCTCCAGAGTGCAGGCTTTGTCAGCCAGGAGCCGGATGAGGAGGAGAAGGCCAGGCTCGCGCTTCTCGCCCCGCTTCTCAGGGAGAGGATGAAGGTCCTCTCCGATGCCGTGCCGCTTTCAGCCTTCCTCTTTGAGGACAGGCCCGTCACTGACAAGAGCGTCTATATCGCCAAAGGTATGGACGAGGCGCAGACCAGAATGGCACTGGAGAGGGGAAGCGCCATCATCATCGCCAATGAGAGGGCCGGCGTCAGCTTCGCGGACAGCGAGACTGAGATCAAGGCTCTGGCAGAGGAGATGGGAATCAAGGTCAACGGCATCTTCCAGCCGGTACGCGTGGCCATCACGAACAGCACCGTCTCGCTGCCGCTTCATGACTCGATCAGGCTGCTTGGCCTTGAGGAGACGGAAAAGAGAATCGAGAGGGCAAAGGCCCTGTTCAACAACTAAGGAGAGGAAACAGATGTCAGAAGAGAAACAGACAGTCACAATGGACAAGATAATCTCCCTGTGCAGGAGAAGGGGCTTCATTTTCCAGTCCTCCGAGATCTACGGCGGTCTCAACGGCGCATATGACTACGGTCCGCTCGGTGTCGATCTGAAGAACAATATCCGCGATTTCTGGTGGAAGGAGATGACGCAGCTGCACGACAACATCGTCGGCCTCGACGCCTCCATCCTCATGCACCCGCGCGTCTGGGAGGCAAGCGGACATGTGTCCAACTTCTCGGATCCCATGGTTGACTGCAAGGTCTGCAAGTCACGCTTCCGCGCTGACCAGATCGATCTGAATGCGCCCTGTCCCGTATGCGGCAACCGCGGATCCTTCACCGAGCCCAGGAACTTCAACCTGATGTTCGAGACCCATATCGGAGCAAACAAGGACAGCGCCAGCGTCGTCTACCTCCGTCCCGAGACCGCACAGGGCATCTACGTCGACTTCAAGAACGTGCTCCAGAGCTCCAGGGTCAAGATCCCCTTCGGCATTGCCCAGGTCGGAAAGAGCTTCAGGAACGAGATCACGACAAAGAACTTCATCTTCCGCTCCTGCGAGTTCGAGCAGATGGAGATGCAGTTCTTCTGCAAGCCGGGAACTGAGGACGAGTGGTTCCCCTACTGGAGAGAGCAGCGCATGGCCTTCTACCACAAGATGGGAATTCATCCGGAGCACCTCAGGTGGCACCAGCACGGACCGGATGAGCTGGCCTTCTATGCGAAGGATGCCTATGACATCCAGTTCCTCTTCCCGATGGGCTGGCAGGAGCTTGAGGGCGTGCACTCCAGGACGGACTACGACCTGACCCAGCATCAGAAATTCAGCGGCAAGGACCTCACATATCTCGATCCTGAGACCAATGAGAGATACATCCCCTATGTCGTCGAGACCAGTGCAGGACTCACGAGGAATGTCCTCATGGCACTCAGCGACGCCTACGATGAGGAGATGACTCCTGAAGGAGACATGAGGACCGTGCTCCACTTCCATCCGGCCATCGCACCGGTGAAGGTCGCCGTACTGCCCCTCGTCAAGAAGGACGGACTGGGTGAGTATGCCTCGAAGCTCGAGCATGAGCTGAGGGAGGACTTCGTCACCTTCTATGACCAGTCAGGTGCGATCGGACGCCGCTACAGGAGAATGGACGAGATCGGAACGCCTTACTGCGTCACTGTCGATTACCAGACGCTTGAGGATCACAGCGTGACGATCCGCTTCCGCGACAGCATGAGGCAGGAGAGGGTTTCCGTCGACAACCTTGTGCCGTTCATCAAGAATGCGATGAAGAACTACAAGAGGGCTGATGTATGAACAAGGCGCTGAAAGTTCTGTATGACAGGGGCTTTGTCAATGCCTGCACTGACATTGACCAGCTGAGCGATCTGATGGACAGCCAGAGCGTGAGCTTCTACCTCGGCGTGGATCCCTCCGGAGCCAGCATGCACGTAGGCCACACAGTGCCTATCTATGCGATGAGGCATCTGCAGGAGAACGGCCACAACCCGATTGCCCTGGTCGGAGGAGGAACCGGTATGATCGGCGATCCCTCCGGCAAGACCGAGATGAGGAAGCTGCTGTCCGTCGAGGAGATACAGCGCAACGTGGAGGCCCTCAGGAGACAGTTCGGACGCATTGTCGACTTCAGTGACAATGTGCCGGCAGGATGGGGCCATGCCGTGCTGCGCAACAACGCGGACTGGCTGGCCGACCTGAAGTACATTCCCTTCCTCAGGGATATCGGAAAGTACTTCTCCGTCAACCGCATGCTGACCTTCGAGGGAACAAAGCAGCGACTGGAGAGGGGACTGAGCTTCATTGAGTTCAACTACCAGCTGCTCCAGTCCTATGATTTCTACATGCTTCAGAAGAACGAGGGCTGCCGTCTTCAGATCGGCGGTGCGGACCAGTGGGGCAACATTGTTGCGGGCATAGACCTGATCAACCGCACCGGTGGACCGCAGTGCTTCGGCCTGACTTTCAACCTCATCATGAGGGCTGACGGCAAGAAGATGGGCAAGAGCGAGAAGGGAGCGATCTTCCTGGACAGGAATCTCTGCCCGGTCTACGACTTCTACCAGTACTGGAGAAACGTGCCTGATGCCGACGTGATCAAGTTCATGAAGCTCTTCACCTTCATGAGCCTTGATGAGATCGCCGAGTACGATGATCCGAAGCGGAACATAAATGACGCCAAGGAAAGACTCGCCTGGGAGCAGACGAGGATCATCCACGGTGAGGAAGAGGCTGACAGGGCACGTGAGGCCGCCAGGGCACTCTTCGCAGGATCCTCCGGCAGCCGTGAGGGCATCCCCACAGTCGAGGTAGAGGAGAGTGAGCTCAAGGCAGGCCTCGGACTGCTTTCCGCCTTTGTAAGGGCATCCTTCTGCAAGTCAAACAGCGAGGCCCGCACAATCGTCATGCAGGGAGGCGCCGAGGTCAATGGCGAGAAGGTCACTGATCCCAGACGCGTGCTTACTGCGGATGACCTTGACGACAAGGGTGAGATCATGCTCAAGGCCGGAAAGAAGAAGTTCTGCAGGATCACGGCAAAGTGACACTCTCCTTACGGGGAGCCAGTCCTTCACTGATCAGTCTGACTGAAACGGAAAACGGGAGGATGTATGATGGAGTACGTGCTCCCGATTTTTCTCATTGTCACACAAGAGACTTTCCTTTTGTGCTATATTCCTGACCATGGCCAGAAAGAGAACCATACAGATCATTGCCTTCGCTGCAATCCTGCTGATACTCATAGCCCTCTTCTTCGTGAAGCGGATGAACACGCAGGCAAAGCTTGAGGAGCCTGTCACCGCACCCGTGACTGCCACAGCTCCGGCCGGTGCCGGCACTGCAGATTCCGCTACGGAAGCGGAGATCACTGCCATGACTGCCGGAATACCTGCAGAGAGTGCTGAGCCGCTCTTTGTGGAAAGCATAGACGAGGAGGCCCTCAGATCCTGCGGACTGCCGGTGATGATACAGTTCTTCAGCACTACCTGTATCCCCTGCATGTCCATGATGGATGACCTGAGAGCCTTCTACAGTGAGAACTATGGAAAGGTGAAGGTTGTCGCACTGAACATAGAGGAGTACCCGGAAGCGGCGATGAGCTATCCCGTGAGTGTCGTGCCCACGCAGCTTTTCCTCACAGCCAGCGGAGAGAACTATATCCCGAGCCAGAGGATAATAGGCTCGGTCGGCAACTTCGCAAGATACACTTACACCGCAACCGGAGAGCTGGCCTATGTGGTCCACCAGGGCGTGCTGACAAAGTCGCAGATGGAGAGGATTACGGCAGAGGCGGGAGGCATGTGATGCTTACAGGTCTTCTTGATGCGATGGGCCGTCTGATTGATCCTTCCTCTCCGGCGGTCTACCTCATTGTCTTCGCGGGAGGGCTGCTGTCTTCCTTCCTGCCCTGCTCACTCTCATCGCTTCCGCTTGTCATAACCTATGTCGGTTCCGGCAGGAGGGATGTGAGGACAGGCTTCCTCTATTCATCCGTATTCGCCGCAGGAATGGCTGTCACCTTCACGGTCCTTGCCTCCGCTGCGCTGGCACTGGGAAGCCTCATCGGGGCAACAAGCCGGATCTGGTATCTGGTCCTCGCCATCCTGATGCTGCTCATGGGCCTGCAGATGCTTGGCATCATAAGTCTTGTTCCCGCAAGCTATCTCCAGACCCGGAACAGGAAGCGGGGTGTCCTGGGCGCACTGCTGGCGGGAATACTCTCCGGCATCTTCTCAAGCCCATGTTCCACGCCCGTACTGGTCGCGGTGCTCTCACTTGCGAGCATGAGCGGGTCGGCCGCCTTCTCGATTGCCCTCATCCTCTGCTATGCGGCGGGGTACAGCATACTCTCAATACTGGCAGGCACCTTCGTGGGTCTTGTAAGCGGCCTGAGCTCCAGGCCCGGCTATCAGAGGCTGAGCAGGATCTTCGAGCTCGTGCTGGGTCTTGCCATACTCCTGCTCTCGTTCTACCTCTTCTACCAGGCCTTCTGAGACTCAGCGCCCCAGCTGTGTCCTGAGTCTGGCCAGGTTCACGTCATACGGCTCTCTTATGATTCCGCATTCGGTGATGATGCCCGTCAGGTTCTGGTGCGGCGTCACGTCGAAGCTGGGATTGTATACGTCAAAGCCCTCAGGAGCTATCCGGATACCGTCAATCATCCTGACCTCATCCGCATCTCTCTCCTCTATCATTATCCCGCTGCCGTCAGGGGTGTCAAAGTCGATTGTGCTTGTCGGTGCGGCAGTGTAGAATGGCACTCCATAGTGGCGGCAGATGACAGAGAGGGCAAAGGTGCCGATCTTGTTCGCGAAGTCACCGTTTGCCGCTATCCGGTCGGCTCCGAGTATCACGCAGTCGATTTTCCCGTCCCTGATCAGTGTGGCGGCAGCAGAGTCAGGAATGAGTTTTGACGGGATTCCTGCCTCCTTCAGCTCCCAGGCGGTAAGACGCGCACCCTGCAGTCTGGGCCGGGTCTCATCCGCATAGACGAAGATGTTCCCTCCTTTCTGCCAGGCGGCCTTGATCACTCCGAGAGCCGTGCCCCAGCCGCAGGTGGCAAGTGCTCCAGTATTGCAGTGGGTCAGGACCGCGGCGCCGGGCCTGATCACCTCACAGCCCGCTTCAGCGATGCGGTAGTTCATTTCCAGATCCTCTCGGACAATGCTGTGTGCCTCCTCAAGCACGGCCTGCGGATCCAGTGCTGAGTTAAGTGCCGTCTTCCTTACCCGTTCGACAGCCCACTTAAGGTTGACTGCCGTAGGACGGCTCGTTATCAGATAGTCGCAGGAGCGGTTGAATGCGGCGGCATCGCCGGCAGACTCGAGGAGAGCAAAGTAAACACCGTAGCCTGCGGCTCCTCCGATCGCGGGTGCTCCGCGCACTGCCATGTCCTGTATGGCCAGAAAGACATCCCGGACACTGCGGCACTCAATATACCCGAGCCTGGATGGAAGCAGCCGCTGGTCAAGCAGCACAAGGGCGCCGTTCCTGAATTCAAGGGCCCTGAAAGATTCTCTTGTGAACATCATTCTGACCTCCTCAGCCTGTTCCAGCAGCGCTGTGCCTCGCGGCAGACCAGGTCCTCGTCAATAGTCGTGAGACGGCCTTCGTCAAGCACGCACCTGCCGTTTATATATACGCTGTCGATATTGTTCTCAGACATCGAGAACACTATTGCCGAGAATATATCGTTCACCGGGGTCATGTTTGCCGTGTTCGGGTTGATGATTGTTATGTCAGCCCGTTTGCCGGCTTCCAGCGAGCCGATGATGTCGTCTGCCCTCAGGGCTCTGGCTGAGTCGATTGTGGCCATCTTCAGGACCTCATAGGGGGGAAGTGCGCCAACATCCAGAGTGCTGACAGTGCTGATCATTGCGGCAAGGCGCATTTCCTTGATCATCGAGAGGTTGTTGTTTGAGCTGGCTCCGTCTGTCCCAAGACCCACTGTCAGACCGAGCTTCCTGAAACGGCTCACAGGTGCGATTCCGCTTGCAAGCTTGCAGTTGGACGAGGGATTGTGGATGAGCCCCACATTGTGCTGCGCAAGCATGACCGCCTCAGCGTCGCTGAGATGCACGCCGTGTGCGACATAGCAGGGGAGGTCGAAAAAGCCAAGCTGCTCAAGGTACTCAGCCGGTCTCATGCCGTGTTCCCTGATGCAGTCATCCACTTCCTTCCTGGTCTCGCTGAGGTGGGTGTTGACCACAAGTCCGCGCTCTTTTGCCCAGTCGCGGGTATAGCGGTAGTTGCCTGCAGTGCAGGTGTATATCGCATGGACGCCGAGGTCCTTCCTGAGCAGCGCGCCGCCGTCAAGCTCCTCATCAAGTCTGGTGACGGCAAGTCTGTCAGCCGCATCATCCTCATCACCGAAGAGAGTGAGCGAGATGAAGCCCCTGACTCCGGCCTCCTTGCATGCGCGGGCCGTCATCCACTGCTTGAAGTACATGTCGGCAAAACTCGTGCAGCCGGACCTGATCAGTTCTGCCAGTCCGAGCATCGAACCCCAGTATATGTCCTCCTCGCACATCCTGTCCTCGATCGGGAATATCTCTGAGAGCCAGTCCTGGAGATTCGCGCAGGTGTCCTTGTAGTTGCGCATCAGTGACATTGACAGATGTGTGTGCCCGTTGACAAGGCCCGGGATGGCGACAAGTCCGGTACAGTCCCGGACACAGTCAGCCTCTGCCGGATCAACTGACTGGGATATGTTTGCGATATGGTCATCCTCTATCAGGATGTCTCCCCTGAATATCTGGGGGCCGTCCGCCATTGTGATGGCCTGGAGATTCTTCAACAAAGTCTTCATACGGGCGATTATAGCACAGGACGGGTGAAGAAAAAGACCAGGAGGATTCCTCCTCCTGGCCGGGTTTTGGGTTTTCTTGTCTTATTATCTTGCAACAGTGTTGCGTTTGATCTTTTTTGTGGTCGTCATGTCCATCGGCTTGTCCAGGATCGTGATCTTCTCGATCTTCTTGTAGCCGACCAGCGTCTTGTTGACCGCAGTGACAGTGGCCTCTATGTCCTTGCCGATCTCCTCTCTGGAGAAGCCCTTTTCCTTGTAGTAGTCCTCACTTGGATAGATCACGGCCTCGATGGCCTCGCAGGGCACGTCCTTCTTCTGCTGGTAGCCGCGCACCATGATCTGCTCTATGTTGGCGCAGGTCTGGAAGGCATCCTCGATCTCCTCCGGGTAGACATTCTTTCCTCCCTCGGTGACGATGATGTTCTTGGCGCGGCCCTTGAGGATGAAGTAGCCCTCAGAGTCAACGATTGCCAGGTCTCCGGTCTTCAGGTAGCCGTTCTCATCGAAGAGGGCCTTCGTGTTCTCCTCATCCTTATAGTATCCGGGCGTCACATTGGGCCCCTTGACCCTGATCTCTCCGACACCTTCCTCATTGGGCTCTGCGATGATGATGTCCATCATCGGAAGGGCCTTTCCGATTGACTCGACCTTGAAGTGGTCAATCGGGTTCAGCGTGAGCACGGGGGCTGTCTCCGTGAGGCCGTAGCCCTGGAGGAAGTCCAGTCCCATCTGTTGGTAGGCCTTGAAGACCTCAGGTGAGAGCGGACCGGCTCCGCAGATCAGGAGCTTGTTGTGGTCCATGCCCAGGTTGGACAGGATTTTCTTGTTGAAAAAGCCCTTGAGCGGGGTTGCTCCGAAATGTTTCTTGAACCAGCCGTTGACAGCCATCGCGCACTTCACGACGCCGTAGGTCAGCGCACCCTTGGCCCTGACCTGCTTGATGATGCCGGAAAGCAGCTTGTTGTACAGCAGGGGGATGCCCATGAAGACAGTCACCTTGCCCTGCTTCATGTCGTTGAGCATCCTTGAGACTATGATGCCGTGGCCGAATACGCACTCTGAGCCGTGCTTGACAGTCTCCAGAAGGACTGTGGTGCAGGCATATGAGTGGTGCAGGGGAAGCAGTGCGTAGAGCACGTCATCCGGCTGCACGTTCATGTCACAGGCGGCCGCGTAGACGTCGCTGACAATGTTTTTGTTGGTCAGCATGGCACCTTTCTCATTGCCTGTCGTGCCGCTGGTGAAGAGGATGGCGGCCAGAGCCTCACAGTCAGTTGACCCGCACACAGCATCGCCTGCGTTGTCGATCTCCATGAGCGTGTCGATTCCCTCGATGTGGCCCTTGAGCGCGATCTTCCCCTTAAGGGACCTGGCCCACTCGTTGTCCGCAGGAATCTTCGAGATCACGTCGAAGTCCGCAATGAGATAGACGCTGTCCGCAAAGGCGGAGAGGCGGCAGACCTTGTCGATGTGCATCTGGTTGTCGATCGGGACGATGACTGCCCCGAGATAGTTGATGGCAAGATAGGCGATGCCCCACTGGATGGAGTTCTTTCCGTTGAGAACGACCTTGTCACCCTTTCTCACGCCATCGGCCGCCAGTTTCGTGGCAACTTTCCTGATGAGGGCGTCGACCTCCTCGTAGGTGTATGTCCTGCGGTTTGGATCAAAGGTCGTGAAGCATGGTCTCTTGGGGTACTTGGCAAGCGAGATGGCGAACATCTGGTAGATGGTAGGCCAGTCCCCCTGGAAGAATCTGCCTCTGTACTGGGCGAGTTCAGACTGTATTTTGTCCATTGTTTTCCTCTTTTGTCTGGATATTGTTCACTACTGCAGGGTAATATGACAAATACGGGCAAAAATGTCAATAAAAGATCAACTCATTCTGATAAATAGAGTTATTATAGTAGATAGATATGACTACATCGCTTTTTGGCTGACATCCGGTGAGCTTTCTGTCAGCATGGCTTGCTTGCCGGTGTCCGCCTCGCGTGTTATCTTATGTTAACTTTTCAAGCAAGGAGCAAATCATGGTGGTCAATTCCATTACAGACCTCATCGGCTCGACACCCTGCGTGAGACTCAGCAGGATCGACACCCGGGGGGCTGAGATATATGTGAAGCTGGAGCGCTTCAATCCTCTGTCAAGTGCGAAGGACAGGGCCGCGCTCTACATGATAGAAGGCGCCGAGAGGCGGGGCGAGCTGGACAGGGACACTGTCATCATAGAGCCCACGAGCGGGAACACCGGCATCGCGCTGAGCTACATCGCTGCCGCGAAGGGCTACAGATGCATAATTGTCATGCCTGAGAACATGTCACGTGAGCGCCAGGTGATGATGCGCGTCCTGGGCAGCGAGCTGGTGCTGACAAGCGCGGCTGAGGGCATGAAGGGCGCCATAGCCATGGCCAGGAAACTGGCACAGGAGAATCCCAGAAGCTTCATGCCCATGCAGTTTGAGAACAGCGACAACGCCCTCGCACACTACAGCACGACAGGACCCGAGATATTCAGGGACTTC
Source organism: uncultured Spirochaetales bacterium (assembly GCA_944390045.1). Taxonomy (GTDB): domain Bacteria; phylum Spirochaetota; class Spirochaetia; order Sphaerochaetales; family Sphaerochaetaceae; genus Bullifex. The sequence continues at coordinate 19,558 of CALXOO010000014.1, read as the reverse complement.
GGCGGGAGTCTGGACAGGTTCGTCGCCGGAGTCGGAAGCGGCGGGACAGTAAGCGGAGTGGGGCGCTATCTGAAGGAGAAGGGCGTGAAGACCCGGATCATGGCCGTCGAGCCAGCCTCATCGCCGGTCCTGAGCACGGGACAGGCCGGCCGTCATTCCATTCAGGGCATAGGTGCAGGCTTTGTCCCGCCTGTGTATGATCCGTCCGTCGTGGACGGGATTATCACGGTGACCGATGAGGAAGCCTTTGAATACACAAGGCTGCTTGCCCGCAGGGAAGGCATACTTGCAGGAATCTCTTCCGGTGCCGCGCTGGCAGGGGCAGTCAAGACTGCTGAAAAGGGAGAGAAGGTCCTTGTCCTGCTCTGTGATACGGGAGAGCGCTATCTGTCACAGCCCTTCTGGGAAGAGGACTCTGTCGCCGGCAAGGTCTGAGATGCTGTCATAGACCACATCGGCATAGCGTTCGAGCACATCGCGCTTGCCGTAGCCTGTCATCACAGCGACCGTGTATCCGACGCCTCCGGCCTTCGCGTATTCCATGTCGACGATGCTGTCTCCCACGACGGCAACCTCACTGGGGTGAAGGCCGAAGAGGGCGCAGAACTGCTGGATTGACTCACTGTTCGGCTTCCTCTTGCAGTTCGATTCCTTGGTCCTGAGGAAGCGGACGTATCTGTCTATGCCCATCACCTCCAGCGAGCCCTTCGCGTTGGCGGTTATGTCGTTTGTGACCAGCGCTATTGCGATGCCGCGCCGGCTCAGATCCGCCATGATCCTCTGAAGACCGGAGAAATCCATCTGGCTGAGCTTGATGAACACCTTGCGGTTCTGACTGTTCAGGAACTTCGTCATCAGCCGGTACATCTGCACCGGGTTGATATGGTTCTTAAGGCAGAAGTTCAGGAGCTTGAAGAAGATGCGCACAATCTTGTCATGGTTGAAGAGGAAGCCTTCCGAGTAGTTGTTTCCCTTGTCATCGACTCCGACGAGCTCATACATTCTCTGCCTGGCCTCACAGGCGTTCCTGACATTGAAGGTCATCATAATCGTGTCGACATAGTCCTTGATCACGGGACCCCAGACTTCAGCATAGTTGAAGAGCGTGCCGTCCTTGTCGAAGATGATGCCTTTTATCTTTTCCATGGGAGATAAAGAGTACTACAGTTTTTCCCCTTGTGCTATAGTTTCCCCATGGACATGGACTTTACCGGAAGGACAGAGGCCTTCATCCGGGCCGTCAGCCAGCTGAGCTTCAGCTTCACCGGAGTGATCTACAACCCGCTGGACTATGCCCGCGGCATGTATTACAGATACGAGGACCTTGCACTCCGGGACAGCTGCGATGTGCTCTTCATGGGAATGAACCCGGGGCCGGACGGCATGGTGCAGACAGGCGTCCCCTTCGGTTCACGCCAGATGGTGAGGGACTACCTTGGTCTTGAGGGTCCTGTGGGACGACCTGAGACTGAGCATCCGCGCCGTCCTGTGACAGGCTTTGCCGGGACTCGCAATGAGGCGAGCGGAACGGCCTTCTGGTCAATGATACGCTCCCGTTATCCTGATGTGCGCGATTTCTTCAGTTTCGCGACTGTGCAGAACTTCATACCGCTGTGCTTCATCACCACAGGGCAGCGGTGTGTGAATGTGACTCCGGACAAGCTTCCGGCAAAGGAGCGCAGGGCCCTGGAGGATCTCAGCCTGGATTATATCGGCTATATCGCGAGGCGGTGCGGAGCGAGACGGGCGGTCGGAATCGGCGCCTATGCCTGCAGTCAGCTGGTCAGGCTCGGCTGTTTCAGCAAGGTCGTGAGGATAATGCATCCGTCTCCGATCAATCCGGCCTCACGTCATGTGTGGGCCGGCTGCGGACGCGAGGTGATCAGTCAGCTTGAAGAGGAGGGAATCTTTTGATACTCCGCGAGAAGGCCCATGCGAAGGTGAACATCGGACTGAGGATCATGGCCCGGCGTCCGGACGGCTATCATGATCTTGACACATATTTCCATCTTGTCGGGCTGTGTGACGATATAGTCCTCTCGGTCACAGAATCAGCGTGCACACGGGTCAGCATAAGAGGGAACATGGACTATCTCCCGGAGGGCGGCGTTGACCTGATGGAGAAGGCTGCAAGACTCTTCTCGTCGCTCACCGGCATCTGCTTTGACCTAGAGATCGGGATAGACAAGCGCATACCCTTCCAGGCCGGACTCGGCGGCGGCTCGAGTGATGCTGCTGCCGTGCTCAGGGCGCTGAACAGGGCCTTCGGCCTTCCGCTGTCAGGCTCAGCCATGATGCAGGCCTGTCTGGGACTCGGTTCTGACGTGCCGTTCTTCGCAAGCGGCCTTGCCTGCGCCCGCGGTGCCGGCAGGGGGGAGATCCTGAGTCCTGAGGAGGCGGTTGAGCTTCCTGCCCTCATCGTACAGCGCTGTGGTGACAGGGTGTCCACGGCACGTGCCTTCCAGCTTGTGGACGGGAGGCAGGAACGTCCTGTACCGCTTCCCACCTGGGATCCTGATCCAGAGCGGTGGCATGAACTGTACAGCAACGATTTTGACATCATTCAGCCAATACTGTCCGATTCTTTCTATCTTGATGCTGTTTCTTCAAGCACCTGGCACAGCACATCCGGCAGCGGAAGCAGCCAGATCGTGGTCTGTTCTTCCCCCGCAGGGCTTGATGACATCATCTCCCGGCTTGCCTCCTGTAAAGATACTTACAGGGTGATAAGAACGGGTTTAGTAAAAAATGTCACCTAGAGTCGCGTTTTTAATTGCTAATCATTCCTGTCAGTGGTAATATTCTGACTCGAAGGTACAAACGAATGGAAGTTACAGATATAAAGATCCGGCTTGTGTCACCGACGGACCAGCTCAGGGCCTTTGCCACTGTCGTCTTCGACTCCGTCCTGGTGGTGCACAACATAAAGATCGTCTCGACAGGAGACAAGCTCATCATTGCCATGCCGAGCCGCCAGGTGCACAATGGTGAATACAAGGACATAGTGCATCCGATCACCAGCGACTTCAGGTCGCAGCTGTCCGACAAGGTCCTCAGGGCCTACATGGACGAGCTGGCCCGGGAGGGCAGATAGGCACACCTTTACCAACTTTGAGCATTCCTGCTATCCTTTCTTGCGCACTGGGAAGTCGCCAAGTGGTCAAGGCTCTGGTTTTTGGTGCCGGCATCGTGGGTTCGAGTCCCGCCTTCCCAGCTATAAGCATTGCCGCCTCTTCCGGGCGGCTTGAATTTTTTCCACTGTTGATATAATCTCTGACACTGGTCCGCCTGGCGGGCCGCAATCCATGGTAATTGGATTTATCCAATGAGAGTACAAGGAGTTTCAGCATGAGCGAGAGAATCACACTCAATGCAAAGCCGAGGACAGAGGACTTCGGCTCAGCCGGAAGCCGCCGCCTTCTCAGGGCCGGCTACATCCCTGCAGTAATCTACGGCAAGCAGGCACCCGCCCACTGCGCGGTTGTCGCCAAGGATTTCCTGATGAAGATGCACACACTGACCGGATCCACACTGATCAATCTCAACATTGACGGTGCAAACCGCGTCGTTTTCGTCAAGACTTTCCAGGAGAACCTCCTCAAGGGCATCGTGAACCACATCGACTTCTATGAGGTCAGCGCTGATTCCAAGGTCCGCGCCAAGGTCCTCATCGAGCTGGTCGGAACCCCGAACGGCGTAAGGAACGGCGGTGTTCTGGATCAGGTCCTGCATGAGGTCGAGGTCGAGTGTCTGCCCAAGGATCTGCCCTCCGTCATCGAGGTTGACGTCACGGCACTTGAGATCAACGAGGCAATCCGTGTCGGACAGCTGTCCGTCGCAGAGGGTGTCCATATCCACACACCTGCCGATGAGACTGTCGCGACAGTCAAGACCGTCAAGGTCGAGGCTGAGGCCCCCGCAGCGGATAGTGCGGATGATACGGCCGCAGCTGACGCCACATCCGCCGCAGAGACAAAGTAATGACTGTGGTCTTTGGCTTGGGCAATCCCGGGTCGAAGTATGAGGGAACACGGCATAACGCCGGAGTTGAAACACTCGAGAAACTGGCAGCATCTTATCAGCGCAAGCTGGTAAGACGCTGTTTTTCTTCATACAGGACCTGCCTTGTGGATCTCCCTGACGGAAACAGGGCGCGCCTCGTCTTCCCCCTGACTTACATGAATGACTCGGGCCGAGTGGTGCCGAAAGTCGTCAGCAAGGGCGACCGTGTAATCGTGATCTGCGACCAGATGGATCTTCCTGCCGGCAGGATCAGACTGCGGGAGAAAGGTTCCTCAGCCGGGCACAACGGGCTCAAGAGCATGATGGCGGCCCTGCCGGAGAACTTCATCCGCCTCTATGTGGGCGTTGGAAGGCCTGCTGAGGGGACAAGCGTGATCGACCATGTCCTGAGCCGCTGCAGCGAGGAGGACAGGAGGAAGATCGGAATTGCCCAGGACAGGGCGGTGGAGGAGCTTAGGCTGATACTTGCAGGAGAGGACCTGCAGACTGCCGCTGCCAGAATCAACTCATTCAGGGAGGAGTGATGGGACTGGAAGACTGCGTCGACCGCCGTACTGCGCCTTTCAGGGACCGCCTCATCACTGTAGCTTTTTCAGGAGGGCCTGATTCCCTCTGCCTCCTTGCTGCGCTCAGACGGCTGGGCTATCGTGTCTGTGCCCTCTATGTCGATCACAATCTGAGGTCCAGACAGGAGCTTGATGCCGAAATCCGCCTCAACAGGGAAAACTGCAGCCGGCTGGACGTCGCTCTGGAAGTCGTGACGCTGCCGGAAGGCAGGGTGGAGGAACTTGCCAGACAGCAGGGCTGCGGCATTGAGGCTGCCGCCAGAAAACTCAGGTATTCAGTCCTTTCCTCACACGGCCTGGTGGCCAGCGCCCATAACAGGGATGATCAGGTGGAGACAGTGCTGATGAGGCTTATCAGCGGAGGCAGTCTCCTGTCCCTTGCAGGCATCAGGACAGAGAGGGATAACATCATCAGGCCTCTCATCGATGTCCCGAGGACTGAGATTGAGGACTATTTGAGAGCCCTGGGGCTCACTGCAAGCCATGACAGTACGAATGACAGTCTGAATTACCGGCGCAACAGGATACGCCGCCTTCTTGTTCCCTCGCTTGGAGGCCAGGTGAAGGATTCCCTGGTGAGCATAGCACTCAATATCCAGGCTGCGGAGAAAGGTTCCGGTACGGTTGCGGTGCACGAGGAGGCGGGATACTGCCATCTATCCCGCAATGAGCTTCTCGGTGCCTTGCCCTTCGCACTGCTGTCTGCCATTTACAGCATATATGGACGCTTCAGCGACAGGCTGCTCTCTCATGGCCTGACTGAAAGGATGATCGACTGCGCCGCAAACGGGCGAACGCTCTCAGAGCGGGCCTTCATCATGACATCGTCCGGCGACGAGCTCCGTTTCTACCGGCCCCGTGTCACATTCACCTGTCGCTTTGCAGAATGTGCCAGCCTGCCGTACGGCCTGGTGCTGTGCAGGAGCTGTGCTCCTCATGCTGTGCGTCTGGATCCGGACTGCCTGGCTGATCCCTTCATCAGAATGGGGGAAGAAGGCGACAGTATCATCAGTGCGGGCAGGCGGATAATGCTGTCTGATGTCCTCTCCGCTTCCGGCTGTCCCTATGCCTTCGTCCTTCAGGACAGGCATGGCGTCAGGGCCTTTTTCCTTTCGGCCTTCGGCGGGATTAACAGAATTGACGACAGCCTCCGCCTCGATGACTGGAGGGAGAGGGAGGGCTATGACCTGGCGGCAGGTCATGTCCGCATCTGAGGGCGCTCTGGACAGTATTTGCGCTTGCTGGGAATAATTCCCGTTCTGATTGCAAGCTCTGCCATTTATCATTATATTTCTTGTATTGTATCAACTGAGGACATTGTATTCATGGACGAACACAAGGACGAAAGAAAAGACTATGACTCTCCATCCGTTCCGCAGGAGGAAAGGGATGGAGCCGACAATAAGAAGCCTGAGGCCGGGGAGCAGGAAAAGGACCGGGACAAGGACCGGGACAAGGATAAGAAGAAGGCCAATGTCTATGACAAATACCGTTACTGGGGATCTGGCGACAATAACGACGGAAAGGTGAGGATGAACGGGCGCAACCGCTTTACTCTCTTCATCTTCCTGGCCCTGATCATCTCCTTCGCCTTCCTCTTCTTCAATCAGGGAGGCTCACAGCGGCCGACCGAGGTGTCCTACACGGCATTCATGAATGCGCTGGAAGGCGGAAATGTCGCCCAGGTGGATATCCAGGATGAGAGTGTCATCACGTTCTACACGGATTCCGGATTCTACGGATCAGCCAGGATACCATATTACGATGCGAGCCTTATGCAGACCCTTGAGGAGCAGGGCGTGGACACAGTCGGGTCCGTTGCCGGAATGTCGTTCTGGGTCCTCCTGCTGAACCTGCTTCCCTGGATCATCTTCCTTGTCATCATCATCTCGATGTACCGTCAGGTCGGTGCAGCGGGAGGCGGACGCATGATGGGGCAGTTCGGCAAGAGCCATGCCCAGCAGTACACTCCCAAGGATAACAAGGTTCTCTTCAAGGACGTGGCAGGACAGAAGGAGAGCAAGTACGAGCTTCAGGAGGTCGTCGACTTCCTGAAGAACCCGGAGCGCTATGTGAAGATCGGAGCCAAGATTCCCAAGGGTGTTCTCCTTGTCGGTCCTCCGGGAACCGGAAAGACCCTGCTTGCCAGGGCTGTCGCAGGAGAAGCCGGCGTGAACTTCTTCCACACTTCAGGAAGTGACTTTGTCGAGATGTTCGTCGGCATGGGCGCCGCACGCGTGCGTGACCTTTTCGAGACGGGCCGCAAGAACGCTCCATGCATCATCTTCATTGATGAGATCGATGCCGTCGGACGCAGCAGGGGCAGCGGACTGGGCGGCGGGCACGATGAGAGGGAGCAGACGCTCAACCAGATCCTGGTCGAGATGGACGGTTTCTCGACGGACCCCGGAGTCATCGTCATCGCAGCCACCAACAGACCCGACGTCCTGGATCCGGCCCTTCTCAGGCCGGGACGCTTCGACCGCCAGGTCGCAGTGGACCTTCCTGATGTACAGGAGAGGCTCGATATCCTGCGCATTCATGCCCAGAAGATCAAGCTCGCATCAGATGTCGATCTCGAGCGCATCGCCAGGGCCACTCCTGGCTCCAGCGGCGCAGATCTGGCCAATCTTGTAAATGAGGCGGCCCTCTTCACCGCAAGGGGCAAGAGGGAGACTGTCAGCATGGATGACTTTGAGCAGGCCAGAGACAAGCTCATTCTCGGCGTTGCGCGCCAGAGCCGCTTCATGACTGAGGACGAGAAGCGTGCCACCGCCTATCATGAGGCCGGTCATACGCTTCTGCACTACCATCTCAAGCATGTCGACCCGCTGCACAAGGTCACCATTATCCCGCACGGTCAGGCCCTCGGTCTCACCATCTCACTGCCGGAGAAGGATCAGTACACACTGCGCGCAAGCTATCTCAAGGACCGCATAATGATCTGTATGGGAGGCTATGTGGCTGAGGAGATCGTCTACGGTGAGACAACGACCGGAACCAGCAACGACATCAAGCAGGCCACCAGCATGGCCAGGCGCATGGTCACTGAGTGGGGCATGAGCTCTCTGGGCTTCATAAACCTCTCGAATGAGGGTGAGCCTCTCTTCCTGGGAAGGGAAATCGCCCAGCACAAGGATTACAGCGAGATGACTGCGCGCCGGATCGATGAGGAGGTCGACAAGATCCTGGACGAGTGTCTCAACACCACACGTTCCATCCTCACCACACACAGGGATCAGCTTGAGAAGCTGACTGACGAGCTTGTCCTGAAGGAGACTCTCGATGATGCCCAGATCAGGGAACTGCTCGGTTTTGAGCCTGAGCACCACGTAACGGAGCTGCACTGATGGTGGACACTGCACACAAGCGCAACTTCTGCATAATCGCACATATCGACCACGGCAAGAGCACGCTGGCAGACCGCTTCATCGAAAAGGCCCGTCTGGTGACCAGCCGCGGCCCCATGGAGGCCCAGATTCTGGACAATATGGACATCGAGAGGGAGCGCGGCATCACAATCAAGAGTCAGGCTGTCACGATTCCATATCATGCGAAGGACGGAAACGACTATGAGCTGAACCTTGTAGACACTCCGGGCCATGTTGACTTCACTTACGAGGTGTCCAGGGCCATTTCCTCCTGTGAGGGAGCCCTCCTTCTCATTGATGCCAGCCAGGGCGTGGAAGCCCAGACGCTTGCCAATATGTATCTTGCGATGGAGCACGATCTTGAGATCATTCCTGTGATCAACAAGATCGACCTTCCCAGCGCTGACATTCCCAGCTGCCTGCACCAGATCGATCATGATCTTGGACTTGATCCTGACTCGACATGCTATGTCTCTGCAAAGACAGGACAGGGTGTTGACGATCTTTTCGAGGCGATCGTCAACCAGATTCCCGCCCCGCAGGGTCAGGATGATGAGCCGACGAAGGCCCTGATCTTTGACAGCCATTATGATTCATACCGCGGAGTCATCGTCCACTGCCGTCTTTTCGGTGGCACGCTCAGGACGGGCGATGAGATCAGGTTCATGCACTCGGATGCTGTCTACAAGGTCGAGGACTGCGGCATCTTCCAGCTGCAGCTGGTGTCTACTGGCATTCTGCGCGCGGGTGATGTCGGCTATTTCATCGCCGGAATCAAGAACATCAGTGATATCCGTGTCGGAGATACAGTGACCGGACTAAAGAACCCTGCTCCTGAGCCGCTTGCAGGCTTCAAGGAAGTCAAGCCGGTGGTATTCTCCTCGATCTATCCAGTGGACAGCAATGATTACGAGGAGCTGCAGGAGGCCATTGACAGACTCAAGCTGAACGATGCGAGTCTTGTATATGAGAAGGACAGTTCCGCTGCCCTGGGCTTCGGCTTCCGCTGCGGTTTTCTCGGGATGCTGCACCTGGAGGTTGTCCAGGAGAGGATCGAGCGTGAGTTTGACCTCTCGATTGTCTTCACCAGTCCTTCCGTGCGCTACATTGTCCACATGAAGAACGGTGAGACGCTGTATATCGACAATCCTCTTGAATACCCTGAGGTCATGAGGATCGAGAATGTTGAGGAGCCGTATATCAGGGCGAACATCATCACTCCGACAGCTTATGTGGGACCGATCATCTCGCTGTGCCTTGAAAAGCGCGGCTACCAGACGAACATGAACTATCTGGATGAGAAGCGTGTCGAGCTCATCTACGAGATGCCGCTTGCCGAGGTCCTTTTTGACTTCTATGACAGGCTCAAGAGCATCTCGCGCGGCTATGCCTCTTTCGACTACGAGGTGATCGACTACAAGAAGACTGATCTGGTCCGTCTTGATATCCTGGTCAACGGTGAGAGCGTTGATGCCTTGAGCCAGCTTGTCTTCAAGGACAATGCCCAGGCCCGCGGCCGGCAGGTCTGCCAGAGACTCAAGGACGAGATCCCGCGTCAGCAGTTCAAGATCGCCATCCAGGGAGCCATAGGCGGAACCATCATCTCTCGTGAGACGATCTCCGCATACAGGAAGGACGTCACCGCCAAGTGTTATGGAGGTGACATCTCCAGAAAGCGCAAGCTGCTTGAGAAGCAGAAGGAAGGCAAGAAGAGAATGAAGATGGTGGGCAATGTCGAGATCCCGCAGAGTGCCTTCCTGGCCGTGCTCAAGACAGAGGACAACAAGGACTGAGAAATGATTTACAATGCGCAGTACAATTTGCTTGTGAGGGCGAGGGACAATGGAGATCTCGCCTCGCTCGCATCGGTGCTGGGCATTTCCCGGCAGACCCTTCGCCATCAGCTTGAGGCTCTGGACGAGGGGCTTGCCTGCAGTCTCTACTCACGTCTTGACAGCGAGGCCGTGGTCCTTTCCGAGGTGGGACTTGTCTATGCCTCTGCCTGCGAGAAGGCCAGCCGCCTGTTCATTGATGCCGAGCTGAAGGCAGAGAAGTACAAGCGTGAGCATGAGAACACGATTGTCATAGGAACTATCTCCAAATCGCCTGACAGAGTCATCAGGCAGAAGAGTCCTTACCGGCTCAGGACGCGGTTTTTTGACACTTCTGCCGACGTGCTGGATTCCCGGGCCATCGGCCGTGAGATGGACTGTGCGCTCGGACTCTATGATGATGCCTGGCTGAGACACAACAGACTGCGGGCTGTCAGGCTTTCTGACCGGAACCTGGCTGTTGCCTTCAGTGCGCTCAGCCCGCTTGCCGGCCGCAAGCGGCTTGATATCGAGGACTTGTACGGGAACACGCTCTACATACCTTACCGGGGCTTCACGCGCAAGACAGACCTGCTGGCTTCCGATCTTGCGGATTTCCATCAGAAGATCACACTGGTGTGCAGGAGCGCCGTGAACAGCGCCCTTGTGGAGAAGGCCGCCTCAGAGGGCAGCTTCATTCTGGTCGCGGCGGACCAGGATCTTTCTCAGTTCGGGCTCAAGGTGCTGCCGGTTGACTGGAGCTACAGGACGAGTTATGGCCTCATCTACCCGCAGAAGGCTCCTGCAAAGGTCGAGGAACTTGTCCGTCTTTTGGAAGAATCCTGCGAGTAGGTATTATTGAAACAAATATTAAATACCTTTCTCGGTATTTAAATTGAAAATCTTGCGAAAACAGAAATATTCTTTGAAATCTGCTGTGCTGACAGCCGCTTTGGCACTATAATTCCAGTCATGGCAGTACAGACAACAGTTTTCGGCCGCCTTGATGACGGCGAGGAAGTCACAAAGATTACAATCACGAATGATGAGGGCTACCAGGTCTCCATTCTCACTTTTGGCGCGATCATCCAGGAATTCATTGTTCCGGCGGGCGGACAGAGGAGGAACATTGTCTTCTCATCTCCTGATCTCAGATCCTACATCGGCGATGGTTCATACAAGGGGCAGGTCGTCGCTCCCTATGCCAACAGGATAGCAAAAGGCAGGTTTTCCCTTGACGGTGTTGAGTACCAGCTCGACATCAACAATGGTGAGAACAACCTACACAGCGGCAGCGCGAATCTTGGACAGGTAAACTGGAATATCCTCTTCCAGACAGAGAACTCGGTCGTGCTCAATACTTCCCATACGGCAGGAAGGGGAGGCTTTCCGGGCAACATAGGCGTGACTGTTGCCTATCTGCTTGAGAAAAACCGCCTGACGATCAGCTACACGATGAGCAGCGATGCAAAATGCGTGGTCAATCCGACGAACCACAGCTATTTCAATCTCAAGGGTGACGGCTCACCGGTTTTTGACCATGTCGTGACAATCGATGCCGACAGGGTCGTACTTGTTGACGGATCACTGATTCCGACCACAGTCGAGCCTGTTGAAGGAACTGATTTCGATTTCCTCAGCCCGCATGCGGTCGGAGAGCGCAGGGAGGGGAAGTATGACAATTGCTTTGTCTTCGACCACAGGAAAAAGGCCTGCATCGAGGCTGCAGGACTGAGGCTCACTGTTGATACCGACAGACCCGCAATGCAGCTTTACACTGGAGAGTTCAATCCCGTCTGTGACTGTCTCTGGCCGTGCAGCGGGCCGTTCTGCGGCCTTGCGCTTGAGACAAGCGAGCTGCCTGATGCGGTCAACCGTCCGGATTTCCCCACTGCGGTGCTGGAGCCTGGAGCCGTCTTCAAGAGCCACACGAGTTATACGGTAGAAGAGGTCAGCGGATGAACGTTAAGCTGATTGGAATCACTGGCGGATCCGGAAGCGGCAAGAGCACTGTCGTCAGGAAGATCTACGAAGCCTATCATGATACGGTGTGCATTGAGCAGGACAACTATTACAAGAGTGCCTCGTTTGTGAACAACTCAAATATCACCGCATACAACTTTGACCACCCTGATGCCTTTGACATGGACCTGATGATGGAGAATCTGCGGGATCTCAAGGCCGGGCATGCCATCGAGATGCCGCAGTATGACTTCGTGCATCACGAGAGGAGAAAGGAGACGACGCATGTCGAACCCAAGAAGATCGTGATTGTCGACGGCCTGATGGTGCTCTACGACAAGCGCATACGTGACCTGCTGGATCTGAAGCTCTATGTCGACACGCCTGCGGACATCCGCTTCGTAAGGCGTCTGATGAGGGACATCAAGGAGAGGGGCAGGACGGTGGAGTCCGTCGTTGAGCAGTATATCAATGTCGTCAGACCCGGGCACATGACCTTCATCGAACCCTGTAAGGAGTATGCTGACCTGATCATCCCGGAGGGCGGCTACAACCAGAACGCGCTTGATGTCCTGATCAACCATGTGCAGATGCTGGCTGGAAAGCTCTGAAGGTGAGCAGCTGAGGGCAGGGAGATAATAATTCTCCCTGCTTAATTATTATTTATCTGTATTTGAAGTATTTATTTTCTGATTGTTTTCCTCGTCAGCATCCTGACATGCTTCTGTACAGCTATTAGTTCTTGCGGCTTACTTTGCCCTTGCCGGGCTTTCTGTATATCCTGTAGCCGTCGGTTATGGCCTTCCAGCTCCAGGTGTCAGGAACCTCATCCGGACCGCCGATAAAAAAGCGCGAGCAGCGCATGATCCGTGCCAGGCCCATGAGCGTCCCCTTCAGGATTCCGAAGCGCATCACGGAAGTCTCGAAGTAGCTTGAGCAGCTGGGACTGTAGCGGCACTTGGCCGGACCAAGCATCGGCGAGATGCAGTACTTGTAAACAGCGACTGGGAAGAGGAATACCTTCCTGAGAAATCTTGACGGCATATTCACTGGAAGAGGTGTCCTATCTTCAGTTCCCTGATTTTTGCGACCATCTCACTGGTCCGGGACAGTCCGAATTTCTGCAGCAGTGTCCTGACCTGACTCTTGACGGTGACTACCTCGACACAGCGTCTGGCGGCTATCTCACGCGTCTTCATGCCGGAAAGGAAGCAGCCGACCAGCTCCTTTTCTGACCTGGTCAGGCTGGACAGATGGCGGATGAAGTACAGCAGGCTCTGCTCGCTGTCGCTGAGACGCTTGTATTCCTTCATGACAAGGTTCTGTACCCTGTCCTCCAGCACGGGCTTGCCGTCACGGACCGCCTTCAGGTGGTCATTCAGCACATCAGCAGGGGAGTCCTTTGCGATGAAATCCTTGGCTCCGGTGGCCATGGCAGTGATTATCATCTCATCATCGTCATGGCTGGTCAGAAAGACGATCTTCGCCTCAGGTGAGAAAGAGAGGATCTCACGGGCAGCATCCAGACCAGCACGCGCATCCTCCATCTCGATGTCCATCAGCACGAGGTCAGCCGGATCTGACTTGAAGGTCCTGACCGCCTCAGTACCGCTGGATACTGACTGCCCGGCACTGAATCCCTCAAAAGAGGAAACCGTACGGCAGATGTGTTCCCTTATGATGTCGTTGTCCTCTGCTACCATCACGCTTGTCATCGGCCTCCTCCTTTTGAGCCGGTTCCCAGCTTCGGCAGAAGGATGATGAACCTGCTGCCGCCCTGCTGGGTGCGCTCGTATCTTATACTCCCCAGATGCCTTTTGACGCAATTGCGGGAGAAGTACATCCCCATGCCCCAGTTCTGGCTGGAGTTCTTGCTGGACCAGAAGGGCTGCCAGATGTTCCTGAGTGTCCTCCGGTCTATTCCCTTTCCGCTGTCGCTTATCCTTACTGACACCCACAGCCGTTCATAACCGTATTCAAGGCTGACGGGCTGGCTGCTGTGAGCCTCCCTGTTTGCCTCAACCGCATTCATCAGGATGTTTGCCACGGCCTCTGCCAGATTAGGCCTGTCCGCAAGCACCATGATGCCATCAGCGGTCTTCGTCACAATGATCTCCTCATCCGGATAGCGGTTATGCACACTGTGCAGCGCATCCTGGATGATATCGTCAAGGGGAAGTGGAGAGAGAGTCGAGAAACGGCTGCCGCTTGCCCTGTGCAGTCTCTCAATTCTGGCATTCAGATCTCTGACGGTTCCTATTGCCTTTTCAACATCAGCGTCATCAGGGTACCTTTCCTTCACCCGGGAGAGCACTATTCCAAGTGCCAGAAGCTCGTTCTTCGTCCCGTGGGTGAACATGCCCACGCCCTTGGAGGCAAGACCGGCGGAACGACGCAGCGTGATCTCCTCGCGCCTTTCATCAAAGTTTGTCCTGACATATTTCAGCAGGAAAATGAAGCCCAGGATGCCGAAGGCCACGCTGCCCACAAGAGTGAAGGCATACAGGAAGGGGGACAGGGCGGGAGAGAGGAACCAGAGGCCCAGAATGAACATGTAGTCATTGCGGTAGAACAGGTAGATCTGAGCGGGATCCTGCGGAGCGTAGAAGGCGTAGATAATGGCAAGAGAGATCAGGATGGCGCTCTTTGACAGGAAGCGGCGTCTGAAGAAGGGGAGAGTGATCGACATGAATTCGGCCACCAGCACGGCGATTGACGCGGCAACATAGACGTAGACGTATAGCCGGCTTGCTCCGACCAGCCAGCCCAGTGCATCAGGCTGCCTGGCAGTGATCAGCTTGAAGACGGCCGGAATGTAGCAGACGATGACCGCGGCAGGTACTATGAAGAGCAGGTACATGCGCTTCTTTATCCTGAGGGCCAGGTCGAAGTATGCCATGTCCAGCGCGGTCAGGAGCAGAAGCAGAGGAAAGACGTGACGGGAGATGTTAACGCTGTTTCCCAGCGACTCAAGCGTCATGATCCTGTACTGGAATGCCGTCCTTGCTGACCTTGTCCCGTACAAAATCATGCTGATTTCCTCTCCTATGCCTCCTTTTTTCGCAATGTATGTCAGTATCGAGATGATGAATGAAAAGAGCGTCAGACAGGTAAGCGCGATCAGAAAGCAGCGCCTGTCGCGTCTGATCGCGAGCAGGACGAGCGAGAAGATCAGTATCAGTGACACCAGTGCGATGAGCAAACCCCTTTGTACTCCTTTCAGGACCAATTGTAGCACACCGGACTGGCGGAAGGGGAAAAAGATGGCCGGCGGTGTTTCCCGCCGGCCTGGAGCGCGATGCCTGAGACCTTACTGTGCGGCCTCGAGCATTACGTCAAAGAGCACATAGTCGCTGACAGGAGTGCTCTGGTCAACGCTGTCGCCGAAGCTCTGCTTCTGGACTTCATAGAGGTTCTCGATCGTGCCGTCGTTGATCTGTTCGATCAGCTGTGCGCTGGTAAGCCACTCTGCATCGCCGCGCTGTGCGTAGATCGTGTCATATGAGGCACCAAGCTGGTTTGCGACCCACTGTGCCGTCTCCTCGATGTTGGCGGCGCGGTAGTCCATTCCCTTGTACAGAGCCCTGGTGAAGCGGACCAGAAGGTCGTGATTCTCCTCTGCCCAGGCATTCATGACGATCCAGCTGGCGACAGAAGCGCTTCTGTCAGAGAATGTGACGTTGTCTGCCAGGACGAAGGCATCATCGCCCATCGCGTCGAGGATTGTGAATGTAGCGGGTGACCAGTTGGCACAGGCGTCAAGGGAACCACTTGTCATTGCGCTCGTGATGGCGGCGGCGTCCATCTCATAGGCGACAACGTCGTCCATTGTCAGCCCTGCCTCCTCAAGCGCCCAGCGGAGGATGAGCTCGCTGGAGGTTCCTGAGGCGTAGCCGATGTTCTTTCCCTTAAGAGAGGCGAAGTCCTCTGTCACTCCATGGCTCCTGAGGCCGATGACCGCATCTCCGTTGCCGACATGGCTGAAAGCGAAGATCTTGGCTCTTCCGTTGATGCACAGGCTGTGAGCTCCATGTCCGATGTATCCGATGTCGATGGAGCCGCTCTCCATGGCCGCGATGATTGTCGGGCCGTCAGCGAACTCGACCAGTTCCACATTGATTCCCTCATCAGCGAAGGCTCCGGTCTCGATGCCGGCCATCACAGAGCAGAGGGAGGCATAGTTGGTCATGTATGCGACGCGGACGGTGTCAGCAGCCGTGCTGCTCTCAGCCGCTCCGTTTGCGAACGCGCTTGCCAGTGCGAGTGATGCGATGAGAAGGACTGCTAATGCTTTCTTCATGTTTTTCTCCTTTTGTATTTATTTCCTTACCTCAAGGTATTCCTGATAGACCTGGCCCCAGATGTAGTTTTTCAGTTCCAGGAAGCGGGGACTCATCTTCGTCTCCTGGTTTCTGGGGTAGGGGATGTCGATGTCGACAATGTCCTTGATCCTGCCGGGTCGTGCCGACATGATGATGACACGCTGTCCGAGGATCAGTGCCTCGTCGACGTCATGGGTGATGAAGAAGCAGGTCTTCTGCTCCCTCTCCCATGTGTCCAGCAGGTCCTGCTGGAGCTGGGTCCTGGTCTGTGCGTCCAGAGCACCGAAGGGCTCGTCCATCAGCAGGATCTC
Organism: uncultured Spirochaetales bacterium; assembly: GCA_944390045.1. Classification (GTDB taxonomy): domain Bacteria; phylum Spirochaetota; class Spirochaetia; order Sphaerochaetales; family Sphaerochaetaceae; genus Bullifex. The sequence continues at coordinate 3,192 of CALXOO010000014.1, read as the reverse complement.
AGGCTCTGCGGCATAGGCCCTGGCGATGGCCACGCGCTGCTTCATTCCTCCGCTGAGCTCCTTGGGATAGTGGTCGCAGAACTTCTCGAGGTCAACCATGCGGATGTACTTCATGGCCATTTCCTCGGCTTCCTGTCCCTTGATCCCCTTCATGTTCAGCGGAAACATGACATTCTTCTTGACCGTGAGCCAGGGGAAGAGTGCGTACTGCTGGAAGACGACGCCCCTGTCCATTCCTGTGCCTTTGACTTCAACGCCATTGCACACCACACGGCCGCTTGTCGGCTCGAGAAGGCCGGCGATGATATTAAGCAGTGTGCTCTTGCCGCAGCCTGAGGGTCCGACAACCGTGACGAACTCGTTCTCGGCGATCTCAAGGTTGACGCCGTTGAGGGCAACGACCTCTCCGGTTCTTCCCTGGTATGTCTTTTTCACATCGTCGATGACGACCTTTATATTTCTCTTTTCTCCTGCCATCCTGTCAGCTTCCTCTCAAGTAGTTTGATGATCTTCTCGACTGTGATTCCGATTATGCCGATGATGATGATGTACAGGAGCATCGGTGCCGTCTCGAAGTTGTTGTTGAGACTTCTGATCCTCATTCCGAGTCCTGCGAAGGCTCCGGTGGACTCTGCGGCGATCAGTGTCGTCAGGGCGACTGAGGCACCCAGACGGACCGCTGTGAGGATGAAGGGCAGACTGGCCGGTGCCAGGACGCGGATGAAGATGTCCTTGTCCTTGGCGCCCAGGACGCGTGCCGCCTTGATCAGTGTCTCGTCAATATTGATGATTCCCTGGTAGATCGTGATGCACATGATCAGGAAGGTCGCAATCGTGATGACTATGACCTGCGGTTTCCTGCCGACGCCTGCCGCGATGACGATGAGCGGGACGTAGGCCAGGGGAGGGATGTTCCTGATGAACTGGATCCAGGGCTCGATGATTCTCCGGAAAGGATTATACCAGGCCATGAGGATCGCGACCGGCAGGGCAATGACAAAGCCCAGCAGGTAGCCAAGCCCGACGCTGATCAGCGATGATGAGATATCCTTGAACAGAACATTGCGCTCGATCATGACCGGGATCTGCTGCAGGACAACGATTATGTTGGGAAAGGACCTGCTTGTGGACGGAAGGATGGAAAGCACTGTCCAGACCACAATGGCCGCAAGAAGCGACAGCGCCAGCCAGAGCCAGTTCTTCGCCTTGTCGCTGAGGCCTCCCTTTTTTGGATCTTTTGCCATATTTACTCCTTTTGAGACCAGCTTAACACGGCATACAGAGTCCACAAGGCTGAATTTTCTTACGCCCTTTTTCCATCAGGTGTTCACACAAGTGCCGCTAGTATGTATTCTGGATGAAATCATCAAGGGGGATGTGAACAAAATGAGTATGTCCAGTGCGCAGATGCTCATCTCGATGCTTCTTTACATGAGTGTCGTCATAGGAATCGGAATATACTTCGCCAAGAGGGCGAATCAGAGCAGTGAGAACTACTATCTCGGAGGACGGAGCCTGGGCCCCTGGGTCGCGGCCTTCTCCGCAGAGGCCAGCGACATGTCAGGCTGGCTGCTGATGGGACTGCCCGGCCTGGCTTACTGGAGCGGACTTGCGGATGCCTTCTGGACCGCGATCGGTCTTGCGGTGGGCACCTATCTCAACTGGCTGCTGGTCGCACGCAGACTGAGGTGCTATTCACATGTCAACGGTTCCATCACGCTGCCGGACTTCTTTTCCAGCCGCTTCCATGAAAAGAAGAAGGTCATACTGTCCATCTCGTCTCTTTTCATCCTGATCTTCTTCTGTGTCTACGCGGCCAGCTGCTTCGTGACCTGCGGAAAGCTCTTCTCGACAATCTTTGGTGCTGATTATCGCCTGATGATGCTCTGCGGTGTCCTTTTCGTGGTGCTTTATACATTCCTGGGCGGTTTTCTTGCCGAATCAGTAAGCGATTTCATGCAGGCCCTGGTCATGATCTTCGCCCTGGTGGTATCACTCGTCGCTGGGACAGTTGCCGCAGGCGGTCTGGACCAGGTGATGGAGAATATAAGGACCATACCCGGCTTCCTTGAGTTCTTCCAGACTGCAGCTCCGGCCCTTGATGAGGCAGGAAACCAGATAGTGGCGGACGGAGCGCCTGTCTTCGGCGCAGCAGTGGACTATCCCCTGCTGAACGTGTTCTCCATGCTTGCCTGGGGTCTGGGCTACTTCGGCATGCCCCAGGTCCTGCTGCGTTTCATGGCGATCAGGCGTTCTGACGAGCTTACGAAGAGCCGCAGGGTGGCGACGGTCTGGGTCCTGATCAGCCTTCTTGCCGCTGTGACGATTGGCCTTGTCGGAAGGGCCTATGCCCCGACGGCCTTCCTGAACGCCTCGGATTCTGAGAACATTTTCTCATATATAGCGAGCACTCTCATGCATCCGCTTTTCGCCGGTCTTGTCATGGCTGGCATACTTGCTGCCACCATATCGAGCTCTGACTCTTACCTCCTGATCGCTGCCAGTGCCTTCTCGAAGAATCTCTTCCAGGGGGTCTTCCACCGGAAGGCCAATGACAGCCAGGTCATGGTGGTATCCCGCATCACTCTCATCGTGATCGCACTGCTCGGTGCCGTCATCGCGCTTGACGAGAACAGCGTCATCTTCACAATCGTCTCATTCGCCTGGGCCGGTTTCGGTGCGACCTTCGGACCTCTGATGCTCTTCTCCCTTTTCTGGAAGCGCACCACAAGGGCAGGAGCCATTGCCGGAATGCTCTCCGGAGGAATCATGGTCTTCGTATGGAACTATCTCGTCAAGCCGCTGGGCGGCGTCTTCGGGATTTACGAGCTGCTTCCTGCCTTCATCGTCTCCTCTCTCTTCATCGTTGTCGTCTCCCTGCTGACAGCTGAGCCGCCGAAGGAGGTGCAGGAGGATTTCGAGAAGGCAGGCACCGTCGAGTGCTGATCTCCTTTCTGGCAGGGGTACGGCGGACCTGCTGATGCTCTGATGTCGCAATTGTACAGACCGGATGGCAGCTGTCATCCGGTCATAATGTACGGAAATAATTCCAGCGTTTTATTTGTCCGGAGCTGTCAACAGGGAAATTGAAAAAGTTGAAAGTCGCATGTGGAGGGCAAAATTCCAGTCGAACCGGTAGGGCACACCAATCCAGCCCTGCCGAACAGGGCTTTTCAAAAAGCTGGCATGAGG
>CALXOO010000013.1 GCA_944390045.1 uncultured Spirochaetales bacterium | reverse complement strand
TCGTTGTGGTTATTGAAATTATAACAGAAAGGGCTTGCTTTTTCTATACCTGAACACCTTAATCGCTGAATTAATTCGTTTTATTGGAAGAAATTAATCTATTACTCTCAGATAGCAGAAGGCCGCCGCATTTTTGCGACGGCCCCCTCTGAGTCATGATTGACCAGTCAGCTCTTTTCCCTGAGCGCGACCTTTCTGATCTTGCCGCTGATCGTCGTGGGGAACTCGTCGACGAACTCGATCTGCCTTACCCACTTGTATTCAGCAAGCCTGCTGTTGCAGAAGTCCTTGATCTCCTTCTCCAGCTCCTTCGTGGGCTCAGTGCCATGCTTGAGGATGACAAAGGCCTTGATTGACTGGCCGCGGAGCTGATCCGGCACGCCGATCACGGCGCACTGGAACACTGCGGGGTGGTTGATCATCACATTCTCGATCTCATAAGGACCTATTCTGAAGCCGCCGCTCTTGATGATGTCGTCAAATCTTCCGTGGAACCAGATGGCGCCGTTCTCATCCTGCCAGGCGGAGTCGCCAGTGTGGTAGACGCCGCCTCTCCATACATTCTTGTACAGCTCCTCGTTGTCGAGATAGGTACAGAAGACGCCGAGAGGCTTTCTGCCGTTTCTGGGAACCAGGACTATTTCCCCGATCTCCCCGCGCGGGACCTCATTGTTCTCACTGTCCACCAGACGGACCGTGTACATCGGGCTGGGCTGGCCCATTGAGCCGTCAATGGCCTTCTGACCCTTGTATGCGGCTGCGATCAGTGCTGTCTCTGTCTGGCCGTAGCCTTCGTGGAGCGTGAGGCCTGTCCTGTCCTTGAAGCGGTTGAAGATGTCGGGAGAGAGGAACTCTCCGGCTGTCGAGGCATGCTTCAGGGAAGGCATTTCAGGCACTCCCTTCCTGACAAGGTAGCGATAGACTGTCGGCGGTGCGCAGAAGCTCGTGACACCATAGCGGTTGATCACATTCGCAAGCTGACAGGGATCGAAGTTGTCGAAATCGAAGACCATGATGGCCGAACCGACGAACCACTGGCCGTACAGCTTGCCCCAGCTGGCCTTGGCCCAGCCGGTCTCTGCTACCGTGAAGTGCAGTCCTCCGTCCTCGGCCTGCTGCCAGTATTTTGCAGTCACGATATGCGACAGAGGGTAGGTGTGGTCATGCACGACACCTTTCGGGTAGCCCGTGGTACCGCTTGTGAAGTACATCAGCATGTGATCCGTGGCCCTGGTCTCAATTCTCTCAAGGCAGGCACTCTCATTCTTCATCTCCTCAGTGAGATTCCTGAAGCCTGTGACGCCTTCCTCAATCGACCAGAGAAGCGGCTTGTAGCCGGTCTGCTCCAGCGCCTTGCTGAGCGTGCCTGCCGTATCTCCGAGAGGAGTGACGACAATTGCCCTGACGTGCGTGAAGCCCAGACGGTACTGGAAGTCCGCTGCGGTGAGCATGTGCGTGACCGGGATCATGACCGCGCCGATCTTGCACAACGCCATGGCGACGAACCAGTACTCATAGTGGCGTCTGAGCACCACCATGACCTTGTCGCCTTTCGTGATGCCTGCCTTCAGGAAGACATTTGCGATCCTGTTACTCTCGTCCCTGATGTCGGCAAAGGTGAAGATGTGCTCCTCGCCGGTCGTGTTGCACCAGACAAGGGCCTTCTTGCCGGGATCCTCATCCGCGGTCTCGTCCACGACATCATAGGCGAAGTTGAAGTTCTCCGGCCAGCTGATATCCACATCGACAAGCACGCCCTCGCTGTTGAATGTGCCCTTGAAGTATTTCTCTTCCTTGCTCATCTTTTTGTCCTTCAGAATGCCGGAGCACTCTGGAAACACCGCACTTTCCCCGTCAGGTCGACTCCTGCGGGGACTGCGGTGGAAATGTCAGTGTCAGAAGGTCCTGTCAGCCTTCTTTTCTCTGTGTTATGGCGAAGGAGAAGGTTCCGCTCACGCAGAGTCTGTCTCCGACATAGCCCCTGCCTTCGGCAAAGTAGAAGGGGTGATGGCTCTTCGTGATCCTCACCTCGGTCCTGAAGTCGTCTCCAGGATATACCGACGAGTGGAAACGGACCTTGTCCAGGCCGGCGTAGACGGGCATTGCATCGCCGTCTACCTTGTCCTTAAGCAGGATGCAGGCGCTCTGCGCCATGATCTCGCACTGGATCACGCCGGGTACGATGGGAAAGCCTGGGAAGTGTCCGCGCAGGAAGAACTCGTCTCCCCTGACGTGGTACAGCCCGTGGGCGACACCATCGATCTCCTCAACCGAGTCCAGCAGGAGCATGTCGTCCCTGTGCAGGAGGATTGACTTGATCTCTTCGCGGTCCATCAGACTCTCCTGAATGCGAGACAGGCGTTGTGTCCGCCGAAGCCGAGCGAGTTGGACAGACAGAGCGTCACATCCTGTCTCACGGCCTCGTTCGCACAGCAGTTCAGGTCGCACTCCTCATCCTGCTCCAGCAGGTTGATTGTCGGAGCGATGATTCCGGTCTCAAGCGTCTTGATGCAGGCGATGGCCTCAATGGCTCCTGCCGCGCCGAGCATGTGTCCGGTCATAGACTTCGTGCTGCTGACGAAGGCCCTTCTTGCGGCCTCCTCGCCGAGCGCATTCTTTATGACCTGTGTCTCTGTCTTGTCATTGAGGGGAGTGCCGGTTCCGTGAGCGTTGATGTAAACGACATCGCTGTCCCTGTATCCGGCCTCTTCCATGGCCTCGACCATGGCCCTTCTTCCTCCGTCACCGTCCGGACGGGGAGCCGTGATGTGGTAGGCATCGCAGGTTGAGCCGTAGCCGACAAGCTCGGCATAGATCTTCGCGCCTCTGGCCTTCGCATGCTCATACTCCTCGAGGACCAGGGCTGCGGCACCCTCTCCGATGACGAATCCGCCCCTTCTCCTGTCGAAGGGCAGGCTGGCGGCGCTGGGATCGGTTGCCGTTGACAGTGCCTGCATGTTGACAAAGCCGGCGACTCCGATGTCCGTGATGGATGCCTCGCTTCCGCCTGTGATCACGGCGTCGGCATATCCGTGCCTGATCGCCCTGAGGGCCTCGCCGATGGCGTTGCTTCCGGAGGCGCAGGCCGTGACCGACGGCATTGCGGCTCCCTGGCAGTTATAACGGATGGCGATCATACCGCTTGCCATGTTAGCGATCATCATGGGAACGAAGTAGGGGGAGACCCTGGACGGTCCGCGGTCAATCATCTTCCTCATCTCACTGGACATGGTCTGGATGCCTCCGATGCCTGTGCCGAAGTAGACCGCGATCCTTGTGGGATCGACTGTGCCGATGACTCCGCTCTCCTCGACGGCCTGAGTGGCCGCAGCGACTGCGAACTGGGCGAAGCGGTCGCTTCTCATTGTCTCGCTCTTGTCCATATAGTCGCGGGGATTGAAGTCCTTGACAGGGGCGCAGAGCTTGGCCTTGTAGTCTGTCGTATCGAAGGCTGTGATGGGCCCGACGCCGCACACACCCTTCGTCATGTTGTCCCACACTGTCTCTATGCTGTTCCCGATCGGGCTGATGGCACCCATTCCGGTGACCACGACTCTTCTAAGCTTGTTATCCATATTATTCTCCTACATGGCGATTCCGCCGTCCACCCTGAGCACCACACCGGTGATGTAGTCGCTCTCAGCGAGGAAGCGGACTGCCTGGGCGATTTCCTGCGGCCGTCCCATTCTTCCCAGCGGGATTGATGAGACGAGCGGATTGTCTTCGCCAATGTCTTTTGTCATGTCGGTTTCGATGAAGCCGGGGGCTATCGCGTTGCAGGTTATGCCCTTGGATGCAAACTCTCTTGCCACTGACTTGGTCAGACCCACCAGGCCTGCCTTGCTGGCAGAGTAGTTGACCTGTCCTGCGTTGCCCATCAGTCCGGACACCGAGCTCATGTTGATGATTCTTCCGCACCTGGCCCTGAGCATCAGGCCGCTTACGGTCTTGATCATGTTGAAGGCTCCCTTGAGGTTGACGCCGACTACGCGGTCGAAGTCATCCTCGCTCATGAATGACATGAGTCCGTCCTTTGTGATCCCCGCGTTGTTGACGAGGATCTCAACAGAACCGAAGTCCTTCCTGATCTGCATTACGAGGTCCTTTGTCTCCTTGCCGCTGGATACATCGCAGGCATAGGAGCAGGCCTTCACACCAAGTGACTCACATTCAGCCTGTACGGCCCTGACCGCGTCAGAGAGGCTGGTGGCAACCAACGCGACATTGACTCCCGCAGAGGCGAGCTCAATGGCCGTGGCCCTGCCGATGCCTCTGGAGGCACCGGTCACAATTGCGTTTTTTCCATTAAGTGTCATATGGAAAGATCCTGTATGGCCTGCCAGGTCGCCGCACTGAGCGCTCCGGCAGTCTTGTCGGTCTTCTTGACCAGGCCGCAGAGCGTGGTTCCCGGACCACTTTCCACGAATGTCCTGATGCCCTTTGCCATCATGTTCTCAAGCAGAGTCTGCCAGCGGACCGGAGAGGATATCTGGCGTGAGAGCAGTTCCTTCATGTCGCCGTCATAGACCTGTCCTGTGACATTGGAATAAATCGGCATTGAAGGCTTCCTGAAGTCGAACTCCTTCAGGACTTCTGCGAACATGTCTCCCGCCTCCTTCATGAACGGTGAGTGGAATCCTCCGGAGACGGCGAGCCTCATGGCACGTCCTCCCTCTTCCTTCACGAGTTCCTCGAATTCAGGAAGACTGCTGACAAGTCCGGACACGACAACCTGCCCCGGGCAGTTGTAGTTCACCGGGTAGACATCACTGACCCTGGAGCAGAGCTCTTCCACCTTCTCATTGGAAAGCTTGAGGATCGCGCTCATTCCTGTCTCATATTTCTCAGTCACCATCTGCATGAGTCTCGCTCTCTCGCAGACGATCCTGAATCCGTCTTCCAGTGATACGACGCCGGCCTGGACCAGGGCGGCGATCTCACCGAGTGAGAATCCGGCGACTGCGCTGAAGGTGAGGCCCTTTTCTGCCAGGGCCGCTGCTATGGCGCATTCAGTCGCGAACATCGCCGGCTGCGTGTTCACCGTGATTCTGAGCTCCTCGGCTGTCGAGGAGAAGCAAAGGGCCTTAATGCCGGGCCTCATCGCCTCAAGCGTGTCATAGACCTCTCTTGCGGCGGTGCTGTTGTCATAAAGGTCCTGTCCCATGCCGGGGTACTGAGCACCCTGGCCTGAGAAAAGAAGGGCTACTTCACCCATTTTGAAGCTCCTTTGAGAAGAGGCTCGGCCTCCTCGATGACTTCCCTGACGATCTCTGCTGCAGGCTGGATCCTGTTGACTCTCGTCGCCACCTGGCCGGCGAGGAAGCAGCCGTTTTCCGCGTCCCCGTCCACGACGGCCTTGCGCAGGGCTCCGGTTCCCAGGGCCTCGAGCTGGTCATCCGGCATTCCGCCGTACTCCTTCTCCGAATAGTTCCTGGCGAAGGGAGTCCTGAGGCTCCTGACCGGATGTCCGAGTCTCCTGCCGGTGACCATTGTGCACAGGTCTCCTGCCTTGAGAATCTTCTGTCTGTATGTCTCGCTTATCGTGCATTCCTCAGCGGCGAGGAAGCGTGTTCCCATCTGCACACCGCAGGCTCCCAGCATGAAGGAGGCTGCAACTCCGCGTCCGTCAGCTATTCCACCGGCGGCCAGCACGGGCAGGGTGGTCGCATCGCAGATCTGCGGAACGAGGACCATCGTCGTGATTTCTCCGACGTGGCCTCCGCTTTCTCCGCCTTCCGCTATCAGGGCATCGGCTCCTACACGGGTCATCAGCTTGGCCATTGCGATGGATGCCACGACGGGGATGACTCTGATGCCTGCACCCTTGAAGGCCTCCATGTACTTGGCCGGATTACCGGCACCGGTAGTGACGACAGCGACTTTCTCCTCGACAACGAGGGCTGCGATCTCATCCGCATATGGGCTCATCAGCATGATGTTCACGCCGAAGGGCTTCTGTGTGAGTGAGCGAGCGATGTGGATCTGGTTCCTGACATAGTCTGCAGGAGCATTGCCTGCGGCTATGATTCCCAGTCCGCCTCCATTGGAGACAGCGGCGGCCAGACGGCCGTCCGCAATCCAGGCCATCCCTCCCTGAAAGACAGGGTAGGTGATGCCCAGCAGCTTCGTTATGGCTGTCTCAATCATGTGCCGGACCTCAGAGGGCTGCGATGAAGGCTGTGAGATCTCCGACTGTGGAGACCTTCTGGTTCAGCTCGATGCTGATTCCCAGCTTGTCCTCGAGCTCCATGAGCAGGTCAACTGTGTCGAGGGAGTCGATTCCCAGGTCCTTGAAAGAGCTGTCTCTTGTGATTGTGCTCTTGTCGCACTCAGTGCGGTCGGCAATGAGCTCTGCAACTGAATCAAAGATTTCGTTTTCTGTCATTTTGGTTTTCTCCTGTGTTGTTCGTGTTTTCAATTGCCATACATATTAACACATTGCGTAAATATGTCAATAAAAAGAGGGTGAAGAACATGTGAATGTCCTTGTCTGTGCAGCACCTTGGTTGACTTATTTCATCCATGATTAATATGCGTGCGCGGGAAGGGGAAGCGGGTTTTCCGGAGAAGACAGTCAGGTTTTTTCTGCCGGAATGAAAATTTCACACTGCGCCACCGAAATTTTACACTGCGTGTAATTATTTATATGTAAAAGAAATGTATTGGGTAAAAGCAGCAGGTGACAGGTGTTCGGAATAAAAAAGTCCAGTTTGTATACAAATTTTTCAAAAAAATTATTGACACTGTTTTCGTATTCCAATATATTAAGGCCATAACACAGGAAACAAAGAGTTTCCAAACATATAAATTTACCTCCTTTTGTTCCCCGACGCGGTTTACCTCCTTTTTCCCGCTAGGGGTTTTTTATTATCTTCCAGTGTTTTGCAGATTAATGGAAAGCAGTGTTTCCAATGGATTCACTGCTGGCTGGTCCTCTTTCCGGGCAGCTCGATCTGTGCGGCGATCACGGCCAGAAAGACAAGCACGCAGCCTGTCAGTTCTCTGGCGCTCATCCGCTCTCCCAGCATGAGTGCTCCGCCGATGGCGGCCCATACGCTCTCAAGTGAGAGGATGAGCACGGCGTGCGAGGGCCTGACATACTTCTGCCCGACGACCTGGAGCGTGTAGGCGACACCGCAGGACAGTGCTCCCGCATAGACGATCGGAAGCCATGCGGAGAGGAGCACGCTGACAGACGGCCCCTCGATCAGCATTCCCGGCAGCGTGATGATTCCGGCAGTCAGGAACTGGAACATTGACAGCACAATGCCGTCTGTGTCCTTGCTGAAGTGGTCTATGACCATGATGTGTAAGCTGAAGAAGACGGCACAGACGATAAGCAGCAGGTCACCGGAGGAGATCCCGCTTTCCCCGCCCATGCACAGAAGATACATTCCGGCAAGCGCGGCAATGGCTGCAATCCAGGTCTTTCCCTCTACCTTTGAACCGGTGATGAGACTGAGGAAGGGGACTATGACCACGTATATGCTTGTTATGAACCCGCCTTTGCCGGCGCCAGACGTTGCGATGCCGGCCTGCTGTGCCACGCTTGCCAGTGCGAGCATCAGGCCGCAGGCCATGCCTCCGAGAACCGTTTTCTTCAGCCAGCCCGGGCGCCGTGACTCCTTTCTGAGTGTTCTGGTGCAGAAGGGTACAAGCACTGCGGCTCCTATGAGGAAGCGGATCGAGTTGAATGTGAAGGGGCCCACAAGTTCGGATGAGACGCTCTGGGCGACAAAGGAAAAGCCCCAGATGAGGCTTGTTAGCAGCAGAAGCGCTGCGGCGGAACGTTCTTTCATGGCCTGTGATTGTACACAAGGGCAGACATTATTCAACAGGTGGTGCTGATTAGCACTATCTAATTATTATTATCTGATGATCATGCCGGATGCTGAGAGAATGTTCCTGATGTATGATGTTGCGGTGAAAGCAATAGTAAAATAAAACAGAAAAAATATTGCTGCGCTTGTTGACATCCTGATTTAGTTTGCATAGACTAACTCACGTATCTGGAAATTAGCAAAAGCTAACATTTCCAGGAGGATGGTTGATGATGCCTTTGACGTTGATGCAGGTGGGAGACAGGGCCACGGTGGCCCGTCTTGGCGGCAGCGAGGATACCAGAAGATATCTGATGAATCTGGGGTTCGTGGCTCAGGCTCCGCTTGAGCTTGTCAACAGGCTCGGTGGCAATGTGATCGTGAACATCAAGGATTCACGTATTGCCCTGAATGCCGACATGGCAAGACACATAATGGTCGACTACTAGTTTTGGAGGAATATATGACACTAGGAGAAGCTCGGGTTGGAAGCTCTGTCCGGGTTCTTGGCGTTGAGGGCGATGGTGCCTACAAGCGGAGGATCATGGACATGGGGCTCACGAAGGGTACTGTGCTCTTCATAAGGAAGGTCGCCCCGCTTGGGGATCCCGTTGAGATCACGGTAAGAGGCTATGAACTGTCTGTCAGGAAGCAGGATGCCTCCTGCGTTCAGGTTGAGGAGGTCAAGGGATGAAGTTTGCGCTTGCAGGAAACCCCAACTGTGGAAAGACGACTCTTTTCAATGCGCTGACAGGTGCCAACCAGTATGTCGGCAACTGGCCCGGAGTCACAGTCGAGAAGAAAGAGGGCCGTGTCAGGGACAGGCGTCACGGAGATGACATCATCGTGACGGATCTTCCCGGCATCTACTCACTTAGCCCATACACTCTGGAGGAGGTCGTTTCCAGGGATTACATTCTCAACGAGAATCCTGATGTGATCATCGATTTGGTCGACGCGACGAATATAGAGAGGAATCTCTATCTCACGACACAGCTGATCGAGACCGGTGTGCCTGTTGTGATCGCCCTCAATATGTCGGACCTGCTCGACAAGCGCGGCCTGAAGATCGATATCTCCAGGCTCTCCATGCTGCTCGGCTGCCCGATTGTGAAGACGAGCGCACTGAAGAAAACCGGACTTGACGAACTGATCGCAGAAGCTGTCAAGGTGGCCGGCAGAAAGGAACACGATCTGCCGAAGGAGATCTTTCAGAGCGATGTCGAGGAGGCGGTTTCCAGAGTCTCCGAGCTCCTGGAGAAAGTTCCCGTCAGCAAGAGGCGCTGGTATGCCGTCAAGGTCCTTGAGAATGACTCGAAGGTTGTTCCTTCGCTGAATCTCTCGGGACAGGATCTGGCGAAAGTCAATGAAATCAGGAGCCTGATCGAGGCAAAGAAGGATGATGACATGGAGTCAGTCATCACAGATGCCCGCTATGCCTATATCCAGAAGGTGGTGGGAACCACTGTCAGGAAGTCCGGGGCAAGGCTCACTGTCTCTGACCGGATCGACAGGATAGTCACAAACAGGATCCTCGGCATCCCCATATTCATCGCGGTCATGTTCGTTGTCTACTACGTGTCCGTCACGACAGTTGGAACCTGGGTGACCGACTGGACAAATGATACCTTCGGAGGCTGGGTCGCCGGAATCTTCACGTCCCTGCTTTCCGCTGTCGGTGCGGGAGAGATGGTCACCAGTCTGGTTGTGGACGGAATTGTCGGAGGTCTTGTGGCAGTCCTGGGCTTTGTTCCCCAGATGGCCATTCTCTTCCTCTTCCTCTCCCTGCTCGAGGACTGCGGCTACATGGTCAGGATCGCCTTCGTCATGGACAGGGTCTTCAGGCACTTCGGCCTTTCCGGCAAGAGTTTCATACCTCTGCTGATCTCGTCCGGCTGCGGTATTCCCGGCATTATGGCAAGCCGCACGATCGAACAGGACAATGACAGAAGACTGACCATCATGACTGCGACTTTCATTCCCTGTGGAGCGAAACTTCCCGTGATCTCGCTGATGGCCGGCGTCATCTCCGGTGCCGTCGCAGGCTATGCCGAGACCGCCTGGGTTGCTCCGGTGATGTATTTTGTCGGCATTGCGATGGTTCTGGTCAGCGCCATCATACTCAAGAAGACAAAGCCTTTCTCCGGAAAGCCCGCACCATTCGTCATGGAGCTCCCCGAATACCATGTTCCTTCTGCCAGGACAGTCCTGCTTCACGTATGGGAGCGTCTGAAGGGCTTCATCATCAAGGCGGGAACCATCCTCTTCCTGGCCTGTGTGGTGATGTGGTTCCTCGGCGGTTTCGGCTTCGGACCCGACGGTTTCGGAATGGTCGACAGCGATCAGTCACTGCTCGCCTCCATCGGAGGTGCGATCGCACCTGTCTTCGCGCCGCTCGGATTCGGCCAGTGGCAGCCTGTCGCGGCATCGCTTTCCGGCTTCACGGCCAAGGAGGCAATCGTCAGCACAATGGGTGTCCTTGCCTCTGTTGCCGGAGATGTGGAGGATGCGGGCGTTGTGGCACCGGCCGTCGCACAGTGGTTCACTGTAAACGGAGTTCCAAGCGCACTTGCCGCATTCTGCTTCCTGATGTTCAATCTGCTTGACTCTCCCTGTCTGGCGGCAATCGCCACAATGGCCCAGCAGCTGCAGAGCAGGAAGTGGTTCTGGTTCGCCATCGCCTTCCAGAATGTCTTCGCCTACATCGTGACGATGATCGTCTTCCAGATCGGAAGGCTTGCCATCTACGGCATCTTCTCTGCTGCCACGGTCGTCGCCTTCGTCTTCCTGGCTGCAATTGTCTTCCTGCTTTTCCGCCCGGATCCCTATAAGGACATCAAGAGCTACAGCAGGAGGAGTGTGGAGGCGGCAAGCGCCTGATGGTGGTGAGTGATGGGAGACAGTACATCGTCGATGTTCATCTTCTTCGCCATAATCATCGTGGCCTACGTCATCGGGGCCACGATCTACACGGTGGTGCAGAAGATCAGGGAATACAGGAGGAGAAGGAATGGTTGACTCCATAATCCTCGCGGTGGTCGTGGTCCTCATGGCCTTCGCGGTGAAGGCCTCGGTGAAGCATTTCAGCGGGAAGGGTAGCTGCTGTTCTTCTTCCCCTTCCTCTCCCGTGCCGGAAAAGAAACTTTCCGGCGCCGTGCTACACAAGACGCTGTACGTTGACGGCATGAAGTGCGCTCACTGTGAGGACAGGGTGCACAGGGCCCTGGACGGGATAAGTGCCCTGGCTGTCACTTCCGCTGACTGGAGAAGCGGACGCGTGACGGTTGATCTCGAGCATGATGTCCCGCAGGATCTCATTGCACGGGTTGTGTCAGATTGCGGATACAGTCTGAGGAAAATAGAAGACTGTTAGTCTGTTGTCCATCTCTGGGGTGCAAAAAAGTCAGTTCTGGCTTTTTCCGCAGCCCCGCTTTTCTCTTCCCGCAAAATCCATGATAAACGCCGCAAGGCAAGCGGTCGTCAGGACAGGCCTGGCGGGCTGGTTTGCACCACTTTCCGTGAATATATAGTCTGTCAGCAGCTCAAGCTTCACAGGTTTTCTCTCAGGTGCTAGACTGTGCACTCAGAGGTTAGGGAAATGAGAAGACTATTGATCATCATCGGTCTCTTAGTGTTCGTTCTGGCCATTTCGTGTGATCCTGCCATCCCGCCGCAGTCAGGCGGCGGCTACAGCGTCAGGAGCGATGTCGGGTCGATCAGAGGCGTCTCGCTCCAGTCAAGAAGTTATGCTGAAGAAGGAGATGCGATCATCGGTGTCCTGCTGCTTTTTGACGGCGGCGATGAGTTCCACATTGAGTATCTTGACGGGGACATCCGTGAGAACGGCGACGGCATGCAGTACAACTACATTCTTCATATACCTGGAGAAATCAGTGAGGCCTATGCGGCCGGCGGCGGCCACAATCCTGGTTCCGGCAACCCCTTCTGGTGGTACATGGCCCACTATTTCGGCCTGTCTAAGACTGAGATCGAGAACAATTACAAAGAAGCGCTCGGACTTCTTCTGTCAAACCTGGGCCAGAAGCTCCCGGCGGCAGTGGCCGGGGATGTGGATCTGTCATGGAAGTCCGCAGAGGAATTCGTCAGCCTCGAAGACAAGACTGTCGGTGAGGGCAGGCTGATTCTCGTTGACGCGGATCCTCAAAGTGATTCTGACAGGCTCAGTGTTGCCAGCCAGAGCACCGGCCCCTTCGTCACGCTTGACGGTTATGGCGACATAATCCGCCGTGCTTTCTACATCAATCCGGACGGAAAGCTTTACTTTCCGATGGAGCTGGTTGACGTGTACTGCGAATACAGAGGAGATGACTACAAGTACACTGGTTCAGGAGATCCGTTGTGGAAGTACATGGAGACCTATTTTGGCGTGACACTCTCAGACGCCAGGAAGGATATGACCACCGTCTTGCAGAAACTGAGGGACAACCAGGACAGTCTTCCATATCCCAGTGCCGCAGACTACATCGCAGCGGTTCCCGTTCCGGATGATCCTGATGAGATAAGCGGCTATGAGGAGTTCTTCGACAGTGACTACGGCTGGCTTGATGTTGATGCTCCTGACATGAGTTTCGCAGGCATTGAGAATCTTCCCCTCAGTTCACAGCTTTCCTCTGCTGCCGCTTATGAACAGGACCGGAGGGAGTATTGCTGGAAGACATTCACAATCCGGGAAGACAGACCGAAACTATATTATCCTATTGCACTGATTAAGGTCTACTGGGAGTATTCTGGTGAGTTCACGACAAGTGGCACTCCGTTCTGGACCTACATGCGATGCTACTTCCCCGAATCTGGTCTTGGAGATATTGACCACGTCAGACAAATCGGCTTTGAGCATGTGATGAATTTCATCGTGGAGCACAAAGACGGAATGCCGTATCCAGATGTGGATGACTACATCAGAAATCTGGGTCCGGCGAACTGATAGCGGACCTGAAAAAGCCGGCTCTCATTGAGGGAACCGGCTTTTTTCTGCTGCTTTGTTCAGTCGAAGCGCAGTGCTATTTCCACTGCAAGATTGTCCCGCGGTGCAAGAGCGTAGACGACACCGTAGTCCTGATACCACCAGGCAAGAGATACCGAGAAGCACAGGAGCCTGAGATCAAGGCCCAGACTCGGATAGCCCTGGCTTATGCCTGCGGACAGGCTGATGAAGCGCGTGATGGAAATGTCCGCCGAGGCGTTGAGGCTCTTCATCAGGTCCACGGAGTCACGTATCAGGTTGAAGTCCCTCATTCCGATCTCAAGCGCGAGCGAGAAGACAGACCAGCTGCCTTTCCATCCCAGGGCTCCGTCAAGTGCCAGCCGGTCTCCGTCCCACTGGCCCACCAGCGCTGCGGAGAAGCCCAGTGGCATTTGTGCATGTACTCCGACATCCCAGACAGATGAATGGATGTTGTCGTAGCCGGAGATGTCCCAGCCTGAGGGGTCCAGTGCCAGAGAGACGAAGGACTCGGCATCTATGGGACTGGTGCTGGCCTCAAGCAGGAGATGATTGGCGAATCCTGCCGCGACTGACCACTGCTGCCCGATGTGCCAGCGGTGCCCGTAACCCCAGTCCAGTCCAAGTGCAATGCACGGGACAAATCCTATGTCGACGGAACCGGACTGTGTATCAAGCTCCGCCCTCCCTCCGACCGAGAGCCCGAAGCCGAAAACTGAAAGTTCCAGCGAGGTTCTTGCCGTCAGGAAGTCCATGTTCCCGTTGAAAGAGCGGAGGATGTCCATCGCGCTCTCCACCAGTGCGGCCTCGTCCAGAGACTGCAGGTCAAGGATCCCGCTTGTCATGATGTCCGTGAAGTTGCCCATTGACAGGGAAAGGGGCGCTCTGAGATAGAAGGCTTCTCCCTCACTGAGAAAGGCGGGGTTTGCAGAGAACGCATAGTCAGAATCAGGTTTCGTGAGGACGGCACCTGAACGTGCGAGCTGACTTACCGGCATGGCCGCGAGCGGGAGTGCCAGCAGGATCGCGCTGAGAAGTACTGCCGCGGTTTTTCTCATCCAAGCACCTCGTTTATCACGGTCGTGAGGCTGAAGAATGTCGGAATGTTGCTTGAGACCTGATCAAGATCAGCCACCGAGCGTATTATCACACCGATCAGCTCGACCGCATTTTCCGATATGGAGTCCACAAGGCCGTCCACCGATAGGAACTCGTCAGAGCTCACCGTGGACCAGGTGTAGCGTACCGCGCTCTGCGGAATGTCAAGAATGATGATCTGGAGGCACTGCAGGATGGCGGAGACAACATTCTCAGCAAGCTGTATCGCAAGATAGTCTTCTACCGTCGTACTGTGCTGCTGCGGGTCCATCAGTTCCAGAAGCTGGTCCAGAAAGTCTTCCAGTGCCGAAGTGTTCAGGCTTATTCCTGCCTGTTCGATCTCATCAAGTATCCGTCCGGTCAGCTGGTCCAGATCCTCAAGTGCCAGGTAAATGAAGGCCTTTGTGTCATAGCAGGCCCTCTTCAGTTCATCCGGAAGCTGTTCTCCAAGCGCGGCTTCCAGTCTCCCTGTCCGGCTGAGATAGTCTATCGCCTGGATCAGGGCAGTGGTCTGTGCCTCATCAAGGGATACAAGGAGCTCCCTGTCGGCTCTGACAGTGTAGTCTATCGTGATGTCGTAATCATACATGGGAGCCAGTGAGAGCACGTTGAAACTGCTGCCGTCCGGCACGCTTACGGTCTTGGCCGTTCTGGTCAGCCGGGACAGTGGATCATAGCCCATCGCCGTGTAGATGTTGGGATCGGAACAGGATAAGAGCAGAAAGAGGCTAATCAGCAGGAGAACTGTCTTTTTCATGGAACTGATGTGCCGCATTCTGCATCTTCTGGCGGCCCTCCCTCCTGAGCTCCGCTTCCGTAAGCGGCTGGACTTTCTCGACCGGGCGGCCGCTTGTGAACTGCCTGATCATGCAGTCTGTCTGCGGGGTGCCAACGGCATGCGGGTACATCGCGAATCCGTGAACCGTACCGGGAATCTCAATATAGCTGGCCTTTGAGCCTGAGGTGTTCAGTGCCGCTGCATATAACCTGCCGTCATCCTTCAGCGGATCGAACTGGGCCCCGATCACGAGTGTGTCAGGCAGCCGTGAGAGATCGCTTGCCAGCAGCGGAGAGAAAAGCGGAGACAGGATGTCCTTCGGCTCTCTCTGATAGCTGTTGATATAGAACTGCATCTGTTTCTCGGACAGTGTCGGGCTGTCTGAATACTGGCTGAAAGACTCTGTCCTCAGCCTGCCGTCCGTGCATGGGTACAGCAGTATCTGACCCGAGGGCATGTCCTGCTTCCTATCCCTTGCCAGCATCGAGACACCGCAGGCAAGAGTCCCTCCCGCGCTGTCTCCTGCCAGGAAGACCCTGTCCGGGTCGACTTTCCAGTACTTGATTCCCTGCATTGCCCAAAGGTACCCGTCATAGCAGTCCTCCACGGCTGTCGGGAACTTGTACCGTGGTGCCAGCCTGTAGTCCAGCAGCAGGACACAGGCGCCTGTTATCGAGGCCAGATGACTGCAGTAGATTCCGTACAGGTCCATGTTGCCGAAGACCCAGCCCCCTCCGTGGAAGTAGATGATCAGGGGTTTCAGACTGGTCAGCGTGAGATCCTCAAGCGAGTTGAAGAAATAGGCCGTTATCATTCCCTCGTCGACCGGGATGACATAGGTTGTCTTTGAAATCTTCTTCGCACTTCTGTTCAGCTGTCTGCGCACACTGCGCGAGGAGGGAACCGATTTCGTGTTCCTTGCCTCAATTGTCTCGGTCGTGAGCTTGTCCACATCCCTCTCGATGAACAGTCCTGAGACATCTATAATCTTCTTCATCTTTCTAGATAAAGGATATTTTTCATTCATATTGAATGATTATAATGCACTCTGACAGCGTGCTGGCAAGATGTCACCATCATGATTTGTGCCTTTCTTGTCTCCTTCGCATGACTTTTCATGTATCATTGACACTGTTCGCACCTCTGGACGAGAAAAGCCGCCGTATGACGGGAAGCCGGATTAATTTGTTTCCAAACAGGTCCCTTCGGCCTTATAATGACACATGACAAAAGCAGAAGGAAGGTGAGTTTCTTATGAAAAAGATATTGTTTGTCGCTTCCGAGTGCGTGCCATTCGTGAAGACAGGGGGTCTTGCCGATGTTGTCGGAAGTCTGCCAAAGGCCTTTGACAAGAAGGACTATGATATCCGCGTCATGATTCCCAACTACAGGCTGATCAAGCCTGAGTACAGGGAGAAGGCCCGGGTGCTGACCTATTTCCAGATGGACAACAGGATCTATGTCGGAGTACACGAGCTTGAGCTGGATGGAATCACATATTATTTCATTGACAATGAACAGTATTTCTCCGGCATGGTGCCGTACTATGACATGTTCCAGGACCTTGAGCGCTTCGCATATTTCTCAAAGGCCTGTCTGTCATCGCTTCCGCTGATCGGCTTCAGACCTGACATCATACACTGTCATGACTGGCAGGCCTCTCTGGTTCCCGTGTATCTGAACACAGTCTTCCAGGGCGATCCCTTCTTCCGCGGCATCAGGACGATCATGACCATCCACAACCTGCGCTTCCAGGGTACCTGGAATGTGGGCCACATCCGCTGGGTCAGCGGTCTGCCGGATGAGTGCTTCCAGCCCGGCAAGCTGGTCAGTCCCTACCAGGACACCTCAATTCCCTGGCAGGAGTGGAACTGCTCCATGTTGCGCGGCGGTCTGGTCTACAGTGACTATATAACTACTGTGTCGAATACATATTCCTGGGAAATCCAGACACCGGCCTTCGGAGACGGGCTTGATGATATCCTGAAGTGGAGGCATGAGAGGCTGTGGGGAATCATCAACGGCCTGGATTATAAGGAGTGGGATCCCGCAACTGACAGCAGGATAGACACGAACTATTCTGTGAAGAACTTCAAGTCAAAGAAAAAGCTCAACAAGAAGGCGCTGCAGAAGGAGCTGAACCTTCCGCAGGATGAGTCAGTCCTCATGCTCGGCCTGGTAAGCCGTCTCACGGATCAGAAGGGTCTGGACCTCGTGGACGGGATCATGGACAGGCTGTGCGGCCTGAATGTCCAGCTGGTCGTGCTGGGAACCGGAGCGGCGAACTATGAGAACATGTTCCGCTATTATGCCTGGAAGTATCCTGGAAAGGTCAGTGCCAACATCTGCTATTCAGATGCGCTTTCAAGGAAGATTTACGCTGCGGCGGATGCCTTCCTGGTTCCAAGCGCATTTGAGCCATGCGGTCTGACTCAGCTCATCAGCCTGCGCTATGGAGCCATCCCGATAGTCCATGAGACCGGAGGACTCAAGGATACGGTCAAACCGTACAACCCGATGAACAACACCGGTACCGGATTCTCATTTGCCGGATACAGCCCGGATGAGCTGCTTGGCAGAATCCAGCATGCGCTGTTTGTCTACAACAGCGAGCGCGACCACTGGAACCAGATGGTGGAACGCGGAATGAAGGAAGACTGGTCCTGGAACAACTCCTCGAAGATCTATATGGACCTCTATTCCAGAATGTAAGTATGAGACGGGGCCTGCATGCATGCCTGTGCAGGCCTTTGTCCCGGATTCGGCAGACACGCTCCTGTCTGCCGTGAGTGGTGAGCCGGGAACTGTCTCTGCCTGTGCGGTTTACTCATTGCAATCACGACAGGAAAAGCATGCAGGGGAACAGCCCGGCATGCTTTGTTGTCAATAGACACGGACTTCAAATACTTTGACAGTGTCCTGTCCGAATGATGAGTGCAGCTGAAGCTCTAACCTGTCGGCTTCTATGTTGCTGAAATCCAGCCTTATATGACGCTGTCCCATCGTGCGGCAGTCTCTCTTCTCCTCAAGCTTTCCGCCGTGGTACAGGCTGATGGAGAACTCATCAACCAGAGTCGAAGGGCTTTGTGCCTCCTGTCTTGCAATGACTTCACTGATGATTGACGGCGTGATCTCCCTGGACAGATTGGAGTCGAAGGTTATCAGCACTTCGCTGACGGCGGCGGCCTGTCGGAGGCGCAGGGTCAGGACCGGCCTGGCTGAGATGTCGCAGACCCATGCGTTTGACTGGCCTTTCCAGCTGCGTGCGATTCCGTTGATCACATTGGCTGCAGCCCCGTCCTGTCTTTCATCTGTCGCCTCTACCACTGCTGTTCTTGCCAGGTTGCGGTCATCTTCATCTCTGAAGCCCGGAATGAAGACATCATCCCTGAGCAGTTTCTGCTGCAGTTTTGTGATATATGCGGACACATCCCGTGCTTCCCTGAGACCGTACTTCACCGCGATGGCTGCCGCATTTCCCACTGCCTCGGCTCCGACGGCACAGGTGCCCATCACTCTGGTAGAGGAGAAGGCCACATGGCTCGTGCTGATTATCCTTCCAGCCAGGAAGAGGTTTGGAATGTTTTTTGAGTAGAAGCAGCGGTAGGGAAGGGTGTATACATCGCCCACATGGTTCCATACCGTCGGGACGTCGCCCGTACTGGCAAAGCCTCCTGCTGTGTGGATGTCCATGGGCCAGCCTCCGTAGGCAACCGCATCCGGAAAGATCCTTGCTTCATCTATGTCAGCCTGTCTGAGGATATAATCACCTTCAACTCTGCGGCTTTCTCTCTTTCCTGCGATCGGACTGACCCATTCAAGATCATAATTGTCAGCATTGTGCGACGGATTGTTCTTGATATGGTCCCAGACTCCGTAAACAGTTTTCAGCAGCTCGTCATGAATCTCTTCCGCGTCGTCGATGACAGCCTTTCCGTCACCGCCCAGCTCAATCCACCAGTAACCGCTGCTCACATCGCTGTGGTCCCTCATCCTGAGATCATCTTCAGTGAAGATGTGTGCATTCTCAGGCCTGATGAACTTTACCGGATGATCCAGTTTCCTGGCTTTGAACATCAGCGAGCTGCCCATTGTCACACTGTCGGCTTTCTGCGGAGCAAGAGATTCTCCGAACTCGTCCGCGGCTTCCCGTCCCAGCCTGAAGACAGCACCTGACTTTGCTGACAGGCTGCCGTCTCCTGTCGCATCAATGAAGAATGCGGCAGTAACAGAAAAGTGCTTCTCGGTTGTCATCTGAAAGCAGCTGACGCTGGAAATGCGTCCGTCCTTCATCTCTACGGAGTGCATGTAAGTGTTGAGAAAGAGTTTCAGATGCTTTTCTGCTGAGGCTTTCTCATAGAGTATGAGATCGAAAATCGGCCAGCTGAAGTCAGGATTGCGGCGCTTGTTTTCCAGCAGTATTTCCTCCAGAATCCCTGTCTCCCTCGCATCAGGGCGCTTCATGTGATTGTCCGCACCGCAGATATGCATCCTGAACTCGCTGCTCGCGTTCCCGCCGAGCACAGGTCTGTCCTGAATGAGGACTGTATCTATTTCGCACCTTGAGGCGGCTATCGCCGCGATAAGTCCGGACAGTCCGCCTCCTACAACACAAAGCTGACATTCAATCATGGTTCAACTCCCAGCTGTATGAGCCTTTCCTGTACGAGATGGTAGTCAAGATCACGCGGACGTACGCCGTTTTTCACGCACAGCGCGGCGGCTATTCCGACGCTCTGTCCCATATTTGCGCAGATGGGCATTACACGGTAGTTTGAATGAGCCATGTGCGTGCCCGAGATATTCCTTCCTGCCAGGAAGAGGTTGTCTACTTTCTGGGGTACAAAGCAGCCGTATGGAATCGTATAGCCCTTTTTCTGGGTGAAGCCTTTCTGCACTCCGGTCTCATCCAGTCCGTTTCCGCTCATGTTGTGGACATCAAAGTTGAAGCTTGCCTTCGTGACCACCCAGTCAGGAAAGACTTTTGCCTCAAGGATATCCTGTTCCGTGAGCGTCTCCTCTCCCTTGAAGTGCCTTGTCTCCCTTATTCCGATAAGGGATGCCGAGCTGATTACGTAGCAGTTCTCAAAGCCGGGGACGAAAGCTCTGAGAAAGCTGACGATCTTGTCCATCTGGAAGCGGCAGGTGACATAGGCTTTCGTAAGGTCTTCTGCCTTTGTTCCGTTGATGTCGATGCAGTTTGTCATGTTGCATGTCACCACATCAGGCAGTGTTGTCCTGTACAGGAGCACGTGGCCGGAAGGAGAGGGCAGGTTCTCCTTTCCCAGCTGCTGGATGTCAGCAGTCCTTTCAGCGTTTCCCTCCTCAATGAGTCTGCTGTCCTTCAGCGGAATCTGTATATGATCCTCGAAGGCTCCGGGGAAGACCGCCCGGCTTGTGTCGACGCCTGCCACCTTGAACATCAGCGTGGCCGGCTGCATCTTTCCGTCTGATTCCCTTCCCAGTATGTACGGCACGCCGGCCTTTGCTGCTATGTCTCCGTCTCCCGTGGCATCAATGATGATTTTTGCAAGTATTGCCTCGCGGCCTGACTTGCTCTCAATAATGACGCCTCTGAGTGTGCTGTCTTCCATGATGACATCGCAGGCAAAGGTGTAGAGCCTGATCCCGACTCCGGCTTCTGCCAGCATTTCCAGATAGACTGTCTTGAGCCGCTCCGGATTGATCACCTGGCGCATGCCTCCGTTGAAAGTGTCATCGCATTCGGCTGACTCTGCAGACCGGTCAAGGATCTCCTCATAGATTCCTCCCCGTGTATTGCCGGTCCAGTGGCTCATCAGTCCTGCTGTCGATATTCCTCCGATATCACCTGTCTGTTCAATGAGGAGGGTTTTCATTCCCTCTCTTGCTGCCTGTATGGCTGCCGATACTCCGGCAGGCCCGGAGCCGAGCACCAGGACATCTGTATCCGCGATCACCGGGACCGCTCTCGCTTTCTCTCTGATAAAATCCATTTCCTTTTCCTCCCTCAGCCCTTGACTGCGCCTGCGACAAGCCCCTTGATGAAGAATTTCTGCCCCAGCAGGAAAACTATGAATGCGGGAATCAGCGCGCTTGAGGCCGCAGCCATTACCAGGTTGTATTCCGTCACGCTCTCTTCAATGAAGTTTGTCAGCGCCAGCGGGATGGTGTACTGTCTCCAGTTTGACAGGAATACAAGCGGCTCAAGGTATGCATTCCAGTTCCAGAGGAAGACAATCATTGCAAGAGAGGCCATACTGGGTTTCGCCACAGGCACCATTATGTGGGCCCATATTTTGAACTCGCTTGCTCCGTCCACGACGCCGGACTCTCTGAGCTCATCCGGAATCTGCATGAAATACTGTCTCATCAGGAAGGTTCCTGTGATCGTGACAAGTCCGGGCAGGATGAGCGTCAGATGGCCTTTGATGCCAAGTGCGTTGAAGATTGCAAATTTGGGAATGAGCGTCACCTGGCTCGGTATCATCATTGTGCCCAGATAGAGAAGGAAGAGCAGGTCCCTGCCTTTGAACTTCAGCTTTGCGAATGCGTAGCCGGCAAGTGTGCTCGTCAGTACGCTTCCGGCAAGGTTGACGAAGGCGACTTTGAGCGAATTGAAGTAGGCGAGGCCGAAATGGTAATCCCTTACCGCCCTGTCCCCGATGTTCCAGACCTTCATGTAGTTGTCCGGATAAAAGTAGTCCGGTATCCAGTCAATCGGAAGGGCCATGACGTCAAGCGCCCTCTTCATTGAGGCCGACAGCATCCACAGAAAGGGCGTTATCATTGTCAGTGCGAAGGCTCCAATTATGATTGTGAACAGTACTCTGAAAAAGTTTTTTCTGGCTCTGTTTGTCAGTATCATCCTGCAACCTCCTAGTATGAGACCCATTTCTTCTGTCCATGCCACTGAACCATGGTTATGGCGAAGAGTATGATGAACAGGATCCAGCTCATCGCTGACGCGTATCCCATCTTGTAGAAGCTGAATGCCGAGGTGTAGATGTAGTAGACAAGTACGTTCGAGCTTGATCCGGGGCCGCCTCTTGTCATGATCTGGATTGGAGCGAAGACCTGGAAGCTCGTGATGAATGTCGTGATCACCAGAAAAAAGGTCGTCGGTGAAAGAAAGTTTATTGTCAGGTATCTGAACTGCTGGAAGGCGTTTGCCCCGTCTATTTCAGCAGCCTCGTATGCATCTTTCGGCAGGCCCTGAATGGCTGAGGTGTAAATCATTATCGCATAACCGACATTTGACCATACTGTCATCAGCATGATGGCTGGCAGGGCCCATGTGGGGTCTCCAAGCCACTGGGGCGGGTTCTCCCAGCCGAGTGACTGGACAAGCTGGGTGAATGGTCCCCAGGGTGAGTACATCATGACCCAGACAATCGCTACTGCGACAACATTGGAAATATAGGGCATGAACATTGCAAGTCTTATCGGCAGCTTTGCAAAGCAGTATCTGTCAATCAGAACAGCAATGACCAGGGCCAGAATTATTGTTGCCGGAACGACGACAACAGAGAAGAATATTGTGTTGACAAGAGAGTCGGTGAACCATTCATCGCTCCACATGTCTATGAAGTTCTGAAGCCCGATGAAATTGTAGTTTCCGAAGCCTCTGGTGTAATCCCAGTCAGTGAAGCTGATGACCAGGGAGTAGAGCATGGGAAGGAGCGTGAAAAGCAGCACTCCTATAATATTGGGAAGTATGAAGGCATAGCCTGTCAGGTTGCTTTTCAGCAGCCGTGCCTTATGGGGAGAGAGTCTCATATGTCCTCCGGGAAAGGGAGGGCCGGGAAACCCGGCCCTGTGTTTTTACTGCTGGAGTATGGCGTCGGCTCTTTCCTTTGCCTTTGCCATTCCTTCTACCGGTGTCTGCTCACCGAGGAGGATGGTCTCCATTTCCTCTGTGAATACGCGCTTGACCTCGGCGCTGTGGTTTGTGATTGAAGGCGCTGCGTAATTGTCAGCAGGCTCAATCAGGATCTTCTTGGTTGTCTCGCTGTCAAGCAGCTCCTCTCCGCCCTTGAGGAAGGCATCTGTGACTTCCTGGGGATCGTAGGTGTTGAAGCAAGGCACTCTTCCGCCTTCCACGACAGGAAGCATTCCTTCTGTGGCATACCACTTCACGAAGGTCCAGGCCTCTTCAATGTGCTCGCTCTTCGGATTGATGCAGAGCATGTCTCCATAACCGCCCTGAGTGTAGTTTCTCTGGCCTTCTGCATATACAGGGTATGGGGCAAATGCAGTTACGAAATTATGCGGATAGTTGTCAGTGTCCTTGATGCTTCTGACCATCCATGGTCCGATCGTCATCGCACTCTTTCCCGCGAGGAAGACGCCTTCCTGGCTGAGTTTCTGCGTGACTGAGTCAGCATGTGTGGGGGAAGAGCCGTCAACATTCATCATGTTGTTGATCAGCTCAACTGCAGCAACGACAACTGGATCATCAAAGGCAGACTCTGTCTCTGACTTGTACATCGGATCTCCTCCGTTTGTCTGCGCCACCAGGTACTGGAGGACATAGGTCAGATCCTGCTGTGAGTTCCAGAACATTCCGTATACTTTGTCCTGGCCCTCTCCGTGAGTCAGCTGCTTTGCGATTTCCCTGAACTCGTCAAAAGTCCACTCGGTGGGAACTGGAATGCCTGCTGCATCGAACATGTCCTTGTTGAGCACGATGCCGTACTGATCAAGCTTTGTCGGAACGCAGTATGGCCTGCCGTTGATGTAATAGCTTTCCATGAGAGTTCCGCCGTACTGGGTGAGGTCAAAGCCGTCTCTTGCGATCAGGTCTGTCAGATCAAGGGCCATGTTTCCCTCAGCTCTTTTTGCCATCACGTCGGAAGTGTAAGTCATGTAGACATCGACTCCGTCTCCTGAAAGCAGATTCGTCTCCAGCTTGAGGTTGCCTGTATCATCGTTTACAAAGCGTTCGTACTCAACCCTGATTCCCTGATCTGCAAACTGCTCGTTGAACAGATCAACAGAAGCCTGAGGACCTGCTTCTGGCGGAACGCCGCCCCAGAAGCGGATTGTCACGACATCTTCGCCTGTACCTGTCTCAGATGAGCCGGAGGCTGCAAGCGGAGTGACTATGACTAACGACAGAAGCATGACAGTTGTCAAAATTTTAATTAAGTGCTTCATAAATTTACCTCCGGGTTCAGGGTAGGTCCGCATCTGGAAATCAGGCTGTCGATTATCTAGAAAAAGATGCAAAGAGAAGTGCCATGCAATAATTATTCTGCGGTTTTTCTACATTTTTCTGCATTTCTTGCGGCATTCCTGAACTCCAGGGGCCCCTGACCATAGTTTTTCTTGAACTGGAGGCTGAAATAATTCTGGTTTGACATACCCACCTCTTCTGCGACTTCTCCGATCCTAAGGTCCGTGTTGAGCAGCAGGGCGGCGGCTTTTTCCATCCTCTGGGAGATCAGGAAGCGTGTGAATGGCATTCCGATCTCTTCCGTGAACACGTGCTGGAAATTGCTGTCGCTCATTCCCGCGATTGACGCGGCCTCCGAGACAGAAATGTCCCTGCCCGGGTTTTCCCTTATGTATGAGATTATGGCCGCGATTTCCCTCCTGACCGGTTTTTGCCCTTCAATGGCCCTGTCAACGGCTGATAGTATGCTTTCTGCCAGTGAGAGCAGGGAAGAATACCTGTCTGAAAACAGTACGGCATCAGCGAGGCTGATGCTGTCAGCGGAGATAGTGTCAGCAATACCGCACTCATCAAGAACGAGGGCAAGGCGTCCTGCACTCCGGTAAAGCTGTCTTATTGTCTCCTTCTTGCTGCCGCAGCCGCCGTTCCTGCAGGCTTCCAGTTCCCTTCTGAATGCTGCAAGCGCGCCTCTCGCATCTCTGGTTGCCAGATAGCCCATGTAGTCATCACCGTCCTCATGCGCCATGTGTGTCTGCGCCTGCTGATCATTGCCAGTGACAAGCACGTCCTGTGAATAATATAGCCTGGACAGCGCGCTGACTGATTCGTTTATCACGGTCAGGACCTCAGCCTCACTGTCCGTCCAGCGTGAGAGCGAGAAGGAGAGCGAAAGTCCTGTGGTGCGCTGTATGCGCTTTGCAAGGATTGAGATTCCTGTCTGCAGGTCCGGTGCACCGCTTCCGGGACGCTGCAGAAGCACAATAAGCTTTGACGGGGACAGCCTGAGCAGCAGGCAGGAACTGTAATTTTGCAGCGTCTCTTCAATCATTCCTGTCAGCAGGGTGTGAGTTCTCGTCCAGTCCGGGAAGGTGTGCTTTCTGACGAGGATCTGGAAGTCGTCAACCTGGACGGCAAGGGCTGCACAGCCTGAGCTGATGTCAAAAGGCAGTCTGAGCCCTTCTGCCGGTACCGTGCCGGATGAGAGGGCAAGCAGGATTCCTGAGGCGGCATCCTGGAACTGCTCCTCATCCTGATCCTGGATGCCCTGTGATACCTCGTCGAGGACATTTATCAGCTCGCTTGTCTTTACATCAAGCTTGAAAATATAGTCCGCGGCCCCGCTTTTCATCGCGCGGCGCACGTTCTCGTAATCATTGTAATTTGACAGGACCACGATCCTGATGTCCGGGTAATGGGCTTTCAGCCGTGAAATCAGATAAAAGCCGTCGCCATCTGTCATGAACAGGTCTGTCAGCACGATGTCCGGGTGGAGCTCGGGGATTTTCTCCAGTGCTTGATTTCCTGATTCCGCCTCTCCAACAACCTTGTAGCCGTGTGTCTGCCAGTCTGAGAGCAGTGCCTCAATGCCCTTGCGGACAATGATCTCGTCATCAACTATCATCAGTCGTCTTGTTTTCGTCATATAGCATCCGAGCCGCCGTCTGCTTCCGGCTGCTCTCCTCCTTTCAAGAGAGGAAGGGTGAAGACAGTCTTTGTGCCGTGCGTGTCCGTTCTGGAACACACGGTCAGGCCGTACATCCTTCCGAAACGTCCCTTGATGCTCTCGTCAACATTCCTCAAGCCGATTCCTGTCAGCTTTCTGCCTTTGTCCTGACGGTTGTTGAAAGCCTCGACAGCATCCTTCTTGATTCCGACTCCGTCATCGAGAACAGTGATTATCAGTTTCTCATCCTTCACTTCTGCACTTATGCTGATGGCAATGAGGCCCCTTGACTTGTCAAAGCCGTGCAGAATCGAATTCTCGACTACTGGCTGGAGTATGAACTTCATGAGTTTCATTGACATGATTTCATCATCAATCGCGGTTGACAGCTCAACGTATTCGTCATAGCGCAGGTTATGGATCTCAATGTAGCTCTTAATATGCCTGACCTCATCGCTGACTGAGACTATGTCCTGTTTGCCCATGCTGTACTTAAGCGTGGCAGACAGATTGTCAATTGCCTCAACGATGTTGTCAGCAGAGCGTGCTATGGCCATCCATCTGATTGTGGAGAGAGTATTGTAAATGTAGTGGGGGTTCAGCTGGGCCCTCAGCGATTCATAATAATAACGCTCCCTCTGCTCGTGCTCAGTCTTGAGGCTGCGGAAAAGCCTCTTAATCCTCGCATCCATCCGGGCAATGCCTCTGTCCAGGTCTCCGATCTCATCGCGCCGCTTCAGCAGCAGGCCTTCGAACCGCATCCCGATCTGATAGTTTGTCAGCTGCCGTGTGAGCGTGGTGATAGGCGTGACGACTTTTCTGGAAAGAAGGAACGATACAGTAAGGACAGTCATGGCTGAGGCAATGATGGCAAGCCATAAGAGATCTGTTGCCTCCTGCACTTCCGCCTCAATCGGGCTGTAATCACAGAAATGGAAAACCTTCAGCGTGTTTCCGTTGAACAGCCAGGGGGATGGAAGTGTGTAGTAAGACAGAAGATAGCGCCTGCCGCCGAGTTTTGTCAGACAGCTGCCCTGAACTGAGTCCCCAAACTGCTGCTGTATTCCGTGAAGGTCTTCCTCCGCAATGTCTGTAGCACCTGGCGCTGACTCAAATACTGTGCTTCCGTCCTCCAGCATGATATAGACCGAGTCCTCGGGGGATGCGAATGCCCTGAGTATGCTTTCAAACTGCGACTGCTCGATGCTTATGATCAGTGTTCCAAGATACTCCCCGCTTGTCACCTCCGTGAGTATTGAGCGGGCGAGTGAGATGTATCTTCCGCTCTCTCCTTCGATATAGGCAGGAGAAAACAGGGACCAGATGATATGACCGTCGTTGGTCATGCTCTCCCTGACCCAGTCTTCTTCCAGCAGGAAGAGATAGTCATTGAAATTCAGGCTCCAGTTTGTCAGACAGCGTCCGAACCTGTCTATGATGACTACCTTTGCGTCTGACCTGATGCCACTGGGGTTCTCTATCTGGCTTCTGGCGACAATTTCGTCAAAGTACTTGGTAAGATCAAATGGATCGACAGTACTGTCTTCAAGCATTGATCTCAGTCTTGTGTCATAGACAAAGATGTTTGTGTAGAATGCCATATCCTGAAGCGTCTGGGACAGGTTCTCCTCGCCTCGGTGAATGTTCTCGACAGCATGCTGGCTCAGACTCTCTCTAAGAGTGTCTTCCATGTGTCTGGCAATATAGACAGAGATAAGGGACAGTGGAATGATGACTGCAATGACAATAAGCAGGAAGAGTCTGACAGAGAATTTATTTAACAGCGCCGCCTTTTGCTTCAATCCACCCATGACTGTCCATTATAATGCCTGCTGCGGCCGAGTGAGAAACAAAAAAGACTGCAATAATTCCGGTGGTGACTGGATTATCACGCGGTGCATGATGCTGTGTCCTGTTTCTCTTGTGGGCACGGCCATACATCTGCACGATCTTCAACGACAGTGAATCAAACGCTTCCTGTCTGTCCGGCTGAGAAGCAGAAGATTTCATTCATCATCGGATGAATGAGATTGCTTCTTTTCTCTGTTTAAATGGGAAATAGCCACCACAGTTGCCGCAGCACGTTTTTCCGTCTCCTGTGGGCGCGGAAGATCTTGGCTGTGAGCTTATGAAATACATGTATTCCTGTACTGAAAGCTTATGCCCAGGAGCAGCAGCGTGACATTCCTCTTCCACCAGCTGAATCGTGCCGGCAAAGATAGTGCACTTACCCCAAAATACCTTGAAACAGAAATCTGCTGGAAGGGCCATATTCATACAGAATTCCCGGCTCAGGATATACAGGTTGCAATTGTATGCCGGACGACTAGGGTATCGGAAAAGGCGATGCGGGGTGATTTTTCAGGTATCTGGCACATGTCCGGCCCTGCGTCAGGCAACGTCAGAAAACTCATGCAATCATTTGTGCTGAGCAGGTAATATTGTCAAATATGCGATAATTATATTATAAAAGAACCTATAACGGTATAATAAATATGGAATAAACTATTCTATGTATGCTGTAGTGACAATCCAGTACCTGACAGCGGTTCATTGGATTTGTGGAAACGGGCATCTGGCTTCAGAGTCTGACTCCGGTTGCGCCCTTTGCGGGATGCTGCCTGTCAGCACCTGACAGGGAATGATGTTTCCGGTCAGTCTGCAGGAATCCTGCATACGGAAAAGGTCCGACAGCCGGTTTCTCGTTCTGGAAAGCGGTCACTGCCTCTGGACAAAATTAAAGCTGCCGCTTTCAATACGCGGCAGCTCATGATCATTGCAGAAACCTGGGATCAGTTCAGTTCCTTCTCGACGATCCTGCTGTCGATTTCGCCCTGCAGCTTTGCGATCTCATTCTTCACTTCATCGGCCAGGTCGGCAACCAGGAAGCTGGTTGTCTCTCCGGTCTCACGGATCTTGACTTCGACCTTGCCTTCCTTGAGGCTTCTGTTTCCGATTGTCAGTCTGATCGGCAGTCCGATGAGGTCTGCATCAGCGAACTTGACTCCGGCAGATTCCTTTCTGTCGTCGTAAAGCACCTCAATGCCGGCTTTCTTCAGACTCTCGTAGACCTCTTCGCCCACCGCGTTGTCCTTGACCAGTGAGATCAGGTGCACCTGATAGGGTGCGACAGAGATCGGGAGCTTGAGTCCGGACTCGTCGTTGTACTCCTCTGCGATACATGCAAGAAGGCGTCCCACTCCGATTCCATAGCTTCCCATCACGACAGGCTTCCTTGTTCCATCCTCGTCCTGATAGAAGCAGTTCATGCTCTCGCTGTAGCGGGTGCCAAGCTGGAAGATGTTTCCGATCTCAACGCCCTTTGATGAGTTGAGAGGAGCACCGCATACCGGGCAGAGATAGTCCTGGCGTGCGGAGGCGATGTCTGCGACAGTGCCTGTGTAGTCACGGCCGTAATTTGTGTTTATGTAGTGATAGCCTTCCTCGTTCGCACCTGCGACAAGATTGTTTGACTTCGCGACAGAGTCATCGACTATCGCCATGAAGTCGCCCTTCGCGCCGATGAGGGAGCCGAAGCCCGGAACGATTCCGCATGCCCTTATCTCCTCATCGTGAGCCGGACGGATCGAATTCGCCTTTGCGGCATTGCTCAGCTTGCTCTCCTCGACGTCCATGTCTCCGCGGATGATGGCGACGATGAGCTTCTCGTGTTCCTCCCCGGTGTGGTCGTTGATGAAGGTGCCGACCATGAAGACCGCCTTCGCTGTCTGTCTGGCCTCAATGCCAAGCAGCTGAGCCAGAGCCTCGATTGTCTTGGCTTCCGGTGTCGCTATCTTCTCAATGGGCTTTTCATCTTCAGCGAAATATTCCTTCCTGAAGGTGGCCACCTGTCTGTTCGCCGTGTAGCCGCACTTGGGGCAGGTGATGATCGTGTCCTCTCCGATCGGCGAGAGGTACATATACTCGTGGCTGATCTTTCCGCCCATCATGCCAGAGTCGGCGCCGACGGCGATTGCCGGCAGTGCGCAGCGGCTGAAGATGCGGAAGTAGGCCTTGTAGTGAGCCCTGTACACCTTGTCCAGTCCGGCCTGGTCGCGGTCAAAGGAGTAGGAGTCCTTCATCGTGAACTCCCTTACCCTGATCAGCCCGGCTCTCGGACGGGGATCATCCCTCCACTTGGTCTGGATCTGATAGACGAGCAGGGGAAGGCGCTTGTAGGAGTCAATCTCTGTACGCGCGAGGTCGGTCACGGCCTCTTCGTGGGTCATGGCAAGCACCATGTCGCGTCCGGCCCTGTCCTCAAAGCGGCTCATCTCCTTGTCGATTGAGTAGTAACGGCCTGTCTCCTTCCAGATGTCGGCGGTGTTGACCACCGGCATCAGCAGCTCTTCGGCTCCGATGCGCTCCATCTCTTCTCTGATGATGGCCTCTATCTTTCTCGTCGCCCTGAAGCCAAGCGGCAGGAGGGAGAATATTCCGGCGCCCATCTGGCGGATGAAGCCGGCGCGCAGCAGGTATTCATAGCCCTTGCTGTCCGCCCCGTTAGGTGCTTCTCTCAGGGTGCGTGAAAACATGTTTGACATTCTCATGACTCGTAATCTCCTAAAAGTCGATGCCATTCTATCCAATCAGGGAAGTTCGTTCAATTGCAGGAATTCGTCCGCCGTCCTGACGAAATCTTTTTTCATTGTCATGGAGTGCTTTTGTGCTATTCTACGTTCATGATTGGAAACGCACCACAGCTTGTAGCCACATTCATGAGGCGCCTTTACGAAAGGGGTCTCACCACTGCCTGTGGCGGAAATGTCTCCATGAGGGAGGGCGGGTACATGTACATCACGCCCTCAGGCCTTGACAAGGCTTCCACGGAAGCCGGAATGGTGGCCTGCGTGAGACTGGAGGACGGAGTCTGCCTGACGCCGGATCTGAAGGTGAGCATGGAGAGCGAGATGCACAGGAAAATCTATCTCTGCCGTCCGGATGCCGTCGCAGTCGTGCACAGCCACCCGCTGCATGCATCCCTTTTCAGCGCGCTTGAGGAGGAGATAGACACGAGACTGCTGGCAGAATCCTGCTGTCTGCTGGGCCGTGTCGCAAAGGCCGGCTATGCGCTGATGGGTTCCAGGGAGCTGGCCATGAATGTTGCTTCCTGCGCTGCGGAGCATGACTGCATACTGCTCGAGAACCATGGGGCCCTGACTGTCGGGAAGAGCATGCTTCAGGCCTATGAGCGCATGGAGGTGCTGGAGAATGCGGCAAGAATGACGCTGATGACACTTTCCGCTGTGCATGCGAGGCCTCTGTGCACGGAGCGGCTGGAAGAGATCCGCAGGAGTTTCTCATGAGGTGCGTGCTTTACAGGTCTCCTGTCTCTGACTTCCTGCTCAAAAGCGACGGACAGGCCCTTGCCGAATGCCTTCCCTGGACAGGTGCAGTACCGGATGATCAGCCAGATGATATCCTGAAAATGGCAGTCGGGCAGCTGGATGAGTATTTCTCAGGTGCAAGAGGCCTTTTTTCTGTTCCGCTTGCATATGGCGATGCCAGTCCGTTCGCGAAGGATGTCTATGACAGCCTCCGCACTGTGGCGGCGGGAGCCAGCGTCACATATGGACAGCTGGCAGCCATGAGCGGACATGAGAGGGCAGCCCGGGCGGTCGGTGGCGCGATGAACCGCAACAGGCTCCTCCTGTTTGTTCCATGTCACAGGGTACTTGCCAGTGACGGACCCGGCGGGTTCGGCTGCGGCATTGAAATGAAAATCGCGCTTCTGGATCTTGAAAGGAGGCTGTACGGTGAAGATCGAGCTTGAGACAATTCCTGTATGGGATGGCCTGAAGAGTGGGAGTGAGTGTTTTATCTGCGACCTGATGAATATCGCCCAGGATGATGCGCTCAACTACTATCTCGGACCTGCGATCATGGTTCCCGAGATAAGGGTCGAGATAAATGCCAAGGGATTCTGTCCGACTCATTTCCGGGCACTTGCGGACAAGAACAAGGCACAGAGTCTGTCGCTTGTGCTGGATACCTACATGGACCAGTCCAAGAAAGATGTCTATCCGCTGCTGGAGAAGATCGCGGCTTCCAGGTCCGCAAGGAAGGCCCTCAAGGCCTATGAGGAGCTTGAGGAGTACAGCAGGGGCCGGGAGAAGGGCTGTCTCGTGTGTGATTATATGGCGATGCGCCTTGAGCGCTACATCAGGACTGTCGCGGCTCTCTACCGTGATGACGCACAGTTCCGCGGTGCACTGAGTGAGTCGAAGGGCTTCTGCATGCATCACACGCTGGCCCTAGCTGAATGTGCGAAACTTGAGCTTCAGGGGGACTTGCTGGAGGATTACCTCGTACTGCTGGCGAGGCTGCTCAGGGACAATCTTGAGCGCTGTCAGCAGGATGACATCTATCTCTCTCAGAAATACAAGAGCGAGAACAGGGACAAGCCCTGGAACGGCTGTGAGGATGCCCACAAGCGCTGTGTCAGGAAGTTATTCGGTGAGGGTCGGATCCTCTCCCGCTGAGTCCTTTTTCTTCCTGCGGCGCGTCAGCTTGAGTGTGAGCTGGTCATCGAAGATGTCCTCGTCCGTGCTGCAGCGCTTGAGCACCTGTTCGCTGAAGTCTTCCCTGGAGATGTGAAGATAGTCTGTATATGTCGCGGCGAAGCGGTAGATCAGGAAATAGTCCCTTTCCGGGAGCAGGGAAAAGGCCAGCGTGAAGCAGCCTGTCTGGCTGTGGAAGTCCCTGGCGTCTTCCTTTTCCCTGGCGCTGAGGTACCCGTCCTGCCAGTACAGGGCCATATACTCATGACCCATTCTGTCATGTACGACAATGTCCGGGGTGAATGCCCTGGCCTCAGTCTTCACCACGAACTGCGTGTCGCAGATGTAGGAGTCGCTTGCCAGTATGGTCTCAAGATACATCGCAATGCGGTGTGTTATGGGTGCCTTCTTCTTCTGTGTCGAAAAAAGCAGGTAATCCTTCGAGCACAGACGCTTCAGTGCCTGGCAGAAGGCATCAAAAAACAGAATCTCGTCTTCCCTGCTAGCCACGGATCACCTCGAATTTCACATGCATAGCGCTTACCTGCCTGATTGTCTGGTACATGGAGCAGGTTTCCTTCGTCTTCTCGATGCAGGACAGTATCCTCTCCTCCGGAATGTCTCCGGGGCTGTGTATGCGCATCTCAATCCAGGTATTCTCCAGTGTTGTCGGAATGCTGCCGCGTTTTTCTCCGAAACAGTGCACGTCAATGTCACCGCAGGCTATGCCTTCCTGGTCCAGTATGTCCATCAGCGTCGAGGTGAAGCAGCCTGCCAGTGCTCCCATGAGATACTCATAGGGGCCCAGACCGTCCTCGTAGCAGAAACGTTTCCCGTTCTTTGTGAAATAGGAGCCGTCCCCGCCGAAATGCGCGTTCACTTCACGGTACATGTTCAATCTCCTCCTTCTTCGTACACCAGAGTTCCGTCTTTGTCCACAATTATCATGGATCAGGACCTCAAAGGTCCAGTCCGCCTCACATGAATGTCTGATGCCTGACATGTGCGGCTTCTTTCATGATTATACCCCGTTCAAGCGTTGCAAAGAATTGCCCAAAGGGATTAAGGTTTTGCCATGCTGACACTCGATTCGCTATACCAGGCTGCTTTTGCTCTCAACGGGGTGGCAAGGCAGACTGACCTGATCCGTGCCCCGAGGATGTTTCCGGACAATGATGTCTATCTCAAGACAGAGAACCTGCAGCTGACAGGTTCCTTCAAGCTGCGTGGCGCATACAACAAGATCTTCCGTCTGAGCGCCGAGGAAAAGGCGCGCGGTGTTGTTGCCTGTTCGGCCGGCAACCATAGCCAGGGTGTGGCCCTGGCGGCGCAGAGGGCCGGAATCGACGCGCTCATCTGCATTCCGGACGGCGCCCCGATATCGAAGGTGGAGGCCACACGCGGTTACGGAGCCGCTGTCGAGCTGGTTCCCGGTGTGTACGATGAT
This sequence comes from uncultured Spirochaetales bacterium, assembly GCA_944390045.1. Taxonomy (GTDB): domain Bacteria; phylum Spirochaetota; class Spirochaetia; order Sphaerochaetales; family Sphaerochaetaceae; genus Bullifex. Next base: position 14,928 of record CALXOO010000013.1, on the reverse strand, counting down.
GCTTATGAGAGGGCTCTTCAGATCGCCCAGGAGACAGGACGCACAATGATACATCCCTTTGACGATGACGACGTCATTGCGGGGCAGGGGACAATCGCACTGGAGATCCTGAACACACTTCCCGAGATGGATACCTGCGTGGTTCCTGTGGGAGGAGGCGGACTGATCAGCGGCATGGCCTTCGCCATCAAGAGCCTGAAGCCCGGCTGCAGGGTCATCGGCGTCCAGGCGGCTGGAGCTGCCAGCATGCGGCATGCCTTCGACGTTCACAGGCGAGTGGCGCTGGACCGGGTCTCGACAATAGCGGACGGAATCGCCGTCAAGATGCCGGGAGAGAAGACCTTTGAATACTGCTCAAAGTATGTTGACGAGATCGTGACTGTCACAGAGGACGAGATAGCATCTGCGATCCTCTCCCTGATGGAACAGCAGAAACTGGTCGCAGAAGGTGCTGGTGCCGTATCTGTCGCCGCGGCGATGGCCGGAAAGACCGATCTGGCCGGCAGGAAGACAGTCTGCCTCGTCTCAGGAGGAAATATTGACGTCACGATCCTCTCCAGGGTCATCACGCGCGGTCTGATGATGCAGGGCCGCCAGGTCGAGCTTGAGATCGAAGTCTTCGACAGGCCGAAACAGTTGGCAGTAGTCAGTGCCCTTGTGGCCTCGCTGGGGGCGAACGTCGTCTCTGTCGAGCACGACAGGAAGACCGACAGCACGGATCTGCAGCACTGCATGCTGCGTCTGGGCCTTGAGACAAGGAACCGGGAACATATCAGCAGCATTGTCGATGCTATCCGCGGAGAACTTGGATACAGATGCACGATACTGTGACCCGCGCCCTCTTCTTTGATGTGGACGGGACGCTGATTCCCTTCGGATCCTCCCTGCCTGATGACACGAGGAAGGCCCTGCTTGAGGCTCATGACCGGGGACATCTGCTCTTCGTCGCGACAGGGCGGTCTCCCGGAGAGCTTGACAGGAGGCTGGAGGGCATTCCATTCGACGGTGCCGTCTTTTCAGGAGGAGCGAGGGCCTTTGCCGGACAGAAGGACATCTTCTCTTCCTTTGTCAGTGCGGAGGATCTCTCATTTTTCCTTGAGAAGAGTACGGGACACGGCTGGCTTTCCATGCTCCAGACCGACAGCGCCAGCTGGTATTCCGGTGATTTCATTGCCGTGATGGAGGACATATTCCGCAGGCATCTTGGCGTTGGCATATCACTGTCGAATCTCAGGCAGACTGACAGCCTTGGTGCTGTGGAGAAGGTCACGAAGCTTGTGCTGATCACACCGCAGGGAGACATGGACCGTGCCCGAAGGCTCTTCAGCCCACGCTTTGACATCATTGACAACACTGTCGGAGTTCCCGCGTCGCTGATGGCCGAGGTGTGCCAGAAGAACGTGAACAAGGCCGGTGCGATGAAGGTCCTGCTTGACTGGTTCGGACTTCCTCTCTCGGCCTCAATCGCATTCGGCGACGGATCGAACGACGTGGAGATGCTCAGACAGGCCGGTATCGGCGTGGCCATGGGTACAAGTGGTCCTAGTGTGGTCTCAGCGGCGGACTATGTGACCGCAGCTTGTGACAAGGATGGAATCGGCGATGCCCTCAGGCACTTTGGAGTAATCGGATAATGGGTGCGAAAGCGGAATACAGATCATCAATCAGAAGCAAGAACCTGATCAGGGGCGCTCTGCTGAGCCTGATGAGGGACAAGGATTTCGATCAGATAACGATCAGCGAGGTTGCCCAGAAGGCCGGAGTGAACAGGGGAACGTTTTATGCGCACTTCAAGAACCTCGGAGAGGTGCTGGAGAGCGTCCAGAGCGAGGTGGCCGGCGAGCTCGGATCCATTTTCAAGGGGCTGGATCTGCCCCGGGCGCTGATGGATCTTGAGCGGATACTCACAGCCTGCGTGAACTTTGTGAAGAAGGATCCGGAATATTACAAGGCGGTGCTCTCAATCGACAACGGACGCAACATCGTGGACCTGTGGAGAAAGAATGTCGTCGGCTATCTCGAGAGCACGCACTTCCTGTCCGGCAGCAACATGCACAGCATGATCAGTTACCGCTGTGCGGTGAACTTTGTCGTCAACGGCATTGTCGAGGCCTTCATTGACTCCATCATGGGGCGCAGCGGAATAGATCTCGAGGCGCTGCCGCGTGAGCTGTCAAGAATTGTAAGGAATGTGATGGACCCGTATTTCAGAAGGTGAGAGCACGGCATCAGTGCGCTGTCAGAACGGACAGCAGCACATCCTCATGAAAAAGAGCGTGCAGCAGATGCTGCCCAGCCCTCCGCCTGCCGCCGGACCATATGTCGTGTAAGTCCTCTGATAGGCGCTTCTTCCGCTCTCCAGGTACTGCAGCAGCTCCTGGTACTCGCTGTTGCCCGAGTCCATCTGCACTGCCTTGCGTGCCGAGAGCGTGGCTTCCATCCTGTTCCCGATGCCTGCGTAGGCGATGGCATTGAGATGATACCAGCGCGCACTGCGCTCATTCTGCGGAATCTGTCCCAGCGCGGTCAGGGCCTCGTTGAAGCGGTGTGCGCGGATATAGTTCTGCACTGCCTGGAAGATCAGCGGTTCCTCGTCATTTGTCCTGTTGTAGGCCGACTGGCTCTCAAAAGGATTGTAGCCTCCCCGCTTGTTCATCAGCTCATCGTAGGCCGCGTTTATCTCCTGCATCTTCCGCTCTGCCTCGGGTGAGTTGCCCGTGACATCAGGATGGTACTGTTTCGCAAGCCTCTTGTATGCCTTTTTTATCTCATCCTCACTGGCACCCGGAGTGAGGCCTAGCACGCTGTATGGGTCTCTCATTTGTGTTTCCTCACATCGAACTTCGTCCAGATGCCGCTGTAGATTATATTCCGAAGGATAGACAGATTCTCATCCAAAGGCAATCTCTCAAGTTCCTCCGCAGCGCTGGATGCCGCTATTGTCAGATCCTCCCGGACCTCGTTGAAGAGGTTATCATCCTTTTCCCTGTCGAAGTAGGGATTGTAATGACGTCTTTTCCTGTCTTTTTCCAGGTCATCCCAGGCGTCCAGAATGTACACGAAGCGCCCAAGTCCCTGTCCGATGAGCGACAGGCGGCTGTACCACTGGTCCTCGTACGGGGCAAAGATCTCTCCCATCAGCGAGGCGAAGTAGCCTGAAGGTATCTCCACATCACGCTCGTCATCAAGCTCCGCCTTCGTTATCAGGTCAAGGTTGAGCCTGATTGCCTGTGCCTGCCTCGGGTATCTGTCCTCAGTGCGTCTCGTCTCGGCCTCCATCGCGGAGAGAAAGGCTGCCGCCTTCCCGTCGTCACCGTCCCTGACTTTGTCCCTGGCGCTGTACCAGGCAAGCAGGAGCTGCATGTCCGCACAGTACGCTCCCACAGGGCTGGACATGAAATCGCGTCCGCCGACCGGATGGATGGTGCATCTTTCCCTCTCCACGCAGCCTTCCTGGTTGTAGAGGTCGGCAAGCAGCATGTAGAGGAATGTCATATCGTAGCTCAGGGCCTTTGTCGAGGCCCTGCCGTGATTCTTCTCCAGGGCCTTGCACAGGCCGCAGTAATAGAGGGTGTAGCGCTTCTTCTCCTCTTCGCTTGCGCTTTTCGCGTTCAACAGCACGTAACCGAACATCAGGTTTTTCCTATGAATTTCTCACCGCACTTGGGACAGGTTATGCGCACCTTTCCCTTTCCCTTCGGCACAAAGCAGCTGGCCCCGCACTTGGGACAGTAGAACATCTCGTGTGTCTTGAGTTTTTCCTTCAGCCGTCTTTTCTTCTCTTTTTCGGCCTTGCGTGCCTGTGCCCTGGCGGAAGTTGATCCGGAACGCCTGAAGAAGCCCAGAAAGACCTCGTTTTCCCTGGCCCTGCGGGCCTCGTTCCTGGAAAAGACGCGGAAGACTGCCCAGATAATGAGGGCAAGGCCGACAATGGAGAAGGCCATTCTCAGGTCCTGGTTGGTAAAGGCGGGCGAGCAGAATACGAGCACGAGCCCTGCCAGTGAGAGTGTGAACGACAGCTGGTCGCTGCCGTGTCTGCCACGGAAGAACTCCTCCAGTTTCCTTTGGAAATCACTCATGGCTAGAAATATGGAAAAAAGCTGGACAAAGGTCAACAAAAAGCTATCCTGATGTCAGGAGAAAGACATGGATAAGATACAATATGTCTGCCCTAAGTGCGGCAATATGCACTATGAGGTTGACCAGTTCCAGGCCACAGGCGGGAACTTCGCCAAGATCTTCGATGTCCAGAACAAGAAATTTACTGTCGTGACCTGCACTCAGTGCGGCTACAGTGAGCTGTACAAGAAGCAGAACAGCGCAGGCTGGGACATCCTTGACTTCCTGATTGGAGGCTGACATGACACAGGCGAGAGTGTTTGCGCACCGCGGCTCCAGCGGAGAATGGCCTGAGAACACCATGCTAGCCTTCAGCAAGGCGCTCGAGGAAGGAGCTGACGGCATCGAGAACGACGTTCATCTCTCAAAGGACGGCGAGGTGATGATCATCCACGATGAGAGTCTGGCGCGTACTGCCGGGGTTGATTCCATGGTCTGGGAGCTGACGCGCAGCGAACTTGAGGGAATCAGCGCGGGAAAGACGAAGGATGACCGTTTCGGCTTCACTCCCATCCCATCACTGGATGAATATCTCTCTTTCATGGAAGGACACAGGGACAAGGTGACCAACATCGAGCTGAAGACTGCTCCTGTCTACTATCCCGGGCTGGAGGAGAAGGTGCTTGAACTCGTCAGGCGGCACGGTCTGGAAGATAACGTGATCTACTCCTCGTTCAACTGGCTGTCAGTGCTGAAAATGAAGCGGCTTGATCCGGAATGCCGCATCGGACTCCTCTTCAGCGGAATGAGGATGTACCATCAGGGCGTCGTGATGAGGGAACTGGATGTTGAATGCTATCACCCGGACTTCAGGGATATGGATGCCGCACTGGTCAGTGAGCTCCATAAGGAAGGACGGATTGTAAACATGTGGACAGTGAATGAGGTGGATGATATCCGCAATGCCATAGCCTGGGGCGTTGACGGGATCATAACGAACTACCCGGAACGCGTCCTGAAAGAGCAGGGGAGAGCCTGAAACAGGAATCAGGTCCGCATTCCAGACACTGAATCATCGGCAGGCGCTTCCGGTTCTCCTGCTTGACAATCCTGCGAATCTGAGAATAATTCTCAATTTGCATGGAATATGATACCAGACAGAAGAAGGAAGTGATCGACATGCTCAGGGCCTCCGGCGGAGGCCTGGGTGCCCGTGAGCTCGCTTCCAGGCTCGGAGATGTCGGGCTCTCGTCAGTCTACAGGATACTTTCCCAGGCCTGCCGTGAGGGCCTGGTGGCCGTCTCAATGCGGGGACGTGAGCGTATCTGGTCCTATGTGGGCTCCTGCTCGCACCATCTGCATGGCTGCTGCTCCTCATGCGGAGCGCTCGTACATATTGATGAGGCAGTAAGCGGCAGGATAGCCGCACTGCTTGAGACTGAGGGGCTCAGGCTGAGTGAGGGTGCCATGATAAGCCTCCTGTGCCCGGAGTGCAGCAGGAAGGAGGCTGGAAAGTGAGATACATCCTGCTCCTGCTTCTTGCCCTCGTGCTTCTGTCCTCCTGTCCTGGGACTGAAAGTGCGGATGACGGGCGCATTGACATCATAGCCTCTTCCTTTCCTGCTTATGACGCGGCCAGGGCAATTGCCGGTACGGCTGCGGATCTCAGCATGCTCCTCCCCGCCGGGACGGACAGCCACTCTTATGAGCCGTCGGTCGATGATGCCATGAGGATCGCGGAGGCCGATCTCTTCATATACAACGGAGGAGAGAGCGACAGCTGGATAGACAGCATTCTGGATTCCCTTGAGGGTGTGAATTCCTTCCGCCTCGTGGACCATGTTCCGACTGTGCTCTATGAGAGTGAGCAGGGCATTGTTGAAGGAGAGGAGGATCACGGCCATGAGCATGATCATGCGATGGTGGACGAACATGTCTGGACGAGTCTTGAGAATGAGATGGCGATCGTGGACAGTCTGTGCGGTGTGATCTCGTCAATCGATCCTGACAATGCCGAGACCTACAGGCAGCGCGCTGATGATTATATTTCCCGCATAGCCGGTCTGAGGGATGAATTCAGGGCGCTTGCAGATAATTCTGAACGCCGCACGATTGTTGTTGCCGACCGCTTCCCGCTCCTGTATTTCGCACGGGAATTCGGACTTGACTGGTTCGCCGCATACCCGGGCTGCGCTGCACAGAGCGAGCCTTCGGCGAGGACGGTCGCCGCGATGATTGACTATGTGAATGAGAACAGCATCCCCGTGATACTCCACATGGAGCTTGCGAATACGATGCTGAGCTCGGCCATCGCCGCAGAGACAGGAGCACGCGTTCTCCAGTTCAACAGCGTCCACAATGTATCAAGACGGGACTTTGAGCGCGGTGTTGATTATATAAGCCTGATGGAAGAGAACCTGGCCGTGCTTGAGGAGGCGCTGAATTGAGACTGCTTGAGGCAAGGAACCTGACACTCGGATACGAGGGGCAGGAGGTTGTCAGTGATATAGACTTTACTCTGGAAGAGGGAGACTACCTGTGCATCGTCGGTGACAACGGTGCTGGAAAGTCAACCCTGGTCAAGGCGATACTGGGCCTGATCCGTCCGATGTCCGGAAGTCTGGACTTTCATATAGGAAAGGGCGGGATAGGCTATCTTCCCCAGGTTCTTCAGGGAGAGCGCAATTTTCCCACAAGTGTATGGGAAGTTGCTCTGAGCGGGGCTGTCGGCAAACTCGGCCGCCGCTTCTTCCACAGCACTGAGGCGAAGGAAAGGACCCGCACAAATCTGGAGCGGATGGGCATGTGGGAGCTCAGAAGACGTCCGTTCCAGGATCTCTCCGGCGGACAGCGCCAGCGTGTCCTGCTGGCACGTGCCCTTGTCGCTGCCAGGTCCGTCCTGCTGCTTGACGAGCCGGTCGCCGGTCTGGACATACACAGTTCCAGTGAGCTTTACGCCCTGATCGACAGTCTCAACATGGAGGGCATGACAATAATAATGGTCACACATGACATTCATCCGGCGCTCAACAGTGCGAGCCACATTCTTCATCTCGGACATGAGTGCTTCTTCGGATCACGTGAGGCATACTTCGCAAGCAATACAGGCAGGCGGTATCTTGAGGAGGCCGGACATCATGATTGAGGCCTTCTCCTATGCATTCATCCAGAGGGCCTTCATCGTCGGGCTGCTCGTGTCCCTGTGTTCCTCACTGCTGGGTGTCTCACTGGTGCTGCGCCGCTATTCCATGATCGGAGACGGACTATCCCATGTCGGCTTCGGCGCCCTCGCCGTCGCATCCGTCCTTTCACTGCCTCCAATGGCTGTCACGATCCCCGTGGTGGTCATCGCCGCGGTCCTGCTGCTGCGGCTCAATGCGGGAAGCCGGATCTCGGGTGACAGCGCCATCGCCCTGGTCGCCGCCTCCTGTCTTGCACTGGGCGTGGTGCTGATCAGCTACGTGAAGGGGACGAACACAGATATCAATAATTTCCTCTTCGGGAGTCTGCTGGCCGTCAGCCGGAGCGACATGATACTCTCAGTCATAGTCTCCGTCTTCGTCATAGCCAGTTATGTCTGTCTCTATCCCCGGCTCTACGCCATCACCTTCGATCCTTCCTTCGCACAGGCAAGCGGGCTGAAGGTCGAGCGCTACACGACACTGCTTGCGGTCCTGTCAGCCCTGACCATTGTCCTGGGCATGAGGATGCTTGGCAGTCTGCTCGTGAGCGCCCTCGTGATCTTCCCCTGTCTCTCGGCCATGAGAATCGCCGGAAGTTACCGGGCTGTGACCCTCATAAGCCTCGCAGACTCAGTGGTCTGCTTTATCCTCGGCTTCTGGATGAGCTACAGCCTGGGCACTCCGGCCGGAGCCAGCATCGTGGTCGTGCACCTGTGTGTCTTCCTCATCCTCACTCTTGCGGGCCGGATGAGGGAGAGGGGGCTTTTCCGGAAGGCTGGCTCCTGAGGCTTTTCCACTCCCTGGCCATGATGATCACTGCCATAATGGCGGCCAGGATGTTGCTGCCCGCGAAGTTGAACCAGATTCCGTTCAGTCCGAATCCCTGGAGAAGGAACAGCAGGATCAGCGGGAAGATGAAGGCCGTTGACAGACTTATCATCGCCGCATAGCGCGGTTTCTCGATTGCCAGCATGAGACTCTGGACCGTGAAGCTGATCCAGCGTGTGAGGTAGGCGTATGAGAATATGGCCAGTGCCGGCAGTGTCATTGCGATCAGTTCTGTCTGTGAGGAGCCCACGAATATGCCCACAACGAACTGCGGCATAAAGCTGAGCACCAGGAATGAGATGATGCAGACCGCGAGTGCCGCCGGGACCGCGCATTTCTCAATGGCCCAGACTCTGGACTTTTTACCCGCGCCCCAGTTGTAGCCTATGGCGGGCTGGAGCGAGTCCACCATGCCGTACATAACCGGCTGGACCAGGCCGTCCGCGTACATCAGTACTCCATAGACCGACACTGCATTCTGGCCTCCCGCCCTTTGTCAATGTCCCTGATGTGCTTCCATATTTCCCTGCTGTCTGTATTCTCTCCCGGCCTGGCGTGTGTGGTGCAGCGGGCTGTCCGTGCCTCCCTGTCTGCTCAGACGAAGATCCTGAGCGGGCGGCTGTCCGCCAGAATGGCGTCTGCGGCCCTGTCGACGATGACGCAGTTGTCCTCTTCTGCGATCGAGTGCAGGATACGGCCCAGGTTGCCTGCCACTTCTGCGCTCTGAAGCAGGCTTGAACTCATGCGTCCGTACATTCTGCTGGCTATTGTCAGGTTGTAGAAGGCCGAGCCGCCGGTTTCCGTCACATGCTTGACGAAGTTCTCGTGAAGCCTCTCCATCAAAACTGCATTCAGTTATAGATGGAGCTTCCCTCTAGCTGGGTAATCCCAGTTGCCTCTTTAGAAGGCAGGGAATGCACTTCTACCGAACAATCTGAACTCAGTTCAGGAAATTCATCCTTCACCGTATAGAGATCTCTTAAGGTAGACAGTGTGCAATGTGCTCCGTACCACAGCTCAGGAACTTTGGCCTTAAGCGTGGACGCTGCCTTCTCAGGCAACGATTTCCAGATTTCTCTGGCGAAATACCTCGCTCCGATGTTATACGAAGCGGACAGGTCGCAGTTGTACCTCTTGCCCGTGGAGAAGGTGCAGAGGCTTTGGTTCCATTAAGACCTGACTCCTGTGCGGGAGATATGGGACAGCTTTTTCCTGATCTGTTTTCCTTCTGTCTGAGCTTGAAAAAAGGCGGTGTTGGTTGCATATTCCTCAACAAGGAGGACTGCATATGATAACAAGACAACAGGCCGAGGAGCTTTTCAGGAAGTACAACAAGTCGGAGAGCCTTTATCATCACGCACTCTGTGTCGAAGCGGTGATGAGGGAGTTCGCGAAAGAGTATGGAGAAGATGAGGACTACTGGGGAACAGTAGGTTTCCTCCATGACATTGACTGGGAGATGTTCCCTGAGGAGCACTGCCGGAAGGCACCGCAGCTGCTTGCCGAGATAGGCACCCCGGATGACATGATCCATGCTGTCTGTTCGCATGGATGGAATCTGGTCACTGATGTGGCTCCTGAGCGCCAGATGGAGAAGATACTCTATGCTGTCGATGAGCTGACGGGACTTGTCTATGCGACTGCCCTCATGCGGCCGGAGAAAATGAACGGAATGAGCGTGAAGAGCGTCAAGAAGAAATGGTCGAGCAAGTCATTCGCCGCCGGCGTGAACCGCGAGGTGATAGAGAAGGGAGCAGAGCTTGCCGGTGTGACTAAGGAACATCTGATAGAAGTAACAATACGCGCGCTTTCATCCATAGCGCCCCAGATCGGCCTATGAGGGACGACAATGCCTACTATGTGGGCGATGATGTGATTGAGTGGACAGGCCGTGCGGACGGGATAGAAGGTGCCCAGTTCGACTTCTCCGACATCAGGAAGCCTGATGTGGATGAGGAAGGGCAGGGCTGACTGCATCCCTGAGTAAGGAAAGACTCTCCCCAGAATGAGGGAGAGTCCGTACCTGAGTCTGTCCTCAGCTTCTGCCCTTCAGTATTGACTGGGCCGCGGTGTATGCGGATGCGAAGGCGAAGGTCAGGTTGTAGCCTCCGCATTCTCCGTCGACGTCGACGCACTCGCCGATTGCATAGAAACCGGGTGTGGTCTTTGACTGGAGGGTCTTGCTGTTAAGTCCCACTGTATCCACACCGCCGCAGGTGACCATTCCCTTCTTTCCTTCACCCCAGGTCGAGACGCTGGTGCGGTAATTTGTCAGCTGCTCGTGAATTTTGGCGATTTCCTCTTTCGTCAGCTGGGCAATGCGCTTGTCATAGGCAATCGGCAGGACCAGCGACTTCACGATGCTCTCTGGAAGTCCCGTGCGCTCTGTTATCGCATTGGATACGACCTTGCTCTGCGGAAGCGTCTTGATCTCACTGCGTCTGATATCAGTGAAGTGAATGGCTATCCGGCTCGTCTTGCCCACATTGCGGGAGGCGTTGAGCACTACAGGACCCGTGATCCCTATCCGGGTGAAGAGCACTGATCCGCAATAGTGCTTGCCGTCCAGCGTGAAGTTCAGATCATTGACCGTGACGCCCTCGACGTTCTTGATCCTGTCCTTGAGCCTGAGCTGGCACAGACCCGGGCGCAGGCTCGTGACTCTGTTCCCGAAGATCTTGACGTAGCTTGCGGCATCTCCCGTGCTTCCGGTCTCCGGCCAGGTGTCACCGCCTGTGGCGAGGACAACATTGTCGCAGGTATAGACCGCATCCTTTGTCCTGACGACAAATCTCCCGTCGACCTTCCTTATTGAGACCGGTGCGGAGTTCGTCCGGATCTCACTGCATGCGCCTTTCAGTGCATTGACGACATCCTCGGCCTTCCTGCTTCTGGGAAACACACAGCCGTCCTCACGGGTGAAGGAGGGCACCCCCAGCTCCTCAAAACGCCTGATGATGTCCTTCGGCGGATGATTGTAGATGGAAGGCGAGGCGAACAGCTTCCTGTCATAGTAGTGTTCCACTATCTCGTAGGGCTCTCCCTCATGGGTGAAGTTGCACATTCCGCCACCGGTGAGCAGGAGCTTGCTGCCAACCCTGTCCGTCTTCTCGAGCAGGAGGCAGTCGGGGACGAGCGAGGCGAAGTAAAGACCCGCCGCGCCGCCGCCGACACAGATTGTACCGTAATCAGTTTTCATCTTTCCCCTTTTTTGTGATTGCCAGGTGCAGTTCCTCAAGCTGTCCTGGCTCGACTTCCGCCGGGCAGTCATCCATCGGGCTCATGGCCGCAGTGTTCTTCGGGAAGGCGATGACCTCCCTGATGGTGTTGACCTTGCTGACGATCATGCAGAGCCTGTCGATGCCCGGAGCGATTCCTCCGTGTGGCGGTGGAGAGAAGCGGAATGCATCCAGCAGGAAGCCGAAGCGCTCCTCAGCCTTGTCGTCCGGGAAATTGCAGATGCGGAAGATTCTTTTCTGCAGTTCGATATCATGGATTCTTATGGAGCCTGAGGCAAGCTCGTAACCGTTGAGCACCAGGTCATACAGGTCTCCCTTGACGGCACCGGGGTTTTCCTCAAGCGTGTCGATATACTCGGCCTGCGGCATGCTGAACATATGATGTGCGGCCTCCCAGTGTCCTTCCTCCTCGTTGTACTCGAAGAGCGGGAAGTCGATGATCCAGCAGAAGGCATAGCCGTCACCGATGAGATTGAGATCGGCACCGAGCCTGTTCCTGACGGCGCCGAGGCTGTTGCAGCACTTCTTCCAGTCCTCGTGGGCAACGATGAGGATCATATCCCCGTCTTTCGCACCTGTCTCAGCTATTATGCTGTCCTGCCTGTCAGTGAAGAACTTGGAGACTCCTCCGGAAAGCTGTCCGTCCTGCACTTTCATCCAGGCCAGCCCCTTTGCTCCATATACCTTTGCAGCATCCTCAAGCTCTCCGATATACTTTCTCGTGTACTCTCTCACATCGCTTTTTGGCGCCACGATGTACTTCACGGCACCCTTGTTTTCCAGGGCCTGTGTGAATGCGTTGAAGCCGCAGCCCTCGGCGAAGGTGAAATCCTTCATCTCAAGGCCGAATCTCAGGTCCGGCTTGTCGCTTCCGTAAGTATTCATCGCATCATGGTATGTCAGTCTTCTGAAGTGCTCCGGCAGATCCTCGTCCAGCACCTTCTTGAAGATGTCTCCCATGAGATCCTCGATGAGCCTCAGCACATCATCCCTCTGGACATAGCTCATCTCGATGTCGAGCTGAGTGAATTCCAGCTGTCTGTCTCCTCTGGGGTCCTCGTCGCGGTAACAGCGTGCTATCTGGAAGTACTTGTCCATGCCGGAGACCATGAGAAGCTGCTTGTACAGCTGTGGTGACTGGGGCAGGGCGAAGAACTTGCCCGGATATATCCTGCTGGGGACCAGGAAGTCACGTGCGCCTTCAGGCGTGCTCCTGATCAGCGTGGGTGTCTCGATTTCAAGGAAATCCGTCTTGTAGAAATACTCCCTGATGGCCTTGACGATCTTGTGGCGGAGTACGATGCGGTCCGTCATTCCCTTTCCCCTGAGGTCGAGGAAGCGGTATTTCAGCCTGAGGTCCTCCTTTGCGTTGTTCTCATCCTCGATCATGAAGGGAAGGACATCGCATTTAGACAGGACCTCGATGTATTCAGCCTTTACTTCTATCTCGCCGGTAGCCATGTCCGGGTTGATCATGCTGTCCGGGCGCCGGCGCACGGTACCCCTGACCGCAATGCAGTACTCCAGCTTGAGGCTGGCAGCCGTCGCCTGCAGTTCCGGGCTGGCATCGTCATCTACTACCACCTGGGTAATGCCATAGCGGTCACGAAGGTTTATGAAATGGAGGGCACCATGGTTTCTGTCACGGTGTACCCAGCCGTTGAGCACGACGGTCTTTCCCTCATCTTTTGCACTCAGGGCGCCACATGTGGTGGTTCTCTGGAGGAATGCTTGTTCGGACATAATCTCTCCTCTGCTTGTTTCTTCGTATGATAGTACCACCTAAACATGTTAGTGTGCAATTCTCACTCAAGCTTCAGCTGGCCGTGGCGCAGGTTCTCAAGCAGTTTTTTCTCATAACTCTCACCCTTGCGGACACCGGGCAGTGAGGAGAGTCTGACAAGCTGGCTCCTGCTCTGTCCGTCCCTGCGTGTGAAATAGATCTGATCCCGTCTGAAAGCCTTGTCCACCAGCGGAGATATTCCTGATGTGAGTACCAGCTGTGCCTTTGCGGCAGGCTGCGCGGGATTTGAGAAGAGCCGGATGATCTCGAGAGCCACAGGGAGACCCAGGGTGCGGGTGAAGTCATCCAGGCAGAGCACAGTGCCGCAATCCAGAGCCCTGAGGACTTTTGCCAGAGTGCACACCAGCTCTGCGGTGGCATCAGAATAAAGCTGCCTGTCCTGGAAGAGCCGTGCCTTCTTGGCACGCACGAAGTGTCCTTCCGCATCATATACCCTGTGACTTGTCTCTATGTCTGTGTAGCTCCCCTCCTGGATGAGCTGTATGCCGTCTATGCCGCAGTCTGCAAGGGACAGGATCCTGTAGGCATCCTTGAGATATTCCTCCTTCTCCGCATAGATCTGCAGATCTTCCCGCCGGGCAGAGAATGAGACGCAAAGGCTGCGGAACCAGTCCATGACATCCCCGACTTCCCTGTTGATCTCCAGGTTCAGGGAGGAGGCTACAGGCAGGAAGAGTGTGTAGGGAGATGGTGACAGCAGGCTGGCGCTGTTTCTGGGCAGTCCGATGATCTTGAGTGAGTACTCGTCCCGGCTGAAGAGAGTTGTTAGCCTCTCTGCCCGTCGCATGAGCCACTCTTTCACTATGCGGAAGTCCCGGATGACGAAGCCATAGCGGTAGTATGTCCCGTTCTGTATGATTTCAACCTCGTAGTGGCTGTCCAGATTCCCGGCCCCGTACTGAAATGCAAAGGTGTCATTCTGGTGTGTTATCGGGAGACTGGCCGACATCAGCACCACCCGCTTCATGTAGTCCAGCGCCCTGAGGACGTTGGATTTTCCGCTGGCCAGAGGCCCGAAGACGGCAAGTGTCCGGAGAAGGCCGGAGCTCCTGGGCAGTATGGCGCTCTCCACCGGAGCGACAGTCCACTTGTAGCTGTCATCACTGCTGGCCTCGAATGAGAGTGTCTGTTCGTCCAGAAAGGATCTGTGGTTCTTGAATGTGAATTTCGCGAGCATTGTCATTTACCTCTGGTAAAATCCTATGTCTTAACTATGAAATTTGCAAGAAAAATTCAAATTAATGCGTTAAGAACATGGTGCAGGCGTTAAAAAGACAAAAAAAGGCATTGGCTTCTGAATTGTTTATGGTAAAGGTGTGTTGAGGGAAATTGTTATGTTCAGAAACCGAATGCCAGTGTTTTGACTTTATACTAATGAAGAATGAGCAGTTTGAAAAGTGGATTTTTCCATAAAGTGTGAAGTTTGTATGTATTTTGACATTTCAGGCACGAAAAATCCCGTTTGTATGGTTTTGACACGCTTTCATTTTTCACAAGTTGCCACAGCCGTGTCACTTTGTCCCGTAATTTCAGTCTGGAACGGGTAGCCGTGTCAAAGTGACACACAAGTGGCCTCTCTGGCAGAGGGGCGGGGCGGGGTTGTTGGGATGAAATCATTGTCATGAAAGGATTTGCTTCTGATTGGCATGCTTCCTGCTGTAATGATGGTGCAAGAAAAAGAAACACAGGAGGCCTGATATGGCGGACATTGACAGATATACAAGAGCGATGGACAGGATGATGGACAGCTTCTTCGGGAGCACGGGAAGGAGATTTCCTCCAGTGGACATCAGGGAAGACAAGAAGTCATACACGA
>CALXOO010000012.1 GCA_944390045.1 uncultured Spirochaetales bacterium | reverse complement strand
AGACACCCGAGGGGGAGGTCAAGATGGGAAAAGTATTCAAGGAGTTTGAGGAGCTGTGCGTGGCCAGAGGCAGAGAGAGCGGACTTGCTGAAGGTTTTGCTGAAGGACGGACAGAGGGGCGTGCTGAAGGAAAAGACGAGCAGACAGAGCTGATTGTCACCAACATGCTCAGGAGTGGCTATTCCAGCGCAGAGATAAGCCTTTGCACAGGAATCGGCACCGACAAGGTGGCCTTCATCGCCAGGAACGCGGGGATTTCCATCTGACATGCAACCGCCATAGTCTTGGACTAGTTCTGGAAGACATGTCGCAAGAGCCAAAAACGGAGACACCTGAGAGGTAAGCCAGGATGGGAAGCGTATTCAAGGAGTTTGAGGAACTGTGCATGGCCAGAGGCAGAGAGGCCTGGCGTGCTGAAGGAAAAGACCAGAAGACAGAGCAGATTGTCACCAATATGCTCAGGGATGGTCTTCCTCATGAGACAATTGCCAGATACTGCGGCACCTCTGATGCCACGATAACCGCGATTGAGCAGAAGCTCAGGGCAGCAGGCGGCCCCAGCTGAGACAGGTCTGTGCACAGGGGTCGGTACTGACAAGGTGGCCTTCATCGCCAGGAATGCGGGGATTTCCATCTGACATGTAACCGCCATAGTCCATATGGACGGGTTCTGGAAGACATGTCGCAAGATAATGGAGACACCTGAGAGGTAAGCCAGGATGGGGGGAAAAGTATTCAAGGAGTTTGAGGAACTGTGCGTTGCCAGAGGCAGATAGACCTGGCGTGCTGAAGGAAAAGACGAGCAGACAGAGCTGATTGCCACCAATATGCTCAGACGTGGCTATTCCAGCGCTGAGATCAGCCTTTGCACAGGGGTAGGTACTGACAAGGTGGCCTCCATTGCCAGAAACGCGGGGATTTCCATCTGACAGGGATGAAGTCTGCGGCCCTTAGCAGGTCTGCTGCTGCATTGCTGTGAAAAAAAGAGTACCCGGCTGTCATATTGCGGACAGCCGGGTATTCTTGCCCAGACTAAACTTCAGGCGAGTTTCTCAAGCAGTGAAATATGCTCCCTGCACTTTGAGATGACTTCCTCGAATTCAGCCTTCTTTGACTCTTCCTTCGCAACGGCCTCCTTTTTCGCGTTCTGTACAAACTGCGGATTGGAGAGCTTCTTCATTGTACCCTCAAGGCTCTTCTCGGCCTTTGCTATCTCAGCGCGGAGCTTTGTGATCTCTGCAGGAACATCGATAGCCTCCTTCACGAAGGAGAAAACCTCATAACCAAGCGCGTTGCTGGGGAAAGCCTGTGATGTATCCACACTGGCTGAGGTGTCAACGACAAGCTCGCTTGCCCCCATGAAGGCTGCCATAAGATCCTTCTGGTCCTCAAAGAGTGCTGCCGCACCAAAGCCCGAAGAGGGTCTGATGACGACTGAGAACTTCTTCTCAGGAGCGATCCCAAGCTGGCTCCTGGCTGCGCGTACGATCCTGACGGCTTCCTGGAGATGAGACACAAGCTCCGCTTCTGAGGGGAAGTCAAAGGCCAGATCAACTGTTGGGTAGGACTGGCTGATCAGGAGCCCGGACGAACCTGGCAGCTTCTGCCAGATCTCCTCTGTCACAAAGCTCAGGAACGGATGCAGAAGTCTCATTCCCTTCGAGAGAAGGTCAATCATGATCGAGAAGGAAAGATCCTTGGCGGCATCACTTCCGCTGAACAGCCTTCTCTTTGCCGCTTCCACATACCAGTCACAGAAGTCATTCCAGAAGTACGAGTAAACGGCCTGTGCCGCATCATTGAACCGGTAGCCGTCCATTGCCCTGGATATCGCCTCGACAGTCCTGTTGAGTCTGGTGTATATCCACTTGTCCATCACATCAAGTCTGTCAGGTGTCACAGGTACGAGACTGCGTCCTTCCGCATTCATCAGGAGGAAGCGTGTGGCATTCCAGATCTTGTTGGCAAACCGGCTGCCCATCTTGAAAGAGTCCATATCAATCTGGACATCCTGCCCCTGTGCGGCCAGATAGCAGAGCGTGAACTTCATCGCATCCGCGCCGTAGACATCTATCACCTCCAGCGGGTCAATTCCGTTTCCAAGGCTCTTGGACATCTTGCGTCCCTGCTTGTCGCGCACAAGGCCCGTGATGACAATGTCACGGAACGGAGCATTGACCATGAACTCCTCACTGGCCATTATCATCCTGCTGATCCAGAAGAAGATGATGTCATAGGCGGACACAAGCGTGTTTGTCGGGAAGAAAGTATCCAGATCCTTTGTCCTGTCGGGCCAGCCTAGCGTGCTGAAGGGCCACAGCCATGAACTGAACCAGGTATCAAGCACGTCAGGATCCTGCTCCAGATTATGAGAATGGCACTTGGGACACTCGGTGACATCCTCTCTGGATACAATCATCTCCCCGCAGTCACGGCAATACCAGACCGGGATGCGGTGACCCCACCACAGCTGACGGGAAATGCACCAGTCACGGATACTCTCCATCCAGTGGATATATGTGTTCTCCCAGCGCTTCGGATAGAAGACAATATCACCGTCTGACAGGGCCTTGAGAGCTTTCTCTGCCATTCCCTTCATGGACACGAACCACTGGTCTGAGAGATAGGGCTCGACAACAGTGTGACAGCGGTAGCAGTGTCCGACATCATGGGCGTGGTCAGTCTCCCTGACGAGGTAGCCGCCTTCCCTCAGGTCCTCGACGACAAGCCTGCGCGCGCTGACTGGATCAAGACCGCGGTACTTCTCAGGCACGTTCTCATTCAGCGTTCCGTCAGGATTCAGCAGATTGATGGCCTCAAGATTATTCCTCCTGCCGCACTCCCAGTCATTCGGATCATGAGCCGGTGTTATCTTCACCATGCCGGTTCCGAAGTCCTTCTCGACGAAGCTGTCAGCTATGATTCTGATCTTTCTGTCAGTCAGGGGGAGCAAGAGCTCCTTTCCGACTATGTCCTTGTAGCGTTCGTCATCAGGATGGACCGCAACCGCGACATCACCGAACATCGTCTCGGGCCTCGTGGTCGCTACGGTTATGTAGCCGGATCCGTCTGCGTACGGATAACGCACGTCGTAGAGCTTGCCGGGCATGTTCTCATATTCGACCTCATCATCAGCCAGTGCGGTGCCGCATTTGGGACAGTAATTGACCAGATACTTGCCCTTGTATATCAGCCCGCGCTCATAAAGCGTGACAAAAGCCTCACGGACAGCCCTGGACAGCCCCTCATCCATCGTGAACCTCTCATGGTCCCAGTCACAGGAGCAGCCCATCTTCTTCAGCTGACTTGAGATGATCGCATGATGCTTGTGCTTGACAGTCCAGGTGCGCTCGATGAACTTCTCGCGTCCGAGATCCTGCCGCCTGAGGCCTTCCTTGGCAAGCTGCCGCTCGACGACGTTCTGCGTCGCGATGCCGGCATGATCGGTTCCGGGCACCCAGAGTGTCCTGTATCCTGTCATCCTCTTATAGCGGATGATTATGTCCTGAAGCGTGTTGTTCAGCGCATGCCCCATATGGAGTATGCCCGTGACATTCGGCGGCGGCATGACAATAGTGAAATGATCCCTGCCGTCCTCACTGGGGGCAAAGGCCTTGTCATCCATCCACTGCTGGTAGATCCTTTCCTCAAAGTCCTTCGGGTTGTAGGCCTTTGCAAGTTCAACAGCCTTCATAAAAAATCTCCTTGAAAACCGCCTTGAATATATCATAAAGAAATTGAAGAATACAACAGAAGCAAGTTCACACAAGGAGCGGCATAAATGATAGAACCCATTGTCCTGAAGGGCTTCCGCGATTCCCTTCCAGAGCAGGAAATACCGAAAAAGAGGCTGATGGCCAGGCTGGAGAGGATCTTCTCACTGTATGGATTCTCACCGATCGACACCCCGGCCCTTGAGTACACGAATGTACTGCTGGGAAAAGGCGGAGGAGAGACAGACAAGCAGATCTTCCGCTTTCAGGACAACGGGGGACGGGAAGTCGCCCTCCGTTTTGACCTCACAGTACCTTTCGCACGCTTCGTGGCCGCACACCCGGCTGAGCTGTCACGCCCATTCAAGCGCTATCACATCAGCAAGGTATGGAGGGGTGAGAATCCGCAGAAAGGACGCTACAGGGAGTTCTACCAGTGCGATTTCGACATTGTCGGCGTCGACAATGCCTACTCGGATGCCGAAATCCTCTCGACCATGGCATTCTGCTTTGAGACAATCTTCAGCTCAGACAGGAGCGCTTACCGCTTCCACATATCGCACAGAGGCCTTTTCAATGATTTCCTCGACAGACTGGACGTACGCAGCAAGTCGGTTGAGATCCTCCGTGCAGTCGACAAGCTGAGAAAGATCGGCCGCGATGAGGTGCTGGAGATCCTGGCCTCCGAGACCGGAAGCCGGGAAAAGGCGGAAATGATACTTTCCTTCATCACACCGGTTGAGGGCGAGTCATTCGCTGACACTCTCTCACGCCTTGTCTCACTCGTCGGCATGCAGACTGATGCGGCACTGCGCATGAGTCAGATCCACGCGCTGCTTGAGGCAGAGGGCATTGCGGAGAGTTTCGTCCTGGATCCTTCCATCACCCGCGGTCTCGACTACTACACAGGACTGGTCTATGAGACCTTCCTCACCGGTCTTCCCTCAATCGGGAGCGTATGTTCCGGAGGACGCTACAACAATCTGGCAAGCCTCTATACGAAAGAGGAACTTCCCGGTGTCGGATCTTCCATCGGACTGGACCGGCTGCTTGCAGCGCTTGAGGAGCTGGGAAGCCCGATTCTCGCTGACCGCTCGTCCGCCCAGGTGCTGATCGTGAGTGAAGACAAGGATGCCAGCTATGCCAGTGATGTCCGGATTGCGGACGAGCTGAGGAGAAACGGGATCTCCTGTGACGTCTATCCTTTCACCGTGAAGAAGATGAAGGCCGTGTATGAATACAGCGACCGGAACCACATTCCAATGATCCTCATCTACAACTGGAAGGGAGAGCGCTCGCTCAAACTCACCGGCACGAAGGAGTCGGTACAACTTGCTGACAACGAGGTGATCAGTGCAATCAAAGAAAGAATTCCTGGACCTGCCGGTCTATAGGCACAGGGACCTGATACTCCAGTCGCTCAAGGAGAATCAGGTCATCATCGTAGAGAGCCCGACCGGAAGCGGGAAGACAACCCAGCTTCCGCTTATACTCAAGGAGGCGGGCTACGACCAGAGCGGAATAATAGGCGTAACCCAGCCCAGGCGCATCGCGGCACTCTCAATCTGCGACTTCATCAAACGCCAGCTCGGAATAGATGACAACTACTGCGCCTATACAATGCGCTTTTCAGACACAAGTGATGAAAGCACCAGGATCAAGGTGATGACAGACGGAATCCTCCTTCAGGAGCTGAAGGGGGACCGCTACCTCTCGCGCTACAGTGTGATGATGGTCGATGAGGCACATGAGAGGAGCCTGAACATAGATTTCATCCTCGGTCTGCTGAAGCAGGTGCTGGAAGTCAGGAAGGATCTGAAGGTCATCATCAGCAGCGCCACGATCAACACTGAAAAGTTCAGTGCCTTCTTCAACGGAGCCAGGATCATCAGTATTCCGACAAAGGTCTACCCTGTCGACGTTTTCTACACGCCGCTCGACGAACCAGATTCCCGTTCCCGCTTCGAGAGAGGCCAGAGCGAGACTGACAGGAGACTTGACAGGATATACCGGCTGATCGAAGACAGGGTCCGGGACGGCCTGTCCGGTGACATCCTGGTATTTCTTCCGGGCGAGTTTGAGATCATAAGCTGCGAGGACATGCTCCGCCACAGCCCGTTCAGGGAAACTCTGCAGATATACCCGCTGTACGGAAGACTGGGGAAGGAGGAACAGGAAAGAGTCTTCACCCCGACTGCTGAAGGAAAGATCAAGGTCGTCATCGCGACCAACATAGCGGAGACCAGCATAACAATAGACGGCATCAGAGTCGTGATAGACAGCGGAGTGGCGAAGGTCAATCACTATGACCAGCGCACGTTCACCAGCGCCCTCGTCGCCCAGCCGATCAGCAAGGCCAGCGCAGAGCAGCGCAAGGGACGGGCCGGAAGGACGGCTCCGGGCATCTGCTACAGGCTGTACACGAAGGAAAGCTTCAAGAGCAGGGAGGACTTCAGCCGTGAGGAAATCACACGCAGCGATCTGGCTGAAGTCGCACTGCGCATGAGCGACCTGGGAATCTTCGATTACGAGAACTTCCCCTTCATCACTGCCCCGAAGAAAAGCGCCCTGGCCTCGGCGGAGTACACCCTCAAGCTCATGGGGGCGATCGATGAGTCCCACCAGCTCACGCCAACCGGCCAGATGATGGTGCGCTTCCCGCTTATCCCGCGTCTTTCACGTGCCATTGTAGAGGCGATCATGAAATACCCGGATGTGATCAGCGAAGTGCTTGTCGCCCTCTCGTTCCTCTCGACAAAGGGTCCCTTCCTCTTTCCGCCGGACAAGGCCGTGCTGGCACGCAGCCGGCAGGAGAGATTCCAGGATCCCGTCTACGGCGACTTCGCCGGCTACCTGAAGCTGTACGACGCCTACAAGAAGCTCATTGACGGGGCGCAGACGCCCAAGGCCGCCGAGAAGGCCTGCGAGAATTTCTGCAGGAACTACTTCCTCGATCTCCAGACAATGAATGAGATCGTGCACATCAAGGGACAGCTCGAGGAAATCGTATCCTCCTTCGGCGTGCCGGTAACCGGCGGCGGAGGCATGGCGCACTACTTCATATGTCTCGGGTCCGGGCTCCTGCAGTTCGTATGCGTACAGGACGACTACTCATCATACCGCTCACTGACGACAGACGGAATCTATATCCACCCCTCATGCAGCTGGTTCCGGAACAAGCCCCAGTATATCCTTGCGGGAGAGGTCGTGATGACATCACGCATGTTCGCCCGCTCGGTGTCGCCTCTGAAGGCTGAGTGGCTGGATGAGATATACCCCAACCTGAAGTCACTGCTCCGCTACAGCCACAGCTCAGGCTATGAGAGCATCAGGGGCAGCTACGAGAAGGGACTCGAGCTGGAGGAGCGGAAGAAGAAAAAGCATGAGGAAAAGAGACAGCAGGAAAGAAAGGAGGAAAAGCAGTCACAGGACCTTGTCATCCTCCATGGCGTGAAGCTTACTGCGTTCAGGAAGAGGAAGGGCGGAGGCGTCGTCTACAAACTCCGTCTCAAGGATCTTCCCGCACTTGCAAAGGAGGCCTTCAAGGCCGGAAAGGTTCCCAAGCTCTCCGTGGTCATCACCTCAGGCATCGGACACAGCGCGCAGGCACTTCCTCTGAAGACGCTCATCCAGGAGTCCAGTCTCATCACCGGAAAGCAGCAGCTGGAGACCTTCAAGGACGAGTACTATGACATCGACAGCCAACAGAATGAGCTTGCGGCAAGACTCTCCACGCTGTTCAGCCCTGCCGCCATTGGAAAGGGACAGTTCGGCTTTGTCTCAATTGTCAAGTCAGGAGAGAGGTCATACAAGCTGTATACCTCATCAAGCCTTCCGGCCAGCGTCGACAATGCCTATTTCTCGCTGTCCAACATCATAAACCAGGTCAGGGGCAGGACGAAGGCAGACAGGAATCTCACGGATGCCTGTCAGGAGCTTGTGCGGAAGCTGGATGATCTTGAGGGTCTTGACGAGCAGTCCTGAACCTAGCCCTGCTGGTCAGGCTCTCCGCTCAGGGAACTGTAAAAGGGAGCGAACGAACGCGCGAGCTGTGAGAGCACGCCCAGATCCCCGCTCCGTCCGGTGACGAAGTATTCCACATGGGCCTCCTTGTCTGAAACCGGTATGACGACCTTGCCTTTCACTGCCAGCGGACCGGCCAGATTGGTCGTGAATGAGGGGATTGAGCTGTGGGCGACAAAGTCACGCATCGCCGCCATGTCGCTCTGCACGTAGAAACGGCTGTGCGGCATCATTCTCTCAGTGAGGCTGCGCCAAAATCCCAGCCGGTTGAACAGGAGCATGTTCTGCCCGTCCATGTCAGCAAAGGAGAGGCTCCGTCTGCCGGCAAGGGCATGATCAGCACTCAGCACGAACATAAGATCCTCATGTCCCAGCCTGACCGACACATGTCCGGCAAGCCTGAGCGGACAGGTGGTTATGACCATGCGAAAGCGCCCGTTGCCAAGACCTTCCTGAAGGGTCCTCACATCAGTCAGCTCTCCTGCAATGACCTTGCCGGAAAAAAAAGGTGACAGCAGAGGAGCCACAGACCAAAGCGGAGCCGGAGCCTCACTTCCGACAAGCACCGTGTTCAGACTCCTGTCATAGGCCCGGACATCCTCAACCGCCCGCTGCACCGCCTCAACTATGAGGCGTGCATGCCGGGCCGCCTTCTCTCCGGTGCTGTTCAGGCTTACTGAGTTGCTCGACCTGTTGAACAGAGGTACTCCGAACGCTTCCTCCAGAAGCCTCATGGCCCGGGAGACCGCAGGCTGCGACACACCCAGCCGCTCACCTACTCCCGAAATCGTTCCGCAGTCACTGAACGCCGCAAGTTCCTCAAGCTGGTAGAGTTCGATCAATCTGGTCTCCATGTATAACTTTCATTTATGCTACCATAGCAAATTTATCCTGTACAACATGCTCCTGTGCACATACATTGAACGCACAGGAGAAAAAATATGGATAGCATAACACTGAATAACGGAGTAAGCATGCCTCTTGAGGGCTTCGGCGTCTTCCAGATTCCCGACCAGGAAATCTGCAAGAAGGCAGTCCTTGATGCACTTGATACCGGCTACACACTGATCGACACGGCTGCAGCCTATATGAATGAGGAAGCCGTCGGAAAGGCCATCAGGGAGAGCGGCAGGAACAGGGAGGATCTCTTCATCACGACCAAGCTCTGGGTCCAGGACACAAGCTATGAGGGAGCAAAGAAAGCCTTCCAGACCAGCCTGGACAAGCTGGGACTGGAATACCTTGACCTCTATCTCATCCACCAGGCGATGAACGATTATTACGGAGCCTGGAGGGCAATGGAAGAGCTGTACAGGGAAGGCCGCGTCAGGGCCATCGGAGTGTGCAACTTCTACCCCGCAAGGCTTGCCGACCTCGCGCTGCACTGCGATGTCATCCCGGCAGTCAACCAGGTTGAGCTTCACCCCTTCTTCCAGCAGGCCGGAGCGCTCGGGAACATGGCCGCATTCGGCATCCAGCCTGAGGCATGGGGTCCCTTCGCAGAAGGAAGGCACGGTATCTTCACCCATCCGCTACTGTCGGAAATCGGAAAGAAATACGGCAAGAGCGCAGCACAGGTCGCACTGAGGTGGAACGTGCAGCGCGGAGTTGTTGTCATTCCGAAGTCCACGCACCGCGAGAGGATGGAGCAGAACATCAGCATCTGGGACTTCTCGCTCTCACAGGAGGATATGGACAGAATCGCAGCACTTGATCTCGGTCACAGCGAGATCATCGACCACAGCGATCCTGCAGTCATCCGCTGGATCTGCGGCAACAGGATTCACGACTGACAGTCAGCAGGGGGAAGAGCCGCACGGCGGCTTCCCCTGCTCCGTCATACCACGGCAATGCCGGTTCCAGTGAAATCGAAACCACGGAACGAGACTTCTCCCGCCTGCCCTGACACCACGGTCAGGCTGCTGCTGCCCGGACACAGATGCATTCTGATCGAGCCCAGTTCCCTGCCCAGCAGCTGCACCAGGATGAGGAGCGAACCGTCTGGCAGGACAGCAGCGCTTGCGGCTGACGGGCCTGACAGTTCTGCTGGGAAATCAGAAATGATGTTCCGGTTGAATGCGAATGGAATATCGTACACAGTGCCGTCAAGAGTGATGCTGATGCGGCCGCCCTCATCATCACTTGACAGTTCAAGCCTCTTCCAGAGAGGACCTGCGAACTCGTACACGCCGTCCTTCACCAGACATCTGCCCTCTCCCCTGAGCGAATGGAGCGTCAGAGCGGGCAGCTGTACTGGAGAGTCCGGACAGTCTGCTGCTATCATAGCCAGGGCCTTTCTTATGGCCAGGTCCCCTGTCCTTGATGCCTGAGTATCGGCAGTCGTGACGAAGGCAAGATCATGTACGGGATCATAAAGCGCATACTGCCCGCCGAGCCCCATCATGGCAAAGGTCCCGTCATCATCAGTCCAGAAGAAGAAGCCATAGCCGGTCTCACGTCCGTCATGACCCCGCAGTGTCAGAGACAGCGGACTTGTGGCGGCTCTGAGATAGTCGCTGCTGATGACATCATCCAGCTCTCCGCGTCCCAGTGCGGCGATCACCTTCAGCAAGTCCACAGGCCTCATCATGAGACCGCTTCCCCCGCAGGGCCGCCCTTCCGGATCACAGAGAATGCGGGTATCAGCCGATACCCCGAGCCGGTCCAGAAACTTCAGCCTCAGATATGAAAGGAAGTCTGTTCCGGAAAGATTCTCGACAAGGCTTGCAAGCACATGCGTCGCAGATGTGTCATATATGAAGACACTGCCCGGCTCATGGTCCGGCGGCGTGTCGAAGAAGGATCTGACCCAGTCATGCCTCCAGGACGGGATATAGCGCCCGTCAGCACCGATCTTGTAGGTAGTCATCCTGTGACAGGTGCGCATCATCAGCATGTCGCGTACCGTCAGGTCCCTGAGCCAGGGATGGACAGGCTGTATGACGTACTGCGGAAAGAAGCTGACTATCCGGTCGTCAAGGTCAAGAAGGCCGTCCGTGAGAAGACAGCCCACAGCCAGGGCGACAAAGCTCTTGGTGCAGGAGTAGATGCGGTGGACATCATCCCTCTTCCAGGGATCCCAGTATGCCTCAAGCACCAGAGTGCCGCCCTTGTCGGCAAGGAGGCTGTGCATGGCGACCCCCTCACCCTCAAGATAGGAGATGGCCCCGGGGACAGCCCCAGGGCCGCAGCCGGGCTTCATGAGGTCAGACAAGGAGATTCTGCTCCTGCATGAAGGCCACGCCCTCATCGTTCCAGGCCTGTCCGCCCATGCGGAGGAAGCCGTCGATGAAGCTCTGCCAGTTCTCCTCGCTGAGGACTCTCGCACCGGAGAGGAACTCGGCGATTCCCTGCTCGTAATATCTCTGGACGTCGGCGTTCGGGGTCGGCATGATGCCGGAACCCACAGCCATCTGCCATGGCATGTTCTCAGCGGCACGTGCGTAAGACACCGGGCTGATGAGCTTGCCGGAGTTCGGTGCGTTGTAGTCCGGGAAACGGACTTCTGTCTCGTCGGCCGTATTGAAGTAGACGAGGTTCCTCAGCTGGGTCAGGATCTGGCCGTCAACGCCTACGAATGAGTCATCTCCGAGATCTCCTACAGAAGGATTGCCGTTCTCGTCGAAGACATAGTTCTCTCCCTCGACTCCGTAGCCAAGCAGATAATAGGCCTCGTCAGTTCCCATCCATTCGAAAAGGCGTGCGATCGCATCAAGCTTCCCCTGGTCCGCAGCCCTCTGGCTCACGGCATAGATGCGGTATGTCTTGTCCAGAGCACCGGTGGCGAAATCTCCATCCGGGCCGACCGGAGGATTGATCATTGTCCATTCGCCCTCAGGGAAGTTCATGTCAAACGGCATGTAGTTACTCTGTGCGGAAAGGGCCGCCCACTGCTCGTACATGACGCCGAACTTGCCCTGTTTCCAGGCTGCGCGGAAGTCGTCCTTCTTATAGCTCAGCCAGTTGGGATCGATGACGCCGTCATCTACCATCTGCTTGAGATAGACCATGAAGTCATAGAACTCCGGCTTGAGGAACATGAGTCCCGGGTCCGAAGAGTCAAAGCACCACATTCCGGCAACTCCGAATGCGCCCATGATCGGCCAGAGCCTGCTTCCGGGATAGCCTCTGATGACACTGTCTGTCTCGATGAATGCGCCATATCCCCAGGTGTCATCAATGCCGTTGCCGTCAGGATCCTCGTAGGTGAATGCCCACATTACATCGTACAGCTCGTCAAGAGTCGTCGGGACCTCAAGTCCGAGATTCTCAAGCCAGTCAGTCCTGATGCACAGGGCCTCGACTCCGACTGTCGTGTTGGGCACGGCCATGCCCCAGGTTGCTCCGTCGAAGGTCGTGTGATTGATGGAATCCTGATCATGATACTTGGCTGTCCTCTGAGGCATTGAGGCGAAGAAGGACTCGTCAAGTTCAGCCACCAGTCCCTGATTGACAAGTGTTGTCAGGACAGGGCGGGAGACCATGAAGACATCCGGCAGTCCATTGGCCGCGGCAGCCGCCTGGATGCGGACATCCTGATCCTGCTCGTTGGACGGCAGGACAGAGAGAGTCAGGTTGATTCCCAGCTCATCCCGGATGATGTCATAGCCCACCCAGTCGTCAGGAATCGGTCCGGCTTCGGTAACGGCCGCACCGTACCACATCGTGATGTCCACGGTTCCGTCCTCGTTAACCGCACTTGTCTCGCCGCTGCCGCCGGCAAAAAGCGAGATGGAGGCGATCAGAACAACAAAGATTGATAAGAGTTTTTTCATTTTTCCCTCCTGCTGGTGGAATTATCTTTTGGCCATCCGGCCTTGTCCAGTGGGAAAATTTTTGTTTCACTGCTGAAATCTTTAGCTGTCCTGCGGGAAAATGAACTCTGCTTATGCGCCTGTTGTTCAGGCAGCGCCTCTCAACAGCCTGCCGGCATGTGGAATCCTGACAATGTACATCGCTAGCAGCAGGCACCAGGCCAGTGCCTCGGCCCAGGCTATGACCATATTCCCGAAAAGCGGCCTCATGGCATAGCTGCCGGCTATCCTGACCAGAAGGGAGATGATGCCGGCCAGGCTGGAGAACCTCACATCGCCCATGCCCTCGATATAGCCTCTGATGGCGTTGGCCAGTCCGAATACGATGTAGAAGCTGGCAAGGCGGAGGAAGAAGGCGCTTCCGATCGCACAGGCCTCCTCTCCTGCTCCGAAGAGGGCGATGAGCCAGCCGCCGGTCGGGATCACGATGACAGTCAGCAGGAGCGATACGGCTGTCATCAGGACAAGGCCGCAGGAGAAGATCCTGGAACATTCATCCCGCCTGAGCGCGCCGCGGGACTGCGCAACCAGCGTGGATATTCCACTGGAAAGATTGACGATCGGCAGCATGACTATCGTGTCGATGCGGTAGGCGGATGTGATCGCGGCGACAGTTGCGGTGCCGAAGCCGTTCATGAAATTCTGGAGGATCAGGGAGCCTATGGAAGTGACAGAGGACTGAAGCATCGGGGGAAGTCCAATTGACAGGCCCTGTGCCGCACATCCGGCATCCAGCATTCTCCTGCCGGGACGAAACCTCAGCCAGGGATAGCGTACGACAGTATAGATCACCAGATACACTGTCATCGCAGCCTGTGAGATGACAGTCGCGGCCGCAGCACCGGATACAGACCAGCCAAGGACGGCGATGAATACGACATCAAGTATGACATTGACTGCAGAAGAGACCAGCACGGCATAGAAGGGAGCTCTGCTGTTCCCGCAGGATCTCAGCACGGCAGAGAACACATTGTACACGGCCAGGAAGGGCACACCGGAGAATACTATGGAAAGATAGTCCTCAGCCAGATCAATCGTATCCGCTGTGGTATTCATCAGTGTCAGGATCTGACGGGTGAACAGGGTGCCAAGAGCGGCAGCGATGATGAAGACCAGCGCCAGCAGGAATGAGAAGGATGACAGGATCCTGCGCATTTCATCCCGGCGCCCCTCACCGAAGCGCTGTGCCAGCAGGATTGACAGTCCGAGGCAGAAGCCGGTGATGACAGTCACCGCCAGGTTTGTTATGGAAGTCGTGCTTCCCACGGCGGCAAGCGCCAGTTCGCCTTCGACATTTCCGACTATGAATGCGTCAGCCCACTGATACAGCTGCTGCAGAACCCCGCTGAGAACCAGCGGGAGGCTGAATGAGACGAGATTGAGGAAAATGCCTCTGCTGTCCTGCTTCAAAACGCCACCCCCGTGAGAGTGGCATTATTCCATACACAGGGGATTTCAGGCAAGATTGGCAAAGTGCTTCACGGGAAGCGTGAAGAGGACTGCCCGGCCCTTCTGCTTGAGGACCTCAAGCCCTTCCACCGCCTGTACGACAGCTGAGGCCACATCGTTCTCAAGCACCATCATCACGATCTCCTTTTCAGGTACGAGCGGGGAGCCGAAGAACTTCACATCGTCTTCCGTGCTGGTTCCATGGGCACTGACCACTGTTCCTCCAGTGGCTCCGGCCCTGCGTGCCACGGCCATCACCTCTTCGCCGAAACCCTCTTCACAGATGACCTCAACCAGTGTCCAGTTTTCCATACCATCCTCCTTTCCGCAGATTGCCAGTGAACCTTTGATCCCGCTCTTCTCCATCCTGCCGGCTATCTTCCGGCTCTCATCCGGACCCGCGAAGATCCTGAGGACCTCCCTTCTGCTGTCAGCGATTCCCAGCGCCGCCAGAATGGTGCTGGATGCCGTTCCTCTGGCATAGTTGACAGTGCCTCCTCCAGCGCCTGCCTCCCTGGCCGCCTTCATCAGGTCACGGGCCCTGCCCCGTTTTACAATGGCAAGAATCATGTCAGTCATTGCGAGCCTCCGCCTTTGAGGTTTTGAACCTGTATACGATACCCAGCAGTTCAGTCAGCAGAATGGGCATCATCGCTATCATCGCTATCATTCCGAAGGATGCGGCGCTGCCCATTGCCTCGTTCCCTGCAGCTGCTCCCATCGCCAGCGGGAGCAGGAAGGTTGAACTCATCGGGCCTGTGGCCACTCCCCCGCTGTCGAATGCTATTGAGGAGAAAAGTCCCGGAGTCCAGATCATGCAGATGAAGATCAGTCCGTATCCGGGAAGCAGCAGATACCAGATCGAGAAGCCCATCACGGTCCTGACCAGGGCAAGTACGACGGCCAGGCCGACGCCCAGGGCCAGTGTCGCGAGCATGGTCTTTCTGGATATCCTGCCGCTGCTTGCGGTCTCGACCTGTTCCGTGAGGACCAGGACTGCAGGCTCAGCAAGCACGACGCAGACTCCGAAGAGGAAGCCGGCAATACAGAGGCAGACAGGGTGAAGGCTCATCAGCGCTCCTCCGAGCTCACGTGCGACATCGGAGAAAGAGTATTCGACTCCTGTAAAGAACACCACGATGCCGACATAGGCGTATACAATGCCGCTTGCCACACGGAGTATTTCCATGCGAGGGAGTCTGAGGAAGAAAAGCTGGCAGACAATGACCACCGCGACCATTGGCAACAGGGAAAGCCCCACTTCTGACAGCTTCGAGACAAAGAGCTGTCCAAGTCCGGGAGCTGCCGTCTGTGCGCCGGCAGCCGCTGCTGAAGCGTCTCCACCGAAAACCAGAGCGAGGACCAGGACTGCAAGCACAGGGCCTGTGGAGGACAGCGCCACATAGCCGAACTCAGCCTCGTCATTGTGCTTCCTCAGGTTCGCCACACCCATTCCAAGTGCCATGATGAAGGGCACGGACAGAGGCCCTGTGGTCGCACCTCCGCTGTCAAATGCCACAGAGACGAAGAAATCGTCACAGAAAAAGGCCAGTATGAAAATTATAATGTAGCTTACGGCCAGTACGAGTTTCATAGGCCATGAGAGAATTGTCCTGGCAATTGAGATGGCGAAGAAGACTCCGACTCCAAGCGCTATGGCTGCGATGAGAAGCGTGGACGGGACACCGCCGCCCGCCTGTGACACCTGAGTGGCCAGGACCTGCACGTCCGGTTCAGGAATTGTGAAGATGAAGCCGAGGAGCAGGGAAGCAAGCAGCATGACGGAAAGCGACCTGCTGCGCGTCAGGGCTGCGCCTATCCGGCTTCCCACCGGCATGATGCCGATGTCCACTCCTGTGAGGAAGACCGTGAGCCCGGCAATGACGAGGAGGCATGAGAGAACGAACGACATGGCCTCGCCGAAGTCCATCACCCCGAGCAGAAGGGACAGGACCAGCGCCAGCACCGCGATCGGCATGACTGACAGAGACACTTCCCTGAACTGTTTCAATAGATCCATATCGCCTCCTAACAGGAAAGTTACTACACAGGACGGGCAGGCAACAAGATGATTCTCTAAGATAATTCCATTATGCAGAAAAGGGGGCCGGACCCTCGTCCGACCCCCTCTCAGAATACCGGCAGGATCAGTTCTTGTAGACCGGGATTGCCTGGTATTCAGTATGAAGCAGGTGATGCGCCTTCTCGCTCAGCGGCTTGCCGAAGAACTCATCATAGCACTTGATGACCGACGGGTTCTGGTGGCTGCAGCGCACCTTCGACTTCTTGTCGTCAGTGTAGGAACCACTGGTTCTCTTGCTCCTGACCTCATCATCTGTGCCAAGGGGCTGTCCGCCGCCGGCAATACAGCCTCCGCGGCAGGCCATGACCTCGATGAACTCGTAAGGAGCCCTCTCACCGCGCTGCTTGGCTGCCCTGATCTCGTCAAGGACGGCCTTCGCATTGGCCATGCCATGGACGACGCCGAAGCGGACAGTCGCCTTTCCGTCCACATCGATCGCACCATGGCGGAAGCCCTCGCTGCCGCGGACAGTCATGATGTCCGGATCAGAAAGCTCCTTTCCGCTGATCTCATGATAGGCTGTCCTGACTGCGGCCTCCATTACGCCTCCGGTGACACCGAAGATCGTCGCTGCGCCTGAGTACTCGCCGATCGGACTGTCAGCCTCGCTCTCGGGAAGCGCGGCGAAGTCAATGCCGTACTGGCGGATGATCCTGGCAAGCTCGCGTGTGGTGAGGACCAGGTCAACATCATCATAACCACTGCTGCGCATATGCTCATCGCGGTGGATCTCGGTCTTCTTGGCCGTACAGGGCATGATGGCGACAGAATAGACATTCGCCGGATCGATTCCCATCTTCTGGGCCCAGTAGGTCTTTGTGATGGCACCCTGCATCATCATCGGGCTCTTGGCGGAGGACAGATTCTCGATCAGGTCGGGGTAGTACTCCGTCACATAGTTGATCCAGCCCGGGCAGCAGCTCGTCAGCTGGGGAAGGACACCGCCGGTCTTCACTCTTTCAACCAGCTCAGTCGCCTCCTCCATGATCGTCATGTCAGCGCCGAAGTTGGTGTCAAAGACATAGTTGGCACCAAGACGGCGGAGTGCGGTGTAGATCTTTCCGGTGGTCAGCTCGCCTGGCTTGAAGCCGAACTCCTCTCCAAGGGCGACACGGACCGCAGGAGCGATCTGGACGGCGACCGTCTTCTCCTTGCTTCCTGCGACGCGCAGGAACATTCCGCCCTCATCCAGCTCGTAGATGGCTCCGACCGGACAGTGTGTGGCGCACTGGCCGCACTTGATGCAGGGGCTGTCTCCCAGCGGCAGTGAGGCTGCGGGACACATCTGGGTGGCATCTCCGCGTCCGATGAACTCAAGTGCATAGACTCCCTGCAGGCTCTGGCAGACCTGCACGCAGCGTCCGCATTTGATGCACTTGCTGGGGTCGAGCACGATGGCCTTCGTTGAGCTGTCCTTGGGCAGCTCCTTGATTCTCGTCTCGAAAGGCTGCTCCCTGATGCCGTACTCGACGCACAGCTTCTGGAGCTCGCACTTGTTGTTCCTCACACAGGTCAGACAGCTGGCCGGGTGCGTGCTCATGATCAGCTCGAGAATGGTCTTCCTGACCTCGTACAGCTCATTGTCATGTGTGATGATCTTCATGCCCTCCGCAGCAGGAGTCGCACAGGCCCTGATGATCTTGGCCGAGCCTTCCTGCTTGCAGATGCACAGTCCGCAGGAGCCGAAGGGTCTGAGGTCCGGGTGGTAGCAGAGGGTCGGGACCCTGATGCCGGCCTTGAGGGCCGCCTCAAGGACCGTGGCGCCCTGCTCCACGGCCACTTCCACTCCCTGTATTGTCAAATGTACTAACATCTTCTAGCTCCTCCTACTCGATGGTGATGGCCGAGAACTTGCATGTCTGACGGCAGACACCGCACTTGATACAAGCGCTCTGGTTGATGGAATGCGGCTTCTTCAGCTCGCCTGAGATGGCGCCGACGGGGCACTTGCGGGAACAGGCCGTACAGCCGATGCACTTCGACGGATCGATCTGGTACCTGATCAGCTTCTTGCACTTGCCGGCAGGGCACTTCTTGTCCCTGATGTGCGCCTCATACTCCTCAGGGAAGTAGCGCATCGTTGAGAGGACGGGGTTCGGTGCCGTCTGTCCGAGGGCGCAGAGGGACCCCTTCTGCATCGCATGGGCGATCGTCTTCAGCTCCTCCAGATCCTCCTCTGTGCCGTTTCCGATGGTGATCTTGTCCAGGAGGTTGTAAAGGCTCTTGCCTCCGATGCGGCAGGGGAAACACTTTCCGCATGACTCATCGCGGGTGAACTCCAGATAGAACTTGGCCACATCGACGATACAGTCGCTGTCATCCATGACAATCATTCCGCCGGAGCCCATCATGGATCCGATTCTCTGCAGTCCTCCGAAGTCGATCGGGGTGTCGAGGTTCTCTTCCGTGATGACGCCTCCGGAGGGTCCACCGGTCTGCACTGCCTTGAACTTGCGGCCTCCGGCGATGCCTCCGCCGATATCGAAGACAATCTCACGCAGCGTGGTTCCCATCGGGACCTCGACCAGACCGGAGTTCTTGACCTTTCCAGTCAGTGCGAAGACCTTGGTTCCGCGGCTGTCCTGGGTTCCGACCTTGGCAAATTCGGCTCCGCCCCTGGCGATGATCACCGGAACGTTTGCCCAGGTCTCGACGTTGTTGATGACGGTGGGCTTGCCCCACAGTCCCTTGCTGGCGGGGAATGGCGGACGTGGCAGGGGCATGCCGCGGTGTCCCTCGATTGACTGCAGGAGGGCTGTCTCCTCACCGCAGACGAAGGCACCGGCACCCAGGCGGATCTCGATGTCATAGTCAAACCCTGAGCCCAGTATGTTCTTTCCGAGCAGACCATATTCCCTGGCCTGCTTCATGGCGACCTCCAGACGGTGAATCGCGAGCGGGTATTCGGCCCTGATGTAGATGAATCCCTGGTGGGCACCGATGGCCTTGCCGCAGATGGTCATGGCCTCAAGGACAGAGTGCGGATCACCTTCCAGAGTGGAGCGGTCCATGTATGCGCCGGGATCACCCTCGTCGGCATTGCACACGACGTACTTGACATCACCCTCGGCCTGCTTGGTGAAGTTCCACTTCATCCAGGTCGGGAATCCGGCACCGCCGCGTCCGCGCAGGCCGGAGAGCTTCATCTCATTGATGATGTCGTCACCGCTCATCTCGAAGAGGGCCTTCTCCAGGGCGACATAGCCGTCATTCGCGATATAGTCGTCGATATTCTCGGGATCTATCACGCCGCAGTTGCGCAGCACGACGCGCAGCTGCTTCTGGTAGAACTGGATGTCCTCCACCTGCTCAAGAGGCTTCTTCGGCGTCTTGTTGTATAGCAGTCTGGTCACCTCGCGTCCCTTGATGACATGCTCGCTGATCAGCTCTCTGGCATCCTCGGGTCTGACCTTCACATAGAAGGAGTCCTCCGGAAGGATCTTCACGATCGGTCCCTGCTCGCAGAAACCGAAACAGCCGGTCTTGATGACCTGGACCTGATCAGCCACGCCCTGGGCTGCGGCCTCCTCGATCAGCGTCTTGTAAATGAGGTCGGCCTTGGACGATTCACAGCCGGTACCGCCACAGACCAGAATATAGTTCCTGAATCCCATCTTAAGCCTCCAAGTCTATCTGGTGGTCCTTGATGATCCTGCCAGCGATGATGTGCTCATCGACAATCTGGCGGGCAAGCCTGGCATCCACCTTTCCATAAGCGACAGCGCCCAGAGCGGGGCTGTAGACCTCCACGACAGGCTCCTGGTCACACTTCCCCTGACAGGGAGCCTGTGTGACAATGACATCCTTGAGACCCTTGGCCTCTATTTCATCCACAATACTGTTGAGAGTAACCTTGGCTCCGGCCTGGATGCCGCAGGTTCCCATGCCGACGACCACGTGGATACTCTTCCCGTGGATGTCGCGCTTGGCCATCCTGGCGCTCTCCCTAGCCCTGAGGGCCCTCAGTTCCTCTAATGACAACTTCGCCATATTTCCACTCCTATTTTTCTACTTTGTCCAAGCGGAGGGCCAGTTCCCTCCTCATCTTCCAGATTGCCTCTGCCCTGTCCAGTGCGCCCAGCCGCCCTGCATAGTCCTCAGCCGAGCACTTCCACCCTCCGATGCTGACATCAAGAGCGGTGCCGCACGACCAGCACAGTGAGAAAAGCAGCGCGAGCGTCTGTCCGAGTCCGTCCCTGTCCTTGCAGCGGAAGGTGAGAACTGTCCTGCCGTCAAGTCTCCTTATGCAGGAGTCCCTGTCCAGAGACCTGACAATGGAAAGTCCCATTCCCCTGCCCCTGCCCCGGGTCGAGTAGCCTTCTGTGAATGGATCCCCGCAGGCATCCCACTCACCGTCATCCTCCACGCACAGCGATACTCCACTTGCGTGGACAGCGGCCGTCAGGCTGATATGCCGGGCACCCGCCTCCAGGCTGTTCCTCACGGCCTCGTACAGGGCATCACCGGCATCCATCAGCTGAACTTGTCGAGAATGCCCGGTATCTGGTCCTTGGTGACCTTGCCGAAGACCTCGCCGCCTATGGTCATGACGGGAGCCAGTCCGCAGCAGCCGACACATCGGACTGCCTGAAGCGAGAAGAGACCGTCATCGGTGAGACCGTCAACCTTGAGCCCCTTGAGCTTCTCCAGTTCCTCCACGATCATGTCGCCGCCCTTGAGGTAGCATGCCGTTCCGAGACAGACCTGAATGTTGTACTTGCCGGGCTTGGTAAGCTTGAAGAAGTGGTAGAAGGTGACGACTCCCCAGATAGTCGAAAGCGGCACATCCAGCAGGCGCGAGACCTCATCCGCAGCCTCCCTTGATA
This sequence comes from uncultured Spirochaetales bacterium, assembly GCA_944390045.1. Taxonomy (GTDB): domain Bacteria; phylum Spirochaetota; class Spirochaetia; order Sphaerochaetales; family Sphaerochaetaceae; genus Bullifex. Next base: position 28,059 of record CALXOO010000012.1, on the reverse strand, counting down.
TGTAGCCGATCTCTGACTGCACCCGGTGGAGGACCATGATGAGGTTACCCGGCTTGTCCTTCCACTCGTCGATATAACTGAGCAAATCGTCAGAAAAGATATTCTGTGACATTTACTCCTCCTTTTTATCAGATAGGGCAATGATAGAAAAAACAAAGACTAATGTAAATTGTTTTTTCCCATAATGTCTGGTGATGAAACATGATACTCTGATGCTGGGATGTTAATTGACACAATTCACATGAAAATATTACGCTATTCACATAAAGCCGGAGAAAAAAGATGAATAACGACATGCTCATCCGGGTTACACGCTACTACAGAGCCCTTAACAGATTACGCACGATCGGTCTTGAGAAGGTCTTCGCACATAACCTCGCAGATGCTGCCGGAGTCAGCGCTGCTGTCGTGAGAAAGGACTTCTCTCAGCTTGAGATACACGGGCAGAAACGCGGCGGATATGAGATCACGGACCTGATAGAGCGCATCGGAACGATCCTGGGAAAGGGCGATGAGCAGCACGTGATCGTCGTCGGCTGCGGAAGAATCGGAAAGGCACTGATGCACTACTCGGGATTCGAGAGCGACGGGCTGAGGATTGTCGCAGGATTCGACAACGACCCCATAGTCTACTCGGACGCGAGCCAGCCGATTCCGGTCTATCCGATGTCCCGTCTGGAAGAGGTCATCAGCGCACTCAAGGTCAGCGTAGCCATTATCACAGTGCCTGAGGCCGCAGCCACAGACACTTATGCACAGCTTCTGGCAGCCGGCATCACGGGAATCCTCAACTTCTCTCCGGTCACGCTCAAGAGCGTGCGCACAAAGGACGGTATCATGCCGGTCGTGCACAACATCAACATCGGTCTTGAGCTCGAGCAGATCTTCTATGAGCTGAAGTTTCCGAGAACCTAGTCAAGGCCGAGATTGCGCGCATAGCTGAAGAGGTACTGCTGACAGAGCGCGGGATAGGGTTCGAAATAGGACAGATCCCTGCCGGGGTAATATCTTTCCAGGACTTTTCTTATCCAGACATCGACCGGGAATGCCTCCATGCGGTGACAGCCGAAGAGGAGGACGCAGTTGGCGACCTTCTCACCGATGCCCTTTATTCCCATCAGCCTGCGCTTCGCACTCTCGTAGTCAAGCTCTCCGATGCCGTCAAGCAGATAGGATTTGTCCACCGCATCGAGAATATACTTGTCGCGGAAGCCCACCTTCAGCTCCTTCAGCTCCTGTTCCGTCGCACGGGAGAGCTCCTGCGGCGTCGGAAAGGCCCACCATCCGGGCTCGACTTCCCTTCCATATGCCCGGCAGAGCTTGTGATAGAGGCCTGTTATCCTCTTGATGTTGTTGTTCTGGCTGAGGATGAAGCTGATCAGCGCGATCCAGGGATCCTGGCGCAGGATGCGCAGCTGGGGATAGGCCGCGACCGCAGATGCCAGCACACTGTCCTTTGCCGCTATGACGCGCCTCGCCTCAGCATAATCGAAGTCAAAGTCAAAATAATCATACAGAAAACTGTCCGACCTGAAGTCGTCCGCCGACCTGACACGGTAGACTCTGCCATTGAGGACAGCAGCGAAGCAGTCCCCCTCATCAAGCCAGCTGAAAGACTGGCCTCCGCATAGTATTTCCCTGAGTTCTTCCATGGCTGTCAATTATCGTGAGCGGGGGCAGAGAGAGTCAACTTCACCGGAAAGTGGTCAGAAATCCCCTCCCCTGTCTGCGGGTCATACTCCGCAGGACAGAGGCCACCGGGGCTGATGCTGTCCACTATCTCGACGGAACATTCATAGGTGCGGCAGACCGTGGCACCGGCAAGTATCCTGTCATAATCATAGAAGACTCCCTCGTGGAAGTAAGTTCCATCCGCGCCCGCGGCATTGTCCGCAGAAAGCAGGGGATCATAGAAGGACAGGCTGTCCGCACTGCCGGCATCCATGACCACGGGGAGACTGCCTTGTGCGGCAATGGTCTTCGAATCATGCTTTCCCACCAGCGTCATCAGATCGCTGCAGTCCAGAACAGGCTGGCTGTTGAAGTCTCCGAGTATTATCACGGGGGCCGGGAAGTCGCGGCTGTACAGGCTGTTGAGCAGCATTGAGCACTCAAGTCTCAGCGAGCGGTTCTCATCACTGTCCCCAAGATTGCTCTTGGCGTGAATGCAGTAGATGATGAGCTGCCGGGCACGGATGATAAATTCGGCCCGGAGCACCAGCCTCTGTCCCGGAACAGAATGCACACTGACGTCCACCGGCTCATGCCTGCTGATGAAGCCCACAGAGACAGGGCTGGAGGATTCAGCGACCGCGTAGTAGCGGTAGCCCCGGCGCGCAAGCGGACTGTCCAGAAGATCAGCGAGCACTTTCGCGCTCTCCACTTCCTGAAAGAAGATGATGTCGCACTCAAGGCAGGAACGGATCAGGTCTGCAATCCGGTCCAGCCGTGCCGAGTACTTCTCAGTGTTCCAGCCCTCATGCTTTCTGTATGGGGAATACTCATCCCCGTCATCCACGTCATCAAAGAGGCTCTGCACGTTGAACGTCGCCACCGTCAGCTCCTCAGGTATCTGCGCTCCTTCCTGGCTGCAGGAGGAAAACAGGAAGAGAAGCGCAAAAATGAAAACACAGATGCGTCCTGCCATATGGCCTCCGCATCTGTATCGTCATGAAAACACGTCAGATGTACAAAAAAAACTAATCCAGGGCGCTCCGTGTCGTGATCACCCGGTCGATCAGTCCGTACTCGACCGCCCCCTGACTGTAGATCCAGCAGTCGCGCTCAGTGTCCCTGCGCACCTCCTCAACGCTCTTTCCGCAGGCTTCGGCGATGAGGCTGTCCGTCCGCTGCCGGCAGTATTCCATGTTCCTGGCATGGATCTCTATGTCAGCGGCCACTCCCTTCATGCTGGCCATCGGCTGGTGGATGAGATAGGTGGAATTGGGCAGGCCGAAACGTCTCTCCCTTGGAACCGAGAGCAGGACGATGACAGCGGCCGAAGCTACCAGCCCCATACCGACCATGCGCACGGGGGATGAGATGAAACGTACCATGTCGTAGATCGCGAAACCGGCGTCGACATCGCCTCCTGGACTGTTGATATAGACAGTGATGGGATCACCGGACTCGCTGTCCATGACCAGCAGGTTGCGTATGATGACATCAGCGCTCTCCTTGCTGATCTCACCCGTAAGCATGATGGAGCGCGTCTTCATCAGCCTGTCATTCAGAGAGGGATCGGCAGGATTCTCTTTCTTCTTTTCTTCACTCATGGCAATCAAGTATAATTGAATTGAAATGGAAAGAGAAGACGAAAGACTTGTCAAATGCGCCACAGTATCCCTCATCGGCAGGCCGAGCGTGGGCAAATCAACACTTGTAAACACAATATGCGAGATGAAGGTCAGCATCACCGCATCCACCCCGCAGACGACCCGCAATGCCATAAGAGGCATCTACACTGACCAGCGTGGCCAGCTCATCTTCACAGACACTCCCGGCTATCATCTCGGCGGCAGGGAGATCAACCGCAGGATGCAGGAGATCACTGTGTCGTCTCTTGATGACAGCGATGTCGTGCTCTATCTCATGGACGCCCGGCGTGAGGCCGGAGCCGAGGAGGATGCGATAATCGGGATCCTGCAGAAAGTAAGGGTTCCGGTAGTGGCCGTCATCAACAAGGCAGACATCCTCACTGACGGAGAGCTCGCTGCGGCAAGGGACTATATCACCGCAAGGCTTCCCGGGGCAGTCGTGCTCAATGCCAGCGGCCTGAAGGACGAGGGTGTTGACGAGATCCTGATAGAGCTCTTCCGGATCGCCCCATACGGAGCCCTGCTCTACCCAGAGGACAGCTACACGGATCAGAACCTGGAATTCAGGATCAGCGAGATCATCAGGGAGAAGACAATCAACCTGCTCAGCGACGAGCTGCCGCATGTGATCTATGTGGAGGTCGGCGACATCGAATACGATGAGGCAGGCTCTTCAGTATGGATCCGGGCCTTCATCGTCACGGAGCGCGAGGGCCAGAAAGGCATCATCGTCGGAAAGGGCGGAGAGAATATCAGACGCATCAGAAAAGAAAGCTTCAGGGAGATCAAAAAGATCTTCCACGGGCTCAGGCTGACACTGGACCTCAGGGTGAAGGCCCAGAACAAGTGGCGCAGCAACCAGGTGACACTGGACAGGTTATTCAGACAGAACAGGTGAAAGCGATTGAGGCGCGCCAGTGCATTGAGCACCAGTGCGCACCGGGAGAAGCCTGCTTCACTGCCTGCCCGGTCAGGATCCTGACAGCTTCCTGACCTCCTCCAGGTAATCCTCCGGCACGGAATGCTGTGCAGCGGCATTTACGTGAACATGGCAAGCGAGGCCTTGTCATCCATGGCCTCCCGCTTCACCTAGCAGGCCAGAAGCCCAGTAACGGCAGTATAGTTGCGGACAGACACGTCGGACTCCCGCCGGGACTGAGGGAAAAGCCCAGACAGTGAGCAGTACTGTCAGCGGCCCTGCCCTACGGCTTTCGCGTACTGGCTGTGATAGAGCTCACTGTAGAAACCGCCGCGGGCAAGCAGCTCATCGTGGCGTCCTGACTCCACTATGTCTCCGTCCTTCATGACAAGGATTATATCGGCGTTCCTTATCGTCGAGAGACGATGCGCGACAACAAAGCTGGTGCGGCCCCTGGTCATCTCGTTGAATGAGGACTGTATAAGCCCCTCAGTGCGCGTGTCGATGGAACTTGTGGCCTCGTCAAGGATGAGCAGGTTCGGCAGGGCGACCATACAGCGCGCTATTGCGATCAGCTGACGCTCTCCGGCAGACAGCAGGCCCTCGTCATCATCCAGCATGGTGTCATAGCCATTCTCAAGGTTCATGATGATGTTGTGCACATGGGCCTTCTGGCAGGCAGCGATGATCTGGTCATCAGTGAATGATCTTCCCATCGCGATATTCTCCCTGACAGTCGCCCTCCTGATGAAGGAATCCTGCAGCACGGAGCCGAAGGAAAGGCGCAGACTTGACAGCTTCAGCTGACCGATCGGAATGCCGTCAATGAGAATAGTGCCGCTGTCCGCATCATAATAGCGCATCAGAAGATTTATGATGGTGCTCTTTCCTGCGCCTGTGGGACCGACTATCGCCACATGGCGTCCGCTCTCGATATCAAGCGAGAAGTCCCGGATAAGATCCTGTCCGCTGACATAGGAGAAGAAGACATTGCGGAAACTGACAGACAGAGGCCCGTGTGGCAGTTCCAGAGTCCCCCTGTCCTCGACCTCGGCCTCGTCAAGCAGGGCGAAGATCCTGGATGCGCACACCAGTGCGTTCTGCAGTTCCGTCACGACTCCAGTGATGTCGTTGAACGGCTTTGTATACTGCGTGGCATAGCTCAGCGCGCTTGTGAGTCCCCCCACACTCATTCTCCCCGTGATGACAAGCAGACTCCCCGTCAGTGCGGCACAGGCATACACAATGCTGTTCACTGCCCTGGTGGCCGGGTTCACCAGCGAGGAGTAGAAGGTGCCCTTCAGAGAACTTTCTGCCCACTCATCATTGACACGGCCAAAGCGCTCCTGACACTGGTTCTGGAGGTTGTAGCAGATGACCTCCCCTGTATTGGTGATGAACTCATCGGTAAGGTCTGTCTGGAGGGAACGCTTCTCCGCTGTCTTTCTGAAGTGCTTGTGAGTCCGCCGCGCGATGAAGCTCGCGACGACAAGCGACAGCGGGGAAAGGAGGATGACGACCAGGGCCATCAGCCAGTCAAGACTGAAGAGGTAGTATATCGTGAGCACTATCGTCAGAACGGCGGTGAGGAACTGACTGAAGCCGAGCAGGAGTCCGTCCGCCACCTGCTCCACATCGCCGATCACACGGGCCACGACATCTCCCTGGCGATGGCTGTCCAGATATGCGAACGGGAGCCTTCCTATCTTGTCAAAGGCGTCATTTCTCAGATTCCTGGAAAGTGAGTACACCAGTGTGTTGTTCAGCCTTGAGAGTATGTACTGTGACAGAAAACAGACGAGTGAGGTCACGAGAATGGCTGCCAGGCGGCCTGTCAGGAGACTGAAGTCCACCCTCCCCGGTCCGATGAGGCTGTCTATCGCCTGCCCCGCAAGCAGCGGGATATACAGTGATGAGAGCACATAGACAAGCGCCATTACAACCGAGAGCACGAAACGGCCCCTGTATGCGGCCAGATAGGAGAACATGCGTATCAGAGTCTTCTTATACATCTCCGTCCTCCTTCTCGAACTGTGTGTAATGGATCTCCCTGTACACCGGACTTGAGGCCATCAGCTCCTCATGGGTGCCCATTGCCGCAATCGAACCGTTCTCCAGCAGGATGATCAGGTCCGCATTCATCACCGAGCTTGAGCGCTGCGAGATGATGACCTTCGTGACGGGTCTTGCGGCGAGTGCCTGACGTACCAGGCTGTCAGTCTTGTAGTCCAGTGCGGAGAAGCTGTCATCCAGAATCAGTATGCTGCCTCCGTGGACCAGGGCACGTGCGATCGAGAGCCTCTGGCGCTGACCGCCGGAGAAATTCCTTCCGCCGGCCTCGACTGGAGCATCAAGTCCTTTCTCCATGACGAAGTCCAGGGCCTGGGCATCGGCAAGGGCCGCTCTCACATCCTCCTCTGTCGCATGGGGACTGGCAAGCTTCAGGTTGCCCAGGATGGTGCCGCTGAAGAGCCGTGCCTTCTGGAGGACCAGAGTCACCGTGTCATGCAGATAGCTCAGGCGGTAGGATCTGACAGGTGCACCAAGGATCAGAATCTCGCCCTCCTGCGGGTCATACAGGCGGGCCATAAGTGCCGCAAGCGTTGACTTGCCGCTGCCGGTCGCGCCTATGATGCCGAGTGTCTGCCCTCTCTCAAGCCTGAAGCTGATGTCCTTCAGGACACGTCCGCAGCCCTCAGCATAGCTGAAGCTCACATGCCTGAACTCAATCGCAGGGCCGTCCTCCGGACTGTCCATCCGGCTGCCGTCAGCCATGGACGGTTCCATGTCGAAGATGCTTCCGACACGCCTGGCACTTGCCAGGGCACGGGTCATTGTCTGTATGAGTCCTGCCAGCTTGATCAGCTCGACCAGGATCTGGGACATATAGTTGAAGAGAGCGACTACAGAGCCCTGAGTCAGCGTTCCGGCCTCCACTCTGAGACCGCCATACCAGATCAGGACCATGATACCCAGGTTCACGACGAAGGAGGTCATGGGATTGGTCAGGGCGGACAGCGAGGCGGCTCCAAGCTGTCTGGTCAGCAGGCTGTCTCCCGCATCATGGAAGCCCTTTCTCTCACTTTCCTGCAGGTTGAACGCCCTTATGACGCGGGCACCCCTGTAATTCTCGCGCGTCCTTGCCAGCAGGTCATCCACCCCGCCCTGTACAGAGCGGAAGCGAGGGACAGTCACCCTCATTATGAGGTAGACGACGAGTGCGAGCACGGGGATCACGACCACAAAGACAAAAGCCGAGCGCACATCGACGACAAAGGCCATGAAGGCCGCTCCGAGGACGACAAAGGGTGAACGCAGGAGAAGACGCAGCGTCATGTTGACGCCGGACTGGACCTGATTCATGTCTCCGGTCATTCTGTTGATCAGAGTCGCCAGTCCCAGCTTCTCGCAGTCGGCCATGCTGAAAAGCTCTATATGCTCAAAAAGAGCCTTTTTCGCATCGCGGGCGAAAGAGGATGCCGCCCGGGCGGAGAAATACTGGGCGGTGACCGACACGGCCAGCCCGGTAACGGAAAGGGCGAAAAGGACCATGACCATGCGCACGATATAGGACACATCCCTGTCTGCTATGCCGTGGTCGATGATGGCTGCGACGACCAGCGGGACGAAAAGCTCGAGCACCGCCTCAAGCAGCTTGAAAAGCGGCGCGAGGATGCAGTCCCTCGTGTATTTTCTCAGATAGCTGAACAGCCTGCCCACTGTATGCCCCTCAGCGGATGAAGTTCGTCTTCACTCTGGGCCCTGATTCCGGAAGCGGCAGAGCGGCCCTGTCAAGGGCTTTCAGGACATAGGCCATATTCCGGCCAAGTTCCCTCATCGTGGCGACTCCCTCCTCATCCCTCATCACCTCATCAGGCGTGTTTCCATGCACCTGGTTCCAGTAGAATGATGAGACGACGGTGATCCCGCTGATCGTGAAATACTTGTTCAGCTGGTCAAAGGTCGCCGTGGCGCCGCCCCTGCGGCAGGATACGACACAGGCACCGGCCTTGAGCCGCATCCTGTATCCGATGCGGTTGAAGAGCTGGTCATAGAAATAGCTTGAGAGCCCGCATGCTGATGCGTACCAGACAGGAGACGAGAGAACAATTCCATCGCTCTCAAGGCACCTGCTCGCAGCCTCATCCACATCCCGGGCAGAAAAGCCCTCCTTCGCGGCGTGAATGATCTCAGTCGTGATTCCCTCTCTCTCGAGTTCATCCGCGACAAGACGCACCGCAGTATAAGTACAGCCATGCTCCCTGGGGGAGCCGTTGAAGAGAACAACCTTCACAGGCGGACCTCCGTCAGTAGCGAGAGAGGATCGAGACAAGTCTGAGCGTGGAACAGGCCTTCAGGAAACCGGCCAGTTTCGGCCCCCTCTCCTTGCCGATCAGGACCTTGTAGACCGCGGTGAAGAAATCACCCTTGTCGACGCCGTTGTCCTCTGCTGCCTTGTAGATGTAGTTTGCGAACGACTTCTCATCGCTGCTGTCCAGCCACTGCTCAATGTATGACTTCAGGTCATGAATGGCAGACCTCTCGGCATCAGTCAGCCCGACAAGAGGTCTCGTGCCGTCATCGAGCGAGAAGCGGAAATCTTCAGGAGCGAAAGTCGTGATCCAGTTCCAGGCGCAGCGGCAGCGCACCTCAAGTCTCTTTCTCTGGCTCTCGCTGACACCGTCAAGACTGCTGATCACGGCGTCGATGTCGCCGCAGTGGATCTGCAGCAGGTTGCACAGATGGCGGAAGGGTATCTGATAGCCCGGTTCTGAGGGGATTTCATCAGTGACCTGGCTGAGTTCGTAAATGCGCTTCTCCTTCTGTCTCCTCTTCTCATTGACCTCCATCAGTCCGAAGTAGATCCTCTCGCAGTTGTCATAATCCTCGTAGATCTTGAGGACATCCAGATCAAAGGAGATAGCGAACTCCGTATTGGGTCTGGTTGAGACGAAGAGATAGCGGCAGAGCTCAGGCGTGTAGACCTCAAGGACATCATAGAGACTGATGACCTCTCCGCTTGATGAGGAGATCTTGCCTCCGCGGCCCTTGATGGAGATGAAGTCATACTGGAACGAGACAGGGGCCTCACCTCCGAAGAGCCTGACGATCCTGCGGGAAGTGTCGAAACTTCCGCCTTCGCTGTGATGATCCTTTCCGGCCGGCTCGAAGTCGACTCCCTCTCGAGCCCACCTCATCGGCCAGTCAATCCTCCAGGGCAGCTTCGCACAGCTTGTCGTCCTGAGGTCTATGGTCTCCTCCTGTCCGGTGCTGTCATCGCGGTATGTGACGCCATACTCGCCGTCCCAGCCCAGCACTGTCGTCGTATCCCTGTCAGTGAAGGACGAGAAGATGGAGATGGGCCACCAGTCGTCATCAAGCGGCTTTGTCCTGTACTCATCCAAGATTGCCTTGATCTCACTGCGCTTCTCCAGCGCCCTCTTCATTCCCTGGGCATACATTCCGCTCCTGTAGCGCTCAGCCTGATAGAGGTATTCCGGATTGACGCCTACTGATGGAAGGATGCGCTCGACATCAAGCTCGTTCTTCCTGGCGTAGTTGCCGGCCTCCCCGGTCGTATCGGGAACCAGCGTGATGGGCTTTCTCAGATAAGTCTCCAGCAGTTCGGGCTCCGGCATGTTCTTCGGGACCTTCCTGAAGACATCATAGTCATCCCAGGAATAGATGAACCTCACCTTCCTGCCGCGTGCCCTGAGGGCCCTGACAACCAGCTCGACAGAGATGATCTCCCTGAAATTGCCGATATGGACTGTGCCTGAGGGGGTGATGCCGCTGGCACAGGTGTAAAGTTCCTTGTCACCCTTCTCCCTTATGATCTTGTCGGCGTAAATATCCGCCCAGTGTGTCGAATTGATCTCGCTCATATCTTTCAATTATGGCAAAGACCTGCTATCTTTGCAACGAAGCCGGACAGGGGCCGGAAGAGGGAAAACAAAAGGATAATCACACATATCGCCATTTGTCGGAGAGGGAGAATGGGGACAAGGTCTATCATCATCGTTCTGCTCATGCTGTCTGTGCACGGCATGCTGCATGCAGGCACTGTCCTGGGGGGATCGCTCGCTCTGCGCAGCGACCCGCTTTACGGGATGCAGGCCGAGGCTGAGCTGCACGTGGACACTGACGGATACAGACTCGGAGTGGCCGCTTCTCCCATGACATCCAGACTGTCGGCGATGTACAGCCTCAGCGGAGGCGGAGACTTCAGGATGGACATTCTCTCATCAGCCTACCACAACTGGGCACTGAGGGGAGGCATGGCCACTGCATCATGCAGTCTGGGACAGGACCTGGACTTCAGCGGTATCCGTCTTGACTACAGGCTTGGAATCATCGGAGGACTGTCCTACTCCGGCCATGTGCGGGAACTTCACTTCTCGCTATCTCCGAACCTGATCCTCGGCATCGGTTATTTCTCATCAGTCTTTTCCGCAAGGCTCTATCTGGCGTTCGAGGATTTCTATGAGACCAGCTTCCAGAGCGTGCCGGTCCTGGGTCTGGAGACGGCAGTAGGATTCCTGGACTACAGGCTGACGGCAGAAGGATATATGAAATTCGCAGACTACATGGACGGAGCAACGATACTCATCTCGGATCTGGTGATCAGACTCGGCTGTGAGGTGATGCTGTGAGAAGACTTCTGCTCCTGCTTGCCCTGCTGCCGCTGCTCGCCTCCTGCGACTTCGCATTCCACTGGGATGTCATCGAGCTGGACGAGAACCCCTTTGACCCTCCACAGGAGATCGCATCCGGCAAAGGCCCTTCTGACAGACTTTCTTTCGCCGTCATAAGCGACGTCCATCTCAACAAGGAGCTCAGTGAGGAGGGAGTCTACCGGAACGATTCCGTTTTCCTCTCGTTCCTGGAGACGGAGAGTCCGGATGCGGTATTCATCCTGGGGGATCTGGTTGAGGACGGCATTGAGAGGGACTACAGAGAGGCAGGACTCTTCCTGGACAAGGTGCGCTCTGCAGCCGGCTGTCCCGTCATATACACCCTCGGCAATCATGATATCGGGGGATCAGACCTTGAGACCTGGTCGGCGGAATTCGGCCTCAGCGCCACAGAGGCCTTCACCATAGCCGATACGGTCATCTACAAGCTCAACAGCGCCTACAGACTCTTCGGGCAGAGCCAGCTCAGCTATCTCTCCCAGGCGATCGGAGACGACGGGGCAGCCTATCACATCATACTCAGCCACATTCCGCTGGGAAGCAAGGGCCTGAACCAGAGCCTGTTCGAATTCACGATCGCGGACATAGACGAGAGGAATGCGCTGCTTGACATTCTCTCAGGCAGCGGCAGGAATCTGATTCTGTCCGGCCACGTCCACAGCATCGAGGTGATGAACGACTGGGATGATGACCTGAAGGAATTCATCTTCTCCGCCTACCACCGGAAGGATCTGCCCTTCTTCGGCGCCAGAGGGACTTTCTATCTTCTGGAGCTGGACCAGGCGACAGGCCGGGTCGAAATAAAGGGATACGGAATCGACAATGCGGATTCTGCAGTGATGGAGGTCTCATTCACTCTGGAATGAGCCGCAAGCACCGCTGCCCTTCTTGCCAGCAGCACCGTACCCAATTATTATTCGTGATATGAAAAGGATAATTCTCGTTGTACTGCTGGCCGTCTCCGCCGGCCTCCTGTGGGCTGCAGAGAGCGGAATCGCCAGCTGGTACACGGCGGACAGACCGGATGCGCTGACCGCAAACGGTGAAATCTTTGACAACACTGCGCTGAGTGCGGCGCACAAGACGCTGGCCTTCGGCAGCATAGTCAGAGTCACGAACAACGCAAACGGGAAAAGCATAGAGGTGCGCATCAATGACCGCGGTCCCTATGTAGAGAACAGGATCATTGACCTGACGCCGGAAGGCGCAAGGCAGCTGGGCTACTATGATGAGGGAATAGCCGACGTGACAGTGGAGGTCATAAGCGAGCCGGAAGTGCCCGAGACTCTCTACATAAACGGCAGCGAGACGGGATGGTACACACTCCAGGTCGGCACCTACACCAACATGGAGAATGCCTGGACCGTCTACACGAACATCAAGTCGGCAGGGCTCAGGCCTACAGTGGAAATCGTGAATGACAGGATGATCCGCATCAGCGTATCGGATGTCCAGGCCTATCTCGTGGACCAGACAAGGGAGAAGCTTGCCTCGGTCGGAGTCACTGAACCCCTGGTCAGAGGGGCACGGAACCCCTATCTGTGATGAACATCAACCCCAGCTATGCGGCAGTCGCCTTCGTGGCGCTGTGCCAGATCATCGCCTCTCGCTTCATAAACAGGATGAGCTATGACAGTCTCGCCGCCCTGAGACTCCGCCTGAGACCACGCGCCTGGGAGGCTGAAGGAGAAATTTACCAGAGAGTCTTCCGCATCAGGTCATGGAAGGACTATGTACCTTCCGTCGGTCCCTTCGACAAGAAGGATCTCAAGGGAGGACAGAGCGGATACATTTCTCTGTTCATACTGGAGACCGTGCGTGCCGAATTCGCTCATCTGGTTTGTCTGGCGATCGCCTACGCCGTGTCCGTGATCTGCCGTCATGAAATCAGCTGGATCGTGCCTGCCTTCTTCACAGTGATCAACCTGCCGTGCATCATGATCCAGCGCTATAACAGACCGCGTTTCGAGAAGGTGCTCAGAAAGCGCGGCACCCCCCTGACAATCCCGGAAGATGAGAGGAAGCCGCGCTCGCAGTGGATCAGAAATCGAGGAAGAATGTGAACTTTCCGGTGATGCTCTCATCCGGGCCGTCGACGAAGTTGTATCCGTCGAAGAGATATGCTATCTGATAGCCCAGATCGATGAAGTCAAAGAAACTCACTGTCATCTGGATACCCGTGCTCATCAGGAAGTTGCTTCCGCCCGTATCTGTGTTGAAGTAGTCCCCGCAGCCGTAGCCGACATCAAAGAAGAGGTTGATGCGCGGGAAGATCGAGTGCCAGGCCGGACCCGCGAAGCGGATATCGAAGTTGTTGACCATGGTGAACTGCGTGTTGTATGTCCAGGTCGTGAAGCCGCGCACCTTGCGTCCGAGCGATACGGATGACTGTGCGTAGACAGGTACCTCGCTGCCGTCAGTCCAGTTGGCGTTGAGCCTGTCGATCAGCGTGAGACTGAACAGGTGGATGCCGCCCTCCTCCGTGAAGCTGACCGGAGTCCAGGCCCCGACTGCGTTGAAGTCCGCCGAGTAGTAGTCCGCCTCACCGTCCAGGGCACTGTTCAGCACTCCGGGCGCCCAGAGGAACTCGACTGTCGTGTAGAAGCCATTCGCATACATCTTCTGGTCATCCATCAGATCAACTCTGGCAGTGAGCGAGAAGGCCGTGCCCAGATGCTGCCTGTCACCCCGCAGGTCAGGATATACAAAACCCATGTAATCAGGACCAATGCTCTCATCTAGCGTCCTTATCGGGAAAGAACCGCCATTGGCGCGCACAGATCCCGTCTTGAAGGAATCGATGTTCATGTCGTAGCGTCCGGTGTAGCCCGCAGAAAGTGTCAGCAGGTCCTTGCCTTCAACGGGAGAGGCCCACAGCCCCTGGCTGAAGCGCACTTCCCAGTCAATGCGCACTGTGTCATAAATGACGGGATCACTGTCCTCGACCGCTCCGGTGACCGGGTTCTGCCATACCTTCCTCTGGCTGTAGCCTCCGCCGACCAGAAGATCGATCTGGGTCGTCCTGTCCTCAATCAGCGAAAAGCCGTTATAGCCGGCACCGGCCTTGAGGTAGCTGGGCAGGAAACCGCCTAGGATCTCACCATGCTGGTCCAGATCCCCGAACACGAACTCAAATCCGGAGGCAGGAAGCACTGCCAGCGCGCAGGCAAGCAGCAGCAACAGTATTGTCAGTCTTTTTCTCATGCTTTTCTCCATATTACTCACCCTCTGCCAGATCCTCAGGCTCTCCGCGGTTGACCTTTCTCATCGTGAAGAAGGCCACGGCCATGAAGAAGGCTGTGAAGAGGAACAGCGAGGGATAGCCGAACAGGTCAATGCAGCCGCCGGAAAGAGGCGGTGCTATGATGCTTGCGGCCTGACTGAAGAAGTAGTACAGGCCTGTATAGATCCCGACTGTGGTGTAGTCACTCATCTGCCAGAGCATCGGGAACGAGTTTGTCACCACAGAGACCCAGAAGATGCCGAAGCAGAACAGCAGGGCCCAGAAGCTGATGAGCCTTGCTGTCGGATTCCAGCCCGCAGTCAGATGGCTGTGGATGTACACCAGCAGGGTGACGGCCACGAGGCAGGCAAGGCTGACACGGATCGTCCTCTTCCTTCCGAAGCGGTGCGCCACCTTTCCGGAGGGAATCGCGAAAATCGCATATGCAATTCCGACCATGCCTGCGGCAAGGGATGCCGTACCGCTGCTCGTACCCAGGACCTCAACGCTGTACAGTCCCACGAACGGGAGCACGCCCTGGTATGCGATGAACCAGCACAGCAGGGAGATGAGGATGTAAAGTGCACTCCTGTCTTTCTGGGCGAAGACGACGGAGAGGCTCTTAAGGACCGGCTCCCTCTCCTCCTTCGCCCTCTCGCGCGGCACCTGTGATCTGCCTTCCTTCACGAAGATAAAGAGAAGGACGACGGCCAGGATCACGAAGACAGAGGCCACGGGGAAAGCTAGGATGTCGTTCACCGGCTCGCTCATGCCGGGCAGCGTGACATACACATCCATCAGGCGGGCCAGCGCCACCGTTCCAAGAATCGTCGCGATCCCGCCCATTGTGTTGATCACGCCGTTTGCCTCACTTCTTAGATCACCGGGAACCATGTCGGGCATGAGGGCCACCACAGGGCCCCTGACCGCCTGTTTGGAGAGATTGAAGATGAAGACGGTCAGGATCAGCAGCCACAGCGACGAGAGCGCGGAAAGCGGAATGAGCCCGAAGAGAACTGCCGCAACCGGCAGCAGAGTCACTATGAAAGGCATTCTGCGGCCTATCGGGGTCTCCACACGGTCACTCAGCGCGGAGAATACCGGTATGAGGAAGATGGCGAGCACGTTGTCAAAGGTCATGATCATGCCGACAAGCGTGCTGCTGTCAATGTAATTTGCCAGGAAGATCGGCACATAGGTATCATAGAGCGGATCCATGAGACCCATTGTGAAGAAGCCCAAACCGATCAGGAATGTTGTAAGATAGTAGCCTTTGAGGCTCTTTCGCTCAGCCATTTCAACTCCTCCGGGAAAAAGATTAGCACAAGTGCGCGTGCCTTGTCCCGGACGGATGGTGAAACTTTGGCGAAGTGACAAGCTTGCACAGCATCTTATTTGTCGCTACTCTCTCATGCGATGATCACGACAAAAGCGGAACTTGAGAATATCGTCACGCTGACTGACAGTGAGAAGGCCTGGTTCGATGACCCGTCCAGCCTTCCCCTGCTCATCTCAGACCATCTGGCCGGACTCATGTGTCATGAGGGGATCAGACGGCAGTTCGTACCTTCAGTCGAGGAGAAGGATGAGGCGGAAAGCCTGGACCCGCTCGCAGAATTGGAGCATTCGGTATCAAGCCGTCTCATACACCGCTACGGACACAGGGTGGCCCTGCTTACCACAGACAGGTGCTTCTCATACTGCAGGCACTGTTTCCGGCGCCGTTTCACAGGTCTTGACAGCGGCCCCATCAGCGACAGCGAGATCGAGCGAGCCGCAGACTATCTTGAACATCACGGGGAAGTGTACGAGGTCCTCCTCACAGGAGGCGACATGTTCACTCTCTCAGATGACAGGCTGGAAAGACTCCTGAGCGCACTGCGCAGAAAGCGCAGCGACCTCGTGCTCAGGCTCTGCACCAGGGCACCTGTCTCGTATCCGGAACGCTTCAGCGATGAGCTGATGGCAATAATGGAAAAGCACAACGAAGAGGGTCCGATGGTGCTGATGTGCCAGTTCAACCATCCGGATGAACTGAGCGCAGAGTCACTTGATGCCGTGAGGAAGTTCACGCGGCTGGGAATCCCCGCATTCAACCAGAGCGTGCTCCTCAGAGGTGTCAACGATGACGCTGACACACTGGAGCGCCTGTGTGTCGCACTGCTGAGAAACCGCATCAAGCCCTACTATCTCTTCCAGTGTGACCTGGTCAGGGGCACGGCCCATTTCAGGGTCAGCGTGGACAGGGGACTGGAAATCGAGGCCGAGCTCAGGCGCCGGCTCTCCGGACTGGCAATGCCCCAGTACACCATCGACCTGCCTGAGGGCGGAGGCAAGGTCATACTGACGGAAAACCACCTCATCGGACGTGAGGATGGCCAGCTCATCTTCACGACAGTGGACGGGCAGGAACGCAGGTACCCGGAAAAGTGACAACTCTCCCGCCTAAAGGCGAGGAGCTTCCAGAGAGCTAGTCTCCGGAACTCTTCCTGTTTCCCCGACGTCAGGCTTCTTAGGTGCTTTTGCACTCTCGTCCACCTTGTCCGTCTCCACAGGCGTTACTTCCCCACCGTCCATGGGTAGCCGGGCAATCAGGTGATATCCTTCGCGTGCTATGTTCAGTGACGCATTCGCATCCCTGTCATGGCGCGTGTGGCATTCAGGACACTCCCATTCCCGGATTCTCAGATCTTTCGTCTCTTTGTTCACAAAGCCACATACTGAGCACGTCTGGCTGGATGCGAACCATCTGTCCACCTTCACGAAATGCATGCCCTTTGATATGCACTTCGTCTCCAGACGCGTCAGGAAGAAAGACATCGATGCATCGGATACGGTTTTTGCCAGATGATGATTCTTCTGCATGCCCTTGATGTTGAGATTCTCGACAGCGACTGCAGCGTGGCTCTTGCCTGCAATCCCTGCCGTTGCCTTCTCTATGGCATCCTTCCTCTGGTTTGCAATCCTTTCATGAATTCTTGCGACTTTAATACGCTGCTTAGCTCTGTTTTTAGACCCTTTCTTCTTCCTTGAGAGATTCCGCTGTTCCTTCTTCAGTCGTTTCTCTGACTCTGAGAGGTACTTCCCGTTCTTATAGAAAGTACCGTCAGAGCATGTAGCAAGCGTCTTGACGCCCATGTCTATCCCGAGCACATCACTTTCAGATTCCACATTGCGTCCAGCTGGGATATCCTCAGCATTTTTCCCGTCATCGACAAGGACGCTCGCATAGTAAGCACCGCTCTTCTCCTTCCTGAGCGTGACTGTCCTGATCCCGCCTTTGAAACGCCGGTGGAACACGCAGGAAACCCATCCCGTCTTCGGAAAGTACAGCATCTGACGCTGGAAGTCGGCCTTCACCCCCTGCGGATACTGCAGGGACTGCGCCGAATCTTTCTTCTTGAACCTGGGGTATCCTGTAGTCTCCGGGTTGCGGAAGAAATTGGAGAATGCGGCATCAAGGTTGCGTAGCAACATCTGCAGACACTGGCTGTACGCCTCTCTCAGCCATGGCTTCGCAGCCTTCAGCTTGTTGAGAAGCTTCACTGTTCCGTAGTAGTAGATGGATTCACCACGCCGTTCATATGCCTTGCAGCGGTATGCGAGTGCTGCATTGTAGACATACCTGACTGATCCGAAGGAACACGACAACGCGGCCTTCTGCTCATCTGTAGGATACACTCTGAAGCGGTATGTCCTGATCATGACTTATTATCGCATATCCAGGCGTATGAAGGAATACTTACTGGCAGGTTCCCGGCTCTCATCTCCCGCCTGAAGACGGGAGTTTTCCCGCCGTGGATTTATAAGCATCATGACAGGCAATGAGAAAGGGAGCTGCCAGTAATTGCACAGCTCCCCTCAGTCGTTCATGACAGGCTGTATCAGTTGCCGATAGCCTGCATGAGTGAATCGATCGCCGCCTGCCTCTCGGTCTGTCTCACAGAGCTGTAGTCAGCCTCATTCTCGACGACAGGACTCGACTCGAAGTCAGGAACGGAGACAACGTGGCGCACAGTGACTTCTGCCGGAGCCGCGGTGCTGCCGGCAGCAGCTGAGGTCACCGCCTCATCGACAATCGCCTGGACATCAGAATCCGTAAGCATGGAGTACTCAAGCTGTGCGATCTTCTCGTCTGTATAGCCATTGGCCTGAGAGAGCAGGGAATCGACGACAGAGGCCGCATAGCTGTCCACGCGCTGGATGATGGCATCAATGTCAAGCTGGCCGAGATATGCCTCTACATCAGCCCTGATCGTGGCAAGCACGTTCCCGGCCACGAGATCGGCGATTGCACTCTCATCTACTGTGTTGGCCGCAATCTCATTTCTGATGATTGAAAGCAGCTCGTCATAGTTGGCGTCCACATAGGCCTGGATATCAGCCGCTATGATGGCGTCCAGCTCATCGAGGCTGGAACTGACATAGGCCTGGATTCTCTCGTCCACAATGCTGCTGATTCCGGCGACGGCCTCATCCGCATATCCTGCAGCTGCCGCCTCGATATCAGGAAGGATGGAGTCGACATAGGTCCTGATTCTCTCGTCAATGACAGCGTCGAGCTGGTCTGCATACTGAGCCGCATATGCCTCGACCGCACTGGCTGCAAGGGCAGTGAACTCATCCTGATGCTCTGCAACATAGGAGTCGACATAGGAGGCAACCGCACTTTCAGCAGCCTGCCTTGCCCCGTCAGAGATGCTCCGGGCCACAGTGTCGTTCTGGGCCAGCGCAGCTGCAATGCTGTCAATGAAGGTCCCGTCCGCAAGCAGTTCATCTGCAAGGGCCGCAGTGTCGACAGCCGTGTCGACGGTGATCAGTCCCTGGCTCTGGCGTGCCCTGGCATCAGCAATCAGGGTGCTGCCGCTTCCCGGGCGGACTGCCCACAGCACAAGAAAGACGGCTATGGCCAAAACGGCCGTTATACTCAACAAAACTATTCGAGATGACTTACCCATAAACGTAACCTCTGGTCTGAAGTGTATCATAATAGAAGTCCAGTTGTCGATAAAGATATTCCAAGTCCCGGTCGTTGATTATCGTGATGACTCTCCGGCCGCATTCGAAGAGTGTCGATCCGATGTCCTTCTGGCTGGAATCGCGCTGTCTGAAGGCCTCTTGCGTAATGCCGTCACGCTTCAGCGCCCTCTCCATACGCTGTTCAAACGGCGCCCAGAAGAAGAGTATCTCGTCACACAGCGGTACAAGGTCCATCTCCTCAAGCAGCGCACAGTTGATCATGCACAGATCCCTGTTCCTGATAAAGTCCTCCACCCTGCTGCGCATCCAGGGATGACTGATCCCGTTCAGGACCTCAAGCCTGCCGGCATCGGCGAAGACAAGCGCGCCCAGGGCCTTCCTGTTCACGCTTCCGTCCTCATTCAGGACCGACGGCCCGAAGGCCTGTGCGACCGCGTCCCGGTTCACC
The DNA here is from genome assembly GCA_944390045.1 of uncultured Spirochaetales bacterium. Lineage (GTDB taxonomy): Bacteria > Spirochaetota > Spirochaetia > Sphaerochaetales > Sphaerochaetaceae > Bullifex. The sequence continues at coordinate 8,477 of CALXOO010000012.1, read as the reverse complement.
ACAAGCGATTCATGTCCCAGGGCGTCGACATCGATGCATGCCACTCCGCGCTGTGAATAGCGTGCTGCCGCCACATCCTTGCCGGCACAGCTTTTTCCGACCAGTCCGATTACCATCAGTGCATATCCCCCCAGCGCTCGGCGTCCTCAATGCCCACATGAAGCGGGATCGACAGTTTCTCAGCATTCTCCATGCAGTCCCTGACCAGAGTCCGTACCGCATCAAGTTCCTCGACAGGGACCTCGAAGATCAGCTCATCATGGACCTGCAGCAGCATGCGGGCCCTGTATCCGCCTTCCGCAAGCCGGGCAAAGATGGCTGTCATGGCCTTCTTCATCAGCTCCGCAGCCGAGCCCTGGATGATAGTGTTCAGCGCCACGCGCTCGGCAGCGGCCTTTACGGTCTTGTTCCGGCTGTTTATGCCCATGACTGTGCGCACGTGTCCTCCGAGCGTCCTGACATAACCCTTCTCCTGCGCCTCCTCCACGACCTTGTCGACATAGACCTTCACCGCGCTGTACCGTTCGAAATAACGGTCAATGAAGGTGCGTGCCTCCGCCCTGCTGATTCCGAGCTCATTGGACAGTCTGAAGGCTGACATGCCGTACATTATGCCGAAGTTGATGGTCTTCGCGATGCGGCGCTCCGATGCGTCAATCTGGTCGGCGGGCTTGTCGAAGATCAGGCTGGCCGTATAGCGGTGCACGTCCCCTCCCTCCAGGAAGGCCTTCCTCAGGGCCTCGTCTCCGCTGACATGCGCCAGGACGACGAGCTCGATCTGGGAGTAGTCTGCCGAGAGGAAGCGGCAGCCGGAGCCGGCGACAAAGGCAGAGCGTATCATCCGCCCGTCCTCGCTCCTGATCGGTATGTTCTGCAGATTCGGATTCTTGCTGGACAGCCTGCCGGTGGCAGTGCCTGTCTGCAGGAAACTGGTGTGTATCCTGCCCTCTTTGTCACACATCAGCGGCAGTGTGTCGACATAGGTTCCCAGCAGTTTCGACACGGAGCGGTAAGAGAGTATGGCCTCTATGATCGGATGCGCTCCCCTCAGGTTCTCCAGCACATCGGTTGCTGTGGAAAAGCCTCTCTGGGTGCGTTTCCCGCTTTCCAGCCCCAGCTCCTCGAAGAGCACGGTGCCAAGCTGCTGAGTGGAGTTTATGTTGAAGTCGTGTCCTGCATATTCCTTGATCCGGGCCTCCAGCTCTTCCTGCCGGCGGCTGAGAGTCACGTCAAGCTGCTTCATGAACGGGATGTCGAGACAGACTCCGGCCTCCTCCATCGAGGCTAGGACAGGAATGAGGTCCCTCTCGTACGTATTGAACACTTCCAGCAGGCCGCACCCGGCAAGGGCCTTCGTGAAATGAAGATACAGCCTGTATGTAAGATCACTGTCCTCAGCGCAGTACCTCGTCGCGCTCTGGAGGTCCACAGCCGAGAAGTCCTGTCCCTTGGGGACCACATCGTCAAAGCTGATCGCCTCATATGAAAGGTAGCGGAGCGCCAGGGCCTCGAGATTGAAGGCCGGGGCAGATGAGTCAAGCAGCCAGGCCTGGATCATGGTATCAGCCTCTATCACCAGGCCACCAACGCCGATCCGGTGCAGCACCTCGATATCGAACTTCAGGTTCTGCCCTACAATGCGCAGCTTTCCTCCGGAGAACCACTCCCTGAAGAGCCGCACCACCTCATCCAGCGCCAAATAGGCTTTTCCACCTGCAGTAAGCGGACAGTAAAATGCCCTGCGTTTCTCGTATGAGAATGAGAAGCCTACCAGGTTCGCCGTCAGCGGATCTAGGCTGTCTGTCTCCGTATCAAAGGCGATCACGCCTGTCGAGCGTCTGGCTTCCTCAAAGAAGGCGGCTATGGTCCGGATATCGGTCAGCGTCCTGTACTCACCCAGGCCGATCAGGCTTGCATCCTCTGTGACATCCTTTCCGGGGGCTTCTCCGTCTTCCGTCTCCCGTGCCTGAGACTGTGCGGCAGGCTCGCTTTTCACTCCGCCGGCCATAGAAGCCGCGCTCTTGGCCAGTGAGAAACAGTTGTGTTTCCTGAAGACCTCAACCGCGCCCTGGTAGTCGATTGTGCTTGTGAGGAACTCGCTTGAATCAAAGCTGTCCAGCGTGAACACATCGCTCTTGAGTCTGACCAGGTCACGGGACAGGTAGGCATCCACGCGCCCTTCTTCCAGCTTTGACCGCAGTCCCTTTGACAGGGAGTCCAGATGTCTGTAGATCCCGTCAAGCGAGACGTATTCCTCAAGCAGCTTGACCGCGCTCTTTTCCCCTATTCCCCTGACACCGGGCACATTGTCACTGCTGTCCCCGAGCAGAGACAGATAGTCAATGATCTGAGACGGCGAGATGCCGAACTCAGCCTTCACCTCATCCGCTCCGAAAAGCGTGTAGCGGGGCTGGTTCTTCTTCGGCGGCCTGAGTGCCCTGACCCTGTCGTCGACAAGCTGCAGGAGATCCTTGTCTCCGGTGACCATGACTGTCTCTATTCCAAGTCTGGAGGCATTCGCGGCCAGCGTTGCGATCAGGTCATCTGCCTCATAGCCCTCGCGTGCGATGTATGGAATGTTGAGTTTCTCAAGCGCATCCATGATCAGGGGAACCTGCGAGTGCAGGTCCTGCGGCGCCGCTTCCCTGTTTGCCTTGTACGGCTCGTACATCCTGTGGCGGAAGGTCGGACCCTTGCTGTCCATCGCGACGACGAAATAATCGAACTCATAGTCGCGGATCAGCATGAAGATCGTGTTGAAAAAGCCGAAGAAAGCCGAAACGTTGTTGCCCTGACTGTCTGTCAGCGGGCGTGAGAGAAAGGCGAAATAGCTTCTGTAGATGAGGGAGTAGCCGTCAATGATGTACAGTGTCTTGCCCGTCAGAGGTGCGAGTGCTTTCTCCTCCTTCCTGACCTGTCTGCTGACGGCAGGCTTCTGAGCCGCCTGTCTGGCAAGCAGCTCCTGGTCAAGATCGTCGGCGCTGAAAAGGTCGTCTGACATTCAAACCTCCAATACCAGTCCGTCGTAGGCGGAACGTGCGTCTGGATAAAGCGAATTTATCTCATTATAGCAGGTCTCATGATTGATATGAGTGAAATAAATCATTGCGGCACCTGTCCTCCGGCCGGCAGCATGGGCCTCCTCGAAGCAGAAGTGGGCACCATGAGGACGCTTTCTCAGTCCGCCGATGGCCAAGATCTCGACTCCCCTGAGCGAATCGAAGACAGATTCCGGGATGAAGGTGCAGTCCGTTATGTATGCAAAGCGTCCGAAGCGGTAGCCATAGATCGGCATATGGGTCATTCTGCCGTGCTCAACCGGAAGCGGAATGACTCTGATGCCCGCTATCTCCACTTCCCTGAGGGGTTCAAGCTCCACCGCCTCAAGATGGGGATTGCCGGGGAAGCCTGACGGGCTGAAGGCATAGCTGTAATGCTCTTCTATGTACTTCAGCGTCGGCCCGTTGGAGTAAATCGTCATATTCCTCTTCTGGGAGAAGACCCTGAGGTCATCTATCCCGGACAGGTGGTCAGCATGCGAGTGCGTGTAGAGCACGCCGTCAAGCGAGTCCACGTGTTCCCTGAGCATCTGGAGTCTGAACTCGTAGCCGGTGTCCACGACAAGCCGGCTTCCGCCCTCCTCGACCATGATCGAAGAACGGTAGCGCCTGTCGTGCACGTCCGGGCTGGTGCATACGGGGCAGTGGCAGCCTATTACAGGAATTCCATGGCTGGTTCCGGTTCCAAGAAAGGTTATCCTCATGACAGCAGCCATTCTAGCAGATAGCCTCTCTTCTTGCACGACCATGAGGATGGGCACCTGCAGATCAGAAGAAAAAGCATGGAACAGTCATCAGGCACGGCAACAGCACTGATCCCGCCCGGGCGCCTGATTACTTCCTCCAGAGAGCTGCAGACGCGTCGCTGGGCATTCTCCAGTCGCTTCTGGGAGAGAGGGTGACTGAACCGACCTTCGGCCCGTCAGGCAGACACGAGCGCTTGAACTGCTGGCTGAAGAAACGGCGGAAGAAATTGTCCAGCCACTTGTCGATGACCTCCTGATCATAGACTCCCTCGAATGTCCTGAGAGCCAGTCTCCTTATCTTCCTGCGGCTGAATGAGGCGCGCACGAAGTAATAGAGGAAGAAATCGTGCAGCTCGTATGGCCCGACCAGGTCCTCCGTCACCTGTGCTATGCTTCCGTCAGCCTTTGCCGGAAGCAGCTCCGGAGAGACTGGGGTAGCCAGTATGTCCTCAAGCACCGCCCCGCAGCCTGAGAAGTTGCTGGAGGCGAACCAGCCCACAAGATAGCGGACAAGAGTCTTGGGAACAGAGGCGTTGACCGCATACATGCTCATGTGGTCGCCGTTGTAGGTGGCCCATCCGAGTGCAAGCTCTGACAGGTCTCCGGTTCCGATCACGAGACTGCCGGTCATGTTGGCCCTGTCCATCAGGACCTGGGTACGCTCCCTGGCCTGACCATTCTCATACGTGACATCGTAGTTGTGTTCGTCCTGCCCGATATCCCTGAAATGGGACAGCACTGATGAGCGGATATCGATCTCCTCAAAGGACACGCCAAGTGCGGCTGCAAGGCTTCCGGCATTGTTGCGGGTGCGTCCGGTGGTTCCGAAACAGGGCATCGTCAGCGCCAGTATGTCAGTGCGGTCACGACCCATCATGTCGAAGGCCTTCACCGTTACAAGCAGGGCAAGCGTGGAGTCCAGCCCGCCGGACAGGCCCACGACTGCACCCTTCGCACCGGTGTGCTCCATTCTCTTCTTCAGCCCCAGGGCCTGGAGCGTGATGATCCGTCCGCTCCTGCGGGCCACCTCATCACTGTCTGCGGGAACAAAGGGGAAGCGCGGATAGTGGCGTGTCAGCCAGGTCTCCTCCATCCTGAAGTCAGTCCAGACTTCCTGGTAACCGGCAGATCCCGTTGTCCTGAAGGTGGTGTGCTTCATCCTCTCGCTCTCCAGGTATGAGGTGTCGATCTCGCTTTCAAGAATGTCTCCGGTGCGCAGGAAGTGCTCTGCAAGCAGACTTCCGTTCTCTGCGATCATGCTGTGGCCGGCAAAGACCATGTCAGTCGTGCTTTCGCCCTCACCTGCATTCGCATAGATGTAGCCTGATATGAGGCGTGCGGACTGCATTGTCACCAGAGAGCGTCTGTACTCATCCTTGCCGATCAGCTCATCGCTGGCCGAGAGATTCGCTATAAGCGTCGCTCCGGCAGCAGCATGCGCCTCGCTGGGGCTGGAAGGGACCCAGAGATCCTCGCAGATCTCGACAGCCAGGCGGTAAGCCGGAAGGGCTGAGGATCTTATCAGTATGTTCGTTCCGAAGGGTACAGGCGAGTCTGCGAGCATGACTGTCCTGATTCCGCTGAAGGCCGGCTCATACCATCTGGTCTCATAGAACTCGCCGTATGACGGGATATGAGTCTTGGGAATCAGGGCAAGAACCCTGCCGTGATGCACGGCCGCCGCCACATTGTAGATCTTTCCGCAGTCTGCAAACGGCAGTCCGACTATGAAGAGCGTGTCGAAGGACCTGGTTTCTCCGGCCAGCCGCATCAGGCCCTCACGCGCCGCACACAGCAGGTCACTGGAGAATACCAGATCCCCGATCGTGTACCCGGTCAGGGAAAGCTCCGGAAAGACCAGGGTCTTGATGTGCCGCTCGTCGGCCAGTGCGACAAGCTCAATGATGCGCTCCACATTCTCATCAACAGATGCCACGGTAACACGCGGGCTTGCTGTGCCCACTTTGACAAATCCATCCTTCATGGCGTGCATTGTAGCACATGGATGGAAATATTTCCTTGTCCCGGTCCGGCGAGGCTGTATACTTTGATTATGAACACAATAGTCCTTGAGGGCCCCTGGACACTGAGGGCACTCGACAAAGACATAGTAAACCACCATCTGTGCGCGAACGGGGATGCCGCAGTGGACTTCAGAATGCCGGCAGACATCCACTCCGTCCTCCTGTCCAAGGGCCTGATCCTTGACCCCTGCAAGGGAGACAATGCCGGCAGGGCATCCTTCGTCAACAGGACAGGATGGCTGATGGAGCACAGCTTCACCTTCCACAGGGCAGCAGGTGAGATATCCACACTTGTCCTGTCCTCAGTAGACTGCTTTGCCGCAGTCGTGCTGAACGGGAAGACTGTCCTGAGAACTGACAACGCCTTTGCCCGCTACCTTGTCGATGTGACGAACATCCTTGAGGAGGGGCAGAACACGATCCAGATCATCTTCGACAACCTCGAGGAGAGGATGGAGGCTCTCGAGAAGGCCTGTCCCGGCCTGCCCAGATCCTCGCTCGTGCGCAAGAGCGTGCGGCACTGGGGCCCCTACTCCATAACGCCGGCGGGCGTCTATGAGCCCGTGAGGATCATCAGCGACGACACACTCATCGTCAAGAGCTGGAACTGCACTCCGCGCCTCGTGGATCACAACTGGATCATGAAGGTGGAAGTGACAGCGAAAGTGTTCCGCGAATGCGATGCCGACTTCTCCGTGCAGGTGGCAGGCCGCTGCGAGAGGACTGTCACAAGGCTGAGCCGTGACAGGGAATACTACTCTTATACCTTCGCGATCGCACAGGAGGACGTCGTGCCCTGGCAGCCGGCGGGCATGGGCGGACAGCACCTTTATGCGATGGACATCGCCTTCGCCTCTCATACAGACCGCCGCATGATAGCCTTCCGCACTGTGGAAATCGACAACAGCGCTGACGGATACGGAAGGGGCTTCAGCCTGATAGTCAACGACAGGAAGGTCTTCATAAAGGGCATCACCTGGACAGGTCTTGACATCCTGCCATCCCGCGTCGGATCAAGCCGCACGATACACGCACTCCAGAGCGCCGCACAGGTCGGCATAAACGCAGTCAGGGTGCACGCATCCAGTGCCTATGAGAGCGAGACATTCTATGACAGCTGCGACAGGCTGGGCCTGATCGTCTGGCAGGATCTGATGTTCAACGGCTGCGAATACCCGCAGGACGGTTCCTTCGCCAGATCTGCAGAGGATGAGCTCACATACCAGATACTCCGTCTCAAGAGCCACCCGAGCATAGCGGTATGGAGCGCGGGGGGCTGTCCCGGAATCGGGGAGCTTGACAGGAAGGGAGCCGTGGCCTATGACAGGATCAATCACGGCCTTGTGGAGCGCATGGTCCGCACCCTCGCACCAGGCGCGCTCTACGTTCCGCACTCCGGTGCGGAGACTCTGACCTCGACGGTCAGGGAGCATGAGGGTCCGGCTTACGGTCTGAGCTTCACGGCGGACGATGCCACACCCGCACACAGGCGTGCCGGCGGCCTGCCGCGCTTCAGCACGTCAGTCTCTTTCCCTTCCTTCCCCTCACCCAGCCTGGTAAGGGAGTTCTGTGCCCCGGGAGAGATGAACATTGCCACTGACAGCATGATGCGCCGCCAGGGCACGGTAGGAGCCTTCGAGCTGATCGTGTCAAACATACTGGCCCATTACAGGTTCCCGGACAGTCTTGAGAAAATGATATACCTGTCCCAGCTTGCTCAGGCGGAAGTCATCTCAGAGACTGTCAACTCATACCGCATCGCAGGCGGAGTGTGCAGCGGACTTTTCATCAAGTCACTCACATCCCCCTGGCCGGCCGCAGATGAGGGCGCTATTGAGTACACTGGAAAGTGGAAGATGCTGATGTACCAGCTGAGGAACCTCTTCTCCCCCATCACGACAATCTGCAAACGTGAAGGAGGGAGGATCACGGTCTGGGCCCAGAACGACACAGATGCCGACACCGAAGTCAAGGTCTCACTGAAGTTCTCATCCTTCACGGGAGACAAGCTGAGGATGCAGGTGTTCAGGAAGGTCCTCGCCGCCCGTTCGGTCGAGAAGATCTGCTCGACCGACTACACCTTCATAAAGGACACGGGACGCGCCTTCGCCTATGTCAAGCTCTCGACGCCGGAGATATACAGGGAGGACATGGTCCTGCTTGAGGAGCCCAAGCGCTGTCACTTCACGGATCCCGGGCTGAAGGTCGAGGTGACCAGAAGCGGCAGGAACTTCCTTTGCACAGTCAGCTGCATGCACCCCGCATTCCAGGTCATGCTGGATGCCGGCAGCATCGCAGGCAGCTTCAGCGAGAACCTCTTCTCAATCAGGCCCACGGCCCAGAAGGTCGTCACATTCATTCCTGACGGACAGCTGGAGCTTGAGGACTTCACCGGGCAGCTCGTGGCAAGGGACCTCAGCTGGGCAAGCAGGTAGTACCTTGCACTGAAGACAGAAAGAGGCCTGTCAGGCATCTCTCCCGTGCACTGACAGGCCACCGTATGGCTGTGTGGGCAACCATCCATCCTATGTATGTCTTTCAGGTCTATCTTACCTGGTTATTTTCACCTCGATTCTTCTGGGCTGCACTTCCGCCTTCTTGGGAATGTCGACCACCAGGACTCCATTCCTGTAGTCCGCGCTGATCGC
>CALXOO010000011.1 GCA_944390045.1 uncultured Spirochaetales bacterium | reverse complement strand
GGACGATGTTCTTGCAGGTCTGGACAAAGACGCAGGATGAGATGTTGATGAACATGGCCCGATCAAGCTCACGCTCTTCCATCGTCTTGAATGATGCGATCCAGTCGTTTGTCCCATGCAGGCGCCCCGGATGGTTTGCGGAGTATCCGGGAGTGATGGAAGAAACCGAATTTAATGTAACTATTGGCATTACAACATGGGTGTATTATATTCCAAATTGTAATCGCGATGGTTACAATAAATTCAACAATTTATAAGGAGACTCACTATGATCAGAATCGCAAAAGCACTGGAACTGGTTGATACCTTCGCAACTGGAGATACGGTCAAGGCCGCAGGCCTGCTGGCAGAGGGGTATGTACAGCACAATCTGGCATACGGAACTGGTCGGGAAGCCTTCATTTCTTCTGTGGAGTACCTTGCCTCTGCACCAGTGAAGACGACAGTCAGGAATATCAGGGCCTTTGAGGATGGAGACAAGGTCTTCCTCCAGACGGTCTATAACTTTGCCGGAGCAGGCGAGCAGGTGGCCTTCGACATCTTCCGCTTTGACGAGGACGGTAAAATAGCCGAGCACTGGGACAACCTGGCAGCACTTTCAGATGCACCAAATCCCTCTGGACACAGTCAGATTGACGGATACATGGCTGTCGAGGATCTCGACAAGACAGAAGAGAACAGGGAACTGGTCAGGAACTTCCTTTACGATGTGATGCAGGGCAACAGACCTGAGAAAACGGCGGATTATTTCAATGGAGATGTCTATATTCAGCACAATACTGGGATAGCAGACGGCGTCTCAGGGCTGGGTGCAGCGCTCGCATCCATGGCGGATCAGGGAATCAGCATGGTCTATGACAGAGTCCACATGGTGCTTGTCCAGGGCAACTTCGTGCTGGCAGTCTCTGAGGGAAGCTTCGGAGGTGTTCCGACAAGCTACTATGACCTGTGGAGAATTGAGAACGGCAGGATCGCCGAGCACTGGGATGTAATGGAGACGATTGCTGATCCAGCGACATGGATGAACAGCAATGGAAAGTTCTGATGTAATAATTGACATTACACTGAACAATGACTGAGAATGATGGCAGGAGGAAGAGAAATGCAGATTTCATCAAGGTTCACAGTGGCTCTTCACATCTTCGCCTGTATTGAGTATTTCGCAGATGAGTACAAGGTCACCAGTGATTTCCTCGCAGCAAGCATCAATACAAATCCTGTCATCATCCGCAGAATTCTCGGACAGCTTTCAAAGGCCGGACTCATAAAGGTTGCCAGGGGAACGGGCGGAATCGAGATAACCAGGCCGGTGAAGGACATAACCTTCCTCGATGTGTATAAGGCTGTTGAGCCTATCGAGGATGGGGTCCTGTTTCATTTCCACGAAAACCCAAATCCTGAGTGTCCGGTGGGCCGCAATATCCATGCGCTTCTGGACGGCAAGCTGTCATCAATACAGGATGCCATGGAAGACAGGATGAAGGGCTATACCCTTGAGGACATAAGAAATGGAATTGACGAGATCATCAGATCAGAAAAAAAGGCAGGCAGCTGAGGACTATCTGTCCTTACTCGTTTCTGAGATACATACGGTCGTCGCCGCCACCTGTGATGATGAGGGGCGGCCTGTCACCTGCGCCATTGACATGATGGCCAGAGGCCGGCAGGGGCTTTACTTTCTTACGGCGAAGGGCAAGGGTTTCTTCCGCAGACTCCGCACAAGGCCGTTCATTGCGCTGACGGGGCTGCATGGCAGAGATACGATGTCATCGTTCTCCATCTCAGTGAGAGGTTTTGTGGAAGAGGCGGAACCGGGTGTGCTGGAAAAGCTCCTGGAGCTGAACAGCTACATGTATGGTATCTATCCCACAGAGGAGTCCAGAAAGGCTCTTGCGGCTTTCCGGATATACCGTGGGACAGGCGAGTTCTTCGACCTCTCTGTCAGGCCGGTAATGAGAAGGACTTTCAGCTTTGGCTGTGATGCGTTTGAGGCCGAGGAGCTGTTCATAACTGACAGCTGCACTGGCTGCGGACGCTGTCTTGCCGCCTGCCCGCAGCAATGCATTGATGCCTCATCCGTTCCACTGCGAATCAGCAATGAGAACTGTCTTTTGTGCGGGAACTGCCTTGAGATCTGCCCGCATGGGGCAGTGATCAGGAGAGAATGCTGCGGGAACATGCCGGAAAACCTGCCGGGGGAATTGAAGAATGACTGAAAGTGAAATGGAGACCTTCCTCATCAGCTGTCTGCTGGCCGAGGATGAGTCGTATGCAGGAATCAGGATACCGGAAACTCATGAAGAGCGCTGGAGATTGCTCAGAAGCCTGATGAACGTCCGGCCTCCGAAGCCGGCGGGGCCGGAGTTCCTTGAGGTCCAGGATGCCTACCTCCAGCTTGAAACCAGGAAGAAGGGGGTTGTCAGCCTGGATGAGACCGTGCGGACAGCCGGGGGCTTCCGGATCTGGCAGGGTGATATTACACGGCTTGCGGCAGATGCGGTCGTCAATGCAGCGAACAGCGGCATGACAGGCTGTTATGTCCCGTGTCACGGCTGCATTGACAACCAGATACATACCTGGGCCGGCATCCAGCTCCGGCTGGAGTGCGCAGCTCTTACCGGAGGCAGGATGGAACCTGCGGGCCGTGCAATGCTGACCGGGGCCTGGAATCTTCCAGCCCGCCATGTGATTCATACGGTTGGACCGGTGATCGGCCGCGGAGGTCCGTCTGCGGATGACAGGAAGCTCCTGGCTTCCTGCTACCGTTCTGTACTTGAATGCGCTCAGGCCAGTGGAATCAGCTCTGTCGCCTTCTGCTGCATCTCTACAGGAGAGTTCCGCTATCCCCAGCGGGAAGCTGCCGTAGTCGCAGTCAGTACGGTGAGGGATTTTGTGGAGGAGAAAGGCAATGGGATCGAGATTGTTTTCAATGTCTTCAGGGACAGCGACAGGAGAATCTATGAGGGGCTCCTGCGATAAACTCGCAGCTGCCCTCGCGAGAGCGGATGCGGTGCTTGTGGGCATCGGTGCCGGGATGTCGGCCTCAGCAGGCTTCAGTTATTCTGGCAGACGTTTTCTGGACAATTTCGGCGACTTTCATGAGAAATATGGCATTGAGGATATGTACTCGGGAGGCTTCTATGACTTCAGCTCTCTGGAAGAGTTCTGGGCCTGGTGGAGCCGCATGATAATCCTCAACCGTTACGACTGCCATGTCGGAAAGCCATACACTGATCTGATCCGGCTTCTGGAGGGCAGGGACTTCTTCATACTCACCACGAATGTGGATCACCAGCTTCAGAGGGCAGGCGTTGACAAGACGCGACTTTTCTACACACAGGGGGACTATGGCCTTTTTCAGTGCTCGCTGCCCTGCCACAGGAAGACCTATGACAACGAGGCCCAGGTCAGGGCCATGGCCGCCAGTGAGAGCCATATGAGGATCGACAGCTCTCTCATCCCCAGATGCCCTGTCTGCGGCAGGCCCATGGCAATGAACCTGAGAAGTGACGGTACCTTTGTGGAGGATGACGGGTGGCACATTGCCTCAGGACGCTACAGGTCATGGCTTGAGCCGAGGATGAAATCCAGACTTCTGCTTCTCGAGCTCGGTGTCGGCGGCAACACTCCGGGTATCATCAAGTATCCGTTCTGGCAGATGACTGCACAGAATCCACAGGTCGTCTACGCCTGCATCAATGCGTGGGAGGCCTGGGTGCCCGGGGAAATCGCAGACCGCTCACTCTGCATCAGCGCGGACATCGGTGATGTGCTGGAAAAACTGTGAGCCGGAAGACTTCTTTCCTCTGCGGCGGCCTCCCCGGAGCCGGGCACAGCAGGCCTGCGGGAAAGGGCGGCCGCATCCGGCCACTTGATCAAAGTGCGGAAACTGTGTTAGCTTACTGACTTGTCATGGTGTCGTACCCAAGTGGCCTAAGGGAACGGTCTGCAAAACCGTCTTTCAGCGGTTCGAATCCGCTCGACACCTTGAGGCACAGATCGAGGTCTGTGCTTTTTTTTGGATTCTGGAATAGCACTGATGTTTACACGATACAAGACAGACGGAAAGGGAAAGCAGGTTGTTGTCGCCAAGGTCTATACCTCCAAAGAGCACAACATACACTCGAGCCAGGTTGACCGGGACTGTCTGTGGGCCATAAGGAAGCTTTGGAACAGCGGGCATAAGGCCTATATCGTGGGCGGAGCCGTCAGAGACCTCCTTCTGGGAAAGAGGCCGAAGGATTTTGACATTGCCACCTCGGCAAGTCCGCGCCAGGTCCAGAACATCTTCTGGAACAGCCGCGCTATCGGAAAGCGCTTCAGAATAGTCCATCTCTATTTCTCTGCAGGCAAGATAATCGAGGTCACCACCTTCCGCAGCGATGAGGAGAATTTCGAGGAAGGCAACAACAACATATTCGGCACGATAGAGCAGGACTCAAGACGGCGTGACTTCTCGATCAATGCCCTGTACTACAATCCGCTTGATGATCATCTCCTGGACTTCAACAACGCCATGGATGACATCAGAAGCCGCACCATAAGGAGCCTCATCCCTCTTTCCTATTCATTCAAGGAAGACCCTGTGAGGATGATCAGGGCCATAAAATACAGCTGTACGACAGGTTTCAGGCTTAAATTCGATGTGAAGTGGGCAATCAGACGAGACTGCGCCGAGATAGAGAAGGTGTCCATCTCCAGACTGACGGACGAGATGATCAAGATTCTCAACAGCGCGCACTCAGGACAGATCCTGCAGCGGCTGCATTCCTACAGGCTGCTCAGCTTCATGATGCCGACCTTTGACGTCTATATGAAGTACGACAGCGTGAAGCAGGCCCTGGACAGGCTGGATGATGAGATCTCGAAGGCCAGAGACGACGGGGCGGATTATCCTCTCTCTTCCATACTTCATGTTCTGGCTACTCCGCTTGTCGTCGTCGGTGATAAGGACGCAGGTGGCGTGCAGGAGCTTTCCAAAGAGATTTTCAGGCAGATCAAGGTCATGCTCTCGCCGCTCACTCCGCCGAATTATGAGATCGAGAGGGCCGTCGAGCTCATACTGCAGGATCTGGGATACAGCACGAAGAAGGCGCGCAGGAAGTCACAGCCGGCAAGGAAGAAAGGCAGCGGCAGGCAGTCCGGTGCACAGGCAGCCAGGGACAGCGGAAAGAAAAAACGCAGGCGCAGTTCCTCCCGTACCCGCAGCGCGGACAGATCCCAGCAGCCGTCACCGGCCTCAAGCGCAGAGGCGCACGACCTCTAACCCCATTCCTCGATTTCTATTGATACCTGGTGGACCATGATGCCGCCGTATTTCTCTATGCAGTCGGCGATATACTCCTGAAGCTCGCTCATGGTCTGTCCGATATAGTGCTTCAGCGGAACCTGCAGCGTCACGTTTATATCGTACTCGTTGTTGTTGATCGCACTGGTGCGGACCCGTTTCACCTTGATCACCTTGTCGTATTCGTCGATGCAGTGCTTCACCATCTGGACAAGCGTCGTCTCGTTTACCACATCCTTGTCCGGGCGGCTGAACTCAGGCCTCACGATTGTCTTCTCGAAGCCCTGTTTCTTCTGAAATGGCTTCTTCTTGCCCAGGAAGACCTTCATGCTGTCATATACGATCTGAGGATAGTTGCGGGTGATCTCGATCGACGGCACCGGAATGACGTGCTTGCCCTCTGTGTAGCGGATGCGCATGGCCGTCTCGATGTCCTCCTGGCTGGCCACCTCCTCAATATGGAAGATCTTTGAAACAGGCGGGAGATTCAGCTTTGAGGCGATTTTGTTGACCATCTTCTCACTGGTCCCGATGATGAGGATCTTCTTGTATTTCTCCCTCAGCAGGGCCTCCTCGACTTCCTGGCGGTGCTTCTCATCGTCGAAGACCGCAGTCTTGACGGCCACAAGGAAGTTCGGATCCCTCTTTGCGGAATGACCGGCGAGAATCTTGTCGCCCTTGATCAGCAGTCCGTCATCGATGATCAGATCAATGTGGTGTTTCTGGGCCACCAGCTTGCTGTGATGGCTCTTGCCCGTGCCTGAGCGGCCTACCAGGGCGTATACTTTGACACCGTTCAGATGAGAAAAGGCGAACTTGAAGATCCTGTTCATCGTTGATTGATTATATGGTTTCATCCTCCTGTCGTCAATTTTAAGGGCATAAGTGGGAGAAACAAAAAACGGCTGGCCAATCAAAGGGGGTTGATCGACTCAGCCTAAGGAGGTGCAAACCAAACGGGGTTCACAGGAATTACATTTAATTGTTGTATCAGAAATTGCATTCAGTCAAGCAGAATTTCACTGTAAGTTGTCTTTTCTTAATTCCTGGTTCCATCCTCAGGCTGACCGGACAGGGAAAGACAAGGCCATGAAGCGCCGTGCCGGCGGCATGCGGGCAGGGCCACTGGGCGGGGCCCTGCCGTCACTGCAGACAGCGCAGCTTCAGCCCTGACTCTCAAGCCTCTCGCGTGCGACTGAGAGCATGAGCTTGATTCTGTTTTCCTGGTTCACCCTGGACTGTGAGGGATCGTAGTCGATCGGGACGATGTTGCTCTCCGGATACAGTTCCTTCAGAGGGCGTATCATGCCTTTCGCGCAGATGTGGTTCGGCAGGCAGCCGAAGGGCTGGGTCGTGATGATGTTGGAATAACCTTTCCTGATCAGCTCCACCATCTCTCCTGTAAGCAGCCAGCCTTCACCCATCTTGCAGCCTGTGTTGATGATCGTGCCGGCATATTCCTGCAGCTCCTTTATTGTCGCCGGAGGCACAAACTCGCCATGGCGCGTGATCGCCTTCTCAAGCAGATGCTCATAGTGGGACATGAAGGGCATGCCGAAGTGCTTCATGAAGAAAGCGTAGGCGGGACTCCTTCCGTAGTACTCACTGTCCTTTATGCCGTTTGAGAAGCCGTAAAGGACAAAGCCGAGGAGGGCAGGAACCATGACCTCGCAGTCCTGCGATTCAAGGAAGTCCTCCAGATTGTTGTTGCCCAGGGGAGCGTACTTGAGATAGATTTCTCCGACGACGCCGACTTTGACCTTCTTCCTGCTCCTGTCCACCGGAATGGAGGCGAAGTCATCAGACATCCTGTAGAGGTTCTTCTTCATCCAGTGACCCAGATAGTGCCTGTTCTCCTTGAAGCAGGAGTCAATGTAGTCTGTCCACTTCTCTATCATCCGGTCAGTGTCGCCCTTGTTGATCTCATAAGGTCGCACCTGGTGGCTCAGCAGCATCAGCATGTCGCCGTACAGCAGACCTGAGAGAGCCTGAAGGACCATTGAGCCGGTTATGGTGAAGCCCGGGTTCTTGTTCATGCCCTTCAGATTCAGCGAGATGACCGGAATCTGGGGATAGCCGGCCCTCTCCAGCGCCTTGATCAGGAGGAAGTAGTAGTTGCTGGCACGGCAGCCGCCGCCGGTCTGGGTGATGACCAGCGCGCACTTGTCCGGATCGCATATGCCCCTCTTGAGGGCATCCAGCATCTGTCCGATGACGAGCAGGGCGGGGTAGCACATATCATTGTGCACATACTTCAGCCCTTCCTCAATGACGGTATGAGAGGAGTTCTCGAGCAGGATGATCCTGTATCCATGCAGTTCGAACGGCCTCTTCATCACATTGAAGTGAATCGGCGACATGTTGGGTATGAGGATTGTATAATCCTTCTTCATCTCCTTCGTGAATGGAACACTAGGCATCTGATTTCTTCTCCTCAAGGGCCGCGAAGAGGCTTCTAAGGCGGATCCTGACGGCGCCGACATTGGTGATCTCATCTATTTTCACCATTGTGTAGATCTTGTCCTTCTCCCTCAGGATCTCACGCACCTCGTCGCTTGTGACCGCATCCAGACCGCAGCCGAACGAGATGAACTGGACCAGGTCCATGTCCTCGCGCTCCCTGACGTAGTATGCCGCATCATAGAGCCTGGCATGATAGGTCCACTGGTTCAGCACTCTCACGTCGTGTCTCGCAGTCTTGTAGCTTATGCTGTCCTCGCTGATCACATAGGCGCCGAGTGAGAGTATGAGGCGGTCTATTCCGTGGTTGATCTCCCCGTCCACATGGTAGGGTCTGCCGCAGAGGACTATGACGCGCTTTCCGTCCTTCGCTGCGCGCTCAACGATCTCCTCGCCGCGGCGCACCACCTTCTCATGGTAGCCTGCCAGCTCTGCAAAGGCATGGTCCACAGCCCTGAGCACCTCACGCCCCGGGATGGAGAAAGTCTCAGAAATCCGTTTTGCAAGGTGTTTCCTGTTCTCAAGCGAGAGGTAGGGGTAGTAGAACTTCGTCGTGCCAAGGTCCATGTTGGAGTGGATCACCTCGGCATAGTATGCGACAACGGGACAGTTGAAATGGTTGCTTCCCTTCTCCTCGTCAACGTTGTAGCTGGAACAGGGGACAAAGATGGCGTCGACCTTTTTCTCCAGCAGGGCCTCGATGTGGCCGTGCATGAGTTTGGCCGGGAAGCAGACGGTGTCTGACGGAATTGAGCCCTGACCGCGCACGTAGAGGTCCCTGTTGGATTTGCCTGAGACGACCACATCCCAGCCCAGGTCCGTGAACAGCGTGTGCCAGAACGGCAGCAGTTCCCACATGCCCAGGGCCATTGGAAGCCCCATCGTACCGCGCTTTGCCCCTGGTGTCCGCCTGGCGGCGTATTCTTCAAACAGCTGCTCTTTGTAGGCGTAGATGTCTGTCAGCTCCGGATCGGGAACCTTCGTCTTCGTCACGGGACGCTCACAGCGGTTGCCGCTGATCAGCCTGCGCCCTCCCGGGAATATGTTGATCGTCAGGAGACAGTGGTTTGTGCAGCCCTGGCACTTTGTTGACCTGACTTCGTGGGTGAATTCCCTGATCTCTCCCTCAGTGAGGATGGTGGACTTCTCCAGACCTGCTGCCTGGCTTCTGCGTCTGGCATACAGCGCTGCGCCGAATGCCCCCATGAGCCCAGCAATGTTGGGCCTTATCACATCAGCCTTTATCTCCTGTTCGAAGGCACGCAGCACCGCGTCATTCAGGAAGGTACCTCCCTGGACGACAATGTGCCGGCCCAGGCTTTCGGCACTGGTGGCCCTGATGACCTTGTAGATGGCGTTCTTCACGACTGAGATGGCAAGTCCTGCCGAGATATCCTCAAGCAGGGCACCGTCCTTCTGTGCCTGCTTGACGGAAGAGTTCATGAAGACTGTGCACCTTGAACCCAGGTCTACCGGGTGCTGACTCCTGATTGCCGCGCTGGCGAACTCGCCCACGCTCTTGCCGAGGGCAAGGGCAAAGGTCTGCAGGAAGGATCCGCAGCCGGAAGAACAGGCCTCGTTCAGGAAGATGTCGTCAATGTTCCCGTCCCTGATCTTGAAGCACTTCATGTCCTGTCCGCCGATGTCGATTATGAAGTCGACATCCGGCATGAAGAATCTGGCGCCCAGGAAGTGTGCCTGCGTCTCGACCAGCGAATAGTCCAGCCTGAATGCAGACTTCATCAGCTCTTCCCCGTATCCCGTGCTGGCCGCACCTGCCAGACTTATGTATGGAAAGTCCTCGTAGAACGACAGCAGAAAGCTCTCGACAGCCTGGATGGGGTTGCCGTTGTTGGGTGAGTAGCGGCTCACCAGCAGTTTGCCGTCCTCGCTGATTATACACATCTTGATGGTGGTCGAGCCGCTGTCGACTCCCAGATAGGCCTTGCCCACATAGCTTGTCGGATCCGCGGACTCCACGCAGTCCCTGTCGTGTCTTTCCTTGAAGGCCCTGTAATCAGCGTCGTCCCTGAAAAGCGGAGGAAACTGCACATACTTGCCTTCTCCGGAATAACTGTCGATCCGTCTGATGCACTCGTCGATGCTCAGTGTCTCGCCAGTTTTCGTAAGGGCCGTTCCCAGAGCGACATAGTAAAGGGAGTTCTCCGGGCAGGTTCCGGTCGTGCCGAGCGCCTCATCGAATTTCCGTCTCAGCGTCGGGATGAAGGTCAGCGGCCCGCCGAGGTAGACGACATTGCCCTTTATCTTGCGTCCCTGTGCCAGTCCGGCTATGGTCTGATTGACGACTGCAACGAGGATTGATGCCGCGATGTCCTCGACCTTCGCTCCCTGATTGATCAGTGGCTGGACATCTGTCTTGGCGAAAACGCCGCATCTGCTTGCTATGGTGTAGGTCTGGGTCGCCCGGCTCGCATAGTACTCCATGTCATCACGTCCGATGCCGAGCAGAGTGGCCATCTGGTCAATGAATGCACCTGTGCCTCCGGCGCAGCTGCCGTTCATCCTGACCTCGAGTCCGTTTGTCAGGAAGAGTATCTTGGCATCCTCACCGCCAAGCTCGATGATCGTGTCCGTGTCCGGAAGATAGTGCTTCGCCGCATTCCTCGTCGCGTAGACTTCCTGGACAAAGGGGATGCCGCAGTCATTAGCCAGACCCATGCCTGCCGACCCGGAGATGGATATGCACACAGGTCCCTCGCCGACTATGGGCCTGATCCTCTCAAGCATTTCCCTGGTCTTGTCAATTATTTCCGATAGATGCCTCTCGTATTGGGAGAAGAGGATCCTGTCGTCTTCTCCGAGCACCACAGCCTTGATGGTCGTGCTGCCGATGTCTATTCCCACTCGATACATACGAAGGCAAAAATACAGAAAAAAGCTTCAATAAGAAAGCATTTCCCTGAAATTGGAACATAAATGATCAAGAATTATCAATAATTTCGGGTTGAAAATCTGGAACTAGTAAACTTTGACCATGGTCAAGTTTTCTATTCGCCGGCGATTGTGAAAACCACATCATCATCCGTGTAATCGGCGCTTATGACTTTTTTTCCTGCATACAGTTCCTGGATCGCGGCACTGTCAGAGACCTTCAGCCTGACAGTCCTGCAGCCTGTCAGGGACAGTGCCGTGGACCTGATCATCGAGCACAGTCCGGCAAGGTTCTCGCCGGTCTTCGCCGACACTCTGACCGTCATGTCATGCCTTGACCTGATTCCGGCCAGCGCGATTTCATCGGCACAGGGCATATCACACTTGTTGAAGGCCACTATGACCGGCTTGTCCAGTGCATCAAGGTCCCTGAGTACGGACATGGTCGTCGTATAGTTGTCCATCAGATCCGGACTCGAGCCGTCCAGCACAAGCACCAGGGCATCCGCCAGCCGGGCTTCCTCAAGTGTGGATGAGAAGGCGTCGATCAGGAAATGAGGCAGGTTGGAGACAAAGCCGACAGTGTCGCAGAGTATGACCTGCAGCCCTGTGAGCGTCACTGTCCGTTCCAGTGTGTCAAGTGTCGCGAAGAGCTTGTCCTCGCACAGTGTCTCACAGCCGGTCAGCGCACTCAGCAGTGAGCTCTTGCCGCTGTTTGTATAGCCCACGAGGGCGAAAGATGGAGCTGTCCCGTCCAGTCTGCGCCTCCTTTGCGTGACACGCCGGGACTTTACCTTCCCGATCTCGCGCCTGAGCTTCACCACTTCCTCGGACAGCCGTCTCCTGTCCAGCTCTATCTGCCTCTCTCCCTCTCCCTTGGCACCTCTTACGCCTCCGCGCTGCTGGCTGTAGACGACATTGGCGGAACGCAGGCGCGGAAGCAGGAACTGGCAGCGTGCGAGTTGTACCTGGAGGCGGGCTTCCCTGCTTTTCGCCCGGCTTGCGAAGATCTCGATGATCAGCTCGTTGCGGTCCATGACCGGCAGCCCGAGCACCGCCTCGAGGTTGCGTGCAGCCCTGGCCGTGAGGGCAAAGTCGAAATAGACCATGTCGGCATTGAAGAAGAGTGCGTGCTCTCTTGTCTGCTCCACCTGTCCGCTGCCAAGATGGGTCGCGGCGCTGACCGTCTTCAGGTTGAAGCTGACAGAACCCGGGCAGTCAATGCCCAGCGTGTCCAGAAGGCTCCTCGCCTCGGCTTCCACGCGTCTGACTTTCCAGTCCTCTGTCCTTTCTGTAAATGCGGTGACCAGCAGTGCCCTGGTCCGGCTTTCTCCCGTTTCAATCACAGGTGGAATAATAGTTGCCAGACTCCTGTCATTCAACCAGTCCGGGCCCGGGGCAGGAACCGGCCATGGCTGCACCAAAGCCCGCTGAGGCACCTGATCCATACAATCAGCAGCGAGACAGCTGCTGCCTTTTAAGGCAGTCGGTTGAATCGCGATTGTCAGCCCTGATTCTCAATATATACTTGCCGTGTTTCCCCGCTGACATTCCCCATGGTCGAACAGAAATAGAAAGCAGATGTTCTGACAGTGCACTTGCCTTTTCAGGTATGCAGCCATTATCTTGACAAAATGTCAAACTGTTTTCTCAGGAGGCTGACATGAAGAAACTCATAGCGTATTTCTCCGCAGGCGGCGTCACGAGGAGGGCCGCTGAAGAGCTTGCCGCGGTAACAGGCGCCGATCTTTTCGAGATCAGGCCTGTCGAGCCTTACAGCAGTGCGGATCTTGACTGGAGGAACAAGGAGAGCAGGAGTTCACGGGAGATGAAGGACCCTTCATCCAGACCTGCCATTGCAGAGGGAAAGCTGGATCTCTCTGGTTACGACACAGTATATATAGGTTACCCGATCTGGTGGGGTGTGGCACCCAGGCCGGTCAACACCTTCATTGAAGAGAATGACCTTTCCGGCAAGAAGCTGGTGATCTTCGCAACCAGCGGCGGAAGCGGCATCGACTATGCGCTCAGGGACATGAGGAAGACCTATCCTGATCTGGACTTTGTCTCAGGAAGCCTGGTTTCCTCGCCAGTAAGGTCCGACATCATCTGAGCCGCTTCCTTGTCCATTCTTGAGTTGCCTTAGATCGGCTTTTGGTTTAGAGTCACAGCACGAGAGGTTAACATGGCACTCAACTGCGGCATCGTAGGACTGCCCAATGTAGGCAAGTCAACAATATTCTCGGCTGTGACTTCCGCGCCCGCGGAGGCCGCCAACTATCCATTCTGCACAATAGATCCAAATGTCGGCATGGTCTCGGTTCCGGACGCAAGGCTGGACAGGATCGTCCAGCTCATCCCGCCGGCCAAGGTCATTCCGGCCACAGTCGAATTCGTCGACATTGCCGGACTCGTGAAGGGCGCAAGCCAGGGCGAGGGACTCGGCAACCGCTTTCTGGCCAGCATCAGGGAGGTCGGAGTCATAGCCCATGTCGTCCGCTGTTTCGACAACCCGGACATCATTCACGTCAACAACAGGATCGATCCTGCCGGAGATATCGAGACAATCAACATAGAGCTGGCTCTTGCAGATCTTGAGACGGTTGAAAAACGTTATGACAAGATTTCGCGCCTGGCCCGTGTGGACAAGGAACAGCAGAAGGAGAATGCCTTCGTCATGCCTGTGCTCGAGAAGCTGAAGGAGGCGCTCGGGGATGGAAAGAGCGCCCGTTCCGTCATCACGGACGAGGATGAGGTAAAGGCCATTTATGATCTGCATCTGATCACCATGAAGCCTGTGATATACGTCTGCAATGTGGATGAGGATGCCATCGGTGATGACAATGAATACGTGAAGACCGTGAGGTCCATAGCCGGAGCCGAGGGCAGTCAGGTTGTCGTCATCTGCGGAAAGATGGAGGCTGAGATAGCCGCTCTTGACAGTGCTGAGGACAGGCGTGAGTTCCTGGAGGCGGCCGGTCTTGAGGAAAGCGGTCTGGACAATCTGATCAGATGCGCCTATTCAACGCTCGGACTGAGGACATTCTTCACCGCAGGAAGTGACGAGGACAGGGCCTGGACCTTCCATGAGGGCGATAAGGCTCCCCGCTGTGCCGGAATCATCCATACTGACTTCGAAAAAGGCTTCATCCGCGCGGAGGTCTACAACTGTGAGGACCTTTTCCAGTATGGCAGCGAGCTCAAGGTCAGGGAGGCCGGCAAGCTCCGCCTTGAGGGAAAGGACTATGTCGTCCGTGACGGCGACATCATGCACTTCCGCTTCAACGTATAGTAGATTTAATGATCCTTCTGGAGCGGATTCGATACTGCTGTCCGCTCCTTCCGCCCTCAGCTGTAAATAGTGTGCTGAAAAGGGGCAGAAATATATTGACCAAAAGGATGTGGAAAAGTATGCTGACCAAGCTGGATTAATTCCAGCAGCAATTTTTTTCGGAGGGTATAAATCTAATGGCTAGAAACATGGCACCTAGATTTAAGCAGTGCAGAAGACTTGGCGTCAATGTATGTGGACATCCCAAGGCTATGAACAGAGCAGGAAGTCCTGCGTTCCAGAAGAGAAGGAAGCCTACTGAGTACAGTAAGCAGCTTACCGAGAAGCAGAAGCTCAAGGCCTACTACGGCGTGCTTGAGAAGCAGCTTCACCACTATTATGAGAAGGCTCTCAAGAGCACAATGATGACAGGCGACGCACTCGTCATCCAGCTTGAGACCAGACTTGACAACTGCGTGTACCGCATCGGATTCGGCAACTCGATCCGCCTTGCCCGCCAGCTTGTCTCACACGGACACATTCTTGTCAACGGCAAGAAGGTCGACATTCCTTCATACGAAGTCAAGGTCGGCGATGTCATCTCACTCAAGGAGAAGAGCAGGAAGAACGAGCTGTTCAAGGACTGCTTCCTTGGCCATCCGGCATTCAATCTTCCCT
Organism: uncultured Spirochaetales bacterium; assembly: GCA_944390045.1. GTDB lineage: Bacteria > Spirochaetota > Spirochaetia > Sphaerochaetales > Sphaerochaetaceae > Bullifex. Next base: position 35,794 of record CALXOO010000011.1, on the reverse strand, counting down.
ATTTCGAGAAGAACGACGAGGAGTTCAGCGGAAAGCTTGTCAGACTTCCCGAGAGGAATGAGATTCCAATCGAGGTCAACGACCAGTACATAGTCGAGTTCTACAGCAAGTAAGACTTGCCTTCCGAAGCCCTCCCGGGACCCGGCCACATACGGGGAGAGACTTGTTCGGCGTCCACCATTCCCATCCGGTCGCAGAACAGCACAGTCCAGGCGCCTTCCGGCTGCCCTCATGAAAAGAGGCGCCTGTGCGGAGGACAGAGAAAGATTGAACGATACTCAGATGACCGCCATTCATCCGGCGGTCATTTTTTTTCCTCAGGAACGCCGGATGCCTCTTCCAGATGTGGATTCTGTGCAAAGTCGCACAAGATTCGGCCGCTGTGGCCAAGTTTTTGCCTTACTCAATGGTGGAAATACCGCTTTTAGTCTAAGTTTGTTTACACAGGCGGTGAATTTCCATGCTAACATGGAATTGAAATACTGAGCGGAGAGGTGGAGTTTGGACAGAGAAAACTACGCTATCAGCATGAGGGGCATCACAAAGCGCTTCGGAGAGGTTGTCGCGAATGACGGCATCTGTCTCGATGTCCGCTGGGGTGAGATCCTCGCGCTCCTGGGTGAGAACGGAAGCGGGAAGACCACGCTCATGAACATGCTCTCCGGCATTTATCAGCCGGATGAGGGCGAGATCTATGAGGATGGAGAGAGGATCTACATCCAGTCGCCGCGCGATGCCTATGCGAACGGCATCGGAATGATCCACCAGCACTACAAGCTCGTCGAGGTCTTCACCGCAGCGCAGAATATCATTCTCGGCCTGGATGACGGAAAGATGGACCTCAGGCAGACAAACGCCCGCGTGAAGGAAATCTGCGACCGCTATGGTTTTGACATTGATCCCACCATGAAGGTCTATGACATGTCGGTGAGCCAGAAGCAGACTGTCGAGATCGTCAAGGTTCTGTACCGCGGAGCGAAAATACTCATCCTGGATGAGCCCACTGCAGTGCTCACGCCTCAGGAGACAGTCAAGCTCTTCAATGTGCTGCGGAACATGAAGGCTGACGGGAAGGCGATAATAATCATCACCCACAAGCTCAATGAGGTCATGGAGGTCTCGGACAGGGTGTCCGTTCTCCGCAAGGGCTGCTATATCGGTACTGTGGAAACGGCTGAGACCAGTCCCCAGGCACTTACCGACATGATGGTCGGGCACGCCGTCACACTCAATATCGACAGGCCGAAGTACGACAATCCGCAAAGGAAATTCATTGTCGAGCATCTGACCTGCGTCGATGCTGAGGGCATTACGCGGCTGGACGATGTCTCATTCACTGCCAATACCGGGGAAATACTTGGAATCGCCGGCATATCAGGAAGCGGACAGAAAGAGCTGCTGGAGGCCATGACTGGGCTTTATCCAGTGAAGTCCGGCTCAATACGCTTCATAGACGATGCCGGAGAGGAGGTGGAGCTGGTCGGAAAGACTCCGATGCAGATAAGGAAGACCGGTGTCGGCATGGCCTTCGTTCCGGAGGACAGGCTTGGAATGGGACTGGTCGGCTCCATGGGCATGACCGGAAACATGATGCTCAGAAGCTGGAAGAAGGGCCGGGGCGCCCTGCTGAGGAAAAAGGATCCCGAGGCGCTTGCGAACCGCATTCTTGATGAGCTTGAGGTCGTGACGCCGTCAACGGACTATCCTGTCAGGCGCCTTTCCGGAGGAAACGTGCAGAAAGTCCTGGTCGGACGCGAGATCGCGATACAGCCTGCCGTGCTGCTCACCGCCTATGCTGTCCGCGGTCTTGACATAAACACTTCATACACGATTTACCGTCTGCTCACAGAGCAGAAGATGAAGGGGGTCGCTGTCGTCTACGTCGGCGAGGATCTTGATGTCCTCATGGAGCTGTGTGACCGCATTCTGGTCCTCTGCGGCGGTGCCGTGAGTGGCATTGTTGATGCCAGGAAGGCAGGAAAGGACGAGATCGGACTCATGATGACCAGCACTTCCGCAAAAGGGGAGGCCAGATGAGAGAAGAGAGAACTCCATTTATCCGGCTTGCGAAAAGAGGGAGCATGGATCCCAGGAAAATCTGGCTGATCCGTGTCTCGTCGATAGTGATAGCACTCATTCTGGGCTTTATTCCCATACTCCTGACAGGCAACAACCCGATAGCGGCCTATGGTGTCATCATTGACGGCTCGCTCTCACGTCCTGTCTATATAAGGCAGACAGTGAAGATCGCGGTCCCGCTTCTGGGCTGCGCCCTTGCAATAGCGCCGTGCTTCAAGATGAGGTTCTGGAATATCGGAGGCGAGGGCCAGATCACAATGGGCGCCGTCGCCGCGACCTTCTTCGCGCTGAACTTTGCCGGCACAGTGCCCCACGTGCTGCTTCTCATCATCATGTTCCTCGCCGCTGCGATCGCGGGGGGCATCTGGGCCTTCATTCCGGCCTTCTTCAAGGCAAAGTGGAATACGAACGAGACCCTGTTCACCCTGATGATGAACTATATTGCCATCGGCATCGTGGCCTGGCTCCAGGGCGGTCCCTGGGAGGGCCGGAAGGGCAGTCAGCTGATTCCGATGTTCGATGACGCGGCCCGCCTGCCCAATGTGCTGGGCGTCCACTGCGGCTGGATCTTGGTCCTTGTCCTGGTCGTGCTGATGTACTTCTACATGAACAAGACAAAACAGGGCTATGAGATCGCGGTCATCGGAGACAGCGCAAACACGGCACGTTATGCGGGAATGAACGTCGGATGGATCATAATGCGCACGATGTTCATCTCCGGAGCCATCTGCGGCATTGTCGGTTTCATGACAGTTTCCGGTGCGAACTACACGCTTTACAGCGGAGTCGCGAACGGGGTCGGCTTCACCTCGATCACGGTTGCCTGGCTCAGTCAGCTCAACAGTTTTGCGATGATCTTCATCTCAATGATGCTCGCAGTCCTCGAGAAGGGCGCCAACACGCTGCAGACCAGAATGAGCGTGCCTGCCTCGATTTCCGACATCATCACCGGAATCCTGCTCTTTGCGATGCTGAGCTGTGAGTTCTTCATCAACTACCGCATGATCCTGCGCGGAAAAACGAAGAAGGAGGTGGAAAAGTGAGCATGATCATCTCCCTGATTGTGGCTGCCGTCACCTTCGGCACAGTACTGATGTTCGGAACCCTGGGCGAGATCCTCACTGAGAAGTCCGGAAACCTCAACCTCGGCGTCGAGGGCATCATGTACATGGGAGGAGCCTTCGGCCTGGCCGGTGCCTTCTATTATGAGAAGGCGGCAGGTGCGGCTGCAAGCGGACCTGTCGCAATAATCCTCGCCATTCTGTGCGCCTTCGCGGCAGGAGCTCTCGCAAGCGCCATCTACAGCTTCCTCACCATTTCCCTGCGCACGAACCAGAACGTGACCGGCCTGGCGCTGTCAATCTTCGGCACTGGCGTCGGACAGTTCGTCGGCGAGTTCATGAGACTCTCCGAGGGCGGTTATGTCGCACTTGGAAACAACCTGAAGGATGCCTTCAGCGCGCGGATATGGCCGGATGCCCTCGTGAACATTCCTGTGGTGGGCAATATCCTCTTCTCGCATACGGTCTTTTTCTACTTGGCCGTCGTGCTGGCTGTCGCGATGCACTTCTTCCTGGGACGTACCAGGTGGGGCCTCTATCTCAGGGCCGTCGGAGAAAGTCCGTCGACAGCGGATGCGGCAGGCATCAGCATAACCAGGTACAAGTATCTGGCGACGATAGCCGGAGGCGGCATCTCAGCCATTGGCGGCATGGTCTATATCATGACCACGGCAGGCTGCGTCTGGAACCATGAGGGACTCTCCGGTGTCGGCTGGCTTGCTGTCGCCCTCGTGATCTTCTGCATGTGGAGGCCTCTGAATGCCATCTGGGGCAGCGTGATCTTCGGTGCCATGATGATCATGTATCTGCGTGTCTCCATTCCATTCATTCCGACCGAGATCTACAAAATCCTTCCCTATGTGGTCACGGTCATCGTCCTGATCATCACAAGCATGCGCAACAGCCGCGACAAGCAGCCGCCTGCCAGCCTGGGACTGAACTACTTCAGGGAAGAGCGCTGAACGTTTCCAGACACGAGTGTCTGAGATTGGATAAGACCGCCAGATGGATGATCTGGCGAGAAAAAGGAGTATAGGTATGAGAAAACTTGGACTGATGCTGCTCGCCCTTGTCCTGTCCTGCACAATGCTGTTCGCCGGCGGTGCCGGTGAGACTGCCACCACGGCCAGTGCGGACGGAACGACAACTGTGAAAGTCGGACTGATCTGTATCGGAGATGAGAACGACCAGGGCTACACTTACAACTTCATCCGCGGACGCGATGAGGCCACGCAGATCCTCGCCGAAGAGGGAATCAATGTCGAGTGGATGACAATCTTCAACATTGGCGAGGATGCTTCCTGTATCGATGCCAACATCGAGGCTGCCGAGGAAGGCTGCCAGATCATCATCAACAACAGCTACGGCTTCGAGCCTTTCATGCTGGAGGTCGTTGACGACTATCCCGAGATCGAGTTCATCAGCTGCACCAACTGCGCCAGCTGGAATGACGGCAGGGACAACACGCACAACGCTTTCGCCAACATCTATGAGGGCAGGTATATCGCCGGTGTCGTCGCCGGAATGAAGCTCCAGCAGATGATCGACGAGGGACAGATCACACCGGAAGAGGCAGTCATCGGCTATGTCGGCGCCTATTCATTCGCAGAGGTCATCTCCGGCTTCACCTCCTACTTCCTCGGTGCAAGGAGCGTGTGTCCTTCAGTCACGATGAAGGTCATGTTCGTCGGTTCCTGGTCTGATGCCACCGCCGAGTCCGATGCCGCTCTGGCTCTGATCGACGAGGGCTGCGTGATGATCAGCCAGCACTCTGACAACACGACTCCGGCAACAGCCGCACAGTCACGCGGCGTGTTCCACACCGGCTACAACAACGACATGACGGGCATTGCTCCCAACGCTTCTCTGATCGGTACTAGGATCGACTGGGGCATCTATTTCTCACAGGCCATCAGGGCATACGTTAACGGCGAGGAGATTCCTCAGGACTGGTGTGCCGGAATGGGTGAGGGTGCTGTTGTCATGACACCGCTCAATGAGGCGATCGCTGCTCCCGGAACCGCTGAGAAGGTCGCAGAGGTCGAGGCCGCACTCGCTGACGGTTCTCTCGAGGTCTTCGATACCAGCACATTCACTGTCGCAGGCGAGACACTCACACATGCATACGCTCTCGACACGGACGGCGACTTCACTGCTGACAGTGAAGAGGCAGTCTACGACGGCGCATTCCATGAGTCCGAGTTCCAGTCCGCACCGTATTTCACAGTGCAGATTGACGGAATCGAGTGGCTCAACAGCGCATATTGATCACAGTTTGCCACGCAGACGGGAGGCGGGGTCTTGTACCCGCCTCCCTGTTTGTTCTGCACGCAGATGTCCCCCTTTCTGCCCTGATCAGTGCCATTTGAAGAAAAACAGGTGCAGCAGGGTTTTCTTCTTTGTGCCTCTCATGTAAAATCAGGGTAAAGTATTTGTAAACAGGGGACATACGTGGACGTATCCTTTTCGTATTTCATATCCCAGGTGGTGAGCAGTCCGATGATGCTCATCTCGGCATTTCTCACTCTGTGTGTGATTTTCGTCAACGGCTGGACCGATGCTCCCAATGCGATAGCAACCTGCATAACCACACGCTGTCTGTCCACCAGAAAGGCTATTGTGATGGCGGCCGTATTCAACTTCCTGGGTGTTCTGATAATGACGCACATCAATGCCAGCGTCGCATCCACCATATCCAATATGGTTGATTTCGGCAGTGACACCCACACGGCGCTCGTGGCGCTTGCCGCCAGCCTGTTCTCCATTGTGGTCTATTCGACAGGTGCCAGCTGGCTCGGAATCCCGACAAGCGAATCGCACAGCCTCATAGCCGGACTCACCGGTGCCGCCCTGGCCACGCAGAACGGCTGGAGCGCGATCAACTTCAATGAGTGGGTCAAGGTTCTGTACGGCCTGGTAGCTTCCCTGGTCCTAGGTTTTGTCTCCGGCTTCGTGATCTGCCGTCTGATCGCATTCATCTTCCGGAAGATGGAGCGCAGAAAGGCCAACACCCTTTTCACATATACACAGATCGGTGGCGCTGCGGCGATGAGCTTCATGCATGGTGCCCAGGATGGGCAGAAGTTCATCGGTGTGCTCTTTCTGGCGATCGCATTCTCCAACGGGCAGACCAATGTTGCCGGCATGCTGATCCCTGTATGGCTGATGCTGCTTTGTTCCATCGTCATGGGCGTTGGAACCAGTGTCGGGGGCGAGAAGATAATAAAGAGTGTCGGAATGGATATGGTGAAGCTTGAGAAATACCAGGGCACCAGTGCTGACATCGCGGCCTCTCTCTGCCTGCTCTTCAGCTCAATCTTCGGCATTCCGGTCTCAACCACGCATACAAAGACCAGCGCCATAATGGGTGTTGGCGCCAGCAGGAGACTGTCTGCGATCAACTTCTCAGTGGTGAGGGACATGGTCCTCACCTGGATATTCACATTCCCCGGCTGCGGCCTAATCAGCTTCCTGATGGCCAAGCTGTTCATGTTCCTATTCTGAATTGGAGAGATTTGACTTATGAAAAAGCAGGATTCCTTTTATTTCGACAACTTCGTTGAGTGCACGCACTATTCGCTCAAGGCCTCACAGCTGCTGATGAGGATCATGGAGAACTACGATCCCTCCTCCATCAACAAGGACCTTGATGAAATGCACGGCATAGAGCATGAGGCCGACACGAAGAAGCATGAGATGCTCGCAGTTCTGATGAAGGCCTTCATGACGCCGATCGAGCGCGAGGACATCCTGCTGTTGTCGAACTGCCTCGATGAGGTCACTGACAAGATCGAGGATGTCATGATCCGTCTGTACATCAACAATATCACCTCAATCCGTCCCCTTGCGGTTGACCTTGCCAGGGTCGTGGTCGAATGCTGCAAGGAAATGGTCGTCCTGCTTGAAGAGTTCCGTTCTTTCAAGAAAAGCAAGACCATCCATTCATCCATTGTCAAGATCAACACCCTTGAAGAGGATGCGGACAAGCTCTTCATCCAGGCGATGAAGGACCTCCACAGTCAGGAGAAGGATCCGATTGAGGTCATAAAGTGGAGAGAGGTACTGATCTATCTTGAGAAGTGCACAGATGCCACTGAGCACGTTGCTGATGTAGTCGAGCGCGTGATCATGACCAACACCTGATCCGGCACTGGATAAAGCGTCCGCACCGTGCTAATAATTGCATGAGGTGATCGAATGCATATAGGTTCTTGCGGCCTCGTGCTGGAAGGCGGGGCCATGCGCGGGATGTTCACAGCCGGGGTGCTGGATGTCTTCATGGAGAACGATCTGTGGTTTGACAATGCGGTCGGAATTTCCGCAGGTGCCGTTTTCGGCTGCAACTACAAGTCCGCTCAGATCGGACGTGCAATCAGGTATAACAAGCGCTTCTGCAGGAACAGGGACTATTGCTCGCTCTATTCTCTCATACGCACCGGTGACCTCTACGGCGCGGACTTCGGTTACCGGCGCATTCCATTCGAACTTGATGTCTTCGATACAAAGACATTCACAGACAGCCCGATGAACTTCTATGCGGGTGCGACTGACATGGATACCGGGAAATGTCACTTCCACAAATGCACGACCGGTCTTGAGGAGGACCTGCTTTTCCTGAGAGCCTCTGCCTCGATGCCGCTCGTCAGCAGGATCGTGGAAATAAACGGACACGGTTACCTGGACGGCGGCTGCTCTGACCCGATCGCGCTCGATTTCATGGAAGGTCTCGGCTTTGATCATAACGTGGTCCTGCTCACACAGCCGGCGGGCTTCGTGAAGGAGAAGAACAGCATGCTCCCCCTGATGAGGCTGAAGTACGGCAGGAAGTATCCGGCCTTCATGGAGACGATGGAGAAGCGCCACATCGTATACAACCGCACACTGCGCACGATTGACGAGAGAGTCAGGGCCGGAAGGGTCTTTGTCATCCAGCCTCCGCAGGCTCTGAACATCAAGGCTGTGGAGAAGGATGAGAACAATCTTGAGAGAGTATATCAGATCGGACGGAAGACAGGTGCCGGAGTTCTTGAGCCTCTGATGGAATTTGTCAGCCGGCTTGGCTGATGACAGTGAAGAAGAACTTCATAAACTGCAGCAAATCCGCAAAGTATTTGGCCTGTTGTCCACTTTTCGATTATAATTGGTAGAAATCAAGGAGGTGACCCATGAAGATGGTATTCGCCATTATTAGCAAGATAGATGAGGACATCACAGTCACTGCCCTCAATGAGGCCGGTTTTTTTGCGACTAAGCTCAGCACTATCGGCGGTTTTCTCAAGAAGTCCAACACATCTATCATAGTAGGAACTGAGGATGACAAGATTCCCCAGGTGATGGAAATACTCAGGAAGTATGCAGGCAAGAGGGTGGATGAGATGCCCTATGTCGCTCCTTCAATGGTGAGAAGCAGCAACGGTGTCGGCACACCATATGTGACAGTCCCCACAAATGCAGGAGGCGCGACTGTCTTCGTGCTGGATGTCGCCAGCTTCGAGAAATTCTGATCATCGCACAGCCGGCGGACACTTCCCCCGCCGGCCATCTTCTCCAGATTATCTTTTCCCCCGAGGACAGTCCTTACACAGTCATATGACATTGCATGTACCGGCGGAGAATGCCTTATCTGTTCCAGTATGTATAATCTTGAATGATTAATACCGTATTAGGATGTTTATATTTCATCTTGAAGTTGAAGCCGCATGCTGAGGTTGGCAATATCACATCAGCATGTGATAATACCCGGGTCCGGAGGTTTGTCATGAATTCAAGAGTCCGTGAGGTCATGTCCTATCTTGTCTTCGGCGGGCTGACCACACTTGTCAACATTGTCGTATATGCCATCTGTACAATGGCCCTTGGCTGGTCAGTGCTTGTCTCGAATATCCTTGCATGGCTGCTCTCTGTGCTTTTCGCCTACGTGACCAACAGGGCCTTCGTGTTCCACTCGGACAGAAAGGGAGCCGCGGCGCTTCTGGCAGAGGCTGCCGGTTTCTTCGCAGGGCGGATTGCAACCGGCGCCTTCGATACGCTTTTCATGATTGTAGCTGTTGACATGCTGCATCTGCCGAACCTTGTCATGAAGGTTGCCTCGAACGTTGTCGTGATCATCCTGAACTATGTGATCAGCAAGCTGCTGGTCTTCAGGTCATCAGATGGCTCCGAAGACTGAGCCACCAAGGAACTCTCTCGTGATGGAGTCCGAGGGAATCATGTCCATCGGTATCGTGTAGAAGAGCTCGAGGAATTTCAGCAGCCTGCGTGCGGTGGCAAAAGCATACTCAGCATCCGGCTTGACCGATCTCAGCAGGTTGAGGGCCTGGGGAGCCAGTGCCGCGAACTCATAAGGCATCGCACTGTTGATCATCGCATCAGCATTGTTCTGGTAGGGGAAGATGTGTGTCTTCTCGCCGCGTTCAACACTGGGCCACATTGTCAGCGTCTCCTCAGTCCTGACCCCTCTTGTCCTGAAATCACGCACGATCCTCCTGATGATTCTGTTGTCAGTTGTGCTGATCCTGTTGTGGTCATCAATGATCATTCCGGTCAGAGCGGAGATGTATACCTTGTAAGTCAGACTGGAGCCGACATCAGGTGCAAGCGCGGGATTCAGACCGTGTATTCCCTCGACAAGAAGGACAGTTGAATCGTCCATCACAGTGTACTCATCTGCCATGTGCCGTCTGTTCTCCCTGAACGAAAAGTGCGGAAGACGGCAGCGGCCCTTTCTCACAAGGTCATCCAGGTTTTCTCTGAAGAAGTCCAGATCAAGCGCCTCAAGTGCCTCATAGTCCCTGTTGCCGTCGCTGTCCAGAGGTACCTTCTCACGGGAGAAATAGTAGTCATCAAGCGAGATCTTCACTGGCCTGAATCCCAGTGTCTTCAGCTGGAGGCCAAGCTTAAGGGAGAAGGTGGTCTTACCGGAAGAGGAGGGGCCTGCGATATATACGATCCTGACACTGTCACGGGATCTGATGTCGTCCGCAATGCGCGCGATGCGGTTGTTGAACATGCACTCAGACTGCTGTATGAGAGTCCCTGTCCTGCCTGAGAGGATGATGTTGTTCAGCTGTCCGAGTGACTCGCACTCAAGAATCCTGTTGTCCTGCGCCGTCTGCCGGAAGACCGAGTAGAGCAGGGGGTTGTCCTCGAAGTCATGGATGCGGCTGAAATCCCTGGACTGCGGGTAGCGCAGCAGCAGGCCGCCGCCGTATGTTCTCAGGTCCCAGACCCGCAGCAGCCCTGTCGAGGGCAGCAGCGGCTCATATGCGCTGTCAGTATAGCCGTCAAGGCTGTAGACGGTGATGTCCCCGTCATTTCTTGATTCAAGCAGTTCCTTTGTGTGGCGGCTGGTGCGCTTGTTGAAAACCTCAAGCGCCTCAAGGTAGGGGATCTTCTCCTTCGTCACCGGCATGTCTGCCTCTGCAGTCCTGTGCATCAGATCAGAAAGCGCGCTGATGTCCGCCTCAGTGACAGCCGCATCCGTGAAGCGGAAATAGAAGCCGTCTCCCAGGCTGTGACCGATCTCAAGATGCCTGTCCGGGTAGAGGACTGACGCGGCATATGAGAGCAGGAAGCACAGCGAATGCCTGTAGATCCTCTTGCCCAGCGGACTGAAGAGCCTGACCGGCTCAAGTCTCGTGGTCTTGTATACGAGACTGTAGTCAAGGCCCTTGAACTCCCCGTTCAGCAGGACGCCGACAATCGGGTTGCTGTCATAGTCTCCGCCCAGGCCGAAGAAGTTCTTGACTTTTGTGCCCTTATCAACCGGATACGACTTACCATTGTACAGGACTGTGACTTTTTCCATACCTGAAGTATATGCATGACTTGACGCTGCGGCAAAGGAAAACCGGCCCTTGCTGCTGATAATTCCTGGTCCTTACAAAATGGCCCGTGCCGCAGCTGTCCGGAATATGCGCTGGCTGTGTGTCCTGACTCAAGTCTTTAACTGATGGACAGCTGCAGGACGGTCATGAAAAACAAGTCCTGCTTACAAAGTCCTGTACTCAGACAAGCAGCAGCGAAAGGAGCACTGTCATGATTCCGCTTGCAACCAGAGAGACAGAAGACAGCGCGCCCTGGATTTCTCCCATCTCGACGGCCCGGCTTGTCCCGACCGCATGGCTTGCAGCTCCAAATGCCATGCCCTGTGCAATTTCGTTTCTGATGCGGAAGATCCTGATCAGGACAGGCCCGAGTATGCTGCCGCAGATGCCTGTGAGTATCACTGCGATGACAGTGATTGACTCAATGCCGCCGAGGCTGTCAGAGACGGCGATCGCCATCGGTGTGGTGACGCTCTTGGGCAGCAGCGAAGAGGTGAGCGCGTCATCAAGGGCGAAGAGCCTGCACATGAGCCAGACAGACAGCATCGATACTGCCGATGCGGCCAGGCTTCCGGCGATCACTGCAGCAAGATGCTTTCTGATCAGCTGCCTCTGCTGATAGACACTGATGGCAAGCACTGCTGTGGCCGGCGACAGGAACAGGCTGATGATCTGTCCTCCCTCCTCATACCACTCCAAAGGGATGTCCAGCAGCAGGAGAGAAGGAATGATGATAAGGTAGGAGATGAGCAGCGGATTGAGGATGGCCAGCCTGGTCTTCCTGTGTACCCAGGTCCCGATGGTGTAGGCGACTATCGATATCGTGATGCCGAAAAAAGGCGTTGAGCAGACAGCTTCCATCACTCGGCCTCTCCTCTCTCAAGCCGGAGTACCAGCGAGACGACGAGCGCCGTGGTCAGGAAGACGATCACTGTCGTTGCGATGATGATGACAAGAAGCGGCAGCCAGATAGGTGCGACAGTGTCGAAGTAGCGCATGACGCCGACTCCTGCCGGAATGAAGAAGAAGGCCATATTGGACAGCAGGAAGTCACTTTTCTGCTTGATGTGGTCAACTTTCAGTATGCCGCTTGCTAGCGCGGCGAGCATGATCAGCATCGCACTGATCGCCGATGGAAAGGGAAAGGGCAGCAGCTGGCTGACAGCCTCTCCCGCAAGACAGATGGAGAAAATGATAGCAATTTGCCTGAGTATGTTCATATGTGTTCGCAACTGGCAAATCTATCATTAGCGGGGGTGCTTGTTCCAGCCATTCCCACATTCAGGCAATGGCCGGAACATGTGATTCCGTCAGATCAGGCCGAAAGTCCTGGCGAGATCAGAAATACCAAGAGCAGAGAAGACTTCCTCCTTGATCGTGTAGAAGACCTCGTTGAACGCGTTCTGGAGTCTTGCGGTGGCACCCGATGAATCTGTCACGGTGCCCGGAGTGTAGTCATCGCTTCTGGATGAGGAGCTGAACTGGCGGAAGGACCAGGCCTGGATGTCGACCGTGGACTCGACAATCTCTTCTACCTCATCGGGGAGAGCAGGATAGAAGTCCAGTCCGGTGAGCTCCTCCACTTCGTCGACAGTCCTCACGTAATACTGGATATCCTCCTCACATTTCTCGTTTGGCAGGACAAAGCCGATGGCCTTTATGTCCGGATCTGTGTAGTCCAGAACGACCTTGTAGTACTGGTTTGGCACTGCGACCTTGTTCTCCCCGATGGTCCTGAAAGGACCGTCTGTCAGCACAGGTCCTGTGACAACATAGACTTTCTCGTTGTCTACGGCCATCTGCCTGACGATGGCCTCAAGATCGGCCCAGAGCCCGCGGTTCAGGCCGCCGTCCTGAGGTGACATGTTGGACAGGTAGAATGTATCGCTCATTGCCTCTGCGGACCATTTGAAGTCGGCTGCAGGCGCCATGTGGCCCCTGTCATAGCCGCTTGAACGGTAGTCATCCAGAGTGGCCGAACCCGTGCGTACGGCCCTGTCCTCACGGAAATTGTCTTCTCTCTCGGCGGCATTCCCGAAGGCCTCATCCCTGGTGAGGCAGTAGGCGACCCAGCTGGGCTGTTCAGCTTCCTCGTTATAGCTCAGCGTATAGCCTGTGTGCCTGATTATCTGCTCTCCCTCGACAGGGGACGGAAGCTCGAGATCCGCAATTTCTCCTGCAGCAGTGCCTGCGAGCGCCATTTCCTTCTGTGACGGCGTGACAAGACAGAGCGCGACGAAGATCAGCAGCAGAAGCAGGACAAGCAGCAGCAGACGGCGTACGACATGTTTCTTTTTCTTAGATTTCCCTTTGGCCATAGTCCGATTCCTTTATTTCTTTCTTAAACCCCGGATGCGGGATGAATGTTACCAGTGTGAAGATAAGCACGAGCTGAACGAGCTGGACTGGCATGCTCAGCGGAGTGCCGCGGGTGAAGAGGCTCGGCGTCACATAGGGACTGCCGGGGTAGTTCAGTACAAGTGCGACAAAGAGATTGTTTGCAAGATGAACGCCCCATACGGCCTCAAAACCTCCTTTTCTGAAGGATGTAAGCGTTCCCAGGACACCGAACAGGAAGTAGTACAGGGCAACAAGGACCTTGTTCAGCCCCAGCGAGAACTCGTTGTTGGAAAGGTGGAGGGCAAGGAACAGCAGTCCCGAGACAAGGCTGGCTGCAATCTGTCTCCACGGCGGGCAGTCCAGACTTCCGCCCGTGACGGCACGCACCGGCAGGACCCTGAACACCACCTCTTCCGAGAGTGCCTGCAGCGGAGTCAGCACCAGTGCGGCACACAGGAAGGCCAGCCGCCTTGCAGCAGGGGCACTGACTGGCTGCACCCCTTCAGTCAGGAGCATGCCGGCAACCAGGACGCAAAGGGCTGAAAGCACTCCGGAGGCGAGCACCTTCCAGTCAGCCCTCCCGTCATCGCGCAGTATCATGCCCGGCTTCCAGCCCATCACCAGCCGGCAGGAGAAGAGCGCGAAGACAAGCATCAGAATGTGTGGCGTGTTGAGCACCACAAATGCTAGAATGCCACTATCTGCGGCAGTCAGGGCCAGAATGGCCGAGACTGGCGGCGTTGCAAGTATGCCGAAAATTGTGGACAGTACCGTGATTGCCACGAGTTGGAAGGCGCGCATGATGGTCAATCATAGCAGAAAAGGGCCGGAGGTGGAATTTTGGATCTGAGGATAGACAGTTTGCTTGGCAGTGATGAGAATGTGCTGGTCATGCCGACCCAGCGTTCGGCGCGCCATCTGATTGTTGAGTGGTGCCGCCAGCACAAGTGCTCGGCTGACGCATCGCGGGTGATCAGCTTCGACTCCTTCAGTGCCCTCTTCAGCCCTGATACGGGATCAGCGAAACGCGCGGACAGCATTGTCAGGACAGTGTTCGCCAACAGATTTGTGAAGAGCCGTGTCCGGTTTTCCCGCCTTGGCGGGGACGGGATGCCGCCCGAGGCGCTTGCCTCATACATAGCCTCGGTGCTGCCCCATCTGCACGGGGAGGCTGTGCGTTTCAGGGACGAAGGACTTCAGCACGATCTGATGCTGACAGCGGCTGCCTACCAGGACTTTATGGACAGGTACGGCTACTATGAGGAGTCCTGGCTTGAAAAGAGTGCTGCCTCATTCCGCGGCGACAGGGCGAAGACCTGGTGGCTTGTGTGGGGCGGGGCGGAGATCAACATGCAGCGCCTGCTTTCCGCCATCGGACAGTGTGATTTCGTCAGGGTGCTGGATGTGCCGCAGGAGAAGCCGCTTGTGCTCAGGCGCTTCGACAACGAGAGAGCTGAGCTTTCCGCGGTGTTCGACCGGCTTGACGAGCTGAGAGCTGAGGGTGTTCCGCTTGAGGACATAATCATCTCATCGCCTGATGTTGACAGGCTCCGGCCATACCTGGACAGTGAGGCCGCACTGAGGGATATCCCGCTGTCATACGAGAAGGATGCGGACCTGCGCAGCACGCCCGTGGGCCGCTATCTGAGTGCGGTCGGGGAGCTTGCCTCCTGTGACTTTGACTTCCGCTCACTTGAGGCCCTGCTGCTTGACAGGTCGCTTCCGTACACCGGAACAGTCATGGACCTGAACCGGCGGCTGCTCAGACGCATGTGCGACAACTGCATCCAGAGCGACAGTGCCCATGATCTGGCCCGGCGGCTGTGCGACAGGGAGCTTTCTGATCATTTCAGACTGATAAAATCGTATGTGCGCTCGATCACGACGGAAAATGATCCTGACCGGCTCCTGGCTGCCCTGCAGGGACTGACGAGTTATCTTTTCGGGTCACAGCAGCTGCGCGGGAACGAGGCGGACAGTGAAGTCTATTCCTTTATCCTGGACCGGTACGACAGCCTCAGAGCCGTGCTGTCGGCACTGGATGAGCCTGCCTCGGACATCTGGCGGATATTCATAAGCGCCCTCTCCTCTGTCAGCTATGTCAGCCAGCACAGAAGCGCTGGAATCAGGGTGTTCAGGTACACGCATGACTACCAGCTGTATGTTCCGCACCGCTTTGTCCTGGCCCTCAGTGATGCCAACAGCAGGGCAGAGGAGAAGGACTGGCCCTTCCTGGACGACTTTGAAGTCAGCCGCAGGCGGACCTGGGAGGCTGGAGAGGCGCTGTTCGCCGCCTATTCGAACAGTGCGGACGAGGTCTGGCTCAGCACGTCCCGTGAGACCTGGGCCGGCCCTGCGATGGCTCCATTTCACTTCACCCGGGACGGACGGGTCGAGGACTGCGGGCACAATGCCTCATCAGCGCTGTTCCCCCGGCAGGCCAGAAGTCTTCTGGCAAGCGGCGGCGCTTTCCGGGCACTGCCTGATCAGCTGCGTCTTGACGGCGGTCTTGCCCATCCGCTGCCGGTGCCTGAGAACGGTTTCAGCTATTCTGCGGTGAGCAGGTATGAGAAGTGTCCCTTCGCCGCTGCGATGGAGGCCGCCGCCCGCATCAGGAGCGAGGAGTGGCGCGCTGATGATTTCGATGTCAGGGCACTCGGCCAGCTTCTGCACGGCGTGCTGGAGCTCTTTCTCGAGGAGAACAGGAAAAAACCGCTTGTGCCGGCCCTGCTTGACGAGTACAGGGACCGGATCAGCCAGCTTCTCTCACAGCAGCTGGAGAAGGCCGGCTTCACCGGTTATATGGAAGAGTATGTGAGAGCGAACTATCAGGAAGGGCTGGAGGCCTTTCCCGGGCTGATGATGGAGGCCTTCGGCAGCGGTCTTGTGCCACAGGGCTGCGAGGTCACGCTGAGTGACGGTGAGCTGAACGGAAGAATGGATGCGGTCCTTGCCGATGCTGATTCATACATACTCGTGGACTTCAAGAAGAAGAGTGCACCCTCAGCCTCGCGCTATCAGCTTCTGATGTACAGGAAGATGCTTGAGGCGAAGGAAGGAAAGGGCAGCGTCAGCAGTGACAGGCTGGTCTACTACCTTGTGCGTACGGATGACGGAAAACCGCGCCTGGAACCTGAGGTCAGGCCCGGAAGTGGCGGCGGTGTCGATGAGGAGAGGCTGAAGACCCTTACCAGTCAGATGGAGAATGCAGTCCGCAGCGCAAGGGAAGGCTACCTTGAGGGCCGCTGGCCGCTCACGAGGCAGCGTGAGAACTGCCAGAGGTGTGATTACGCCGCAGTCTGCCGCAGGAGGTATTACGCTAAATGACAAGGGAAGAACTGGAGAAGGCTGCCGGAAAGAGGCTTGATGACATGCAGTACGCGGCCGTGATGGCCGATGGAAACACTGTCGTGTCCGCAGGTGCCGGAAGCGGAAAGACGACTGTGCTGTCCATCCGCTTCCTGCGTCTTGTGGCGGAGAGGCGGGCACACTGTGATGAGATACTGACGCTCACCTTCACAAGGAAGGCGGCTCTTGAGATGAACGAGAGAATCAAGCGGCTCGTGAGCGGAAGCCCTCTGGTCGATGACAGTGAGAGGTCGCGGCTGCTTGACGCCACGATTTCCACGCTTGATGCATTTGTGTCCCGTATCGTGCGCCTGGACTGCATGCGCTACGGCCTTGTCTCAAGTTTTACGCTGGAGGATGATGCGATCGCGAGACGGCGCAGACTCATGCGTCTGGCTGACAGTTTTTTCTCGAAAGCCGCAAACAGGAGGGAGACAGCTGCCCTGGCAGCCCTGTACAGCCCTTCTGATGTCGTCGACAGGTTCTTTTCCGTGATAGATTCCAGTGTGACACTGGTGGATGACTGCAGTCCCGCCAGGGCTGCCGCTCTCCTGCATGAGAGTCTGGAGCCCATGCTCCTGGATGCAAAGGAGAAGCTCTGCGAGGCACTGGGGCATCTGACTGATGCTAAGAGCGAGAAGAACCGGGCGGCGGCAGAGCTGTCCCTTTCCAGGCTGGAGGAACTCTCCCCGGTATCAGATGTATGTGCCTTTGACAAGCGTGCCGCCACAGCGGATGACAAGGCGTGGATCGACACCGCAAGGCCGCTTGCCGGGAAGTATGATGTGCTGGTCAAGGTGCTGGAAGAGGGGGTGGAGAGTCCGCTGCAGAATGCCGTATACAAGTTTTCCCTGCTGCTCAATGCCGAGAAGCGGCGTACGGCCGCCATCGGCTTCGCAGACGCCATGGCCCTTGCCATCGATATCCTGAAGACCAATGCCGGTGTCAGGAAGCATTTCAAGGAAAGCTTCAAGTACATCATGATCGATGAGTTTCAGGACAACAACAGCCAGCAGAGGGACCTGCTTTATCTGCTGAGTGAGAGGCTGGACCTGTCCTGTGACGGACGGGTGCCGACCATCGATGAGCTTGAGGAGTCAAAGCTCTTCTTCGTCGGGGACGAAAAGCAGAGCATCTATCTTTTCCGAGGAGCTGATGTCTCTGTCTTCCGCAATCTCCAGAAGGAAATCGGAAGACAGCCGGGCGGTCATCTGGAGCTCAGCATCAACTACAGGAGCACCCGGTATCTGATAGACCATTTCAACCGGGTCTTCAGCAGGGTCTTCGCCTCTTCTGACCGGGATTTCGAGGCGCAGTACACACAGACGGAGGCCTGGAATCAGGATGATACCTCCACCTCAGTCACGCTCATGTGCGCCGACCGCAGAGTGCTGGCAGAGGAGTGCGGCGAGCTGGAACTTGACGAAGCCGAGGCTGAGGCCGTCGCCTCGCTGGTGGAGAGGATGCTGAACAGTGATGATTATCTGGTGGACGGCAGGCGTCCGGCTGCCGGAGATATAGCCATCCTGTTTGCCAGGTCGACTCATCAGACCGCCTTCGAGCTGGCACTGAAGCGCCACGGCGTGGACTACCAGGTTACAGTGAGCCGTTCTCTGATGCAGCAGGCTGTATCCGGAGATTTCTACAGCCTCCTGCAGCTTGTGGTCCACCCTGATGACAGGCTTGCCCTTGCCGCCTGTCTCAGGGGTCCTTTCGCAAGGCTGTCGGATGAGGCGGTGCTTGCGCTCCTCAATGGCGGCCAGCTTTCTGACGGTGAGGACAGCAGGCGCTATGCAGCCTTCTCCTCTCTGCTGGACAGACTCTCATCAATGGCCTTCCGCTCCAGTACGGCACAGCTGTTGTCGTATATGTACTACGAGGGAGGCTACTGGGCTTTTCTGGCAAGCCGGAGTGACTACGAGGGCTTTGAGGAACATTTCGAGTATCTGCTCTCCTATGCCAGACTCTATGATGAGCGGGGTCTGGGGCTTACGGCCTTCACCGCCTTCCTGCGCGATAACCTGGGAAGCCGCAGCAAGCTGGACGAGGTTTCATTCCTGCGCGAGCAGCGGCAGGGCGTGCAGCTGATGACAGTGCATGCATGCAAGGGGCTGGAGTTCCCGATCGTGATCCTTGCCAGCTGCGGCAGCCGTGACAGCGGCGGGCAGTCAGAATACATCTTCTCCTGGAAGGGACAGGTGGTCGCCACTGCGGCAAAAGATCTCAACCGCATCCTGTCCGAAGATGCGAAGGCGAGAGCCGGGGCCGAGATCAGAAGACTGCTGTATGTGGCTGCCACCAGGGCTGAAAGACATCTGGTAATCAGCGGACTGTACCAGCTGAACAAGGACGGGAAACTGTCCTCCGCCAACGGCCAGTTCTTCAATTCCTATCTCAGTGCGGCAGGCTGGTCTCCTGACGGCTCCTCTCTGGATCCGGCCGTGAGGCTGCTGCCGATCAGGGCGCCTCAGGGCAGACCGCGTTCAGTCAGGCGCGACAGGCTTGAGGCCCTGATGAAGGAGGCTTCGGAGTATGAGTTCAGGACTTTCACCTCGCGTCCCGCGACTGCCCGGCCCAGTGACGATGATCTCAGTGCCGATGATGACGAGATGCTCTGTGCGCTCGCAAGCGATGGACTGTGGACGGACAGCGAGCGTGCCGCCGCCTTCGGCACGGCAGTGCATGCCTATCTCGAGATGACGGTCAGCGGCCTCGATGCCGGCCAGGTCTTCAGCGCACCTCTTTTCTCCGGGCCGGAAGGCAGACTTGCCAGAAAGGATCTGGAAGAGCTTGCGGACAACTTCCTCTCTTCCGGGTTCTATAAGGACATTTCCCGTTTCCCGATGCGCACTGAATACCGCTTCTTCTCGTGGGATGAGGCAGAACAGACAGTATGGGAAGGCGTGGTCGACCTTCTGGTGGATTTTGGCGATGTCCTGCTGGTCGTTGACTACAAGAGCGACAGATCAAGGAGCCGTGAGAAACACAAGAGGCAGGTCGTGACCTACCTCAGGGCAATGGAGGACATCTTCCACAGAAAGTGCGTCGGAACGCTTTTCTATCTGCGGGAGAAGTCCCCGTATGTGTTCTGGAACAGCAGCGGTGAGACTGTCAGCGGACTGCCGCAACAGCTTTCTCAAGCCCCTTGAGACCTTCTTCCAGCAGATCGTCGCCGCAGCCGAAGTTGAAGCGTACATAGGCCTCATAGTCATCTCCGCCGAACCAGGTGCCGTCGTTCATGCAGATGCCGCCGTGCCAGCCGAAGAAGTGGCTCAGCATATAGTTCTCTCCATAGAAGCCGGGACTGGCCTTTCTGTCTTCCCTCACGCGGTCCATGATCGCGGAACAGTCGATGAAGGCGATGAATGAGGCGGAAGGCCTGCAGAGCCTGAGTTCCGGCGTACGGCTGGTCATGAAGTCCTCAAGCCTGTCCAGCTTGTCCTTCAGCGCCTGGCACAGGGCCCTGTTGTACTCGAGCCCCTTGCCGTAGGCCTGCTCCGCCATGACTGCCACGCTGTAGCCCGGCTGGGTGAGATAGAGCCGCTGCTGGGCGCGCTCGAAGCACTCCCTCATTCCACTGTCGCTGAAGAGGGCGAAGGCGCAGTGCTCTCCGGCTATGTTGAAGCTCTTGGAGGCCGCTGCGAAACCGACAACTCTGGCACCGACATCCTCGTTTGCCTTTATCAGCGGAATGTGTCTGTGTCCAGGGTGGGCCAGATCAGCGTGGATTTCGTCGCACAGCACCACCTGCCCCCTGTCCCTGGCAAGCGTCAGGACTGCCCTGAGCTCGTCTTCGCTGAACACGATTCCGGTCGGGTTGTGGGGAGAGCAGAAGAGGATGCATGAGGCGCCCTCGCTTGCCTTCGCGAAAGCGCTTATGTCCAGAGCGAAACCGCTGGCGGTTCTCTTCAGATGGTAAGGGGCGATGATCCTGTTGTTCTTCGTGATCATGTCGATGAAGGGATGGTAGCTTGGATAGGGGAGCAGCACTCTGTCCCCCTCCTTCGTGAAGAGGTTCAGTGCCAGCGCTATCGCGTGGAGCATGCCCTGTGCGAAACTGACCCTGTCCTCATCCAGCACTGTGTCATGCCGCTCGCGCATGAAGTTGATGAAGAGTCCTTTCAGGGCTCCGCTGTCACGGTATCCGTAGACCCCGAGATCCGCCTCGCGGTGCATGGCAGCAGAAATGTCGCTGCTGACACGCAGGTCCATGTCCGCGACCCAGAAGGGAAGGGCATCAGGATTGCCGCAGATGCCCGCAATGCTTGCGCGATTCCATTTCTCGCTTGAGAAGGCGCGCCTGTCCACTGATTTTGAAAAATCATTCATGGCTGGAAGCTCCTTATTTCATTAACGACATAGTCTGTCATTGCATCATCAACGTTTATGCTCGTGACCATACGGCACATGCCCGCATCCACGGCGAAGATGATTCCCTTCTGTGCGAAGCGTCTCACGACTTCATCCTCCCCAATGCCGGACGTGGAGAAGAAGACCATGTTCGTGCCGAAGCGTTCAATTCTGGCCCAGCCTGTCTCCTCAAGTGCCCTGCGGATTCTCAGCGCATGGGCGTGGTCTTCTGCCAGGCGGTCCACATTGTTCTCAAGCGCATAGAGACCTGCCGCGGCCATGAAGCCAATCTGTCTCATGCCTCCGCCCAGAAGCTTCCTCATCCTGCGGGCCCTGCCGATGAATTCCTTTGTGCCGCACAGCAGGCTGCCCATCGGGGCACCGAGTCCCTTGGAGAGGCAGAATGTGACCGTGTCGCAGCAGGAGGCCCACCTGTCAAGAGGGATGCCTGTTTCGACGACGGCGTTGAAGATCCTTGCCCCGTCCATGTGGACCTTCATCCCGTTGTCCTTCGCGAATGAGTGTATCCTTTTCAGATCTTCCAGAGGATAGATGACTCCGCTTGTCGTGTTCTCAACTTCCACGAGTGCCCTGTCCGCCATGTCGTAGCTGCGGCTCCTGCGGTATTTTTCCAGGGCCTGAGGAATGATCAGACCGTCTTTAGTGCTCTCGACAATCGTGGGCTGTGTCTGGCCCAGGGAGGACAGCGCGCCTATCTCATGGCAGACGATATGGCTTTCTCCTGCGCACAGGACCTCTGTTCCGCGTCCTGCCTGCAGGGCGATTGCAATCAGGTTGCCCATGCACCCTGAAGAGACGAAGAGCGCCTCTTCCTTGCCGCTGAGCGCGGCACCGGTTTCTTCCAGCCTGTTGACGGTCGGGTCCTCGCCGTAAACGTCATCGCCGACCTCAGCCGTGTAGATCGCGTCCCTCATGCCCTGTGTGGGCAGGGTGAATGTGTCCGATCTCAGATCAACTCTCATTTCCGTTTGTCCTCCTTTATGCTGTCGAGCAGGCTGTAGAATGAAGGGAATGTAACAGCCGATGCGCTCTCGTCATCAATTGTCAGGCCTCCGTCTGTCACGAGCGAGAGAATGGAGAAGGCCATGATTATCCTGTGGTCCCCGCGGCACGGCACCGTCACGCCTCCCTTAAGCTTCCCGGGGTAGACGGTGAGACCGTCTTCCACCTGTTCCACTTTAAGTCCCAGCAGAGAGAGGTTTTCCGCCATTACCGCGATTCTGTCTGTCTCCTTGATCCTGGCGTTTGCCACGTTGGTCAGTGTCAGCGGACTGTCCGTCACGGCTCCCAGCACTGACAGAATGGGCAGGCAGTCCGGGATGTCATTGATGTCGTAGCAGCCTCCGCACAGCTTCTCCGGCCCCTGGATTGTGAGACTGTCAGTGCCGTATTCCACAAAGCAGCCCATATCCTCAAGTATTCCGGCCATCCTCTTGTCTCCCTGACTGTCGGAGGCATCCAGACCCTGGAGGGTGAGCCTGCATCCTGTCAGTGCCGCAGCTGCCAGGAAGAAGGCGGCAGATGACCAGTCAGCCGGCACACCGCGGTCAAATGTGTGCCATTGCTGTCCTCCCCTTATGCGCACGTTCTGCAGATCGGAGGAGATCCAGTAGTCGATTTTCTGAGCATCAAGCCAGTCGAGGGTCATGCGGACATATGGTTTCTCATACAGCAGCGGGACCTCGATCTCGCTGTCCCTCTCGGCAAGAGGGAGCGCCAGAAGCAGTGACGAGAGATACTGGCTGGTCGGACACTCGATGCTGGTCCTGCCTCCGGTGAGCCTGCCTGAGAGCGTGACCGGAGGACAGCCTGTCCTGCATTCCCCCTCAAGACCCAGGTCGCGGTAGGCTGACACCAGTGCTCCGATGGGCCTGCGGCACAGCTGCTCATCCCCGGTGACAGTGATTCGTCCAAGACCGAGCGTGCCCAGAATCCCGTACATGAGGTAGGTCGTCGTTCCGCTGTTGCCCAGATCAAGGACGATGTCGCTTTCTTCCGTGAGCCTGCTGCTGTCAATGACGGCACAGCCGCCGGTCATGTCATGCGTAACCTTGCAGCCAAGGCTCTCAAGGGCAGTGAAACAGCTGCCTGTGTCTCCGCTGTACAGAGGATGTCTGATCACGGACACCCCTCTGGCCGCAAGCGCGATCAGGCAGGCCCTTATCGTCTGGCTCTTGCTGGCGGGTATTCTCACGCTTCCCGAGATCCGGGATGGATAAAGAGTCAACATGGCACAATATTAGGTTTTTGCCATCTGTTGTGGAAGAGCCTTATGTCCTCCGTCCCCCTTGAGTCCTCTTGCCAGATTCAGCGAGGAACCAAAGTCCTTTCCTCCCTCATAGGCCTGGCTGTTCCTGATGTAGCTGTGGCTTCTTCTGACTATGCGGGTTCCTGAGAAGACCAGGCGGAGAGCCTTCTCCTCATTTCCCCTGCTGATGCCTACCAGAGCCTTTGATGAGCTGTCCCCTGCCTGTTCGTCCCCTCTGATGCGTTCCTCAAGTGCGCTGAGCACTCCGGCATAGAAGCTGTTGGTCCCGACAATGCCCCTGTAGAGCTGCGGATCCCGGCGTCTGCGCCTGGCAAGCTCCTTGTCGATTGCCATTCTGAGCACATCCACAAGGTAGC
This sequence comes from uncultured Spirochaetales bacterium, assembly GCA_944390045.1. Classification (GTDB taxonomy): domain Bacteria; phylum Spirochaetota; class Spirochaetia; order Sphaerochaetales; family Sphaerochaetaceae; genus Bullifex. The sequence goes on along the minus strand of CALXOO010000011.1, from coordinate 12,144 downwards.
ATGCGACTTCCAGCTCACCGCCTGAGCCATAGGCCCTGAGACAGACATGTCCGTCTGTTTTGATCCTGATCAGGTAGATGCCGGTCTGCTTCTGGACAATAGTGCACAGTGTGGTGTCGGCAAGAGGGATCCTCTGCCGGGCCGTGACGAGATCGCACATGTAGATCGTGTCCTCCTCGTCTTCCCTTTCCGTGAGGCTGTAGGCTGCCATGAGCTGGCGCACCTTGCGCATCGCGCTCTGGCTTTCTGCCTCGAATGGACTCCGGGTCAGTGCCTGGAGTTTCCGGATTCTGTCCAGGATGCCTTCTTTCTTCACCAGGCTGACCTGCGCTCTCGCGTAGTCAGGCTCACAGCCGAGAGAGGCGCAGATGTCCCTGAAGCCTGCATCGTGCAGGAGACTGGAGTTCCGCATCCAGTTGATTCTGTGCGCATACTCGTGCAGGGCTATCTGAAACCTTGTCCCGGCATCGCAGTCAAGGAGCTTTTCATGAAGTACTATGATGTCCTGCTGAGGGTTGTACAGTCCCAGCAGGCTGCCGGAAAGCGGCGCGAAGAAGATTCCGGGAACTCCCTGTCCCCTGTCAAGCTGTGCGAGTCCGGCTGATATTTCCCCGGCACAGCTGCTTGAGCGGGCGCTGCAGCGCATGATGATCCTGTCCATGACACTCAGGATTCTCACTGCTTTGTGAATTCTTGTCCATGGCCCGCCATTTGGCTTAAGATCGGATCTGATGAAGAAGATTTACATTGAAAGCCTTGGCTGTGCCAAGAACCAGGTGGACAGCGAGGTGCTGGCCACTCTTGCGGAAGATGCCGGCTACACACTGACCTCACGGCCGGACGAGGCGGATGTGATAACAGTCAACACCTGCGGTTTCATAGAGGACGCCAAGAAGGAGGCCCTTGACACCTTCTTCTCTTTCAGGAACGGCTATCCGGACAAGAAAATCATACTGGCGGGCTGCCTGGCCCAGCGCTACTTTGATGAAATAGAGCTTCCAGAGGCTGATGCCATCTTCGGGAACCATGACCTGTCATTCTTCCCGCAGCTGCTGGACAGTCTGGAGAGGGCGGAGGGGCAGGTCAGGCTCTGCCCTGAGACTGACAGGACGAAGCATGACTGCATGAGACGCCATCTGATGTCGAGAAAGGGCAGCGCATATCTGAAGATAAGCGAGGGCTGCAATCACCGCTGTGCCTACTGTGCCATTCCACTGATCCGCGGACCGCTTGTATCAAGACCGGAGGAGGACATCATCGCCGAGGCCCGCGGCCTGATCGCGGATGGTGTCTATGAGATCAACCTCGTGGCCCAGGACCTGGGGGCATACGGAACTGACTGGGAAGACGGGAAGAGCCGTTTCAGCGAGCTCGTGGACAGGATTGCCGGACTTGAGGGCAACTTTGTGATCCGCATGCTATACATACATCCTGATACCTTCCCGATGGATCTGCTTGAGGTCGTCAGCAGGAACAGGAAGATACTGCCGTACTTTGACATCCCCTTCCAGCACAGTCATCCCTCCGTGCTCAGGCCCATGAGACGCACCGGTGACAGGAAGACCTATGTCAGCCTGGTCAGACGGATAAGGGAGGCGCTTCCGGATGCCGTCATCAGAAGCACGCTGATGCTGGGCTTCCCCGGAGAGGATGAGGAGGCCTTCAATGACCTGCTGCGCTTTGTCGACGAGGCAGAGCTGGACTGGATGGGTTCCTTCCTTTACTCGAGGGAGGAGGATACTCCGGCCTGGTCGATGCGCAGCCAGAAGGAGCATGACAGGGCCCACAGAAAGGCGGCAAGGTGGCAGAAGGAGCTTGAGGCGAGGCAGGAGGCCATCACGTGCTCGCGTCTTGAGCGTTTTGTCGGCCGGACTTTCACTGCCCTTGTGGAGGAGCCGGTAAAGGGTGAGGATCTCGCCATCGCCCGCATCTACAGCCAGGCACCGGATGTGGACGGCCTCACCGTGATCATGGGAGAGGGCATGAGGGAAGGCGACATCGTCAATGTCGGAATAAGGGCTGTGCGGGGTCTCGATCTGGAGGCAGTGCTGATCAATGGATGACAACTATCTCGACATCCTGAACGGACCCCAGCGGGAGGCAGTGCTGGACGACAGCCACACATTGCTTGTGCTTGCCGGAGCAGGAAGTGGAAAGACTCGCGTGATCACGACCAAGATCGTCCACGCGCTGAAGGATCTGCACTATGGCCCCTGGCAGATACTTGCCGTGACATTCACGAACAAGGCGGCCCGTGAGATGAGAAGCCGTGTGGAGACCATGCTGGGTGAGGATGCGGATCTGTCCAGACTGGAGATCAAGACCTTCCATTCCTATGGTGCAGGACTGCTGCGCCGCTACTGTTCACGCATAGGCTATCCCTCCTCATTCAAGATATATGACGACAGCGACAGCATCAGCCTGCTGGCAAGTCTTTTCCCGTCAGTCGAGAAGACCGTGATCAGGGAATACGCCAGGAAGATATCCCTGCTGAAGGACATGGGACTCGATCCTGACTCCACGGACAGCAGGATGGCCGCTGTCTGCCGCCAGTATGAGAACTTCCGCTTCTATTACCGCTCGTATGAGCGCAAGCTCGCCGAGAACCAGTGCGTCGATTTCGCCGACCTGATCCTGCGCACGAACAGGCTGCTGGAGGACAACGAGGACATCAGACAGGCCCTGCACAGGAGATACAGGCTCATCCTGGTTGACGAGTATCAGGATTCCAACGGCAGCCAGTTCGAGCTGCTCAGGAACATAGTGGGACCGCAGACCCAGCTTGTGGTCGTGGGTGACGATGACCAGAGCATCTACAAGTTCCGCGGTGCGGAGATCAGGAACATACTGACATTCTCGCAGTCATACAGCAATGTCAGGACAATCAAGCTGGAGGAGAACTACCGTTCCAGCGGCAGCATCATCACTCTGGCAGGGAAGCTGATCAGCCATAACAGGGACCGCCATCCCAAGACCATTTTCACCAACAACGGCGAGGGCATGAGACCGCGCCTGATCAACTGCTACAGCGAGGATGACGAGGCATTGAAGATCGCCAACATAATAAGCCGTGACCTCGGAAGCCTGGATACCGCGATCCTTTTCAGGACAAACGCGCAGTCCCGTTCATTCGAGACAATCCTTGCCACTTACAGGATACAGTATCAGCTGGTCGGAGCCCTGCGCTTCTATGAGCGTGAGGAGGTCAAGGACATGCTCGCCGTCTTCTCGGTCCTGCTGAATCCCCGCGACAACGTGTCCTTCTCCAGAATCGTCAACAAACCTGCCAGGGGAATCGGCGCGGCCTCTGTCGAGAAAATCATCTCGGAGGGCGGGGACTGCATCGCAAGCTGCCGCTCACTGCTGGCCTCCGGCGCATTCAAGGCCAGGGCCAGGGAGGGCATGAGTCAGTTCCTGACGGCCTATGACGAGGCGCATGCGCTGCTGGACAGGGGAGGCGGACTTGATGAGTTCGCCATCCTGTGCGCAAACTCCTTCGGGCTGCTTGCCCTCTACAGGAATGATCCGGATCCCTTTGTCAGCAAGTCCAGGGTTGAGAATATCAACTCCCTGGTCACCGCAATGGGAAGCTTCCAGCCGTCCTGGTCAGGTCTGGCTGATTTCCTGGAATCCATCACGCTTGACTCAAGCACTCTTCCGGGAGACGGGGAGTCAAACCGCATCTCTGCGGACAAGAGTGTCGTGAAACTCATCACGATGCACAACACGAAGGGCCTGGAGTTCGACAGGGTCTTCGTCACCGGACTGGAGGATGACATCATACCCGGCAACCGCGAGACAATGAATGAATCGGACGAAGAGGAGGAGAGGAGAATACTCTATGTCGCGGTGACGCGGGCCCGCAGCGAGCTTTACCTGACCTGGGTCAAGCGCAGAAAGCTCTGGGGCAGGGTGATGTACCAGTATCCGACACGTTTCTTCAAGGATTTCGAGGGCTGTTATGAAGGCACGCTGGCAGAAGGCACCTCTTTCAGCGAGCCGCAGACTTCTTACACAAACCGCTATTCCTACCAGCCGAGGTCTGCCTCCCCGGGCGCCGCGGGAGTCAGCCTTTTCCACGAGCCGCCTGCGAAGAAGACTGAACGGGCCGAGAACAGGACTGTCTTCTGTGTGGATGACGCAGTCCTCTCTCCTGACTACGGACGCGGTGTCATCGTCAGTGCTGAGAACAGGGGAGACAAGACAATAATCAGAGTCGCATTCGAGAACGGCCGGAAGGCTATTTACAACACGAAGTTCTGCAACCTTGAAAAGTTGGATCAGGGACTGGACAAGCCCGGGGGAAAAACGATAGAGTAGCAAAGTGTGTCTCTCCATCCGGAGAAGCACGTTTCCTATGCTCTCTTGACCCCTGCGGGTCTGTGTGGGATTCCTCCAGGGCTGAAGGTGGACCTGACGCGCCCTAAGAAGCCTTTCCCCGCTTTCGGCGGCGATTGTTCTCCTCCTGGACGGAAATGGTGAGCCCATGCGCCGGTAAGAGTATGGGAGAAATACAGATTTAAGGAAAAATGGCATGAAGACTATTTTTGTAAAGCCGAAGACAGTCGAGAAGAAGTGGTATCTGATCGACGCTGAAGGTAAGAACCTTGGTCGTGTCGCGGTTGCGGCGGCAAGGATTCTCAGAGGCAAGAACAAGCCTGAGTATGTTCCTCACCAGGACATGGGTGACTATGTGATCATCATCAATGCGGCCAAGGCTACAGTAACCGGCAACAAGGTTGATGATAAGAAGTACTATCGCCACTCGATGTATCCAGGCGGACTGTCGGTCGAGACCTATGGTCAGCTGATCGAGAGGAAGCCCACCTTCCCGATGGAGCACGCCGTCAAGGGCATGCTTCCCCACGGAAAGCTTGGCAGGGCCCTGTTCACAAATCTGCGCGTCTACGCTGACGCCCAGCATCCGCATGCAGCACAGAAGCCGATTGTGGTTGAGCTTTAAGGAGAATCAAGATGGCCAAGAAAACAGCTGAAAAGAAGGAAATTGTGAATCTCGCACACGGAACAGGCCGCCGCAAGACCTCTGTCGCACGCGTTTACCTCAGAGAGGGAAACGGACAGATCACAGTCAACGGAAAGCCTGTTGACGAGTACTTTGTCGACGCCATCAGCGTCTTCACCGTGAAGCAGCCTCTGGCTGTCACGGAGACAAGCGACAAGTTCGACATCCTGATCAACGTTGTCGGCGGCGGAATCAAGGGACAGGCCGGTGCCTGCCGCCATGGAATCGCCCGCGCTCTGTGCGAGTACGACAACGACGCCTACAGGAAGGCACTGCATGATGCCGGCTTCATGACCCGCGACCCGAGAATGGTCGAGAGGAAGAAGTACGGAAGACGCGGTGCAAGAAGGCGCTTCCAGTTCTCGAAGAGATAAGTTCAAATCGGGAAGAAAGACACTGGCCGTCCATTCCGGACGGCCTTGTCATATCCGGACATCACTTCTCAAAACGGAATGCCGCCTGATCCAGATAGCGCCTCACCGGGAGGTGCTGGGGGCAGGCAGCCTCACATTTGCCGCAGTGCAGACAGTCTCCGGCCTTTGTCTTTTCCGTGATCCTGTCGTAGCCTTCCTCCTTGCCGCTGTTCATCAGGCTGAAGATTTCGGGAACGGGCATCCCGACCGGACAGACTTCAGTGCAGTAGCGGCAGGCCGTGCAGGCAATCGCACCATGGCGCAGCGTGATGTCACGAACTTCATCCACTGCCTTCATCTCCTCATCAGAGAGCGGTCCGGAGGACAGGAAGAGATCTGTGTTCTCCTCGACCTGGGCAGGAGTGCTCATGCCGGAGAGAATCACGCTGACGTCCTCCAGTCCCATGACGAAACGCAGGGCGTAAGCCGCGTTTGACATTCTGCCTTCCAGACGGTCGAAGACACTGTCCGCCTCAGGCAGGAGCTGGGAGAGCGTTCCTCCCTTGACGGGTTCCATGACGATGACCTTCTTGCCATGCTTCTGACAGGTTTCATAGCACTTTCGGGCCTGTACCGTCTCACTCTCCCAGTCAAGATAGTTGATCTGGAGCTGGACGAACTCGATGCCGGGCTGTTCGTCAAGAATCCTGTCCAGGACATCGGCGCTGTCGTGAAAGCTCATTCCGAGGTGCCTGATCTTTCCTTCCTCCCTCAGTCCGGCACAGATCCTGAATGCATCAGCACTGACATACTTGCTGTATGTCCGGGCATTGAGCGCATGCATGAGGTAATAGTCGAAGTAACTGACACCGCACCTCTCAAGCTGTCTGTCAAAGAGCGGGATTATGTCTTCTGCCTTCTCGAAAAAGCCGTTTGACAGCTTGTCTGCAAGCAGGTATGCGCTTCTGTCATGCCGGCTGGTCAGACAGTGCCTCAGCGTGGTCTCGCTGCGGCCATCCAGATAGCCATGGGCCGTGTCGAAATAATTGAACCCCTTCTCGATGAAGCGGTCAACCATCCTCGTCACTTCTGTCTCGTCGATCTTTCCGTCAGCTGTGACAGGAAAGCGCATACAGCCGAACCCCAGTCTGTTTCTCACAGGCGCAAAGCAGTCTGATGACATGATTTTGACCTCCCATGGCTGGATTATAGCACTCAGGTCAAAAGTATTACTGAAATGGAACCGCCATTTTGTAAACACTATTGATGAAACTCCTACGATTCAGCTGCTTTTTCTGTGCCTACTTGGAATTACCCTTGCCCTTTATCTATAATCACGAACCGTGAATGTAATCATCTTCGGGGCGGGACGCAGGGGACTGCGCCTAGCCAGGCACCTGATTGAGGAGGGCAAGTCGGTCACCTTTCTCGACAGCAGTCCCGCGCGCTGCGCGCTTGCGCAGAACAAGCTTGACTGCATGGCGGTCTGCGGTTCGGCGACCGATATCGAAATGCTGGACGAGTGCGGACTCGCCAGTGCCGACATGGTTGTAGCAGTGACTGACAGCGACGAGGTCAATCTTGTCAGCTGCGGCATTGTCACGAGCCGTTATCCGGATGTCAGGACAATAGCGACTATACGCGGACTGACCTACATGAGCGAGGAGTCCGGACAGCCATTTTCCCTGCTCGGCATAGACCATATAGTGAACCCGGAGCAGGAGGCCAGCGAGAAGATCGCGGACATCATTCTGTCCGGAATCTTCGGTGACATCACGTACTTCCCTCAGGCCCACTACCTGGTGATGACGCGTTCGATCTCAAAGGGTGATGTGCTTGCCGGAAAGAGCCTTATAGACATCAAGCGGCAGTATCCCGGACGCTATCTCATCGCCGGAGTCAGCCACCGCGGAAAGGTGGCCACCGTCACCGGCCGCACCGTGATCGAGGAGGGGGATGAGGTCGCGATCATCTTTGACGATGATGAGAGGGAGGATCTTTACCGGCTCTTCGGCGTGACCAATGCCGGGATGAAGCTGAAGCGCATCATCCTGGTCGGAGCCACAAGAATATGCAAGTTCCTGATCAAGCAGCTTCCCGAGAAAATGCGCAAGAACGTGGTTCTCGTCGAGAAGGACGGCGATATCTGCAGCGAATTCTGCGAGTACTATCCCGGGCTGCTGGTCCTGAACGGGGCCATCACGGACGAGAACTTCTGGGATGAGGAGAATCTGGCGGACAATGACCTCTTCGTCAGCATGACAGACAACGATGAGCTCAACGTGCTCATGTCCATCTATGCGAAGACGCAGGGTGCCAAGCGCTCAATTGCCCTGATAAAGACGAACACGAGCTATGTGAAGCTGGCCCAGGCCATCGGAGTTGATGCCACGGTCTCCACGACAGAGGCGACGGTAGATGCGATCATGAAGATCATGAGGGGCGGGAACGTACGCACGCTCCACTCAATCTTCGATGGAAAGATCGAGGTCTATGAGTACGTCATCAAGTCGAATTTCGTTCATCTGGGCAAGGCCCTGAAGGATATAGATCTCAAGGGCTGCGTCATGATCGCAGGTGTCGGACGCGGAGATGACAACTTCATCCCGGATGGAAACTATGCCTTCCAGGAAGGGGACACCGTCCTGGCTGTCGCACTGCATGAGGACTACGACTTCGTCCAGTCCCTCTTCGGCGGCGGGGAGGAGGACTGATGCATCCCCGGACAGTGACAAGGCTGCTGAGCCTGATCACGATCTTCATGGCCCTGATCATGCTCATACCGGCCTCCATCAGCCTCGGATACGGGGAGATTGATGGTTTCATGGCCTTCTTCTGGACAGTTGCACTCATGTTCCTGGTCTCAGGGCTCGGGCTCTTCATCACGCGTTCCTGCGATATGAAAGTCTCGGTCAAGGACAGTTATCTCTTCGTCACGCTGACCTGGATCGTGCTGACCTTCTTCGGCTCGCTGCCGCTGTACTTCACCGGCGTCATGGAGAATTTCTCCCAGTGTTTCTTTGAGATCATGTCCGGCTTCACGACGACAGGAGCCACTGCCATGGTCGGAATCGACTCGAAGCTGAAGGGCATCCTCTTCTGGAGGAACATGACGAACTGGCTCGGAGGCATGGGCATTGTCGTTCTCTTCGTGGCTGTCCTTCCCGCGCTTGGCGTCAGGGGAACTGCACTTTACGGAGCAGAGTCAGTAGGTCCGACGAAGGACAAGCTCAGGCCCAAGATAAAGGAGACGGCCCTCATCCTCTGGGGAATCTATACAGGTATTTCGGCCCTGCAGGTCATTCTCCTCATGCTCGGGGGCCTCGACTGGTTCGAGGCTGCCACTGTCATGTTCGGAACCATGGGCGCGGCAGGCTATGTCCCGCATGATGCCTCCATCGCCTACTACAACAGCGCCTATGTCGAATGGATCTGCATCATCTTCATGTTCCTCGCCGGCAGCAATTTCGCTCTCTATTACCGGCTGTTCCAGCGCAAGTTCAGCAAGGTGCTGCGCGACGGAGAGTACAGGCTCTACTGGAAGATCGTGCTTGCCAGCACGCTGTTTGTCTCGATCAGCCTGTTCTCCAGGGGCATCTTCAATCTCTCAGATTCCATAAGGCATGCCGCATTCCAGGTCGTCAGCTACATAACGACTACAGGCTTCACCAGCACCAACTACTCCAACTGGCCGATATTCGCACAGACCGTGCTCTATGTCCTGTGCTACGTCGGAGGCTGTGCCGGAAGCACGGGCGGTGGAATCAAGGTCGTCAGGATAGGGGCGATGATGCAGCTGTTCAAGAACTCGATCACAAAGCGAATCCACCCGAATTCTGTCACCGTGCTCCGTCTTGGTGATGACACGTTCAGCAGTGACACGCTTCAGTCAATTGCCGGTTTTGTCGGCTTCTACGTGACAAATGCCATCATCGGAACCCTGGTCCTTTCCCTTACAGAGATAGACTTCCTTGCGGTTCACACCTCAGTCCTCCTGACTCTCGGCAACATCGGAGTCGGACTGGGCGGCATAGGCACGGACTTCACTTTCGCTGTCTATCCCCAGTGGGCGCTGTGGTGTTTCTCATGGCTTATGCTGGTCGGACGTCTCGAGCTGTTCACTGTCTACGCGCTGCTTACCCGCGACTTCTGGAGACGCTGAGCGCGCCCTGCGGATGGCAAGTTCACACAGTATCAGGGTGAGTATTCCGGTGGCGGAATTTGAGACCGCCATCGTCATTCCCACGGCTTCGTAGCCCAGGGTGCTTATGCTCTGGAAGAACATGATCACCGGGAGGCGGAAGATGAAGATGCGCGCCAGGTTGATTATGAGAATGGTCCTGGTCTTTCCCATGCCCAGAAGGAGGGCAAAGCCCGCATAGGCGAAGGACAGTGGAACGCAGCCGAAGAGCTCATAGTGGAACAGTGTGCAGATCATCTCGTGGAAGGCCGGGTCATAACCGCCCCTTGAGAGCGAGAAGAGGCGGGCTACCGGATCGGTGAGAAGACGCATCACGACAAAGCCCGTGCAGCCGATCACTGCGACGGCTGCCAGCAGGTGGCGGTAGACGCGCACAGTGCGTTCTATGTTTCCGGTGCCATACAGCTGTCCCTCGATGGATGAGCCTCCGTCTTCCACTCCCACATCGATTCCAGTCAGAAGCCCTGACATGTTGTTTGAGATTCCTGCGGCGCCGACGACTTCCGTACCGTAGTTCGCCGCCATGCGGTTGACCATGGCCTTGCCGGCAGAGAAGGCCATCTTCTCAACCATTGACGGGAATGAGAGCCTGAGGATGTCGCCAATCGTGTTTTTCCCGAACCTGACGTATCTGACAGAGAAGCTGAATGCATCTTCCCTCGCCAGGAAGGCTCTGACTGAGAAGGCCAGCAGCACGAGATAGCTCAGCAGCGTTGCCCAGGCGATTGAGACGATGTCTCCGTTGAGGACAAAAACGAAGAGGGCTGTGACGGCAAGCTTGGTCAGCACGACCGACATGTTCAGTGCCAGTATCTTCCGGCTCCTGCCCCTGCAGCGCTCGCAGGAAATGTAGATAGTGGTGAAGAACTGCACTATGATGCCGACAAGCGTGATCGCGAAATAATTCGAGCCCAGTGAGATGAAGATTTCAGGCGTGCCTGCAAGGCGGAGTATGGCCGGAGTGAAGGGAATCACCAGGATGATGAGGAGGGAAAGAAAGCCGCAAAGGGCCATCGTCGTGGAGACAATTGTCTTTATCCTCTCTCCGTCGCCCCTGCCGTATGCGTGGGCTATGAGAATGCCGCAGCCGACTGCGAGTCCGTTTCCGACCGCAAAGACGATGTGCTGCAGCTGGACCATGTAGACGACAGTGGACACTGCTTCTGCTGAGATTCGGCTGGCCATGAGAGTGTCCAGCACGTCAAAAAGCTGACTGATCCAGGAGTAGATGGCCAGAGGAACACAGACGCGGAGGACCACAGGCCAGATGGCACCGTTCTGAACTTCCTGGCGGAAGGATTCATCCTTAGCGTTTATTTTGATCATAATGGATGTTATAAGTGAAAAATTATCCTTGATAAAGGGAATTTCATCCTGTTCTGGCTATGAAATGCTGTTTTCTTAATGTATCATTACTCCATGGATACAGGCTTTTCATGCAACTACAGGAAGCGGGCCAGTTATGATCAGATGCCGGGCCTCCACAGCCATGCCGGGGTCTGCGAATTCTACTTCCTCTCAAGCGGTGAGCGGCGTTACTTTATTCAGGATTCCGTAGTGCAGGTCCATGCCAAGAGCTTTGTCTTCATCAAGCCGGGCCTGCTGCACAAGACGAGCTATCTGGGTGGCGGAGGCCACTCCCGCTATCATGCCATAGTACCCGCCGGATGGCTGGACGGCACCATCGACAGCCTTCCTCCGTTCTTCGTGTGCCATCACCAGGAAGTGCTTGAAGCCCTGTTCGCTGACCTCCTGCTGGAAAGCCGCGGCACAGACTGCTTCTCAATGGCCTTCTGTCAGGCCCTGTCTGTTGAGATACTCGTGAAGGCTTACAGAAGTTACCATGACTCGATGAATCCCCGTGATGACTTCCTTGACCGGGTTTCCGCCTATGTCAGGAGAAACCTCACCGGAGAGGTCGGGCTTGAGGCCGTTTCCTGTCAGATGAATCTCTCAGCAAGCTATTTCTCGACCCTTTTCCACCGCAGGAGCGGGATGCGCTATTCGGACTTTGTCAGGTCGATGCGCATCAGTGTCGCCGCGGATGCGCTGGAGAGGGGCTGCAGCGTCAGGCAGGCATCAGCCCTTGCCGGTTTCTCGGATCCCGGCTATTTCAAGGATGTCTTCCGCCTGGTGATGAAGATGCCGCCGTCAGCCTACAGAAAGATAAGAAAGTCCTGAGGGCAGGCGCCTCAGTCAGTCAGGTGCCCTGAAAGCATTCTTCCAATGAAGGAGACGACGGGTCCGAGAGTCAGTGCGATGATGACTGTTCCGGCCGTGACACGTCCTCCCACGATGATCCCGAGCGCGATGGTGAGCCCGTCCCAGAGAATGCGGACGATGAAGTAGGGAAGGTGTGCCGAGCGGGAGATCAGAGTGGCTGCGGCGTCGAAGGGTGCCTGTCCTGTGCCTGAGTTCATATAGAGGGCGCAGGAGACCAGAAAGCAGGAAAGCGAGATGATGAAGATCACACTCCTGTGAGGCTGAGAGGTCAACTACCGCCACCCTGAAGGGTGACGGCTTGCGACTGCCCGGAAGTGCCAGTGGCTAATTGCCTCCTTCCTTTG
>CALXOO010000010.1 GCA_944390045.1 uncultured Spirochaetales bacterium | reverse complement strand
ATGTGAAGCCCATTCATCTCATTCTGTTTAAAAAACTTGGATTTTCTGGATCAGGTCAAACCGCTTCGGAACCATGGTGCGCAGATGAGACTGGAGAAGACAGAGAAGCCGGCCTTCTTGTCCCAGATATAGTAGACCACCAGGAGGATGGCTATCATGAAGGCCTCCTCACCCAGCATTGAGAGCATGTTGGCGATCCACATCAGCCCGTCGGACTCGATTTTCTGGAAGAATGATAGAATCTGGTACTGCATTTTTCTTTTTTCCTGACTATATTTCATATAATACATGAAAAAATGAGGAAGATTTATGAGACGTGCACTGAGGTCACTCGGCCTGTTTGTCCTTGAGGCGGTCTTCCTCGTCATTTGCGCCTGGGCCGCCTCACTGGCCTTTCCCAGCCCGCACAGCGACACCGGCTGGGGCTGGATTGCGTTCTTTTCCCTGATTCCGGTCTTCGTGACTGTCAACAGGTCAAGATGGAGTCATGTGCCCTTTCTGGGCCTTGTATATGGCTTTTCATTCTTCATTTTCTACAACTACTGGCTCAGCACCTTCCATCCGCTGGCCATTCTCATAGCCCCCATCCTCAAGGGAATCCAGTACATACCGCTCTTTCTCTGTCTGAAGGCGGCTGACCGTCTCTTCGCCAGGCGTTCCTACATCGTCCAGACTCTGGTGTATGTAGCCTATCTCTACCTGACGCAGCAGGGTTTCATCGGATACCCATATGGCAATCTCTCATCTGCCATCACACAGTACACCGTGCTCCTCCAGACAGCTGACACTTTCGGAATATGGGGAATATCATTCCTGATGACGGCAGGCCAGAGCCTGTGTGCGAAGATGATCTCAAGCCATGCCGCAAAGGCCTATTACTGCGACTTCATGGTTGTCCTGGCAGTCTATCTGGCATTCATAATATACGGACTCTTCGCGATCTGGCACTACGAGGGCTTGGAACCGGAGCGTGTCGTCAGGATAGCCGCCGTCCAGCATTCCGCCGACTCCTGGGAGGGAGGCGATGCCACCTACAGGAGAAATCTGGACACGCTGACCAGTCTGACTGAGGAAGCGCTCCGGGAAGAGCCGGATCTGGTCGCCTGGTCTGAGACGGCCTTTGTCCCTTCAGTCACCTGGAACATGCAGTATCCGATAACCCCGGTCAGGAGGCAGCTCACACAGGAGTTTGTCGACTTCGGCCTCTCCATGCCGGTTCCGCTGATAACTGGAAACCCTGAGACCGTTCTGGCAGATCCTGACCTGCCTCCCGTGACCAACGGCGTCTACAACTGGAAGCGCTACAACACTGTCATTCTCTTCGCTGACGGTGAGGTGCAGGAGACCTACAGGAAGCAGCATCTGGTGCCTTTCACGGAGCACTTCCCATATGAGAAGGAGTTCCCCTGGCTGTATGAGCTGCTGCTCGCGAATGACTACAACTGGTGGGAAGAAGGTCAGGAGGCGACAGTCTTCAGCTATGACGGTTACTCTTTCTCGACCCCGATCTGTTTTGAGGACACCTTCGGCTACCTTTCTGCGGCCTTTGTGGCGAACGGGGCCGACTTCCTCCTCAACATGTCGAACGATGTCTGGTCCGGCGTGGTTCCGGCAGAGGTCCAGCACATGCAGCTGGCCGTATACCGTGCGATAGAAAACAGGAGACCACTGCTGAGAAGCACGAACAGTGGCATCAGCACGCTGATCACGATAACAGGCGAGGTCTCTGATCCGATGGAACCCTTCACTCAGAGCTGGCATATCTATGAAGTACCGGTATACGGGGATGCGCCGTACACATTCTATACGCTCTTTCCTGACCTCTTTGCCAAGGTAATCGTGTTCCTGGCGGTCCTTACTCTCTGCATCGGGGCCGGAAGGAGACTTCTCTGGCAGGATATGGAAAAGAAAGGGACCGGGGTCTGAGAATGGATTCTGAAGAGCGTCAGCGAAGGATCAGGCTTGCAAGCGCCAGGATGACCAGGAAGACCAGGTTAAAGAGCGTGAATACAGCCATATAGAGTCCCCTGGCGGCATTTTTGCGGGCAAAATAGATCTTCAGGGAGATCAGTGATGCGAGGGAGGCCACCGGCGTTCCGAGTCCTCCTATGTTGGTGCCCACAAGCGGGCCGCTGAAGTCCTGTGTGAGGGGAGACAGCAGTATGGCGGCAGGTACATTGCTGATGACCTGGCTGGCCAGGGCGCTGGTCGCGACAGGGCTCTCCGCCATGGCCTGCGTGAGGAAGCTGACGAGAGCAGGTATGGCCCTGAGATTCGCACTGAAGATGAAGAAGCAGACGAAGGTCAGGAGCAGGATGTAGTCGATTCTGGCGAGTGTCTTCCTGTCGAAGAGTATGAGGTAGACTGCCTCCACGGCAAGCAGCAGCCTCCAGTCCAGAATATGGAATACTGAGAGCAGGGCCGCGGCAAGGAAGAGGATCCAGAGGACGGCCCTGCTGCGGGTGACTGTGACAGTCTCATGATTCCCGCTGCTGAGCGCTGTCCTCTTTCTTGAGACGGCGGGCATGGCGACGGCTATGAGGAGTCCGGAAAGCAGGCTGTAAGGCAGGATCGTCCTGAAAAAGTCTCCGGCTGAGAGTCCGTAGTGGGAGACGATGAAGAGATTCTGCGGGTTGCCGACAGGCGTCGTCATTGAACCGAGATTGGCGGCCACAGTCTCAAGTACTACTGTCGTGACCAGAGTCCTCTCGTCCGTATTCTCCGCCGAGAGCATCATGATCGTGAAAGGGACGAACATCAGCAGCGCCACATCGTTGGTGAAAAGCATCGAGGAGAAGAAGACGATTGCGATGAGGAGAATGGACAGCCTGCCTGTGTTTCCCGCATATCTGGACAGGAGGCGGGCAGTGGCGCCGAAGATCCCGCTGTCCTTGAGCCCCTCAGAGACTCCCATCAGACAGAAGAGCATGCCCAGAGTCCTCCAGTCGATGGCCTCTGCCCAGGCAGCTGAGGGCGGGTTGATGAATGCTGTCGCGAGCGACAGGACAAGAGCGATGCAGAAGACGGTCTCCCGTTTGATGAATGCGGTCATTTTCCACTCCCTGGGCTATGTTAATCCTCAGCGCAGTTTCAGACAATGCCGGCACGCTTCAGAGGATGGAGCCTTTTTCCGATTATTTGATAGAATACAGACATGATTCACGTTGACAACGACTGGCAGGGCCTGTTTGATGAGGAGCAGGTCAAGCCCTATTACCTGGAACTCAGGACCTTTCTCAAGAATGAGTACCGGACCCGCACCGTCTACCCTCCGATGGGAGAGATATTCAACGCCTTCGCCCTCACTCCGTTTTCCCGCGTCAGGGTCGTGATAGTTGGCCAGGACCCCTACCATGAGCCGGGCCAGGCCATGGGACTGTCATTCTCAGTGAGGGAAGGGGTGGAGGAACCGCCGTCACTGCGCAACATCCACCAGGAGATCGTAAGCGAGAAGGTCCTCCAGGGGCCGTGGTCCAGTGATCTGAGCCGCTGGGCGCGTCAGGGCGTCCTGCTGCTGAACAGCACCCTGACCGTACAGGCCCACAGGGCGGCAAGCCATGCGGGACATGGCTGGGAGATCTTCACTGACCGTTGCATCGCGGCTCTCGGGGCTGATCCGGTTCCCCGGGTCTTCATGCTCTGGGGCAGCTACGCGAGGGGCAAGAAGGCACTTGTGACAAATCCTGCCCATCTCGTGCTTGAATCAGCCCATCCCAGTCCGCTGTCTGCCTACCGCGGCTTCTTCGGAAACGGTCACTTCGCGAAGTGCAATGACTTCCTGACAGGCATCGGAGCCGAACCGGTAGTCTGGTAGCTCAGTCTCCGTTGAAGCGGGACAGGAAATCCCTTGTCCTCTCGCTGTGCGGATTCTGGAAGATCTGCTGCGGGCTGCCTTCCTCCTCGATCCTCCCGTCAGACATGAAGACCACCCGGGTCGAGATGTCTCTGGCGAAGGCCATCTCATGCGTGACGACCAGCATCGTCATCCCGCTGTGTGCCAGATCCTTCATCACATCGAGTACTTCGCCGACCATCTCCGGGTCCAGTGCGCTTGTCGGCTCGTCAAACAGCAGGACCTCGGGATCCATGGACAGCGCCCTCGCTATCGCGACGCGCTGCTTCTGTCCGCCTGACAGCTGTCTGGGCTTCGCGTTTATGTACAGGTCCATTCCGACCTTTCCCAGGTATTCCATTGCCTTCGCACGTGCCTCTTCCTTTGATCTCTTCAGTACGTGGATCTGGCCTATCGTGCAGTTGTCAAGGACATTGTAGTTGTTGAAGAGGTTGAATGACTGGAAGACCATGCCGACCTTTGTGCGGTACCTGTCCTCATCCAGCTTCCCGTCCAGGACGTTCTGTCCGCGGTACAGGATCCTTCCTCCGCTGGCCTCCTCAAGCATGTTGATGCATCTGAGCAGGGTGCTCTTTCCGCTTCCGGAGGAGCCGATGATGCTGATCACGTCACCTTTGCGGACGCTGAAGTCGATGTCTTTCAGCACTTCGTTTGTCCCGAATGTCTTCTCCAGATGCTCAATTCTCAGAATCTCTTCCATCAGAATGTTCCTCCGGTCTTTTCATTGTAGCGCGTGAGGCCGCTCGTGAAGGCCAGTGTGTCTCCGGTTGCCAGATCGAAGTTGGCAGGCCCGTCCATCCTGTTCTCTATCCAGCGCAGGATCCTGGAGCAGGCGAAGGTCAGTATGAAGTAGATGATCATCGTGACTGTAGCTGCCTCGAAGTAGGTGTAGAGCGCTCCGGAAATGCTTCTGAAGGTGAAGAAGAGCTCCACTGTGCCGATGATCGAGAGGACGCATGTGTCCTTGATGTTGATGATCAGGTTGTTGCCGATCTGTGGCATGATGTTCCGCAGTGACTGGGGAAGCACGACTAGCATCATTGTCTGCACGTGCGACATTCCGATGGCCCTGGCTCCTTCTTTCTGTCCCGGGTCAATCGAGAGGATTCCTCCGCGCACAGTTTCTGCCATATATGCGCCGGTGTTGACCGAGACGATGATGATGGCTGCGCTCCACATGCCCAGGTTTATGCCGAAGACCTGGCTCGTGCCGTAATAGATGAAGGCCGCCTGGAGCATCATGGGCGTGCCCCTGAACACTTCGACATAGGCCGTGAGCAGGAGCTTGACTGCCTTCAGCAGTCCCCGCTTCACCACACCGGCCTTCTTGCTGGGCTCTGTTGTCTGTACCAGACCGACCGCGAAACCGATAACGCAGCCGATTGCCGTGCAGATGATGGCTATCGCCATCGTAGTAGCGGCGCCCTCAAGCAGAGAGGCGCCGTACTCCTGGACGATATAGACCATCCTCTGGAAAAAGTTCATTTCACCAATGGTCATCTTGATCAACCTTACTGGGCGAGGGGCTGGACCGCTATGGCCTCGTTCATCATCCTCGTGAAGTCGTCGACTGTGAGTGTGTCGAGGACACTGTTGATGGCATCAAGCAGTTCGGTGTTGCCCTTCGCGACGGAGATGCCGATGTTGATCTCCTCATCGCTCACGACGAAGTCATCATCGCTTGCGGAGAAGTCGAGGAGGACCATATTGGGGTAGGCGACAAGTGCGGCCTGGCCGGTGGGCATGTCCGTGCACACGAGATCGACTCTGCCGCTGTTAAGAGCCACGAGCATCGCGGGCGCGCTGTCCTGTGCCGGCAGGATATTCGCATCGGGGATCTGCGGAAGGCAGACATCATACCAGATCGTGTTCATCTGGCTTGTGACGGTGGCGCCTCTGAGATCCTGCACTCCCTGTGCATCGGCATAGGGGCTGCCGCTGTTGACCAGGCAGATTATTGACGCGTAGTAGTAGGGATCAGTGAAGTCAACCATCTGGAGGCGCTCGCTCGTGATTGACTGTCCTGCGATGACACAGTCAACCGTGCCGGACTGCACTGCCGGAACCAGGGAATCCCAGTCGAGCTTGACGATCTCGAGGTCGTAGCCAAGCTGTTCGCAGATGTACTTTGCCATCATCACGTCATAGCCGTAGGCGTAGTCATTGGATCCTGAGATAGGGACGGCACCGTTGGCGTCTGTCGTCTGGGTCCAGTTATAGGGCGCGTAGCCGCATTCCATGGCGACACGGAGAACGGGCCTGCCGGATTCTCCTGTCGTGCTCTCGCCCGATCCTCCGGCAAAGAGCATGCAGCTGAGTGTGATCATCACTGTCATAACGAGTGCAAGTCTTTTCATCATAATTCCCACCTCCTGTGGCAACTTATGCGCTGATAATACTAACCCGTTAGGATAGTGTCAAGATGTTATATGAAAAACTGCAATGTTATTATAGTAACACTTCAGGCTGCCTCTTCCGCCGGTGGCCTGTTGACCACGTATATTCCGACGCAGACTAGGACTAGCGCGATGAGCTTGTTCAGCTGCAGTGCCTGATCAACCTCGCCCAGGAAGATGGCCGAGAGGATCACGCCAAAAAGCGGGGTGAGAAAGTTGAAGATGGCGACGCGGCTTACCGGGTTGTGTTTCATCAGCGTTCCCCAGAGCGTGTAGGCCACAGCGGAAATCAGGGCCAGATACAGCAGCAGGATGAATCCCTCCGGTCCCGCACTGAAGTCCACCCGGGCTCCCCTGGCCAGTGAGACCAGGACCATGACAAGGCCGCCGAGCATGAACTGGTAGCCGCTGAGCATGACGACTGAGAATTTTCCGGAGTATTTCTTGACCATGATTCCGCTCAGGGCATAGCTGACCTGGCTGAGGAGAATGAGGCCTTCTCCGGCGAAGGTGAAGGTGATTGCCGTGCCCCCGGTGAATGAGATATTCATTATGACTATGCCTGCAAGGCCCATCAGGACGCCTGCAAGCTTGTTGGCGGTGAACTTCTCCATCCTGAATATAAGGCAGGCCAGGATGATGGACAGGAAGCCGCCGGTTCCCGAGAGGATGGTTCCCGTGACGCCGCTGGTGTGGGCCAGCCCGATGTAGAAGCAGAAGTACTGTATTATGGTCTGAGCGAGTGCCAGTCCTGCTATTGCTGTGAGGGAGCCCTTCTCAGGCAGCACCGGATGCTTTTCCCTTATGCTCTCGAAGAGGATTACAAGCACGCCCGCCAGAAAGAAGCGGATGCCGGCAAACTGTATGATGGCCCAGGTATCACTGTCAGCTATCGAGAAAAGGCTGTAGCCCGTCTTGATCGAGGGCGAGGCACTGCCCCAGAGGAAGCAGCAGACACAGGCCAGCAGGAAGATCACACCGGTTCGGTTGATCGCTTTCGCATCACTCATTGGAAAACCTCCGACAAACAAACCAAGGGCGAGTCTAGTACTGAAGGGAAAAGAGATCAACCTTCGAACGGACGTACGGCACTTCGCCCCGGCAGGGGAGGCTGTTACAATGAAATACATGATCACTCATGTATGTCATCCGTTCAGTCCGGTATGGGACAGTGAGTCCCGTGTCCTGGTCCTGGGTTCCTTTCCCTCAGTCCGGTCCAGGGAGGAGGGCTTCTACTACGGCCACCCCCGCAACCGCTTCTGGCCCATGCTGGAGCGGATATACGGCGTCACGCTGGACAGCATCGAAACCAGGAAGTCCTTCCTGCTTGAGCACCGCATCGCCCTGTGGGACAGCATTGCCGAATGCGACATAGAAGGAAGCGGGGACAGTACGATAAGGAATGTCCGTGCGAATGACATCGCTGCTCTTGTGTCAGCCTCATCAGTCAGGCGCATCCTGGCAAACGGGACGAGTGCCTGCAATGTGTATATGAAATACGTGTATCCTGACACAGGGCTCGGGGCCGTGCGGCTTCCCTCCACCTCGCCGGCCAACGCCGCCTGGCGGCTTGAGGACCTGATCAGGGTCTGGAGCTTTCAGCTGCCTCCTGTGTGAAGGGTTTTCCCTGTAATGTGTTGACAATCTCTCATAATGTGGTATATTTCTAACATAAAGTGATAAACACATAACAAGGAGGAGTGTATGAGCAAGCTTAAGTATCTGTTCGGAGCCACGGGTTTCATTTCCCTGCTCGGCTTTATCGGGGTCTTTACTGACGAGAGAGTGTTTCTGTGCTTTTTCGCCTTTGCCGTCGACTTCGAGTATTTCTTCATCAGAAGTGACGAGATGTGGGAACTGTACATGACGCGCTCGGCCGCAAGGTCTTTCTGTCTTGGCATGATCGTGATGGCCTTCACCTCGCTGGGAAATTTCCTGGCAGGAGGCAGTGGAAGCCAGGCCCTGATTGCAGGTCTCGCAGCCGGATGGGCAGCCAGTGTGGCGGCGAACGCCGTGCTGGTGGCAGTCTACAAGTTTTCGGCGGACAGGGAGATAAATGGATGATAAGGACGAGGATGAAGGAGCTCAGGGCACGCTTTGATCTGTCACAGGAGGATCTGGCCCGGCTTGTAGGTGTAAGACGTGAGACAATCGGCTTTCTGGAGAAAGGCCGTTATAATCCCTCCCTCCAGCTGGCCTGGAAGATAGCGAAGGTCTTTGACTGCCGGATTGAGGATGTCTTCGAGATCACGGATGAGTGAGCCTGCTGCTTTCAGATGGCCTGCATTGGTGCTAGACTCTGAGAAGAGGAGGCCAAGATGAAAGTACTGGTCATAGGCGGTGTCGCCGCCGGAACGAAGGCGGCTGCCAAACTGAAGCGGGAAGACCGCAGTCTGGAAGTGAAGATCATAACCAGCGGACATGACATCAGTTATGCCGGCTGCGGACTGCCATATTATATCGGGGGACTGATCCCCTCACGGGAGGATCTGATCGTCAACACTCCTGAGAAGTTCAGCGCGCTGACCGGTGTGGAGGTGGTCACTGACTGCACGGCGACTGCCGTGGATTTCGTGAAGCGCACCGTCACCTGCCGCACGGCGGAAGGAGAGACAGAGGAGTCCTATGACAGACTTGTCATTGCGACAGGAGCGGGCCCCGTGGTTCCTCCGGTGCCCGGCACCGGCCTTGAGGGCGTGTTCACTCTGCGTACTGTTGACGATGCACTCAGGATCAGGGACTGGGCTGGAAAGGAGGGCGTGAAGCGGGCAGTCGTCGCAGGCGCGGGCTTCATCGGCCTGGAAGTGGCCCACAACCTGAAGCATCTGGGCCTCGATGTGACTGTCATTGACATGGCTGACCAGATCATGCCCTCAGCCATGGATGCCGAACTTGCCGCATGGGCCGCCAGGCGTCTGAAGGAAGCGGGAATCAGGATACAGACCTCGACCAGGCTGCGTGAGATCTCCGGGACCGGGCATGTGAGTGCCGTCGTGACTGACAGTTCCCGTCTTGAGTGCGACCTTGTCATCCTCGCTCTTGGCGTCAGGCCCAACACCGCCTTCCTGGAAGGCAGCGGACTTGAGCTTTCCCGCGGGGCTGTCGTGGTCAACAGCGCCATGGAGACGAATATGGACGGTGTGTACGCGGCAGGAGACTGTGCTCTCGTGACGAACCGGATCACAGGTGAGCCTCTTTATTCCGCGATGGGATCCACAGCCAATCTCAGTGGCCGCGTGCTCGCACAGAGTCTGGCGGGCAGGTCCGCCGTCTATCCCGGAGCGCTGACGACCGGTGTCGTGAAGCTGCTGGACAATCTGAATGCGGGGCGCACGGGTCTCGGCGAGGAGGCAGCGCAGAAAGCCGGCTATGATATCGTGACGGCCGTCGCCGTCACTGATGACAAGGCACATTACTATCCGGACTCATCCTTCTTCATCATGAAACTCATCGCCGAGAGGAAGACTCACAGGATCCTCGGCTTCCAGGTCCTGGGCGGCGGCAGTGTGGACAAGGTCACCGATATCGCCGTCGTGGCGGTCAGCCAGGGCATGAGGGTAGAGGACTTTGACTGCATGGACTTCTCCTATGCTCCTCCCTTCTCGACAGCGATCTCTCCCTTTGTCCAGCTTTGCAGTGTGATGGAGAACAAGCTCTCAGGTGCCTTCGAGACGATCACTCCGCTTGAGTATCTGAGGACAGGCGCAAAGGGCTACAGGGTGGTGGATGTGCTTCCCCAGCGCACCATACCGGGCGCTTTCTGGGTCGATCTGGACAGTGTCAACGGTCCTGTTGACGGACTCGGGAAGGACGAGAAGCTCCTGCTCGTGTGCTCACGCGGCAAGCGCGGTTACTTCCTGCAGAACAGGCTCAAGGCCTGCGGCTATACAGAAACCCGTGTACTGGAGGGCGGCCTGACGCTCAATGACGTCAGGGTGGATTTCTCCGGTGTCATCCCGCCGCAGGAGGTCCGGCGTGTCAAGGGTCTGGGCTGTCTTCAGGACAAGAGGATGCCTGATCACTTCAATGTGCGCGTGATAACCCGGAACGGAAAGCTCACATCTGACGAGCAGATCGCGGTTGCCCGTGCGGCCCAGATGTTCGGAAGCGGGGAAGTGACGATGACCACACGGCTTACCCTCGAGATCCAGGGAGTGCCTTATGCGAACATCGATCCGCTGAGGGAGTTCCTGAAGGAAAACGGACTCGAGACCGGTGGAACCGGAAGCAAGGTCCGTCCTGTCGTCTCCTGTAAGGGTACGACCTGCCAGTACGGCCTGATCGACACCTTCGCCCTTTCCGAGAAGCTTCATCATATCTTCTATGAGGGCTGGCACGATGTCGCGCTGCCACACAAGTTCAAGATCGCGGTGGGCGGCTGTCCCAACAACTGTGTGAAGCCGAGCCTCAACGACATCGGAATCATCGGACAGCGTGTGGTCGACTTCGATGTGTCGAAGTGCCGCGGCTGCAAGGTCTGCCAGGTTGAGAAGCAGTGCCCCATCCACATCGCTCATCTTGATAATGGCAGGCTCGTTGTCGATCCTCAGGAGTGCAACCACTGCGGACGCTGTCTGGACAAGTGCCCCTTCGGCGTGACGAAGACCTATACGACGGCCTATGCGGTCTACGTCGGCGGCCGCTGGGGAAAGAAGGTGGAGATGGGCAGGAGACTGTCGCGCCTGCTGTACAGCGAGGACGAGGTCATAGCCTGCGTGGAGAATGCCATCCTCCTCTTCCGTGAGGAAGGCATCAGCGGAGAGCGCTTTGCCGACACGGTCAGCAGACTCGGTCTGGAGAAAGTGGAGGAGAGACTCTTTGACGGCAAGATTGACAAGGAGGCGGTCCTGAAGAAGAATGTCATCGGCGGGGCCACCTGCTGAACAATGCGGATTTGCCATACCAGATAGAGTGGGAAAAGGGCCTTAAAAAGTCTGCAAGTCTCTGAATTGTGAGGATTTGTAGAATGACCGGGAGGCTCTTTTCCCTTTTTGTGACCATTTACGCGCTCTGTTTCCCTCTTTCAGGGACCACAGCCTGTCTCAACTCATCTCTCGCTGATCTCTGGTCTCTTGCCGGAGGAACTGTCGATGTGACCGTGCAGGAGGCCGTAGACAGGGGTTTTGCTGATGAGACTGCCGTCATCGTGGATGCAAAGAGCGGAAGGAACATAAACACAGAGATCCTGATAGCCTCCAGACCGGATCTGGTCATCGGCAGTGTGGACACTGCATCTCATGTGCGCACAGCCGCACTCATGGAGGATATCGGCGTGGAGACCATACTGGTCAGGGAGGACTCCTTTGCGGATTTTCAGGATATTTTCAGGATACTGACGGAAATCACCGGGAGAGAGGATCTCTATGAGAGATATGCTTCCGGGCAGAAAGCTGAGATAGAAAGCATCATCAGGCGGTGCAGTGCAAGGACAGAACATCCCCGTGTCCTCTTCGTGCGTGCCGGCAGCGCATTCTCAGCTGTCCGTGCGAAGCGTGCCGCTGATCACTTCGCCGCACAGATGATACAGGACCTCGGCGCAGTCAATGTCGCTGACGAGTACGGCGCGCTGACTGACAGCCTCTCCCTTGAGGCCCTGCTTGCCGGAGATATTGAGAAGATCCTCGTTGTTCCTCAGGGGGATGAGGAGGCGGGACGTGCCTATATCCAGAGCCTCTTTTCCCGGCCGGGCTGGCGGGATGTGGATGCCGAACTGATCTTCCTTGACAAGGAACTTTTCCATTACAAGCCCAACGGACGCTGGGCGGAGGCCTACAGGTGCATGGAGGAGGCGCTCTATGGCTAGAAGGGCGGCTGTGCTCATCCTTGTCCTGATTCTGGTCTTCATCTGCTGCCTGCTGCAGGGAAGTACGGGAATAAGCCTTGCCGCCGCGATGGAGAAGGGCAGTGTTGACCATATCATACTTTTCTCCGTACGGCTTCCAAGGGTTCTGGCCTGTTTCTTCGCCGGCCTGGCCTTCGCCGCATCAGGCTGTCTCCTCCAGGCAGCCACCGGCAACGAGCTTGCCAGCGGCAATGTCATCGGCATCAACTCAGGTGCCGGTTTTGCCGTCCTTCTGGTGCTCTCTCTCGCTCCCGGATGCTTTGCCCTGCTTCCTCTGGCAGCCTTTCTCGGCGCGCTGTCTGCCGCACTGCTGGTCTTTTCGGTCTCCTCGCTTGCCGGTGCACGGGCCTCAGGCTCGCCACTGATCCTCTCAGGTGTGGCTGTAAACGCGCTCTTCAATGCGCTGATCAGCACCACAGCAGCGCTGGAACCTGATGTAATGTCATCATACAGTGCTTTCTCGATCGGAGGTTTTTCAATGCTCTCTGCCTCCCAGCTGCCGTTTCCATTTGCGATAATCGCAGTCTGCTGTGCAGTGACAGTCCTGCTCTCACGCAGTCTCGACATCATCAGGCTGGGGGATGATCTTGCTTCCTCAATGGGACTGCGCCCCGTACGTACCAGACTGGTCCTGATCGCTCTTGCCTGCCTGCTGTGCGCGAGTGCCGTGTCCTACTGCGGCCTGCTGGGCTTTGTCGGACTGGTGACTCCCCACCTTGCCTCAATGCTGACCGGAGGAGGCGGGAGGAAGACCGTCCTGCTGTCTCTGGTCATCGGGCCTGCACTTGTCATGCTTTCCGACCTGCTCGCACGTCTGGTCATCGCTCCGGCGGAGCTTCCCGCCGGCGTCTTCATGGCAGCCCTCGGAGTTCCATTCTTCGTGGTCCTGCTCATCACGGGGAGGAAGAAATGCTGAAGGTGAGTGATCTGACTGTAAGGGCAGGTGGTAGAACCATTCTGGACAGAGTCTCCTTCACCCTTGAGGAAGGCCTTGTATATGTCCTGCTCGGGGAGAATGGAAGCGGCAAGACGACACTCATGAGGGCGCTGACATCAGGCATTGCCGGCTATTCCGGTTCAATCCGCTGGAACGGATGTGAACTGTCAGGAATGTCAGGAAAGCAGCGTGAGGCCTTCCACTCACTGCTTCCTCAGAACCCGCCTGCGGTGGCTGTGAGCGTCACCAGCCTTCTCTCGCTTTATGATGGAGGACCAGGTGAGCTTGACAGACTGGGCCTGGCTTCACTGGCTGAAATGCGGGTAAGTGCCCTCTCCGGTGGCGAGCGCCAGCTGGTATATCTTGCCCTGATGCTGTCGCAGAAGGCTCAGCTCTGCTGCCTGGACGAGGCTCAGTCCAGCCTCGATGCACGGCACAGAAGGATAGTGGATGAAGAGATCAGGGCCATTTCGGACAGCGGCAGGATGGTGCTTGCCTCTTTCCATGATATCGCCCATGGTCTTGAGCTTGCTGACAGGATTCTTGTCCTGAGCGGCGGAAAGCTGGTCTTTTCAGGTACAGCGGACCTCTTCATATCTCAGGAGATACCGCAGAGATTCTTCTCCCTTGAGCCTGTACATTTCACAGACGGGGAGGGAAGGGACCATCTTGCCTTTATCTGATTTCCTTCCCTTAAAACCTCAGCTGGGGTCGTCTGCTGCCCTGAGCTTCTGCTCAATCGCGGTTATCGTGGCATCAGAGGTGCCGCAGTATCTGGCAATTGTCTCATGAGGAAGACCATCCCTGAGCATGTTGGTGACAATCTGCTCTGTCTTCTGGTCGTTTCCTTCATCTCTGCCTCTGGCCACGCACAGCTCCTCAAACTCCTTGAATACTCTTCCCATCTTGACCTCCCCCTCGGGTGTCTCCGTTATCTTGCGATATGTCTTCAAGAACTAGTCCATATGGACTATGGCGGTTGCATGTCAGATGGAAATCCCTGTCTTCTTGGCGATGAAGGCCACCTTGTCAGTGCCGAGTCCTGTGCAAAGGCTGATCTCTGCGCTGGAATAGCCACGTCTGAGCATATTGGTGATAACCTGCTCTGTCTTCTGGTCCTTTCCTTCAGCAAAACCCTCAGCAAAACCAACTGCCCTGCCTCTGGCCATGCACAGTTCCTCAAACTCCTTGAATACTCTTCCCATCCTGGCTTACCTCTCAGGTGTCTCCGTTTTCTTGCGACATGTCTTCCAGAACCCGTCCATATGGACTATGGCGGTTACATGTCAGATGGAAATCCCCGCGTTCCTGGCGATGAAGGCCACCTTGTCAGTACCAACCCCTGTGCAAAGGCTGATCTCTGCGCTGGAATAGCCGCGTCTGAGCATGTTGGTGACAATCTGCTCTGTCTGCTGGTCTTTCTCAGCACGCCCTTCAGCAAGCCCCTCGGCGCGTCCCTCTGTCCGTCCCTCAGCACGCCAGGCCTCTCTGCCTCTGGCCACGCACAGCTCCTCAAACTCCTTGAATACTTTTCCCATCTTGACCTCCCCCTCGGGTGTCTCCGTTATCTTGTGATACGTCTTCCTGAACTCATCATAGCACATCATCTGTGAGTTTGTTGCCATGAAGTCAGATCCCAGCTTTCCAAGCGGGCTCTCAGGTTCCTTCTGCCCTGCAAGTGCCGCATTGAATACTATCATGTGCATCCCGTTGCTGATATGCAGCCCTGCATAAGGATCATACATCCCGCTGAACCTGTACAGCACCTGTCCTTTATCAAAGATATCCTCATCCACAATCCAGATGACACAGGCCTTCCTGATGTCAGTGTACTGACTGCCCGGCTCCAGCATGCGGGTGAACATGTGAGCCAGATAGAAGGCACCACGGTGTGCGATGTCATCCTCATAGCACTGGACCTCAATGCAGTAGTTGTCACCATTCTCATCCCGGGCAAGCACATCCACTCTGGCACCATGGGCATCCTGACCGTCCAGGGTGCGGGAAGCGGAGAAGACATGCTCGACAGTGACACTGGTCACGACAAGAGAGTCATCATCAAGGATGGTCCTGATGATCCTCTGGATGAAGGGAGGGTTGTCCTCGGCCATGGCGGTGAAGAGTCTGTTCTCCATGGGAGACAGGCGGCGGATGAAGCGCCTGATCTCACTTGCGGATGCCCTGAGGGCTGGACCTGTCCTGCTGTTCTTACTCATATAGGCTTTCCTCCTGCCATACAGTCGGAGAAAAGCGGGACAGTTGTGCAAAAAAGTGAATGCCCTACATGATCTCCTGCAGCCGGCGTCTGAAGACTGCCTCAAGTGCGGGACAGGTACTCAGAATTCCCTGCCTGACCACTGTGAGCGCACTGTTCATTCTCTCAAGCCGTGAGGCGGCCTCTTTCGCATGATGGCCGAAACTGAGCAGAAAGGGCACCAGAACAGGATGCTGGCAGTCGGGAATGCTGCTGCGGCAACTGTCCAGATCAGTAAGAATGATGTCATCCCTCAGACATTCAGACAGCACGTCATGGTATCTGACACTGTGATTGTGGGAGCCGTGGGCCAGAAGAATGTAGACTGTGCCATCCTGACGGGGCAGCGTGAGGTTCAGGCACTTTGCCGCCTCCTGTGCATCTTCACTGCTGCCCAGAAGCGGCCTTGAGACGATACAGCCTGTCTCCTTCAGCCGTCTGTAGCTCTCTCCTTCCTGGATCAGCAGTGCGAATACCCGCGATGAGGGCCTGATATCCAGCGGGCCCCTGTGCATGAGCTCAATGCGGCGGGGCGGGCAGGGCAGAGCGCGGGATAGTCTTGTGACTATTCCGTCCAGTTCCCTGGCCCCGTCCTCATCCCGGCTCGAGAAGAGGGCGAAGACAAGATCATCCATCACTTTCAAAGGAGGATATGAACTTGCGGGTGCGCTCTTCCTTCGGGTCCGTGAAGATTTCCACACCCTCTTCGACGATCACGCCGCCGTCCATGAAGACCGCCCTGTCGCTGATTGCCCTGGCGAAGTTCATCTCGTGCGTGACGACGGCCATAGTCATCTTCTCCTCCGCGAGAGCCCTGATCACATGGAGGATCTCGCGGGTCAGTTCCGGGTCGAGGGCGCTTGTCGGCTCATCGAAAAAGAGAATGGCGGGGTCCATCGCCAGTGCCCTGGCGATTGAGACGCGCTGCTGCTGGCCTCCGGACAGCTGCCAGGGGTACATCTTCGCCTTGTCCTCAAGCCCCATCTTCGCAAGCAGGGCCATGGCCTTTGCCTCGGCTTCGTCCCTGGATCTTTTGAGTACGGCCCTCTGGGCCTCCGTCACGTTCCTCAGCACGCTGAAGTGGGGAAAGAGATTGAATGACTGGAAGACGAGTCCGGTCTTCAGTCCCACCCTGCGCTCATTTGCCTTGTTGTAGACGGCAGCTCCGTCATGGCTCTCGAAGAGCCTGTCCCCGTCGACTGTCAGCGTGCCGTCATCCGCCTTCTCGAGCTGGGTTATGATCCTCAGCATCGTCGACTTGCCGCTTCCTGAGGGGCCTATGATGGACATCACCTCGCCTTTGTCTATATCGAAGGAGATGTCCCTGAGCACACTTGTCTCCCCGAAGGACTTCGACAAGCCTCTGAGCTCTATCATCCTGCTCATTCTTCTCTCCTCATCTGTAGTAGTCCAGCTTTTTCTCCGCCAGGGCGAAGAGTCTGCTGACGATATAGTTCATCACGAAGTAGAAAAGTCCCGCGATGAAGATCGGAACGGTGGAGAACTCCCGGCTTGAGGCGGTCTGCGCCACACGGAAGAGCTCACTAACCCCGATAGTCTGTGCAAGGGCCGTGTCCTTGACCAGCGTGATGACCTCATTGCCCAGACTGGGCATGATGGTCTTCACGACCTGCGGCAGGATGATGTGGAAGAAGGTGTAGGCCCTGGAGAAGCCCAGGACCTTTCCTGCCTCCCACTGTCCGCGGGGGACGGCCTGGAGCCCTGTCCTGTAGATCTCTGCGAAGTAGGCGCTGTAGTTGACCACGAAGGCCACGATGCATGCGGTGAACCTGTCGTAGGAAAGCCCGAGAAGATAGAAGGGTGCGAAATAGAAGAAGATGAGCTGCAGGATCAGCGGGGTGCCGCGCATGATCTGTATATAGAGATCAGTGATCCACCTGACCGGTCTGATGCTGGTCATCTTCCCCTTTGCCACGACAAAGCCCAGCGGCAGTGAGAAAAGGAGCGTAAGGAAGAATATCTGGAGGGAGGTGACGGTTCCCTCCAGCATCTGCAGCAGTAGCGGTGCCATTTACTTTCCGATGATCGTGATGTCAGCGCCGAACCACTTTGTCGCGATCCGGGCCAGAGTCCCGTCTTCCGCCATCTCGAGCAGGGCATTGTCCACAGCATCTCGCAGTGCCACGTCTCCCTTCCTGAATCCGATCGCGTACTCCTCGTCTGCCAGTGTCTCGTCAAGTATCCTGAAATCCTTTCCGGACCTCTGGATGTTGTCGTTGGCGACCAGAAGGTCCATCACGACCGCGTCAACGCCTCCGATCTCAAGATCCATGAGTGCGGTGAGGTTCTCCCTGAACTCCACAATGCCGTCAAGGGATTCGGCGAAGCCCTCCGTGTCCTCAATGGCCGCCTGGGCGCTGGATCCTGCCTGGACTCCCACATTCCCGCCTGCCAGATCGGCAAGTGTCTGGACTGGTGAGGATCCGTTCACGACCACGACCTGGGCGTTTCTCACATAGGGAGCCGAGAATGTCATCATCTCCTCACGCTCCGGAGTGACTGTGAATCCGTTCCAGATGCAGTCTATGTTGCCTGTGGCAAGCTCCTGCTCCTTGGCATTCCAGTCAATGGGCTGGCAGACAAGCTCCACTCCAAGGCGGGCGCAGACCTCGCGGGCGGTGTCGATGTCGAAGCCGACGATCTCACCGTTCTCGTCCCTGTAGCCCATGGGAGGGAAGGAGTCGTCCAGACCAAGGACGAAAGTTCCCTTCTCAAGCACGTCTGAAAGCGACGTGTCCTCATCCGACTCTCCCGCACCGGATGCGCACAGTCCTGACAAGGCGACCAGGGCAATAAGCAGTGCAAACAGTGTTCTTTTCATGAGCAACCTCCATAATTCCGGTTTTGGAGACAAATTAGCACGTTGGAGGGCTTATTTCCATTCCCCGGCTGCCCTTTTAAATGAAAGAAATGAGGGGAGAGAGGAATCTTTCCCTCACTAAGCCCTCTGTTTCCGCCTCATTTCCGGGGCCTTCACGGTTGACCCTTCCGCCTGCCGGTATGATAATCCGGAACACAGGAAACTGGAGGAACAATGCTTTATCCGAGATCAAATGACAAGAGGAGCGTGCTGTCCCTGGACGGCATCTGGTCATTCTGCCTGGATGACGGATCCAATGGCGGCAGCATCAACAACGACTTCATCAGCTCAAGGCGCGAGATCATCAGCGTGCCGGCAAGCTACAACGACCAGAAGGATGACCCGCGCTTTCGCGAGCACTATGGCTGGGCCTATTACGAGAGGCATGTCACGGTTCCGGCATTCTTCAGCGGCGAGCGTCTGGTGCTGCGTTTTGATGCCGTGACCCACAATGCGCGCGTCTTCATCAACGGTGCCCTGGCAGGGGAGCACAAGGGAGGCTTCCTCCCCTTTGAGATTGAGCTGGAGGGCATCGTGCGGGCAGGAGAGGACTTCCTGCTGCAGGTGGCGGTGGACAACCGTGTGAGCCACTCCACGCTTCCTGTGGGCAATGAGGAGGGCATGGCCTTCTTCGGCTCAGACAACGCCGGTGTCCCCTCAGTCGAGGCGGCCAAGCGCTGGAGAAAGAAGCGCAACCTGCCCAACTTCGACTTCTTCAACTACGCCGGGATAAACAGGAGTGTCAGGATCTACACGACACCGCACGATTATATCAGTGATATTACTGTAGTCCCCTCCGTGAACGGGACAAGTGGCATCGTGGACTACACGGTCGCGACAGCCGGAGAGGGTGAGGTGAGCGTGCGCATCCTTTCCCGGGAGGGAGCCGTTGTCGCAGAGGGAAGCGGAGCCTCAGGGCGTCTTGAGATAGCTGATGCGAGACTCTGGAACCCCTGGCCCGGAGATCCCTATCTCTACACGCTTGATGTCACATTCGCCGGCGATCACTACAGCCAGAGATTCGGCGTAAGGACAGTTGAGGTCAGAGGCCACCAGTTCCTGATCAACGGCAGGCCCTTCTACTTCAAGGGCTTCGGTAAGCATGAGGACAGCGCCGTTCACGGACGCGGCTTCGATCTCACATATGACGTGAAGGACATGAGCCTGATCAGGTGGCTCTCGGCCAACTCGTTCAGGACCAGCCACTATCCCTATGCAGAGGAGATGTACGACCTTGCGGACGAGGAGGGCGTCGTCATCATAGACGAGACTCCTGCGGTCGGAATCGGGGCAGGCGCGGCTCAGGATCCCTACAGGACCTTCGACATAAGACAGCATCATGAGGATGTCATCAGGGACCTCATCGCACGGGATAAGAACCACCCCAGTGTCGTGATGTGGTCCATGGCAAACGAGCCCGACACGGAGCACTTCCCGCAGAGCGCGAAGGACTACTGGTGCTCGCTGTATGAGTACACTCACTCACTTGACCCCCAGGACAGGCCTGTCACCTTCGTCTGCTGCCAGAACAACTATGAGGCGGACCTGGCTACCCGTGAGATGGATGTCGTGTGCATAAACCGCTATTACGGCTGGTACAATCTCTCCGGGGATCTGGATGCCGCCTGCTATGCCCTGTCAATGGAGCTGGACTTCTGGCAGAAGATCGGCAAGCCGCTGATCATGACCGAGTACGGAGCCGACACGCTGCCCGGCTATCATCTGACGTCTCCCGAGATGTTCAGTGAGGAGTTCCAGGCGCTGTATTACGAGAGGATCAACGCCGAGCTGGACAAGAGGGACTTTGTCGTGGGAGAGCATCCCTGGAACTTCGCCGACTTCAACACCATCCAGGGCGTCTACAGGGCTGACGGAAACCGCAAGGGCCTGCTCACAAGGGACAGAAGACCGAAGCTGGCGGCCCACTATTTCAGAAAGCGCTGGAGTGCGATACCTGACTTCGGCTACAAGAAGAAGTGATCTCAGGCCTTCCTGTCCAGTCCGATGAGGTAGATCTCGAAGCTGTCGTCCCGGCAGGCCTTCGGCTTGAAGGCCTTTGCCTTCTGGAACATGGTCCTCATGAGCCTGAGGATCTCTTCCTGTCCTCCGCCCTGGAAGATCTTCAGGACGAGGTTGCCGTGGAGTGCAAGCTGCTCTCCGGCCAGCAGGACGACCTGCTCGGCCAGGTACTCTGAGCGCGAAGTGTCCACAGTGCGGTTGCCTGTCGTCATCGGGGCGGCGTCCGAGATAATGCAGTCATATGGTCCTTCCTCGACGAGGCGGGCCCTGATCTCCCGGCTGAAGGCATCGCCTGTTATCTCGACGACAGTGGGGGGAACCGGATCCAGCCTGAGCGGGTTGAGGTCGCATGAGACGATCTTCCCGCAGCCCTTTATGAGCTGTCTGTGGACATAGAGCGTCCAGCTGCCCGGAGCGGCTCCGACATCCAGGACCCTGTCTCCCGGCTTGATCAGATGGTGCGAGGCATTGATCTCCTCGAGTTTGTATACGCTTCTTGCCGGATAGCCCTCGCGGTGCGCCCGCTGCGTGTAGGAATCGGCCCTGTCTCTTCTGCTGGTAGCCATGATGGGGAAAATGTATCAGGTGGCGGGAGAAAATAAAAGCGCCAGACGGAGAAATAATTGGGGTGGGAGAGAGGGACCGTCTGGCACTAAGTGTTTTTTCATACAAAGGAGGCATGAAAAACTGTTGCTCTATGCCTCTTGTATAGCAACTACCGTGCCAAACCCTGCCGTACCGGGCCCCTATGCAAAAAGAAAGGCACCCAGGATGTTCTGGATGCCTTTATCACACTAAAAGGAGGTTGAAAAAAACTGTTGCTCTGTCTGAAAACCTCCATACAAGAGGCGTGCCAAGTCAGAATCGTGCGGAAAATGCACACCTGGGGCCGGAAAGTGCTGTGAAATATTTTCACAGTGTGCAAAAAGTGAGTCTTGACGAGACGCCGGGCATTTTAGGATTTTCGGTACATGCGCAGTACGATAATCAACAGACGTTTCCGGTATACATACAGCAACGTCACCCCAATCCTCGTGGTGATCAACTTCATAGTCTTCTGCCTGACGCGCTTCCTGATGCCCTCGCTGACTTATTACCTGGCCCTCGTGCCTCGGTATATCCTGTACAGACACTGGTACTGGCAGTTCCTCACATACATGTTCGTGCACGGCTCCGTGAGCCACTTCCTTTTCAATATGCTCTCCCTCTATATCTTCGGAAGCGCAGTTGAGCGCAGGATCGGAAGCCGTGAGTTCACGCTGTATTATCTGCTGTGCGGCACCCTGTGCGGGGTGGCGAGCTACGCAATGTACTATCTTGCCAACACGAATGTCGTCCTGCTCGGAGCCTCAGGTGCAATCTACGCGCTGCTGATCCTCTTTTCCGCACTCTATCCGAGGGCAGTGATCTATGTCTTCGGGATAATACCGGTACAGGCGCCGCTCCTCATAATAATATACTTTGTCATTGAGCTTGCCGGCGGGCTCTTCTCATACGACGGAGTGGCCCACATGACACATCTTTTTGGCCTGCTTTTCGGCCTGATCTACATGCTGGTCAGGATGAGGATCAACCCCCTCAGGGAATGGCGGAGATAGGCGGACAAAAAGAAATCGGTCCTCCAGAGCCTGTCCCGTCAGATCAGTGAAGAACCGATGGTCTTATATAAGCACGATTCACCGGGCTTATCAAGAGGAGAAGGGCACTTGTGTCATAAGTTTTCCGCGAAAAAAATGTAAAAAACGCCATTTCTTACATTTTTGTAATATCATCAGGTGCGACTTATGTCATAAGTTTCTCTCCCCCGTCTTTCACACACAGCCAGGATCAGCCTCACAAAGGGGTAAAACATCAACTTATGTCACAAGTTGTACCTAAAATCCGGCAGAAAACCGCTATTATCCAAGTTTCTGTCGTTGACTAGTGCCAACTTGTGTCATAAGCTAGAACCGCAAAAGAAAAGAAACCAACTGTTATAGAGGGAGATCTGACAAGCCATATGAAAAAGGTGATAATCCTGCTTACCCTGCTGCTGGCTGTTGCGCCTGTGTTTGCGACGCCGGATATAATAATGAAAGCATCTATTGAATCCGATGGCAGTTCAATAGTTGATCCAGGCGATCCTGAAACCCCTGTTGATCCTATTATTAAAGGACCAGTCAATGTTTATCTGCTTTACTCTACTCAGGCTCTGGGTGATGATGCAAAACTTGGTACCAAAGCCATTGTGTCAGGTATGAATCCCATAGAAGACACAGCTATTAATGAAGAAGGGTTTGATCTGATAAAAGATACAAACAACGGAAAGGATGCTCTTTATCTCTATCTGTATGCAGGCTATAACACCAAGTCAGACGCTACCGCAACTGTCAAATTCTCTTCGGGTGGATGGAAGTATCAGGGAACAGTGCCAGAAGGAACAGAAAGTCCTGTGATTCCGTTGATATTTACTTCCCAAACATCCACTGATGACAGTAACCTGACATGTAAGTCTACTGATACACCTGCATCTGTAGATACTGGAGCAAGTGCTGAATTTACGTTTGAAGCTACAGGTGCCACACAGAATTTGGACTCGTTCCTTGCGGGAATTTCTACGGTGACTTGGAAACAGAATTCAGGTTATCTTGCAGGTTCTTATACGGCGACAATAACGATAACCGTCACTCCTGGGCAGTGACACGTGGGGGAAAAGATGATGAAAAAAGTATTAACTGCCATCCTTATTTTGAGTTCGGTATTTGCGTGTACTGTCTTTGCTGCTGACCCAATCAATATTCCAATAACAGCAAACGTCCCTGATGGTTCCGGTGATGAGACTGATCGTCCTGATGGATCAATCACGGTAAATGGAATCACTTTGCAGTTCGCAATCAAGGGTAACAATGCTGCGAGTAGCACTGAGCCGGACACTTGGGGAACAATAGGTCAAGGCAACTGGCAGGATATTGGATCTGGGGTTCCAACTGTCTATGCTGATCTCACTGGAGAAGTTAATCAAATGACAGTGGAAGGCGCCACTGTTGATACCTATGACAGTTTCTATGTCTGTCTGCAGGCTTTGGGCAATAACCTGAGTAAAGCTGCTACTGCTAAAATATCATTTTCAGCTGAAAAAGGTGCCATGACACACAAAAATGGAACTGATACAGTTGGTCTCACGCTAACGTCTAAATCAATGAACACAACCGATAATGGCAATATCTATTTCTCCAACGATGGAAACACATTCACTGTCCACCATCCAGGCAAGAAAATTGATGATCATGTCTATGGCGGCCATTGCCTTGTTTCTTGGGAACAGAGTACTGCTCGTCAGGCTGGTGATTGGAGTGGAACGATTATCGTGACAGTTACGGGAGACACTAACCCGACAGTGTAATAACAAGTAGGATGCACATTCTGTTCTTCGCAGGTCCTGCATCTGATTGTTTAGTGGTGGCATCAGGCTGAAGCTTGTCTTCGTGAGAAGCTGAGTCCTGGTGCCATTGTTGTTGCTGGTACGCTTACTGTATCTGGAGCTTATGATAAAAGAATGGTTCCGTATGCACAGTTTGGTCTTCTTCTGAAGTGCAGGTCGTGGCAAACACGTATGTGACATGGAACAGGAATGATCCAAATGTGACTCCTGTGGCAGGTACATATTCCGCATCAATCACGATCTCGATACAGCCTGACTGAGCACTTTGTCGCATTATTGTCATCTTTTATCGGCAAAGTCCAAAAAATAGCAACTTATGTCATAAGTTTTGCATTGTGATGTAAGGATTTGCTAATGAATCTGATGTTGACAGAGCAGTGCTTGTGACATAAGATACAAGATGCAAAAGGGATAAAGGTTTATGTCGTCAGGAGGGCTGTTCCAATGAAGCGCTTATCACTGATCATGCTTATTGCGCTTTTGGCGTTTGCCCCGCTGTATGCACAGTCCAGTCCCAGATCATATGAGTTCGTGATGACCAGTGAGGTCGCTCCGGGTTCAGGCACTGAAGATTCTATTGATGATATTCCAGGTGTTATCGTGAATGGCATCAGGATATATCTCGGATATATGGAGGGTGCCTACAACTCGGCACTCAAGATTTCTGACTGCAAGTCTCTGAACAACGGGTCCAGCCCTGCTGAGTTGTCTATTGTCAAGACTGATGACGAGGACAGTCTTGAGGATGTTGTCACCATCTATGTGGCAGCTGACTCCAATGTAGGCAAGACATCTGAAGTGAGCATCCGCTTCAACACTGGAGACGGATGGGTCTATCAGGGAGAGAATGCTGCGAATGTATCACCGGTCGAGATTGTCAGTGCCATCAGTCCGGCGGATGTCACTTCCGCTGAGTCAAATGTGACAGCCTCTGCCGAGGACCAGATGCTGACGCTGACAGCAAGAGTCGGGGGCCCGCTCAAGGAGAATGCCGCGGTTGTAGGCTACAACGAACTCACATGGCCAAATGATGGAAATATCGCAGCTGGAACATATACTGCCACAGTCTCTGTGGAAGTTGTGACAGGGGTATAGGAGAGGGGAAGGACAGATGAGATTGTTTGGACTGTCTTTGAATGGAATTAGATTGATCTGTCTTGCGCTGCTGGCTCTTGCCGTCTCACCTCTGTGTGCGGCTGACAGCGATGACAGCGGCATCGGCACTCTGCATATGATAAGCAATGTGTCACGCTCTGCCGGTGTTGATGTCCCCGAGGGGGCCACACTGGTCGGAAATCTGCTCATTGAGTACAGCTACAGCGGATCAGAGTGGGATTACATCACTGACTCGTATGTTGAGATAGCTGATCTCGGTACCAGTGCCGATGAGATTTATCTGAGGGCCAGCTATTACGGCAATGAGCCTTCAGACTATGACTGCAATGTGAGTTTCTCGACAAGCGGCTGGAACAGATCCGGAGGAAGGAGCGTCATGGCTCAGTCTTCTTCCGCATCTTCCAGGGCTCTGGACGGAGGTGCGGCCCTGACTGGAAATGAGCTATCAGATCTTCCGATCTCTTTCTCGAATCTTGTCGTCACATTCTCTGACGAGTCCAGAGCTGCGACGGGAGGCTCTGATGTTCAGGTCTATGCCGGCTCAGGAGACAATTCGTTCTCAATCCATGTGCCGGTACAGGATCCGATAAGCGGTTACCTCGTTGCGACACTGCAGGCAAGCTGGGGAGAGCTGACACTTCCCAGCGGCGACTACACTGCCGATATCCAGATAGAAGTCAGCACGAATACTTGAAGACAGGACAATGGAGAATAATAGAAGATGAAAAAAGTGATTGCGTTTTTTGTAACATTCATAGTGCTTACAGGATGTGTTTTTGCTGCTGATTCTGATTCTGTTGAGGTCACTGCTAAAGTTGACCCAAAGACAATTGTTGCCATAACAAGTATCGCTTACACTTCGCCAGATACAGACCCCAGCAAAGATGATTTTATCAATGGCATTGAGCTTGGCAATATTTCAGCTGGACCCACGGAAAGTACAACCTTTTATGTAAGTGCCAAGACAAACAGGAACGGGGCACTTGTGATGAAGCTTTATGGAACGGCGCTTACTCTTACTTCAAACAATGTTATTGTCGATGGGGCTACAGTCGGAAACTGGCAAGCAATAGCTTTGACTGTAAAAACTGT
The DNA here is from genome assembly GCA_944390045.1 of uncultured Spirochaetales bacterium. GTDB lineage: Bacteria > Spirochaetota > Spirochaetia > Sphaerochaetales > Sphaerochaetaceae > Bullifex. The sequence continues at coordinate 28,831 of CALXOO010000010.1, read as the reverse complement.
ATCAGGTGAAAATGTAAGTAATATGAACTTGAGTGTGAATAAGGACACTATCACCTTCAGCACACCGGCGACCACATCTGTTGAAAGTGCACCAACAAATGCTGAAGAGTGTATCACATTCACAGAGTCTCCTGTCGGAACTGGTTTCAGGGCCCTCACCCAGGCCCTGCAGGTCACTGCTGACGGGAGCAATGCGCAGGCTGGAGATTATGTGGCCTATCTGACGCTTGATTTCCAGTTGGATCAGGTATGAGAAGAAAATGAAAAAAGCAATTTTTGGTCTGATCATTTCACTACTCTGCTGCTTCATGATTTACGCAGAGGATTCTGATAACATCACTGTCAAACTCGATGTCGAACCTGTTCTGACTGCATATTTTACTGATGACTTTATTTCTTCCGCTTCCGGCAGCATCTCAAAGAAGAATGGTGCGCCTGTATCTCTGAACCGGAGTGAAGGTGGGGTGGATTATACCGGCAAGATTTATGCGACAATCGTAACAAACCGCGAAAATTATACTGCTAAACTTGAATGGAATAATCTTAATGTGGCTGATACCTCGACTACTATTCCGCTGGCTATTTCCGTAGAAAATTGTTATGTGAATGGCAGTTCCATTTCTCAATCTGCAGCGGATGTGACAACTGAACAGGATAATGGCAGCAGCTCGCTGACTCTGACAAATCCGGAAGGAAATGGGAAACGCGTAATCTCGCATGAGCTGAAACTTTCAATATCAGAAGCTGATTATAATAAGGCTAATGGTTCTGATAATGCATATAGTACGACTTTGACACTGACTGTGAGTGAAGGGTAGTCGTGAGCAGGAGAATGGAGAGGTGAAATGAGAAAGAGAGTGGTATTCATTGCGCTGCTGAGTGTTTTCTCCTTTTGTGCCTTTCCATTGACTACTGCAGGCCAGACAGAGTCTTTCACTGTGTATATCGACGTAAGCGGGGTCACAACTGCTGCATTTACGAAGGATCCTTACACAGATTTATCTGAACCGCTGGTACAATATGATGTGGCCAATGTCGGTGAGGAGAAAAAGCTTGAGTGGAATGCAGAGAAGTCAAGATATGAATTCAGCCTGTACGCTTCTGCGCGTGTTGTTGAATCGTCTGAGATTTCATTGCTTGTCAGTTTTGAGCCCCTGGAAAACAGCAGCGGAGATATAGTTACACTTCATGCATTCAAGGAAACGGCCAAAGACACTGACTATCTGGCTGATATCAACAAACCCGCATCGCTGGAAATAATAGGAACCTCGGATGATAATCAGGACTTGTGGCTATGTTCAGAGAAAGTGACGTTTTACGTCACAAAAGATGATTATGACAAAGCAGAGCATGGTACGTATGAATCAAACGTGAGCCTGATAATAAACTCGGGAGCTTAGAAAATGAAGAAAGCTTTTTCCATCCTGCTGATATTGATCTTATCCTCTGCTTTGTCCGCTTCATCTGCCTCCCCGGTATCAGATTCGGTTAAAGTTGATCTTCCATTGGTATATGATTTTGAAGCTTTTTTTGTTGAGGACCTTGAAGATGTTAACGCGGAAACAGGCAAGGAACAGATCAAGCATGGAGGAAGCGGCAAGGACGACAGTCTTGGTGATTACACAGGCCGCTTCTATATCTATTGCTCCACCAATGCTGTTGAGATTCCGGTTCTAGAACTGTCATGGGGTTCTCTGTCAACTGAAGATAAGGCCACAATCGATATGTCCGTGTACTCTGCAGAATCTTGGGAATACAGCGTTTCCGGCGATTCTGGAAAGGCTGCTGTCATCACGCTTGACAGCCCGGATGGAACTAAAGTGGAAATTGATTCTGATGAATATGGGGCACCGCTGAGAAGCCCATGTTACATTCATGGAGTTGAAAACGAATCAAAAGGGCAGCGTGATATGTATTTCAGGATTGTTGTAGCAATATCAGCAGAAGATTACGCTTCGGCTTTACCCGGTCATTATGAGTCAGAGTTCACCTTGATGATATCTGGTGCTTGAGGAGGATATACAATGAAGAAACTAATCCTTTGTATGATGGTAGTGGCAGCAGCCGCATGTATGACAGTAATGGGAGAGGAAGCAAATCTGGATGTATCTCTTACAGTTAATCCTTCCTTCACAATCGCCTGGAAAGTAGATAACAACGACGCGCCAGGGGAGGATATAAGTAGTGCAAATATGACTAAGGATGGGTCTGGAGACTATTCTGCTTCTGTCTGGATCGAAGGCTCAACAAACATTGTCAATGCAGTTGATATCTTCATCTCCGGTGACGAGAATCTAAGTGCCACGATCAACGATACTGTTTATACTATCCCGTATTCCATAAGCCATGATGCGACCGCTTCTGCCACATCCAGCTTTACTCCACAAGAAGGCATCACAAAACACAGCTTCCAGATCGCGCGTCCAGATGAAACTGGAGCTGATGATGGAAACTATGTCTGGAACTTCAGTTCGAGAGTGACGATCTCTGCCTCTGCTGATGATGCCAGCAAAGTGCCGGTGGCCTCAACCGGCACAACGTACACAGCAAACCTGACTGCGACAGTGCAGAGCGCCCACTGATCTCACTCCAGAGAATACTCCTTCCTGAGATCCGCGAACTGCTTCTTGATCACATCGTAGATGATCCGGATCTTCTCGTCATGGTGGATGAAGGCTGACTTCATCGCGTTGATAGAGATCTTCTCCAGATCGCGGAAGCTCAGATTGTACTTCTCGCAGGCTATCGTCATCTCCCTGGTCAGATTCGTGTCGCTCATCAGACGGTTGTCAGAGCAGAGGAAGACACGGAAGTTGTTCTTGAAGAAGATGGGGAAGGGGTGTTTCTCATAGCTTTCCGCCGCACCTGTACCGACGTTGCTGGAGATGCACATCTCCATCGGGATCCTCCTGTCAAGGATGAACTGTGACAGGGAGCCGAGTTTGACCAGGCTGTTGTTCTCGAGCACCATGTCCTCTATCAGGCGCACGCCATGGCCGATCCTGTGGGCACCGCAGATCTGTATTGCCTGCCAGATGGACTCAAGTCCGAAGGCCTCTCCTGCGTGGATTGTAATGTTGAAGTTCTTGCTCCTGATATACCGGAAGGCCTCTATGTGCTTCTTCGGCGGATGGCCGTATTCATCACCTGCGATGTCGAAGGCGACAACGCCCCTGTCCGAGAAGGCAACAGCGAGTTCAGCTATCTCAAGTGTGCTGGCGGGGTCCTCGTTGCGCATCGCACAGAGTATCAGGCCGTACTGGACGCCCGTCCGGCTCCTTCCCCTGTCAAGCCCGGCCAGCACTGCGGTCACGACTTCCTCCAGGTTGAGCCCCTGTTTTGTGTGAAGATCAGGTGCGAAGCGCAGCTCCGCGTAGACGACGTTCTCCTTCGCAAGATCTTCCATGGCCTCACAGGCGATGCGCTCGAGGTTCTCCTTCGTCTGCATGACTGCAGTCGTATATGCGAAGGTTTCCAGGTACAGGGAGAGGCTTTTCTGCTTGCAGCCCCTGATGAACCAGTCCCTGAGCTCAGCCGGATCCGTGCTGGGCAGCTTTATTCCGTCCCTGGCTGCCAGGTCTATGATTGTCTCAACCCTGAGTCCTCCGTCCAGGTGGTCGTGGAGTTCCACCTTGGGAATTCTCCTAATCATCTCACGTGTAACCATGCTGAAATTATAGAAGATATTGACTGATAGGACAAACTTTTCCACCAGAAGTGAGTAATTTTTCACATTCATTGGATAATTTTCAGCCCCGGCAAAAATTAGTAAAACAAAAAAGTTGTGTTTCGCCCCGTCATGACCCTTTACTATTTTCAAATGGGGGGCTAACCTTTCAGCAGTACTTTAGAAATGGCCATTGGCCATATGGAGGATTGAATCATTATGGCAAAGAAAGTTGAATCCCTTAACAAGAAGCTCCTTGCTGCGGCAATCTCAGCCACCAAGGCCAGCGACATCAAGAAGCTGGTCGAGGAGGGCGCTGAGGTCAACTGCCACAACGAGTGGGGCCTTTCACCTGTGATGCTTGCCGCCCAGTACAACCACTGTGTCGCGATCACAAAGGCTCTCATTGAGCTCGGTGCTGACATCCACGAGGCAGAGCCCAAGTACCGCTCAAATGCGCTCCACCTGGCAGCCAACAACTCCGACAACCCGAAGGTGGTTGAGGTCTTGCTCGAGGCCGGTGCCAACATCGACGCCAGGAACTACCTCGGCGAGACAGCCCTCATCATGGCCGTCAACAACAACCCCGAGACCAAGATGTCCACTCAGCTGATCAAGTCCGGTGCTGACATCAATGCCCGCGACTACCAGGGACATTCCGTCCTGGACTATGCCAAGGTCGCCAAGAGGACATACATCATCAACCTTCTTAAGGAGAAGGGTGCCAACTGAGATCCGCTGGCACATTGCAGGACCCGCGTCCAGACTTATTACATGGTCTGAGTGCGGGTCTTTTTGTTTTAGATTGCATCTGAATGATTTCCACCCTGAGCGGCGGGAAGCTGGTCTTCTCAGGTACAGCGGACCTCTTCATATCTCAGGAGATACCGCAAAGATTCTTCTCCCTTGAGCCTGTGCATTTCACAGACGGGGAAGGAAGGGACCATCTTGCCTTTATCTGATTCCCTTCCCTTAAAACCTCAGCTGGGGCCGTCTGCTGCCCTGAGCTTCTGCTCAATCGCGGTTATCGTGGCATCAGAGGTGCCGCAGTATCTGGCAATTGTCTCATGAGGAAGACCATCCCTGAGCATGTTGGTGATAATCTGCTCAATCTGTTTGCTTCTCTCAGCACGTGCTTCAGCCAGACCCTCAGCAAAACCCACAGCAAAATAAAATGCCCTGCCTCTTGAGATGCACAGCTCCTCAAATTCCTTGAATACACTTCCCATCTTGACCTCCCCCTCGGGTGTCACCGTTTTTGGCTCTTGCGACATGTCTTCCAGAACCCGTCCATATGGACTATGGCGGTTACATGTCAGATGGAAATCCCCACATTCCTGGCGATGAAGGCCACCTTGTCAGTGCCGACTCCTGTGCAAAGGCTTATCTCTGTGCTGGAATAGCCACGTCTGAGCATATTGGTGATAACCTGCTCTGTCTTCTGGTCTTTTCCCTCAGCAAATCCCTGAACAAATCCCTCAGCAAAGCCCTCAGCAAAACCAACTGCCCTGCCTCTGGCCATGCACAGTTCCTCAAACTCCTTGAATACTCTTCCCATCCTGGCTTACCTCTCAGGTGTCTCCATTATCTTGCGAAATGTCTTCAAGAACTAGTCCAAAGACTATGGCGGTTACATGTCAGATGGAAATCCCTGCGTTCCTGGCTATGAAGGCCACCTTGTCAGTACCGACTCCTGTGCAAAGGCTTATCTCTGCGCTGGAATAGCCGCGTCTGAGCATGTTGGTGACAATCAGCTCTGTCTGCTCGTCTTTTCCTTCAGCACGCCCCTCTGTCCGTCCTGTTGCTCTGCCTCTGGCCACGCACAGCTCCTCAAACTCCTTGAATACTCTTCCCATCTTGACCTCCCCCTCGGGTGTCTCCGTTATCTTGTGATACGTCTTCCTGAACTCATCATAGCACATCATCTGTGAGTTTGTTGCCATGAAGTCAGATCCCAGCTTTCCAAGCGGGCTCTCAGGTTCCTTCTGCCCTGCAAGTGCCGCATTGAATACTATCATGTGCATCCCGTTGCTGATATGCAGCCCTGCATAAGGATCATACATCCCGCTGAACCTGTACAGCACCTGTCCTTTATCAAAGATATCCTCATCCACAATCCAGATGACACAGGCCTTCCTGATGTCAGTGTACTGACTGCCCGGCTCCAGCATGCGGGTGAACATGTGAGCCAGATAGAAGGCACCACGGTGTGCGATGTCATCCTCATAGCACTGGACCTCAATGCAGTAGTTGTCACCATTCTCATCCCGGGCAAGCACATCCACTCTGGCACCATGGGCATCCTGACCGTCCAGGGTGCGGGAAGCGGAGAAGACATGCTCGACAGTGACACTGGTCACGACAAGAGAGTCATCATCAAGGATGGTCCTGATGATCCTCTGGATGAAGGGAGGGTTGTCCTCGGCCATGGCGGTGAAGAGTCTGTTCTCCATGGGAGACAGGCGGCGGATGAAGCGCCTGATCTCACTTGCGGATGCCCTGAGGGCTGGACCTGTCCTGCTATTCTTACTCATATAGGCTTTCCTCCTGCCATACAGTCGGAGAAAAGCGGGACAGTTGTGTAAAAAATATTGCTGACTGCCGTGTTATAATCACACTCATGAGCGAAGAGAGAAACCTTCTGTATGAGATGGATGGACGTCTGCCGCCGCTGTACTGTTCATTCCCGCTTGCACTCCAGCACCTGGTCGCGATGATTGTCGGCTGCGTCACTCCCGCGATAATTGTCTCGCAGGTCGCCGGCCTGGATGCCGCATCGCGCATCCTGCTGATCCAGTCCTCACTGGTCTGTGCCGCCGTCTCGACTCTGCTTCAGCTTTTCGGCATCACAAGGCTCTGCGGTGCAAGGCTGCCGGTAATCATGGGCGTGAGCTTCGCCTATCTGGCCACAATGCAGAGCATAGCCACGCAGTTCGGAATCGCGCAGATCTTCGGTGCACAGCTTATCGGAGGGCTTGTCGCGACAGTCATAGGACTCTTCGCCAAACGGATTCAGAAACTATTTCCCCCGCTGATCACAGGCACTGTCGTCTTCACGATAGGACTCTCGCTCTACCCCACCGCCATCACATACATGGCAGGCGGCAGCGGCTCACCGGCATTCGGAAGCTGGCAGAACTGGATTGTGGCCATCTTCACACTGGTCTGCGTCACCGTGCTCAACCATTTCGGACGCGGGATGCTCAAACTCGCCTCGATCCTGCTTGGCATAATCGCAGGATACATAGTCTCCATCTTCTTCGGCATGGTCGACCTGTCGGCCGTGGCCGGAGCAGGATACTTCTCCCTGCCGCAGCTGGCACCGTTCGGAATAGAGTTCGAGTTCTCTTCGACCCTGGCCATCTCGGTGCTCTTCGCAATCAACGCCGTTCAGGCGATCGGTGACATGTCGGCGACGACTGTGGGTGCACTGGACAGGGAACCCACCGGAGACGAGCTGCGCGGAGGGATAATCGGATTCGGGATCACAAACATTCTGTCCTCCCTGTTCGGAGGACTGCCGAATGCGACCTACTCGCAGAATGTCGGAATAGTCTCATCCACAAAAGTCGTTAACCGCAGGGTGCTGTCCCTCACGGCGGTGATGCTGCTTGCCGCAGGTCTCATTCCCAAGTTCTCAGCCCTGCTGACGACGATACCGCAGTGCGTGCTCGGAGGTGCCACTGTGAGTGTCTTCGCCTCAATCGCGATGACAGGGATGAAGCTTGTCGCGATGCAGCCGATGAGCTACCGCAACACATCAATAGTAGGCCTCTCTGCGGCACTGGGAATGGGAGTCAGCCAGGTAAGCGAGTCCCTCTCACAGTTTCCGCAGTGGGTCACGATGGTCTTCGCCTCCTCCCCTGTCGTCATAGCGACTCTGGTGGCCATCATTCTTAACCTGACACTTCCGAAGGAGAAACCGGACACAGGGGACAGTAAAAAGGTTTGACCAGCATCCGGATAACGGAATAATGCAATAAGAGGCATCATAATTCTTCTGAATAGGAATTAATGTGATTCCTGTCGGAAGGTTTCAGGGAAAAGTGCGAAGATGCAGGATGGCGTTTTGGATTATAATGCTGCTTGTGGCTGCGGCCATTCCTGTCAGTCTGTCCGCTGAAAGCAGCGAAACCACATTCTACTATCAGATATCATCCTCAGCTTCCGGTACAAAGGCGGAAGTCTACTTCGCCAAGGAGAAGGATACGCTTACGGATCCGGGCACAGAGGATATCACCTGGAGCACAGCTGATCTGGCCTCAGGATCAAGTCCGGAGTATTACCTCAACGTGACAGCAGGAAAAACACCGACAGTGAGCATCAGCTTCAGTCCATTTTCCGGTGGAAGCACTTCATTCGGCTATGAAGTCTCGATAAGTCATACTTCCGATACTGAGAAACATTATTCAGGGACAGTCTCCGCCACCGAGCAATGGTCAACGACATTCAGCGATGTTGAGACAGGAGAACGCCAGCAGTACGCAATAGAGTACACCTTCCAGCCTGAGACCCTGGCAGCGCTGGGAGAAGGACTTTACAGTTCAACAGTGACAGTGGAGGTGACAGTCCCATGAAAAGAACAGCCATTGTCATACTCATGCTTCTGGCCTGTGTGCTGGTTTCTGCCTCCGACAGCTCGACATTCACAATAACCGCACACAAGAATGGATCGGAACAGAAGACAGAGCCCCCCAGGATAGTCCTGACAAACATCTATGATGCCGCAGGCGAAGGCGACAGGCTGATCAGCTCAGGAGACACATTCAACCTTATTGCTGACAGCATAAAGGTAAAACCTAGCAACGGCGGTGAATACACTGAATTATTCCAGCTGAGCATATTCACAAAATCAACAGATACTGATCTTACCGTGAAAATCGATACATCAAATTTCACTCTGGATACCAGCACATCATCCTCTGCACAGAATAGTTATGTTTCATCACTGGAGCTGGTATCAGAGTATTACAAAAACGGAATCAAGGTGCAGGGTGAGGGAAACACAAACACATATGATGGAGGAGATACCCGCATTTACAAAAATGCACTTTCCCAGGGCCCCAGCTTTAGCGAAGGAGACGAGCTTGAATTCAGAGTGACAGGAAGCATTGCCTTCGGCGGATCTGAAAACAACAGAAAACAGTTCCTCGAGGAGTTCAACAGCGGTGCAGAATACAAACTGAAATACACAATAACAATCACGCAGGAGGCTGACTGATATGCTCAGACTCCTGTTGATTACTCTCATTTCAGCATTCTGTTGGCTGCCGGCTTGCAATGCAGCTGATGCTGAATATGTCAGCAAGGCGACGCAGAAGCTTCAAATCGGGGGCTTTTTCAATCAGACTGCATCGATTGAGGTGAGCCCCATGGAATCATCAGTGGATGCCGGAATGGACTTTGATCTTCTGGGTGAAGATGTCAGCAGCGGCAGCGGAAGAGCCATAGCAACCTGGCATGCAGCAAGTAATGGCAGCACGGTCACTCTGACCATCGAAGCTGGAAACATGGTGAATACTGATACAACCGGCACGCAACTTGAGTACCTGCTGATTTTTGATCAGGACAGTGGCATGAGCGGTGATGAGTTCACGATAAGTTCCGGCAAGACATCCACACATGAGCTTACCTCAACGACCGGGACTCTGGATCAGGGAGGAATAATCAAGTTCAGGCTGCCCGAGGACAGTGCAGTAGCATCATCTGAGTATCCCGACGGGGACTACTCAGCAACAGTGACGATCTCGATACAGGGGGCCATGTAAATGAAGAGGCTTATTCTGTTTCTGGCCATCGCCCTCACCCTGCTCCAGTCTGCACTGTATGCACAGGAACAGAGCTGGCTGATCAGGGCTGATGCAAGCACAAATGTCAATCTTTCGAACGGAATTTACTACAATTCATCTAATACCAGCGACAATACGCTCATCGCTCAGCTCTGGCTTGAATACAGCCAAGGGATGGAAGTCACCATTGAGAATGCCTCATCCTGGTTCTACACAAGTTCTTCTGATCCTTCAATGATGGTGCCATACGGGCTTGACATCAATGTCAGGGCCATAGGGGAAGATGGAACAGAATCCTTCGTGGCGAACAACAGCATCGGCTACAAAGACAACGGGGAACAGGTCAGCGGTTCACTGACACTGAACGAGGAGAATGCTTTCATGTCGGGCGGACTCAGCCCTGCATATTTCGTACTGGATATCTATCTGATCATACCAGATGCTGCAAGCGGTGCAGACCAGTCGCTGTTTACTGGCGCGGGTAATGCAGATGACTATATTGCCATGTTCACTGTCTCCTCGCAGGAAAGCACATACACGATCCTGTCTTCCGGATACTTCAACTCCCAGCCCATTGATGACACCCTGATCTTCACTGTCATTCCTGATTCCGCAGCAAAAAGCATTTCCATCGAGAATCTGCTTGGCGGAGTTTCAATTCCAGTGGCCAGTTATGAGTTCACCACCATCACCCTGTATGGAGCAGACGCACAGTCGCCGTATTTCATCTTCGCATCCAGCTCTGAGTCCTTTGATGATCCGGATGGTCAGCTGTTCACGATGACAAACACAGAAAACCCTGACAGTTCATTCAACTACATCGTGGAAATAGATTCGTCCTCAGGCAAGAGCACACCGTTCAGCGGGACATTCATCCTGGGAAACTCAGAAATGTCTCCGACACAGACCACGACAGACAGGCTGCCCAATGGCACAACTGCTGTCACCTACTCTGACAGCGGAACAATCGAAATAAACATAGGTGATAATAAAATACCCGGCAGCCTTGCCGCCGGATATTACTCGTCAGATATCTATCTGCATGTCGTTTCTAAAAAATAGCCGTCACTTCTCACTTATGAAGTGCAGGTAAATCGTGGAAGAGTAACTGCCTTCAACCAGATTCAAGTTCTCGTTAATGGCTTTATTATCATCATCATAACAAGTGATCAGAATTCTGCCCTGATCATAGTAATTGAATGTCGGAGTATTGCCTATCATTGTCTCATAACGCAAGGCCTTATCCACGGGGATCACACTTCCAACAACATCTGTTCCATCATATAACTCCTCATAGGTACCATTCGGAATTTTATCAGTTTCGGGTGCAGTGCTCACAATCCGTACTAAAAAATTGAATCCATTCCTGGAATTGAGAGTCGCATTATCTGCGACATCGTCATGCATCATGACAAAGCTATTTCCACTTCCGTTAACCGGATCATCAGATGCAGAGGCGAAAACCGCATAGGCTCTCGGCATATATTCTAAGACATTGTCCCTGCTGCTTATTTTATTACCATTTACTATCCCATCTGTATCAGCTTCTGCTGTATAATAATAAGTACCAATCTCAATACCTTCTGTGCTATTCAGCAGCTCAGAAATGTTCAGTCTGTAGGCATTCGCGTCAGGCGTTACAGTGAACAGCACACTCCCGCTGCCTGAATAAGGGCCTTCCCCATACACTCCTGTCATTACAACAGGATAATTTGTCCCGTTGACTTCAACATCAAAGGATGCCATATAGTCATCGGCCGCGCCAATTTGGAACATGCCTTCATATGTGTTCGCAGGGTTCACCTGAAGGATCAGGATAATATCCACCCAGATACCTACCAGCGTATTTTCCCATCCCAACAAATGTGAATAACGCCGCCAATTGTCATCCGGATCAATTTTAGTTGTATCTATTGTGTAATAAACATTGCCAGAATTACCAAGCGCCCCATTTTTTCCATAACCCAACTCAAGAAAATTTTCATTATTCACCCGATAAGTATGATCCTCATAAACTTCCTCATCGTATAAGCCCCCCCAATCATTATAGTGCCTTATTCTGTACCTTGTTACGATGTCAATTCCAAACGGTATCTGCAATGACCTGTCAGACTGAGAAATATATGTCCAGTCAGTGTCATCAAAGTTGAATGCCACTGTGTAAGTAGTACCTTGCGTCAGGGGATTGCCGCCATTCGTTATGCCAATGGTGCCAATCATATTCGACTCATTATAGTCTGCGCCTTCGATCGGAGCGTCTTGATCAAGATAAATTCCTGAATTAGTACCTTCAAGTCGCTCACCATTGCTGGTACCGTTTTTCAAATCCACGGCAAAAGATGCGCTATATGGTGAAAACCAGGTGGTTTCACAAAAAACGGGAGAAGATAACGTCAGGATCAGAAGCAGTAAAACAAGGACTTTTCTCATTGATCACCTCCTGAAATAGTTATCCTCACATTTGCACTGTATTCTCCGTCTGGAACTCCAAAGCTTCTGTCTTTCAGGGATTCAAACACATCATCAGGAAGAATAAAGCTGATATAGCAGTCCGGTGAATTGATCATCATGTTCACGCCCTGAAGAACCTCTTCCTTGCTGAAGTAAATTGTATCGCCATAGCCCTTGTCCCGCAGTCCGGCCGAGCCGATAAGAGAACTGCCCGCACGATATGAGACTTGTGAGTCATTATTATAGACAGGATATTCATAAGCGAAACGAAGAACATAGGGGATCTTATATTCGCCCAGAGATAAATCGTCTGCCTCCACAAGGACTTTAAGAGGTAAATAATTTGAAGAAAGAGTCCATGTAGCGATCCGTCTGCCTCCTGAAGTCCGGATGTCGTCTTTCATCAGGTCCACAGGCATGCCTTCTGTGCCTGAGCCGTCGTCGACAACGTAAATCGGAGTCACGTTCACAGAGTGAGAAGGCCCCAGATATCCCTTGACGTCAATTTGTCTCGTTTCTGTCTTAGCCGAATAACAAGGAGACAAGACAATGCAGACCAGCACAAGACAAAGGACAAGATATTTGTTCATACTCCCCCCTCCACAATTACAACTACAGTCATTCTGTAACTCGATGCAAAGACTGTAATCTTATCGTTCTGAGCGAAGCGCATTCCCACATCAAGACACTGACCAGGCGACAATTCAACTATTTGGGTGTAAGCAGGATGGGAAGTAATTTCCGGTACAGAGGTCTGATCTGTGCCCTTCACTGTGTAAGAAAAAGCTGTTGGTATTTCAGACATCTGCCCAGAGGCAGGAACAAATGGTGACGTTGTGATTGTAAGCTTTACCGGTCTGTACTGATTCGAAGTGTAACTAATCCTGAAAAGCGACGTAAATTCTTCTCCTGATTCGGACCATTCTATATTTGACGGGTCAACACTGATCTCCTCTGAACTTGTTATATCTTCAGGACTTGGTACACCATAAAGATTAGAGTACGTAATTTGCGGCTCCCAGTCTGAAGGATTATCACGGGCAAGCAATGCGGAAACCGTGAATTCCGCATAGTCAGTTATCAAGCCTTCTGCAGATAACACTGACAGCTGGAGAATTACAACAACAAGAAAAAGCAGGACCCTCCTCATATTGCCTCCGCATTAACCGTAATCGTTGACTCGTAAGTCCCTGCAGCCATTGTCTCCAGGTTGTCATCAAAAGTGTACAGGAATGAGTATTGACGAAGCAAAGACTCTCCCTTATTAACACTCCACAGAGACGTCATATCTTTGTTATTTTCATCAGAAGAGTGAAATTGCATTTGATAAAATGCATCAAAACTGTCCACATCAATAATCTCAACCGTGTATGGAAGGCGTATGGACTTGTTCACATTATTGACAAGAGGCGAAACTGATATCGTCAAACTATACGTTCCTGGCACATTACAATCCCAAATCAGGTAAAACTGCGGATGACTGCTGGATGTATTAGTAATTGGATGCGTCTTGTAGTCTTCAGTGGAATCAAGAGAAGACACAAACCTGACAGAGTTGCGCGGTGAGGCTTCAATCACATAGTAAAAAGTCTCTCCGGATATCGGGATGCTGTCAGTAACTGTCTGAGCATATAGAGGGGCAAGTGCCATTAGCACAAGAAAAAGCAAGACTGACAGGATTCTTCTCATCCGCACACCTTCCCCCACAGGGGAAAGCAGTCTGATCGTACCGGCAACAAGCTGCAACAGATCACGAAAAAGACATTCCCCTGGTCAATTTCCCGTAAACAGGCAACGCCTGCACTTATCTTCTCAGCACTGGAAAGTATAAAGCACAGGCCGTGGATGTCAAGAGAAGCTGAAAACACAGCTCCCGGATGATTGTAACCCGACTGTCATCTTTTGCTTGTTGATGACATTTTACGTTTGTGATCCTGTAGAATCCTGTAGAATACGATTAACTCCCGCACTTCCTCCTAAATATTAAGGTACAGATGTATATATATGTTGGCCTGATAATAACCGCTGACCAGGTTATTTTTATCGACTTTGCCCATCACAAAATTAATACTGCCTTCATCGGTCCAGGTCATAGAATTCAAGTTCTCTCCCTGCCGTGTCGTCTCAAAAATATAGTAGCCATTCAGATATTTGCCAGAGTTCTGATTATCATTCCCATAAAATGTCTGGGACCCGACGTTTGCGGTATCGCTGCTTACAAGCTGAATGCTGAAGGGTATCCGAAGAGCATCAGAGGTGTTGCCTTCCTGGGCCATTGAATGAATCAGATAGAAAGTGCTGTTATTATTTGACAGCGGGTCCGGAGAAGATGAGACGAACATCTTGAATGGTCTGTCCTGATTTTGCCCCGGTCTTGTATAACTTGCATTTCTGTATGCCTTTGTCGTATAGAAGTATTTTCCAATTGAAACACTTTCATTCTCATTAAGCTGGTCAAGATCAATATTCGTTGCATTAGCAGTCTGATTGACCGTGAACATCACACTGCCCTGTCCAGAAGGCTGTGGTACTCCATAATAACCGGTCATAAAGACAGAATACGAACCAGATGCTCCATCCGTACCTACAACATTCAAGTCAAATGCAGCCTGATAATCATCTTTTGCCGCAACCTGTATGGTTCCATTGTTGACATATTCTGCTCTCTTATTTGTAGGTACAACCAGCACAACATCAAACCAGAACGCATTCCATGTGGCAGGTGTAGTGACTGTCACAGTCGTTGTATTGCCTGTTTTGGAAACACTAACTTTAGCGATTCTACTCGATTCGAGGCCCTCTGGGTTGTCTTTCTGATCAGGATAAGAAGTATCCCTCAGACCAAGCCTCACAATGTTGCTGGTCCTGTTTGTTCCATCGTCTTTTTCGGTGAAACGGATTGAGAACTCAATGCCGAATGGAATCATGTATGTCGGGTCACTTACGGACCTGTACATCCATGCCAGATCACCAGAACCAGTATAAGGCCGTCCATCATAGTCAAGCAGATTGAATGTGAATGTATAAGTGTTCGCTCCCAGGACATTGTTGTCACGTCCGGTCACACCGACAATGCCGATTATGTCACGGTCTGTATACTCACCTTTAGAATAATTTCCGTTGGCACCAACACCGTCACGGCTGGAATCCTCCAGATCGACATTGAATGTGCTGTCCATTGATGTGTAGTAGACATCGGCAGCAGCCCACATGAAGTCGGACAGAAGAAGAACAGCAGCAAGAATCAAGAAAACTTTTCTCATCATATATCACTCACCAGTTCTACTGTCACAGTCGCAGTATAGGTACCTGCAGGATAACCATCAACGAAATCCCTGACTGCGCTGGGGATCATTAGTCTTATTTCATTGCTCACAATATTAATTTTTTGCGGTGCATTATTGTCTTTATCAAATCGGTAACCATCAGATCCGATAAATCCGGATCCATCAGGAATGTCATCTTTCGCACTTTCAAGCAATTCCGCATCATCTGAAGAGAAGACATAGAAGGCACCATAGCGCGTCACATAGGATCCGTCAGGATTGTACTCTGGATAAAGGTATGCGAAGCGGAGGATGTAGGGAATCTCAGCAACTGCGGTTCCCGTTTCTGTCTGATAACTCAGGGACATAGGATCCGCATTTACTTTCACAGTCACTGGAAAGAAATTTGCAGACATGGTCCATGTTCCTAGAAGAAGTCCAGAAGATCCGTCTGTGGGATTGGCCTCGCTTCCCTCCACATCGAAGCCGCTCCCGCTAATATCAAATGAGACAGAAGCATATTCACTGAACGAGCCGCCTATCGACATCTCCCTGTAAGTGCTGTATCCGGCAGTGGCGAAGTCTTTCTTAAGATCATCAATCGCATTGGCAGAAAGCGATACAGAGACTATCAAATAAAGGAAGGAAAGGATTATCCGTCTTGTCATACGCCACTCTCCACTGTAATTGCAACATTCATGACGTATTCTCCATCCTCATATGGAGGCTCTGAGCTGTCAGAAACAGTTATTGAACAGGTGGCAGTGAAGACAGCCCTGGCATAGAATGTATGTGGTATAAGGTTCTTCACATCAGTAAAGCTGATTCTGCCTCTCAATCTTGAATTATCTGGTACACCAAAATACATTGAAAAAGGACCATTTCCAGAAGTGGAAGACTTACCATAGAAGGAACTTACAGAGTTTCCATACTTTTCAGAGAAATCATCTTCAGCGGCTGAAAAATAATAAACATACCCGTGATAACTCCAGTCTTGAGAATAACTGTCAGTGTTATAATATTTTGGCCCAGAAACTTTAATCTCAGGATCAACCTCGACTGTTGTAACATTCTGATTCACAAAGTCTGACAGTGAGACGGTTATTCTTACAGGTGTGTAGAATGAGTCGGTACTGTAGACAATTGTGAAAATGTCTCTTTCTGAAGAGGGAAATGTCTCCAGCACAGTCCTCTGTGGAAGTGTCTCACCGGATATATTTCTGTCGGGATATATGTTGACGCTATAATCCCACTGTGCAGGATCGTCGGCATTCTTGATGCCAGAGAACTCAAAGCTGTTGGAGGCTACAACAGTCTCGCCTGACAAACAGGATGCTGCCACAAAGAAGATAATCGCCATCAGCACCCGTTTCCTCATGTTCCTTCCTCCACAGTTATTGTCACATTGGCACTGTATGTCGCATCTCCAATTCCATTGGAGGTGTCAACCTGGATCAGCGACACCCACTCCTTCTGTACTCGCTCAGTCTCAGCAAGTGGATTTTTTTCAATTGTCGCAAACTTCGCATCATTGATAATGTTGTCCGGGGAAATTTCTTTTTGTTCGAAGGCCTGTTGGCCATACAAGCCATTCACCATTTCCATAAGCCGCAGTGAATATGGGATATAAGCTTCGTATTCATCATTGGTCATTGCAGAAAGGCTTATTCCCAATGTGTAAGATTTTGTACGCTCATTCGTGGTGAATATGATTCTGAATGCTTCTTGCTGACCTGGCACATCATCCAGCTCGATACCCGTCTCAGGCACTGGATTGCCTTCAGCGTCTGTTACCTCAAGGGTCGTGCTGGGAGTATACAGTTCAACCACAAACTCATAGTTGTGAGCTTCAATAGCGCTATAGCTGTATTCTGCGTACGCTGCCCCCAGCAACTGGAGATTAAATATGATCAGCAGCATCCTCAACAGCAATGATCTCACCTTTTTTCCCTTCTCTTTCTGCTGATTATATTTTCTTATGTACTGGCGTCAATTAAAGAGATTGCGAAAGGCCAACATTTTCCGATGAAAGAGCATCTATGACTGACAAGGACGCATGGCACCAGCAAGAAGGTGAAGGCAACATCATGTCTCACATAAACCAAAACAGATGTCCCAACACATCAAATCACATTATCAGTACAGCAGATTAAAACAGCCTGCATGCCACTTGTTCTGTCTGCCGTGCAGTCAGCTTACACTAATCCCTGAAGATCTCCATCTGAGAGAACATCTTCCTGAGGCGCAGCTCCTCAAACGGGAGATACTCAGCAATCGTGAGTCCGGTGATCTTTCCTGTGGATGAGATCAGACTGAGTATGCCGGAGAGCCTGTCTATAGTCATGCGCCCTCCTCCAGATCCGTCTCCGGAGAGCTCGGGATTGGCGAAATAGGTCGAATGGAATGTCCGCTCATCCAGCACATCGATGTCGAAGTGCACGAGGATGCTGTCAAAGCGCCCTGTGAAGTCAAGGATCTCGCTGTCCGTGACAAAGTCCCTGTCCTGGATTTTGTACTTCACTCCGGCCCTGTCCAGGAACCTTGCCTGGTAGTCATGCAGCCCCTGAAGCCCGACGTAAAGGACCTCGTCGCTGCTGAAGAAGCCGTTTCTCAGCAGCCCGGAGAGTTCTCCGTCACCGCCTCCCAGCAGGCTTCCAAGCACCATGGCGTGAGAATTCGGGTAGCTATCTGCCGGAGTGGAGACATCAGGGTGCGCGTCAATCCAGATGATACCGGTCCTTCCGCTCTTCCCGTGGAGGTAGTCAAAGGGGGCAAGCGAGACCAGACAGTCACCCCCGGCTGTAATGATCCGGTCCGGGGACTCAGACTCGAGTTTCACCATCGCATCCTTAATTCCTGCTATTATTTCCTCTCTTGCGTATATCCCTCCGCTCACTGTGCGCTCACGGCCATCAGGTGGTGCGATTTCCACCCTGACAAGCTTCTGGCGCGGGTTTTCCGGGATTATGTGAGCCATGAGAGAGGAACCAAGGTAATACTCCTCAAGGTTTCCGCCAAGATAGTCCGGATACAGCAGTCTGACAGTCTTCATCACAGCCTCCCTGTCTCTTGTCAGAATGACACGGAGCCGGTCTCCTGGCTCCGCTGTCCGCTGATGCAAAGAATATCACAGGTCTGTCAGATGAGGCAAAGAGAGAGGCTGCCGCATCAGCAGCCCCAATCTCTCACAGTCCCAGCCTCTCGTACTGCTCAGTCGGAGCATCGTTTGCTGCCATCTCCCTTCTGAGGGCCTCGGTCATGCGGCGCTCGAGTGCCTCATCCTTTATCGGATGCTTCTGGCCGGGATCACTCTCCAGATCGAAGAGCATGGTCTGCATGGCATGCTTTGCCGCAGTGTCTCCGGTCTTGTCCTCGGCAGAGGGGATCTTCAGAAGAGGCACGCCCTTGGTGAAGGAGAAGCCGTCCATCAGGGTCGCACTCCTCATCTCGTCCACGGAGAAGAGACAGCGCATGTGGGTGGGCATGACAGTGTAGTTGTACAGCGGCGAGTTGTCAGCTGAGGCAGGTGCCCTCATGTAGACATACCTTCCGTCCGTGATATTGACATGTGCACCGTGAAGGCCGAAGAGCGCGTAGTCCCTCACCTTCGCATCGTGGTCTATCGTGTCATACAGATCATGTCCGAGCATGTCCGGGGTCTTCTCCAGCCCGAAGTAAGACAGGAGCGTGACAGCCACATCTATGTTCTGTACGAGTGACTTGCGCCTCTCCCCCTTCCTGCCGGTGCGGGGATCCCAGATGAAGAGAGGGATATGGACAGTCTCGTTGTACCAGGGATGGGCGCTCTTGCCCCAGAAGTCGTGCTCGCCGAGGAAGAAGCCGTGATCAGTATTCACGATCACCGCCGTATCCTTCCACATGTCGTGCTCATCCATGAAGTCAATGAAGCGTCCCAGACACTCATCGCACTTCGTCAGCAGTGCCGCGTACTTGTTGCGGCAGTGTCTGACAGCCTCAGGACTCTCCGTGACCACAGTGTAGTCCGGCCAGTCGAACTGGGGACCTTCATAGTCGTCATCATAAGCATCCAGATACCTGTCATCACAGGTGAAGAAGGGCTCATGTGGATCGAAGCACTCCCAGTGCAGGAACCAGTTGTCCTCATTCCTGTTCCGTTCCAGGAAGCCGAGTCCCAGGTCGAAGACCTCATCCAGCGGCTGTGTTCCGGCCTTGATGAAGTAGGAGCGGTTGACGACATCCTGTCTCCACAGCCGGCCCAGGTGCTCCGGGATCACGGGATCAGCCACATCGCCCTTCCACCTGTCACCCTCCTGACCACGCACGAACTCATACGAGGTATAGCGGTTGTGGTAAGTGGCTCCCCCGTCCTCCCAGTAATGCTGGTGGTCGGTGATCATATGGGTGTGGATCCCCGCCTGGGTGAGCATCTGTGGAATCGAGTCGTCATAGGGCTCGACAGGTCCCCAGCTGCGGTGGAGGAAGTTGTAGCGCCCTGTGTGAAGTTCCCTGCGCGCAGGCATGCAGGGCAGCGATCCGGCATAGCAGTTGTCGAAGACGACAGTCCGCTCTGCCAGCCGCTGGAAGTTCGGTGTCTTCGTCCAGTCACAGCCGTAAGCACTGAGCATCCTGCGGTTCAGAGTGTCAAACATCAGCATGATCGCACGCATGGCAAACCTCCTACCACCACTTGATCAGGTCGGTCACTTCGCTCCTGATCTTAATGAACTCCGGGGATGTGACATTCCTCGGGAAGGGAAGCGTGTTCTCGAGTCTCGCCTTGATGGTCGTGGGCTTGTTCGTCAGGACCAGTATGTTCTGGCTGAGATAGACGGCCTCCTCGATGTTGTGGGTGATGAAGATGACTGTGGTGCCGGTCTGTCGCCAGAGGTTCAGCAGCTCATCCTCCAGACGGAACCTCAGGTCCACATCAAGCTGGCCGTATGGCTCATCCATCAGCAGCAGCTGGGGCTTGACGGCAAAGGCACGGGCTATCACGACACGCTGGAGCATCGAAGTCGAGAGCTCCGAGGGATAGTAGTCGCGGTACTTGGTCAGGCCCACCATCTCCAGCACCTCGTCAACTTCCTTCTTGATGAAGTCCTTCGGCTTCTTCTTGATCTCCAGGCCGAATGCGACATTCTGCTCCACAGTCAGCCAGGACATGGTCGAGTACTCCTGGAAGATGTAGGCGATGTTGTCCTGCTTGAGGTCAACAGGCTTGTCATTGATCAGGATCTCTCCGGAAGTGGGCTCGTAGAGCTTGGTGATGCAGTTCAGGAAGGTGGTCTTGCCGCAGCCTGTGGGACCAACGATGCACAGGAACTCACCCCGCCTCACGTCGAAGGACACGTCATTGAGGACGAGCAGATCCCCGAACTTCTTCGTCATGTGATTGACTTTGACAATGGTTTCACTCATCACGTCCTCCTCAAAGCGACTTGTCGACGACAGAACCTATCTCCTCGCGCAGTCTGAGGAATTCCGGATCGACGTAGTTCCTCGGGCGCGGGAGAGTGATCTCAAACTCTGTCTTCACCCTTGTCGGGCAGTTGGTGAGCACCGCTATCCTGTCGGCCAGGTAGACGGCCTCCTCGATATTGTTCGTCACGAATACGACAGTCCTCTTCTCCTTCTCCCAGATCTTGATCAGGTCTTCCTGCATGAGGTACCTGGTCTGGGCGTCAAGGTGGCCGAAAGGCTCATCCATGAAGAGGACATCCGGCTCGTTGCAGTAAGCCCTCGCGATGCCGACGCGCTGCTGCATGCCGCCTGACAGCTGATTCGGATAGGAGTTCTCAAAGCCTTCCAGCCCCACCAGGTTGATGTAGTACTGTGCCTTTTCCCTCCTCTCCTTCTTGTCCATGCCGCGCACCTTCGGGCCGTACTCGACATTCCCCATGACGGTCAGCCAGGGGAAGAGCGCGGTGCGCTGGTATACCACTCCCCTGTCCGGGCCGGGAGAGTCGATGTGCCGTCCGTTGATGGTCACGGAGCCGGAAGTGACAGGCTCAAGGCCCGACATGCAGTTAAGCAGGGTGCTCTTGCCGCACTGGCCGGGTCCGAAGAGCACGAGCAGCTCATTCTCGTGCACGGTGAGACTGACATCGCCGATGACGTCAACATTGCCGCGTGCGGTCTCGAAGGTCTTGGAGACCTTCTCGCAGATTATCATGTCTTTCATCACTTACCCCTCACATTCCAGGCGCACAGCCTGGCCTCGATCCATCTCATCAGCACGGCGAGTGCGAAACCGACGATGCCGACGGCCACGATGCCGACCATGATCTGGACGGTGCTGTTGGAATCCTGACCGCGGATGATGACCCAGCCGACTCCCTGCGAGGCCCTGACCATCTCAGCCGCGACGACGGTGGCCCAGGAAGAGCCGATCGCGATCTGCAGTCCTGCGAAGATATGAGGGACACAGGAAGGAAGGACTATTGTGGTGAACACCTGGCGGTTGTTTGCTCCCAGCATTCTGGCCGCACCGATCAGCTCGGGATCGACGGCCTTCACGCCTGCGAAGGCATTCATCGTTATGGCGGAGAAGGCCGCCAGGAAGATGATGAAGTACTTCGAGGGCTCTCCTATTCCGAACCAGACGATCGAGAGCGGAATCCAGGCAATCGGCGGAATGGGCCTGATGATCTCATACAACGGCCTGAAGAGCGCGTTCATGGGACGGAACCAGCCCATCAGGATACCGAGCACAATACCCAGGACCGAGCCCAGTATGAAGCCGGTCATGACTCTGGACAGAGACCAGAGGATATGCATCTGGATCGTGTCATGGCCGATCGGCTCGACCATGCTTACGAAGAAGCGTCCTATGACCTCCACCGGTCCCACCATGACAATCCCGACATCGGTGAACATGACGGCGAGCTGCCAGATCAGGAGGAACACGGCGATTGAGATCGCGGCAGCGCCTATCTTCCTGTAGCTGCCGACACCTTTCAAGCTGCGGCCTGTCATCGCTTCACTCCTTTTATGACTTTCTTCTCAACCAGCGTGAGAAGCCATGAGAACAATGCGCCGATCACTCCGATGGTGATCATGCCGCATATGATGATATCCGGGCGGTAAATTCCCCTCGCCTGCTGGATCATGTAGCCCAGTCCCTTCGTGCTGGCCAGCATCTCTGCCGCTACAATACAGGTCCAGGAGGCTCCCAGCGCGACACGCACGCCGGTCATCACCAGGGGAAGCGAGGTCGGGACGGCGATCTTCATCAGCATCTGGAAGTCAGAGGCTCCGAAGGTCTGTCCGACCCACAGATGCACGTCTTTCGTCTGCCTGATTCCCGTGTAGCTGTTGAGCACGCAGGGGACAAAGGCCGAGAGGAAGACTGTCACGATCTTCGAGGTGAGCCCGATTCCGAAAAGCAGGATCATCAGCGGGATCCAGGCCAGTCCGGGAACGGGTCTGATCAGATCGAAAAGAGGTCTGGCATAGAGGTCGATCTTCTTGTACCAGGCCATTGCGATTCCCAGCGGAGTGCCGATGATGACACCCATGGCCCAGCCGCTCATCGCGATCTGAAGCGAGGAGCCGATATGCTGGAATAGAGTCGCTCCATCAGGAGCCGTCTGTGTCAGTTTGTCAATGAAGGTTCCGACAACGGTCACGGGCCCCGGCAGTGTCGACGCCTTGGTGAGTTTCAGGACGTCGCACGCCAGGTACCAGATTCCGATGAACACAACCAGTGACAGGACCGACAGCCATACATAGCTTTTCTTCTTGCTTGCCACTTTTCCCTCCAGGGGAGGGAGGCCGCCGGCCTCCCATTCACGTCAGTCAGTTGATGTCCATTCCGGTCGCGTTGGAAATGATTTCTGTGTTGATGGAGGCTGCCACGTTCGGGGCATTGTCCTCAGTGATCTTCTGTGCGCTCACCAGGAAGTCCGTGATCGCGATCCAGGCCTCGCCGAGCTTGTAGCCGTCCTGGCTCATGTACTCGGTTCCGACATAGGCCCTGTCCTCAATCTCGTGCATCAGGTCAGACTCTGAGAATGCGACACCGTTCTCATCATAGAACTTCGTGGTGTACTCCTTCCTGACTTCCTCATCCTGGAGGTCATCCATGGCGCGCACGATGCACTTGACGAACGCAGTGATGTCCTGCGGCCTTGAGGCGACGACCTCACCGCGGGCGAAGAGTCCGTCCATCATGTCGACACCGGTGACGTCCTCGAAGCTGCAGACCTTGGTATAGCCGATCTCCTCCATCTGGTAGCTGTATGGAGGATTGCCCGCACACAGATCGCCCTCTCCGGTCTGGTAGGCCTGGAAGGCAGGAGCCCACTCCATGTTGACCTGCTGCACATCACCGGGCTGGAGTCCGAAAAGTCCGACATAGCTCTCAACCATGTACTGGCCGGCGGTTCCGAGCGGCTCGAGGATCTGGATGCCTCTCAGTGTGTCTGCTGAGCCAAGCACTTCAGGAAGCTCTGCAATTGTGTTTCCGGCCGCGACCACGGGGCTGCCCTCTCTGGCGTAGATTCCCATTCCTCCGGTCGTGTTGATGTCAGCCAGCCACACACAGCCGGCATTGGCTAGCGAATAGACGGATGCGAAGCCGGATGCAGCGACATCGATTTCCTCAGCGGCGATCGCCTCATTGACCGGAGCACCGGTGGCGAAGTACTCAAGCTCGACATTCAGCCCTTCCTCCTCGAACCAGCCCTGGTCCGCAGCATACTGTACGGGCACTCCGACAGAAAGCGGGAGAAGTCCCACGCGCAGCACGGCACCGGAACCGTCAGCGACAGTCTCACCGGAACCGGCGGCAAAGACCGCTCCAGTGGCGGCAACAAGGCACATCAGTCCAATCAAAATTTTTCTCATCATACTCCTCCTTTTGAGTTTTGCGTGTACGTGCACGCAACCTTACAATCAAAACCATATCACAGATTGGTCATTTGTCAACAATTATTTTCCGCGTTTCCTAGTTCATTTTCCCATACATATTTAGGTGAATCGATGGTATAATAAGAACAGAAAAGACCGCTAATATGTTTACGCACACGCGGGAGGAGGACAGATGGGAACGACACTCAAGGACATTGCGGCCATGGCCGGTGTATCCGCCGGAACCGTGGACAGGGCGCTCCACGACAGGGGACGCGTCAACCCGCTGGTCGCCGAACGGATCAAGAAGATCGCGAAGGAACTCGGCTACAGGCCGAACCAGATCGCGAAGGGACTGAGCCGGCGGAAGGACAATCTGCGCATCACCATCATCCTCCACATACGACGGACAAACACCTTTTTCGAAGATGTTCTGGTCGGAATTAAGCAGGGATACGATGAGCTTGTGGACTACGGAGTCAGCGTGGACATCAAGTTCTCTGTGGACTTCAATGCTGATGACCAGCTGGCCAACATAGACAGGGCACTCGAGGAGAAGACCAACGGGATAATCATAGTGCCAATCTGCGATGAGCGCATCAGCGCCCGGCTTGAGGATGTCGCCCGCTCAGGCATTCCGGTGGTCTTTCTGACAAACCTCATCGAGGGTGTCTCATACAGCAGCTTTGTCGGCTGCGACTATGAGCTCAGCGGACAGATAGCGGCAGGCCTGCTGCACCTGTGCGCGCCGCAGGGCGGACGGCTTCTGGTCCTGATCCCGAGTCTGGCGATGTATGGCCACAGGCTGAGGCTCAGGGGACTGACAGGGACACTCGAGTCAGAGTATCCGTCAATCAGGCTGCAGGAATGCGTCGAGCTGTCCAGCGATGAGATCTCCGACTACAGGCTCACCAGCCGCAAACTGGCAGAGCACCCGGACACAGACCTGATCATCTGCCCCGGGGCCTTCGGGACCGGCTGCCTGACGGCGATGCGTGATGCCGGCTTCTTCGGCAGGGCCAAGATCATCGCTTATGACTGCTCACGGATGATCAACAAGGCACTCGAGGAACGCGCCGTCATGGCCATCATTGCCCAGCAGCCGTCACTGCAGGGGCACACCGCGATGAAGACCATGTTCTCAATACTCACCGGAGCCGGGGATATCGAGCGTGACAACTACATCAAGACCCGCATACTCCTCAGGGAGCACTGGAAGGAGATCAGCCAGCGGCCAAGGCCGTCCGGGCAGTGGCAGGACGGCGGGGAGAAAGTCTGATGCGGATCAGTCCGGCCTGTCTTTCCATTTCCCCTCTTTTCTGTGAAAGTATTGTGAGGAGGTTTTGAATGAAGACATTTGCAATCGCAGGATGCGGACATCTTGGAAGGATTGTGAGAAAGGCGTATGAGGACGGGCTTCTGGAAGGCTACAGCCTGACTGCCCTCTTCTCCAGGAAGACTGAGGATGCCCTCACCCTGGCAGAAGGCACGGGAGCCCGCGTGGCCCGGAGCATGGATGAGATCATCCAGGCCCGCCCGGATTATATTGTCGAGACGGCCTCGATAGCCCTGCTCAAGGACTTCGCAGTCAGGGCTCTTGAGAACGGCATCAGCATCATACCGCTCTCGATCGGGGCATTTGCGGACGAGGACTTCAGGCAGCGCTGTCTTGAGGCTGCGGGAAAAGGAGACTCAAGGATTCATATTCCCTCAGGCGCGGTCGGAGGCTTTGACGTGCTCAGCACACTCTCGCTCATGGCAAAGTCCTCCGGCTGGGACATAAAGGCGGGAATACACACCCACAAGGGACCGAAGTCGCTGATGAACACGCCGCTTTACGATGAGAGCCTTGACAGTGCAGAGAAGACCGTCTTCTCCGGTTCAACCAGTGAGGCGATCGCCCTCCTGCCCACCAAGGTCAATGTCGCAGTTGCCTCAGCCCTGGCCACCACCGGTCCCCGGACCGCCAGCGCGGTGATAACCAGCGTGCCGGATTTCACAGGAGATGACCACTGCATCACTGTCGAGACAGAAGGGCTGAAAGCCACGGTTGACATCTACTCTGCCAAAAGCGACATCGCCGCCTGGTCCGTTGTCGCCCTGATGAGGAACCTGACATCGAGAATGATGTTCTTCTAGGAGACTGCGGACTATGAGAAAATTCAGAAAACTTGTTGAAGTCGGTCCTGTCGGGCTTCAGGACTGGGCAGAGGAAAAACTTTCCTGTCATGCAAGCCAGATAATCCGCTATGACAGTCTCCCTGAGGATGAGGATGAGCTTGTCCGCAGGATCGGTGATGCGGATGCCATCCTTGTCAGGACCCAGCCGGCGGTTCCGGCCTCAGTGCTCTCGCGCTGTCCGGAGCTCAGGTATGTGGGCATGTGCTGCTCCCTCTACTCCAAGGAGAGTGCCAATGTCGACATCGGCTATGCGGAGAAACACGGAATAACCGTCTACGGGATCAGGGACTATGGTGACAGGGGCGTGACCGAGTTCGTCATATACGCACTGGTCCGGGTCCTTCACGGCTATGACTGGCCCATGTGGCACAGCAGGCCGAAGGAGCTGACCGGACTGAGGATAGGCTTCGTCGGATTCGGCACCAGCGGCCAGATGACGGCCAGGGCCCTCAAGTCACTCGGGGCCAGGATCAGCTACTACGCCAGATCAGTCAAGCCGGAATGTGAGGCAGAGGACATGCACTTCTGCCCTCTTCATGAGCTGCTTGCCTCCAGTGAAGTCGTGATCACCTGCCTCAACAAAGGCGTCATCCTCCTGCACGAGGAGGAGTTCAGGCTCCTTGGAAGCGGCAAGATCATGATAAACACCTCAATCGGACCGGCATCAGACATGGATGCGCTTGGCAGGTGGATCAGCGATGATTCGAACACTTTCATTGCGGATACTGCAGGTGCCGTCGGCGACATCTACCCGGACGTCAGGAACAGGAAAAACGTCCTGTGCCCGGATGCCTCTGCAGGCATGACAGAGGAGGCCTATGACCTGATGAGCCGCAAAGTGCTGGACAATATAGAGAAGATGCTCTCTGAGTGACAATGCGGGGCGGGTCGTCAAAGGCCTGCCCTTCTCTCTGCCTTTCCAGTTTTCAGCCTCAGGACCAGATGCTCAGGTCTGATCTGCATCCCCTGCCCCTTTCCCGTGCAGAAGGCAGACAGAAGCACTCCGGTGGATAAGAATCTCTACGGCCGTGCGGCAGGTGGCTGTATGACATTCGCACTGGCTGGCAGCATCACCCCTCCCCTAATACACCGGGATGGAAGGACTCCCCAAGACGTGGCCGTCATACTCACCGTCAGAAAGGAATGACACCGGCTGACTGCTGACTCAGTTTTTAGTATTATCAGTTATACTAGAGTCAATTATACTAAATCGATTGTATTCAGTGCACTCAAAGGAGGAGAGAGAGACAACCTCCGCGAGCTGTCCCGGGTCATGTGAAGCCTCTCCATCTAAACCTTGCAGTTATAGATGGAGCTTCCCTCTGGCTGGGTAATCCCAGTTGCCTCTTTAGAAGGCAGGGAATGCACTTCTACCGAACAATCTGAACTCAGTTCAGGAAGTTCATCCTTCACCGCATAGAGATCTCTTAAGGTAGACAGTGTGCAATGTGCTCCGTACCACAGCTCAGGAACTTTGGCCTTAAGCGTGGACGCTGCCTTCTCAGGCAACGATTTCCAGATTTCTCTGGCGAAATACCTCGCTCCGATGTTATACGAAGCGGACAGGTCGCAGTTGTACCTCTTGCCCGTGGAGAAGGTGCAGAGGCTACGGTTGGCTTTATCCCTCTTGACCTCTCCAGATCCATCATAGGCAAGACGCGATGTATTCCATGCGCATACGGTCGAAAACCTTATCCCCCTTGAATGCGCAAGCCTTTCCACCCTCTTTGCGATATCCCTCTTCCTCCACAGAACAAGGCGCATGGCCTTTGAGCCATACTTCTTTCCCTTCTGTTTTCTGAGGTTCTCCATCACGATCGCATCGCAGCTGAATTCGGCCGCTATCTTCACAATCGCCGAAGCTGTCTTTATCGACAATGCCTCATTGTAGTTATCAGCATACCTGTTCAGACGATGCGTCTTGCAGAACGATGCGGAATGCGCTTTTCTGATCTCATGCAGGATGGAGTTGAAACGGTCTTCTTCTACAGGGAAGGAGGTGAACCTTCTCGCTATGACAGTACCGTCCTCTTCCATCACCGACATGACTGCAGCGTTGTTTATTCCTATGTCGCATGAGAGTATTCTTTTCTTTGTTTCAGCCAGCTGTGAGCCTGTCTTGAACGAGAAGCATAATGCAAACCTTTTGCCCTTCTTCTTCAGCACAGGGCTCATTGCATCTTCTAGCCTCAGGCCCTTCTTCTCAAGATATGCCAGATCGGTCTTCCTGAATATGAAGCTCTTCCATATCCAGTCATTTCGGATTCTCAGCTTGATGGAACAGTCATATTCATCGCCATCTTTTGAAATGGTGAACATGTTGTCCTTGAAGAAAACTGGCATGACATTTCTGTTGATCTTCAGCCTGGGGCGCTTGCATTTCCTGTCGGACTGCTCCCAAAGCATCAGGTTTTTTCTGTAGCTCTCGACAGTACCCAATGCGGTTGATATCGCGCTCCTTCTGAAATAACTTGGGAGCTTATGGAACCTTCATATGATGTGACCTCTGTCAAGTACCAATTTCTATTTTGTTGCTCCTTGTATGTCAAGCAATTATGTGCTTCCAGGCTCTCCAGGCAGACTGAATCAGTTTTTCAGCATTTGACCACTTTCATATTCATGGATTGGTTACCGTAGGCCAATGG
>CALXOO010000009.1 GCA_944390045.1 uncultured Spirochaetales bacterium | reverse complement strand
CCGGTGCCGTCAAGGAGTGAAAATGCCATCAGACCTCTCTTTTCTGAGTGACTTGTCCTGCTATCAGGTCAACAGGCGGAAGGCTCACAGCGACCATATACATTACAGGTCAAGGCAGGAGGCGGAGGCCGGATCCTCTTCCTTCTTCCTCAGCCTGGACGGTCAGTGGGACTTCATATACAGCGCGCGCCCCGAGGACAGGGAAACGGACTTTGAGCGTGAGGACTTCCACAGCGACAGAATTGTCGAGATCACTGTTCCCGGCCATATCCAGACCCAGGGCTTCGACCGGATACAGTACATAAACACGATGTATCCCTGGGAGGGGCGTGAGATGCTCCGCCCTCCCATGGTCCCTGCTGACAATCCCGTGGGGCAGTACATCACAACCTTCGATCTGCCGGATGAGATGGACGGAGAGCGGATTATCATCCGCTTCGACGGAGTGGAGAAAGCCTTCTATCTCTATCTCAACGGCTCCTTCGTCGGCTACAGTGAGGACAGCTTCACCCCGAGTGAATTCGAGATCACCGATCTTGTCAGGAAGAATGGCAACCGCCTTTGCGTGGAAGTCTACAAGCACAGCAAGGCGAGCTGGGTCGAGGACCAGGATTTCTTCCGCTTCTCCGGAATCTTCCGTCCGGTCTGCATCTACAGCCTGCCCAGGGCCCATGTCGACGACTTCTGGGCCAGGACAGACCTCCTGCGCGATGAGGGCGGCACCTTCTCACTGTCTCTGGAGCTCTCATATTCCGATCCGGATTTCAAGGGGGTGCTGGAGTATTCCCTCGGAAAACTGGTCAAGGGAGAGATCCCGCTTGACTCTTCTGTCACAAGTCATCACAGCGAGACTGTCACGATCCCGTATGTCAAACAGTATCACTTCAAGGCACCGAATCTCTATGACTTCTCGATAACGGTCAGGGATTCCAGAAAGAGGGTGGTGGAGTACATACCATACAGAATCGGCTTCAGGCATATCGAAGTCGAGAACGAGATGGTGATGTACAACTACCACAGGCTGATGATCTGCGGCGTGAACCGTCATGAGTGGTCTCCTGAGCGGGGCCGCGCGATCACTCTGGACGAGATGAGGCGCGACATCGCCATCATCAAGGGCGCTAAGATCAACAGCGTGAGGACCTGCCACTACCCAGACAGGGTGGAGTGGTACAGTATGTGCGACGAGGCAGGCCTGTACGTCATGGCTGAGACAAATATGGAGAGTCATGGTTCCTGGCAGAAGGACGGACGCATTGAGCCCAGCTGGAACGTGCCGGGTGATGACGAGGCCTGGCTTGGCATGATGCTCGACAGGTGCAGGTCAAATTTCGAGCTTCTGAAGAACCACACTTCCATCATCTTCTGGTCTCTCGGCAACGAAAGCTACTGCGGCTCTGTCATAAGGGCGATGAACGAGTACTACAAGAGTGTTGACGGCACGCGGCTCGTCCATTACGAGGGCGTTTTCCACAGGCCTGACATGAAGGATTCGGTCAGTGATGTGGAGAGCCGGATGTACGCCAGTCCGCAGGCAGTGCGCGACTACCTGGAGAAGGAATGGAAGAAACCCTTCCTGCTGTGCGAGTACATGCACTGCATGGGCAACAGTCTGGGAGGCTTCAAGGAGTACGATGATCTCTTTGACTCCTATCTGGGTTATGTCGGAGGCTATATCTGGGACTATATCGATCAGGCGCTCTACCGCACCGATCCTGCCACAGGAGAGAGGTATCTGGCCTACGGCGGGGACTTCGGTGAGAAGCGAAGCGACTATGAGTTCAGCTGCAACGGCATCGTCGATGCCGAGCGGAGGGAAAAACCGGCAATGCAGGAGGTGAGGGCTGTTTATGGAAATCGTCTTTGGTGATCTCTCCCTTGGTGTCCTGAAAGGTGACACAAGGTACATCTTCGCATATAACCTCGGCGGAGTGGAAAGCATTTCCAGAAATGGCTTTGAGTTCCTCTACCGCTGCCCATCTCCGGCCTTCTGGAGGGCAACGACTGACAACGACAGGGGCAACGGCTTCTCAAAGAGATCCTGCCTCTGGATGGGTGCAGACCTGTTTTACAATGTGGAGAATTTCAGCGTCACGGCAGACGGCACGCTGCTGAGGTGGGATGACCTCATAGCCCCGATGAACAACAGTCTCATTGATTCGCCGCTGCGCCGGGCATCGAAAGTCTCTGTCCGCTTCCTGCTGTCTACCTGCACACAGCCGCAGGCTGAGATCACGGTGACCTATACTCTGGAGGAGGACAGAGAGGGGCTGCTTGTCGACTATCTGTACAGCGGAACTGAGGGACTGCCTGAGCTTCCTGTGTGCGGAATGAAGTTCATCCTGCCTTTCAGACTGGATTCCTTCGAATGGGACGGACTGTCCGGAGAGACCTATCCCGATAGGCTTTACGGAGCACAGGAGGGCCACTGGGTCCAGGAGTCAGTGCCGGTCTGCCCCTATGCCGTCGCACAGGACTATGGAATGCACATGGGCACACACAGACTGGAGATTAAGGTGTCCGGCCAGAGCCTGGTCCTCTGCCAGGAGGATGAGCCCTTCAGCTTCTCGCTGCTGCCGAACAGCGCCCAGGAGCTGGAAATGGCCTGGCACCCGGCTGACCTGCCGCTTTACAGGAGGACATATCTGACCGTGGCCGCTGCACTCCGCGGTGTCGGCGGCATAGACAGCTGGGGCAGTGACGTCTCAGACTGCTGTCACATCGATCCGGCCCAGGATCACCATATGTCATTCCGGATAATCTGAGAATCCGGATACCTTCTGCCGGACCTCCGCCAGCCTCAGTGGTATGCGGAGGTTTTTCATCTTTTGTGATTTAAACTGCCAGGGGAGGCAGTCCGTCAGGAAAGTCAGTACCGGTCAAAAAGATCATGCACGGACCATTCAGAAATATAATGCCGCCGGTTAAGAGCCCTGTCTGTATACAATATTCATATTATTAATCTGAATTCAGGTATTTGATGTTCTGTAAATATGTTTATTGTGAATGAAGGAAGATTAAGCATGAAAAATCAATTCTTTTGAGATTTCGTTTCACTTTTTCACTGTTGTTTACTATAATCACTTTCATAGGCGCAAGCCGGAAAAAAGGATTTATGTATGGAACAGCAGATTCAGGATTTGGTCGATTCCATCAGGAAAGAAGGGATCGATGAGGCCAACAGGGAACGTGATTCGATAATCTCAAAGGCCCAGAAGGAGGCCGACAGGATCATCGCGGAGGCCAGGGCAAATGCGTCCAAGATGATAGAGGACGCGACTAAGGAATGCGAGCTGAGAAACCAGAGCGCAAGGGCTTCTCTCAGCCAGGCAGCCAGGGACGTCTCGCTCTCACTCAAGGCCTCAATTGAAAAGCTGCTGGCCGGCATTCTCTCGGCTGACATCGCCGCTGCGATGGATGAGAAGCTACTCTCCCAGCTCGTGCTCCGTGCGGGGGAGAAGTGTACCGGCGATGTGGATTTCGAGATCTCGGGTCCTGATGCGCAGAAGATCGCTGCAGCGCTGAAGAGCCAGCTCCGTGACCGCCTCGTCTCAGGCAGCGGAATCACGGTCGGTGATGGCTATGAGGGGCTCCACATCGTGTCAAAGGACGGATCCGGCTACATTGATCTGAGTGCCGATCAGATCGCCGCGGTGCTCAGGCCCCATCTCAGTCAGGCCGTGAAGGCGGAAATCTTCGATTGAGGGAAGGGCGATGGCCAATTACTATTATTTCATCCCGACTCTCCCCGGCATAAGGCCTGACAGCGGAAGTTTCATGTCCGTTGACGAGTTTCTGGGCCTCTGCCGCACACATATCAGCGCAAGGGATTACCGGACGCTGGTCACGGTGGTGAAGGGTGACGGCGTCGTGAAGGGCAACCGCTTTGTCGAGGCCTACAGCCGTTTCAGCACAATGCTGGACAGGGCATTGACAGAGGAGAGGGCCCGTGCCCTGGGACTGGATGAGCAGGAATACCGCAATGACGGCGAGAAGACGGCCTTCATTCAGCAGGCAGTCCGCAGGGCGGTCAGTGAATGCAATCCGCTTGAGGCGGAGGAACTGCTTCTGCGGCTGCGTTTTGACTTTCTGGACAGAAACGTCGGTTCTGGTCACCGCTGGGACCTGACCTTCCTGGTGTGCTATGCGCTCAAGCTTTCCCTGCTTTCACGCAGGTCCGCTTTCACGAGGGAAAGGGGAAGTGAGGAGTTCGAAAGACTCACCAGCCAGCTTCGAAAGGAAATATTTTCATAAGGGACAAAAGATATGGAAAAGAACAAGGGACATGTCGTCGCTGTAAACGGCAACATGGTTGATGTCCAGTTTGAGGGCAGCATAACGAAAAATGAGGTGGCCTACATCCATACAGGTCCATCCCGCCTGAAAAGCGAAGTCATCAGAATCAAGAATGACACGGCCAGCATGCAGGTCTATGAGATGACGGGCGGCGTCGCAGTGGGCGATGAGGTCGAGTTCACCGGCAGCCTGCTGTCTGTAGAGCTGGGGCCCGGACTTCTCAGCCAGGTCTACGATGGTCTGCAGAACCCGCTGGATGATCTCGCCAGGCAGTGCGGCTACTTCCTTCAGCGCGGTGTCTATCTGAATGCGATCCCTGACAGGGACTGGGACTTCACTCCGCTTGCGAAGGCCGGAGATGTGCTTACGGCCGGCGACACGCTCGGCACTGTTCCAGAAGGCGCCTTCACTCATCAGATCATGGTCCCCTTCGACCTCGAGGGCGAGTGGAAGGTTGATTCGATCGTTCCTGCCGGAGTCTACAATGTCAGGAGCGAAATCGCTGTCCTGGTCAATTCAAAGGGCGTCAGGAAGTCACTCTCAATGGTCTTCCAGTGGCCGGTCAAGAAGGCGATCAGGTGCTATGCCGAGCGTCTCATGCCTTCAGAGCCCATGGTCACAAAGATCCGCATAATCGATACATTCCTTCCGGTTGCCAAGGGAGGTACATACTGCACACCGGGCCCGTTCGGAGCAGGAAAGACCGTCCTGCAGCACCTGACAAGCCGGAATGCCGATGTGGACATAGTCATCATAGCCGCATGCGGAGAAAGGGCAGGTGAGGTCGTTGAGGTGCTCAAGGAGTTCCCTGAGCTGATAGACCCCAGGACAGGCAGGTCCCTGATGGAGAGGACGATAATAATCTGCAACACGTCATCTATGCCTGTTGCCGCGAGAGAGGCCTCCGTATACACTGCTGCGACACTTGCCGAGTACTACAGGAGCATGGGACTTGATGTCCTGCTGCTTGCTGACTCGACTTCCCGCTGGGCCCAGGCCATGAGGGAGATGAGCGGAAGGCTTGAGGAAATCCCCGGCGAGGAGGCATTCCCCGCATATCTTGAGTCCAGGATCGCCGAGTTCTATGAGAGGGCCGGCAGGGTCCGTCTGAAGGACGGAAGGACCGCGTCCGTGACCATTGGAGGAACAGTCTCTCCCGCAGGCGGCAACTTTGAGGAGCCCGTGACTCAGGCCACGCTGAAAGTCGTCGGAGCCTTCCACGGACTGTCGAGAGAGCGCAGTGATGCCAGAAAGTATCCTGCAATCGATCCGCTTGACTCCTGGTCCAAGTACAGGGGAATCCTGGATGGAGAAAAGGTCGCAAAGGCTTACGGCATTCTTGAGCACGGCAATGAGGTCAGCCAGATGATGAAGGTCGTCGGTGAGGAGGGCACGAGCCTCGAGGATTACATCATATACCAGAAGGGTGAGCTGCTTGACTCTGTCTATCTCCAGCAGAACTCATTTGATCCAGTGGACTACGCAGTGCCGCCCCAGCGTCAGGAGGAGAGCTTCGGAATCCTCTATGACATTCTGACAAGTGAGTTCGATCTTGCCGACAAGAGCGAGGCCAGAAGCTTCTTCAGCCAGGTCAGGCAGGCATTCCTCGACTGGAACGGCATTGCTGCTGATGACGACAGGTACGGTGACTACCGTGACAGTCTCGTTTCCATCTACAAGGCGAAGGTTAGGAGCTGATTATGCAGAAGGTATATACGAAAATTGAGAGCATTGTGGGCAACGTGATCACCGTGCGCGCCAGCGGTGTCAGGAACGGCGATCTGGCACAAGTGTCCACGGCCTCCGGAACGGGCTATGCGAATGTCATAAAGCTGGATCACGACCTTGTGTCGCTGCAGGTGTTCTCCGGCACGCAGGGTGTGAGTACCGGAGACAGCGTGCGCTTCCTCTCTCATCCGATGATGGTCAGCTACTCAGAGGCGCTGTTCGGACGTGTCTTTGACGGTTCCGGACGTCCGCGTGACAACGGACCGGCACTGGATGAGAACATGATTGAGATCGCAGGGCCTTCAGTCAATCCGTCAAAGAGAATCATTCCCCGCAGGATGGTCAGGACGGGCATTCCGATGATCGACATGTTCAACACTCTTGTCGAGAGCCAGAAACTTCCGATCTTCTCTGTCTCCGGCGAGCCCTACAACCAGCTTCTGGCCCGCATCGCGATGCAGGCCGAGGTCGATCTGATTGTGCTGGGTGGAATGGGACTGAAGTATGATGATTACCTTTACTTCAGGGATACGCTTGAGAAGAGCGGTGCGATGAGTCACACGATAATGTTCATCCACACTGCAAGCGACCCGACAGTTGAGTGCACCCTGGTTCCTGACCTGGCGCTGGCTGTCGCAGAGCGCTTCGCTCTTGACGGCAAGCGGGTCCTCTGCCTGCTGACAGACATGACCAACTACTGTGATGCGCAGAAGGAAATGGCCATCACCATGGACCAGGTGCCATCTAACCGCGGCTACCCGGGAGACCTGTACTCGACACTTGCCAGCCGCTATGAGAAGGCGGTCGACTTCGACGGAGCAGGATCACTGACGATCCTTGCCGTGACGACGATGCCGGGCGATGATGTCACGCATCCTGTTCCGGACAACACCGGATATATCACAGAGGGGCAGTTTTATCTGAGAAACGGCCATATCGAGCCATTCGGATCCCTTTCCAGACTCAAGCAGCAGGTGAATGCCGGGACCCGTGATGATCACCGCTCGCTGATGGACGCGATGATCAAGCTCTATGCCGCCTATAAGGACACTGTAGAGAAGAAGTCCATGGGCTTTGTCATGACTGACTGGGATGAGAAACTCCTGAAGTATGGAGACCTGTTCGAGCGCGGCATGATGGATCTGTCCGTGAACATACCGCTTGAAGAGGCCCTGGACAGAGGCTGGTCCATACTCAGCAAGTGCTTTGAGAAGAACGAGACCGGGCTCAAGAGCGAGCTCGTGGAGCGCTATTGGCCCAAGGAGGCTTGAAGTGGCGTCTGTGAAACTGACCAAGAATGAGCAGAAGAAGCAGAAAGATGCGCTGAAGCAGTTCAACCGCTATCTGCCGACACTGCAGCTGAAGAAACAGCAGCTGCAGATCTGCATCCGTCAGGTCGAGGCCCGCATCGAGGAGGCGAGAAGGAGCCAGGCTGAGCTTGTCAAGTCGCTTGAGCCCTGGATAGCAGTCTATGGTGAGAACGCACTCTTCAAGGATGAAGACATACTGTCTCTTGTGCGCATAGACAGGATAGAGAAGGGCAGGGGCAACATAGCCGGCGTCGAGATCCCGGTCTTCAAGGATCTCACATTCAAGGATGTGCCTTATGACCTGCGCCGCTATCCTCTCTGGGTGGACAGCGGAGTCAGGATGCTCAGGGAGTGCAGCCGCTATGATGCGGTCATCAAGACGCTGCAGGAGCAGATCGATCTGCTTTCCCGGGAGCTGAGGACCACGAGCCAGCGCGTCAACCTCTTCGAGAAGGTCAAGATACCTGAGGCGAAGGAGAATATAAGGAAGATAGGCATCTATCTTGGAGACCAGGACACCAGTGCTGTCGTACGCGGCAAAATCGCGAAGCGCAAGCTGACAAGGGGGCTTGAATGATAGAGACAATGTATTCAGTCACAATCGCGGCCCTCAGCGGAGAAGAGGACAGGATGCTGCATGCCCTGCGTAAAGCGGGGATTGTCCACATCCGGCAGATGGCTGCCAGCTGTGAGGCCTCACAGCGCATTGCTGCCAGGGCCAAGTCACTGATGACTGTGATGAACGCAGTCAGTGATGAGGCCGGAAAGGGTGCGAAATGTGCACAGGAAAAACTGACAGGTACGGACTTCGAGTCCCTTCATGAGAGTCTCGAGAAGGCCATTGCCGAATCATCGGCCGCTGTCAGCGAGAAACTGAGGATCCAGGGCGAGATCAGCAGGATAGAATCCTGGGGAGACTTTGACCCGGACAGCGTCATGGAACTTGCCTCCAAGGGCTGTGCCCTGCGTTTTTACACAGTTGACCGGAAAGTGCTTGATGCGGTCAAGGACGATGACTCATTCTCTTTCATCCGGCTTGGACAGCTTAACGGATCAGAGGCTGTCGCCACAGTCAACTCCGCCATGCCTGCCTCTGTCAGCGCCCGGGAATTCATTCTTCCTGACAGGAGCCTGACAGAACTGAGGCGTGAGGCCGGGCGGCTGGACGGCGTGATATCCTCATCCTCAGGGAAGCTTGCCGGAGCGGCAAAGTACCTCGATGCCTACGCCCTGCGCCTGAGGCAGCTGGACCAGGAAGCCCAGTACGAGTGTGTCAGGGCGACCAGCCGGCGGGAAGCCGGGCTCATAACTCTGCTGTCCGGTTATGTGCCGGAATGCAGGGTGGAGGATTTCAGGACTCTCGCACGTACCCAGCACTGGGCCTACATGATTGACAGCATCAGTGAGGATGACAATCCTCCCACCAGACTGAAGTACAGGGGACTGGTGAGAATCATGCAGCCGATTTACGACATTCTAGGAACCGTTCCAGGATACAGGGAGTATGATATCTCACTGTGGTTCCTGATCTTCTTCTCGATCTTCTTCGCGATGATCATCGGCGATGCCGGATACGGCCTGATCTTCCTCATCATCGCGATTGTGATGAACATCAGGAGCAGGAAATGTTCTGACATCAACATACTGCTGTATGTGCTCTCCGCCACCACGATAGTCTACGGCGCGGTCACGGGAACCTGGTTCGGATCACTGACAATCCTCCAGAAGTTCCCCTTCCTCCAGTCGTTCATCATCCCGTCGATATGCAACTACTCGATGGAGCTGTACGGCATAGAGAGTGTCTTCGCGCAGAACAATGTGATGGAGCTCTGCTTCATCCTGGGTGCGAGTCAGCTTGGTCTGGCCTGTGTGCTGAATGTGGTTCACAAGATTCCAAAGCGTGATCTTTCGCTCCTTGGCGACATAGGCTGGCTGATTGACGTGATAGTGCTCTACATGATGGCACTGTACCTTGTCATAGGTGCAAGTGTAGACTTCACCATCGTCATCGCAGGGGTTGCCGCCGGTTTCCTCCTGGTAGTCATCTTCGGCAGTCAGGAGCCGGGAAAGAGCTTCGCAAGCGGCCTCAAGAGCGGACTGGGCGGCTTCTTCACAAGCTTCCTAGATACGGTGAGCTGCTTCAGCAACATCATGAGCTATATCAGGCTTTTCGCTGTCGGCATGGCATCCCTTGCCATCGCACAGAGCTTCAATAACATGGCAGGAATGGCCGGTCCCGTCTTCGGAGCCGTCATAGCAGTGCTCGGAACCGCGCTCAACCTGGTCATGGGCCTGCTGTCAGTGGTCGTGCACGGCGTACGGCTGAACCTTCTGGAATTCTCCGGTCAGCTCTCGATGGAGTGGACAGGATACAAATATGAGCCGTTCAGGGAAACGGTTGAGACTGCAAATGAAACAGAACAAGGAGTTGTAAAATGACAAATCTGGCTTATCTTGGCATGGCCTGCGCCCTCTGCCTCGCCGCACTGGGATCTGGTATCGGAACGGGAATCGCCTCACAGGCTGCTGTCGGCGGATGGAAGAAGTGCTATGCCGAAGGACGTCCCGCATCATTCATCATGGTCGCATTTGCAGGTGCACCCCTCACTCAGACGATCTACGGCTTCCTGCTGATGAACTTCATCAGGAGTGCCTATCTCGAGTCGAGCAACTGGCTCATGGCCCTCTGTGTCGGAGTCTTCGGCGGTGCCGCGATCGGCTTCTCTGCCTATATGCAGGGCAAGGTCGCCGTGGCCAGCTGCGATGCCCTGGCCGAGACAGGAAAGGGTACTGCGAACTACTTCATCGTCATCGGTATCGTTGAGACAGTCGCACTGTTCTCTCTGGTTTTCTGCATGCTGCTTCTCAACTAGTACGGACAGCAGAACTGACTTTCATAATGGCTCCGGATTGTATCCGGAGCTGTTTTTTTTCATATCATCACAGCGTAAAAATTACGTTGATTTAGTTCTTTACCTTGCCACTCTATATTTCTAACATAAGGTTTGTTAACAAACAAACAATATGGAGGATCGATGGACCAGAAGAACACGGCCAGTCTCAAGAGCATAGCGGCGAAGGCGGGTGTTTCGATAACCACCGTCCACAGGGCCCTGACAGGTAAGAAGGACTGCTCTGATGCCATGCGCGAGAAGATAATCGCAATAGCAATGGAGGATGGCTACAGGTTCAACTATTATGAAGCGAGACTCATGGGAAAGGGTCTGCGCATCGCCTCCATCATGATGGAAAGTGACTCCACCAGTCGCATGTTCACTGACAGGATCAGGGACGGGTATGAGAAGTGCAAGAATGATTACAGGCAATACAGGATTGACTACAGGGAGTACTATTTCAACAGCGATGCGGATCTGGACGAGATCCTGAAGGAGATTGCCCAGGGCAGGGAAGGCCACTTCGACGGGCTGATCGCCCATATCATCTCCGCCTCTGAAGCGCAGAGAGCCCTTTTCTCGAAGATAATGGCCACAGGCTGCTCGATCATGTTCATTGAAAACAATCCAGCCGCTTCTGACATCCCGACTGTGGGCTGTGCCAACACTGTGGCAGGAGCTCTTGCCGGAGAGCTGATATCCAAGATGTGCCACTCAAGCGGCAGGGTGTATCTGCTCAGCAGACTGATGGCAGGAGGCGATGAGATCGCCAGGGCTGCGAAGGAAGAGATATCCAGACGCAGAAATGATCTGGATGTCATCGACATTTCATCTCCTCTGCTTGGGGATAACTGTGACCGGATCAGGCAGCTTCTGGCGGAGGATCCAGTTGCCATCTATGCGACAAGTGCAAGACAGACCGCACGGGTACTGTCCTGCCTGGGGGCGAAAAAGATCGGCGTCTTCATCGGGAGCGAGCTTTTCCAGGAAAGCCGCAACGCCATCCGCAGGGGACAGCTTGATGCGATCATTGACAAACGTCCTGAGAAACTCGGCTATATGGCGCTCAAGCTTGTGCTTGAAGACCTCTTCGGAAAGGAGAGTCTCAAGTCCTATTTCATCGCACCCCGTCTTGTTCTCAGGGCCAACTGTCCGGATCAGGAATCCTGAGAGTCCTGATCACAAACCAGATAAAAGTGTTTGAATATAAATAAATATCGTCCAAAAAAAAGCTTATTCTGTTCTGCTCTGCGGCGTGCCCTGCCTGGGCAGGGATAATCCAGTTTGAAACAGGCTGCATGAGAAGCCTGTGTTGATGGGAAAATGAAAAAATATTCTGCTGCTGTTGTCATTCATGCTGTTGCTGTCGCTCTTTTAGTGTAATGGAGAAACGGCTGTGCCTGCCGACCCTCCGTCGGAGGAGGGAGGCAGTACTGTTCCTGCTGATCCTCCTTCAGAGGAAGAAAAACCTCTGCTTGAGGAAGATCTGACCATAAGCTTTCCTTCAGACCTGTCTGAGATGACAGAAGAACTCAGACCGGCACATTCTGCCATGCTCAACTGGTCCATGAGCTCTGAGGTCATGGGAAGTGAGGACTACTATGCTTACTCAGCATCTGACGAGCTGGTCTTCGAAGGCAAACGCGATGGGACAGTGATCACAAGTATGAAAATTGGTCCCGGTGCTGATATCGAAGGTTTGAAGCATCTGGGTGAAGGTACCAGCGTGACAGTCATTCTGGATGAGGACAGCAATCCAGCTTCTTACTTACTAGATGGCGTGAAGGTCTCTGATACTGATATTTCTGAAGTAAAAAGCGAGCTGGAGAAAATAACTGGACAGGAAGTAAAGCGTCTTGTGATACAGAACACTGAGTATACAGACCAGTATGGAACAGCGTACCGCTTCAGAATGGAAACACTTACCACAGATGATGGCACCCGCGGCATCACCACAGTCGAGCCTGCCATCAGCGGATACTCTGAATTCACTCTCTATGTTCTCTCCGCGGAATACAGACTGATCCTGTCAGCCGGCGGGTCTGCATATGATGTTACAGAGCTTGTCGACCACGGTGAGATCTGAACTGGAAACTCAGCCTGCTGTGGTCTTTTCGGAGGGTGTGTCCTTACTGTCAGGGACGCACCCTGATCTTTTTTCCTGATCTTCCCCTGACATCAGGTAAAAACATGGATACGCTATACCTATGGTACATTTTTCCTAAAATGCACTAAATGTACTTGTCTTAGTACGGCAACTTAGGTTAAGTTGATTTCCAATCAGGTACATTGGAAACACTATGCAGATAACGAAACGCGATGGCAGGGTCGAGGCATTTGACGCTGCCAAAATCAGGATGGCGGTGGAGAAGGCCTTTGCCGCAAGCAGCGTCTTCCCCTCCGATGAGAAGATCGGTCTTGTTGTCAGTTCTGTCGTTGAGGAGTGCGGCGGGAGAGACATCTCCGTTGAGCAGGTACAGGACATCGTGGAAGAGAAGCTCATGGGCTATGGCTACTACAAGACTGCCAGGGCCTACATTCTCTACCGTGAGAACAGGGCAGGGCTGAGGACTGTGAGAAGGGAGCTCGTGGAGCTTATCGGATGCCCTGACCTTGAGGACGTGCTCTCATCTGTCCAGAAGGACTATCCGGATGAGGGCTACGGGCTTTCTAAGCTCAGAGCCAAGGTCTCGATCTTCCTTACTTCCCTGATGGACCTTGATGAGAGACTGGATGCACTCACAAAGGCAGCCGTAGAGCTGGCCAGCGCCGAGGAGCCACGGTGGGAGTTCATTGCCGCACGCCTGCTTTATTTCCAGTTCAGGCGCCGTGTCGAATCCGAGATGGAGAAGAGACACCTTACATGCTTTTACGACAAGCTGCGCTATCTGACGGACGAGGGCCTGTACTATTCCCGCATTCTGGAATCCTATTCCCGCCAGGAGATAGAGACCGCCTATGGCTTCATTGACATCAGGCGAGACAATCTCTTCACTTATTCCGGGCTGGACCTGCTGCTGAAGCGCTATGTCATCAAGAGCCACAGCAATGTCCCTCTCGAGCTCGTACAGGAAATGTATCTCTCAATTTCCCTTCATCTCGCAATCGATGAGGAGAGGGAAGTGAGAATGTCCGTCGTGAAGGACTTCTATGATGCGCTCTCACGCCTTGAGCTCTCGCTCGCGACCCCGACGCTGTCCAATGCAAGAAAACCCTTCCACCAGCTCTCAAGCTGCTTCATCGACACTGTTCCTGACTCGCTGGACGGAATCTACAGGTCTCTGGACAATTTCGCCAAAGTGTCGAAGTTCGGCGGCGGCATGGGACTGTACTTCGGAAAGGTCCGCGCTGCCGGCAGCGCCATTCGCGGTTTCGAGGGTGCGGCAGGGGGCATCATCAGATGGATCAGGCTTGTCAACGACACGGCTGTCGCGGTGGACCAGCTCGGCGTGCGCAGCGGTGCGGTGGCCGTATACCTTGATGTATGGCACAAGGACATGCCTGAGTTCCTTAATCTCAGGACGAACAATGGCGATGACAGGATGAAGGCGCATGATGTCTTTCCTGCCATCTGCTATCCGGACTACTTCTGGAAACAGGTCGAGACCAACCTCGATGGAATGTGGTACATGATGTGCCCCTACGAGATCCACAAGGTCAAGGGCTATCACCTTGAGGACTTCTTCGGAGAGGAGTGGGAGAGACGCTATCTTGAGTGCGTCGCGGACAACAGGATCAGCAAGCGCAGCATGGTGCTCAAGGATCTCGTCAGGCTCATAATCAAGAGCGCGGTCGAGACAGGCACTCCCTTCGTGTTCAACCGCGATCATGTGAACAGGGCCAATCCGAATGCGCATATGGGAATGATATACTCATCCAATCTCTGCACGGAGATCGCCCAGAACATGAGTCCGATCGAGGCGGAGAGTGTGACCATGAGGGATGTTGACGGATCTCCCGCAGTCGTGACTGTCACGAGACCGGGCGACTTTGTCGTATGCAATCTGGCCTCGCTGGTGCTGGGAAACATCGATACAGACGATGATGAGAAGATCCGCAGCCTCACTCGGCTTGCCATCCGCGCCCTTGACAATGTCATCGACCTGAACATGTATCCGCTGGAGTACGCACGCCATACCAACAAGAGGTACAGGGCCGTCGGGCTCGGCGTGTCCGGCTACCACCACATGCTTGCGAAGAAGGGAATTAAGTGGGAGAGCCAGGAGCATCTGGACTATGTTGATGCCCTCTTCGAGAAAATCAACATGGCAGCCGTTGAGGCCTCAAGCGATCTTGCCTCGCAGCGCGGAAGCTACGCCTGCTTCAAAGGTTCCGCCTGGCAGACCGGGGAGTATTTCGACTACAGGCACTACAACAGCCCGCAGTGGGACATGATCAGGAAGAAGGTAGCCGTTCAGGGTATGAGAAACGCCTATCTCATGGCGATCGCACCGACAAGCAGCACAAGCATCATCACAGGCACCTCAAGCGGAGTTGATCCTGTAATGAAGCGGTTCTTCTATGAGGAGAAGAAGGGTGCCATGCTTCCCAGAATCGCGCCTGACCTCGGAGTGGACACCTGGTGGTATTACAAGAACGCGCATGAGATCGACCAGAGCTGGTCGGTCAGGGCGGATGGAGTCAGAACGAGACATATCGACCAGGCCCAGTCCGTCAATCTGTACATAACAAATGACTACACGATGAGACAGGTGCTTGATCTTCTCGTGCTTGCCTGGAAGGAAGGCGTGAAATCGCTCTATTACACCAGAAGCAAGTCACTTGAAGTGGAAGAGTGCGAGAGCTGTTCATCTTAGGAGCGGATTATGAGTGAGATACTGAAAGAGAAAAAGCTTTTCAACCCGGATGGAGATACTGAGGTCAGACTCAGGCGCATGATCGGCGGCAACACGACCAATCTCAATGACTTC
The DNA here is from genome assembly GCA_944390045.1 of uncultured Spirochaetales bacterium. Lineage (GTDB taxonomy): Bacteria > Spirochaetota > Spirochaetia > Sphaerochaetales > Sphaerochaetaceae > Bullifex. The sequence goes on along the minus strand of CALXOO010000009.1, from coordinate 48,688 downwards.
AACAACCTGAAGTATCCCTGGACAAGCGACTGGTACAGACAGGCGATGAACAACTTCTGGATCCCGGAGGAGATCAACCTGGCCCAGGACCTGAAGGACTACCCGAACCTCAGCGAGGCGGAGAGGAGGGCCTATGACAAGATCCTGTCTTTCCTTGTGTTCCTTGACAGTCTTCAGAGCGCGAACCTCCCAAATGTCTCCAGCTACATTACAGCAAACGAGGTCAACCTCTGTCTCCACATCCAGACCTATCAGGAATGCATACACTCCCAGGCATATTCCTATATGCTTGACACGATCTGCTCTCCTGAGAAGAGGGATGAGATACTTTATGCCTGGAAGACTGATGAGCACCTGCTGCGCAGGAACACCTTCATCGGTGACGCATACAACGACTTCCTCATCCACCGTGATGCAGAGACTCTCGTGAAGGTGATGGTGGCGAACTATATCCTTGAGGGAATCTATTTCTATTCAGGATTCATGTTCTTCTACAACCTTGCCCGCAACGGCAAGATGCCAGGATCCAGTCAGGAGATCAGGTACATCAACAGGGATGAGAACACGCACCTGTGGCTTTTCAGGAACATCCTGCTGGAACTCAAGCAGGAGAGACCGGACCTCTTCACTGAAGAGAAAGTCGAGGTGTACAGGCAGATGATCAGGACCGGTGTCCAGATGGAGATTGACTGGGGCCATTATGTGATCGGCGATGATGTCCCCGGCCTGAGCCGGGACCTGATCACGACTTACATCAGGTATCTGGGCAACCTGCGCTGGACCAGCCTCGGCTATGAGGTCCTCTATCCCGGCTACGAGAAGGAGAGTGAGGATCTGGCCTGGGTAAGCCTTTATTCCAATGCCAACATGGTCAAGACCGATTTCTTTGAGGCCAGAAGCACTGCCTACGCGAAGAGCACGGCCCTTGTCGATGATCTTTAAGATCCCGGGGCTGGCTGCTGCCGGCCCCTAGTCCTCAAGCCTGGGATGTATGCCTCTCAGATAGCGCCTGTAGTATACAGTGAAGCAGCATATGTGTGCAGCGAATGTCACTGTCCAGCTGATCGGATATGAGAGGTACAGGGTGAAGAGCGTGTGGGAGATCTGGAAGACCGTGAAGATCCACAGAACCCTGAATGCGCAGGCTCCCAGAAGTGTCACCACCGTGGGGGCGACGGCATAGCCCAGTCCCCGTATCGAACCGCAGGCCACATCCATCAGCCCGTCCAGGAAGTAGGGCAGGCAGACCACGAAGAGCCTGTTGACTCCGTATTCAATGACTTCGGCCGATGAGGTGTAGATGCCCAGCAGCTGTCTTGAGAAAAGGCATGCGAGCCCGCCCAGTCCAAGTCCCACGATGCTCACAAGCACGAGACACCAGACAAGGATCGGAACGATTCTCTTCTTGTTGTCAGCGCCAACGTTCTGGCTGGTGAAGCTGGTTGAAGCCTGGTAGAGTGAGTTCATTGAGGTATAGACAAAGCCCTCGATGTTCTGGCTTGCGGTGTTTCCGGCAACCGCTATGCTTCCGAAGCTGTTGACTGACGACTGGATGAGGACATTGGAAATGTTGAAAACAGCTCCCTGCAGTCCCGCTGGTATGCCGATGTGCAGAATCTGATGGAGTTTTGAGCGTTTTATCCTCAGTCCTCTCAGTGAGAGCCTGTACACGCTGTCTGTTTTCATCATGCACAGCAGGACCAGTGCGGCGGAGACATACTGAGATATGATAGTGGCGATGGCAACGCCTGCGACTCCCAGGTGGAAGACTATGACGAAGAAGAGGTTGAGTCCCGCATTCAGCACGCCGGAGATGAAGAGGAAGACCAGCGGCCTTTTCGTATCTCCGACGGCACGCAGTATGCCGGCTCCGAAATCATAGGTCAGCATGGCTGGCATGCCCAGAAAGACAATCGACATGTAGAGAACAGACTGGTCAATGACATCACCCGGTGTTCCCATGAGCGTCAGGAGTGGTCTGGCGAGTATGAGGCCGATGATGACCAGGCTGAGACCGCTTACTGCCGCCAGGAGGATGGATGTATGCACCAGCTCGTCGATGTTCTTCTCATCCCTTGCACCGTAGTAGCGCGACATCATGACGCTGCTTCCGATCGACAGGCCGAGGAAGATGTTCACGATCAGGTTGTTGAGACTGCTGGTCGCACCTACTGCAGCCATTGCCTGGGGACCGGTGAACTGACCGACGACGATTATGTCCGCCGCGTTGAAAAGAAGTTGGAGGATTCCCGAGAACATCAGGGGAATTGAGAACTGGAGTATTTTGGGGACCAGTGGTCCGTGGACCATGTCCATTTCATAACTGCGTGCCATGACGCTGTTGGATATTACTCCCAGTTTCAGGATTGTTCCAGTAGGCTCTGTACGGCACGGGCTAAACAGGTGAAAAAAGAGCCACGCATTTTACTGCATGGCTCCCCGGCTGACCTGTGGTCCTGCTCAGCCCTGTTTCTTCCTTCTTGCGATCATGCGCTGGAAGAACTTCTGGATCTCGACGATTGGAATGATCATCACCGCCAGGATAAGGGCGATGGCAAACTCCATCAGTGAGATGTGCTCGAAGCTGAATGCCTCCCTGAGGAAGGGGATGTAGAGCACGCAGCAGGTCAGTACGAAACTGCCGATCATTGAGTAGAGCAGGTACTTGTTGTGGCCCTTTGTCCTGAAGAGGCTCTTGTCAAGACTTCTCATGTTGAATGAATGGAAGAGCTCAGCCATTGACAGCGTCAGGAAGGCCATTGTCATGCCATCCGTACTGTCAGCGATGTGGAGCACTCCGTTCTCGATGTACTCACCCGCGAAGTAGCTGATGAGCGTGATCAGAGCGACGGCGAAGCCCTGGATGAAGCAGTTCACGCCAAGTCCGCCGGCGAAGATTCCCTCATCCTTCGGACGCGGGGCCCTCTCCATGATGTCCTTCTCTCCCTGTTCCATGCCAAGACCGATTGCCGGGAAACAGTCAGTGATGAGGTTGATCCACAGCAGATGGCTGGGGCGGAGGATAGTGAAGCCGAGTATGGAGGAGACGAAGATCGAGATGACCTCGGCCATGTTGCTGCCCAGCAGGAACTGGATGGCCTTGCGGATATTGTCATAGATCTTTCTTCCTTCGGCGACAGCAGTGACGATTGTCGCGAAGTTGTCGTCTGCAAGAACCATGTCAGCAACGTTCTTTGTGACATCAGTTCCGGTGATGCCCATTCCGACACCGATATCTGCATTCTTGATGGAAGGAGCGTCATTCACGCCGTCTCCGGTCATAGCGGTGACGCGGCCCTTTCTCTTCCAGGCCTGGACGATGCGCACCTTGTGCTCAGGCTGGACGCGGGCGTAGACAGAGTAGTGCTCGATCATACGGTCAAGCTCATCGTCGCTCATTCCGTCCAGTGTGCTGCCAGTCGTGGCCTCATCGGCACTCTGGATGATGCCCAGATCCTTCGCGATGGCGACTGCGGTGTCCTTATGGTCACCAGTGATCATCACGACATGGATGCCTGCGCTCTTGCATTCCTCGACTGCGACCTTCACCTCAGGGCGGATCGGGTCGATCATGCCGACAAGTCCGATGAATGTGAGGTTTTCCTCAATGTATTTTGCATCGTAGTTCACCGGCTCGACTTCCCAGCCGCGGAAGGCGGCTGCAAGGACCCTGAGCGCCCTGTCCGCATATTCCTTGTTCTTGGCCAGGATCTCTGCCCTATCAGCCTCGGTGATGGGGGACACCTTTCCGTCTTTGAGGATCGATGTGCACTTCTTCAGCAGTTCATCAGGAGCACCCTTGGTGTACTGGATGAAGTCATCTCCGCCGTCGTCGACGTGGACCGTGCTCATCATCTTTCTTGAGGAGTCGAACGGAGCCTCTCCGACACGCTTCCAGCTGCCAGCTTCCAGCTCGTTCTTGTTGATGCCGAGCTTGTATGCATAGTTGACCAGGGCACACTCCGTGGGCTCTCCGATGGCGTTGTTGTTCTCATCAAGATGGCTGTCACAGCACAGGGCCATCGCACGGGCCAGAAGCTTCTCATCGCTGGACCAGGAATCAACGACCGTCATCTTGTTCTGGGTCAGGGTTCCTGTCTTATCAGAACAGATGACCTGCGTGCATCCCAGTGTCTCAACAGCTGTCAGCTTCCTGATGATGGCGTTGTTCTTGCTCATCTTCGTAACACCGATGGAAAGAACGATGGTGACGACTGCGGCCAGGCCTTCAGGAATTGCCGCGACAGCGAGCGAGATGGCGACCATGAAGGTGTCGAGCATGCCTGAGAACGTGACCTGTCCGGTGGTCAGATACATTCTGATCAGGTCGATCGCGAAGATGACGACACAGATGCCGAGAACAAGGTAGGTGAGGATCTTGGACAGCTGGTTGAGCTTGATCTGAAGCGGTGTGAGCTCCTCCTTCGCCTCTGAGATGGCTGTGGCTATCTTTCCCATCTCCGTATTCATTCCGGTTCCGGTGATGACAGCGCGGCCTCTGCCGTATACGACAGTGGATCCCATATAGACCATGTTCTTGCGGTCTCCGAGAGGCACATCCTTGTCATCGCTGCTGTAGAGCCTGGCTGTCTGCTTGTCGACCGGCACGGACTCTCCGGTCAGTGCGGCTTCCTCGATCTTCATCGAAGCGCATTCGATGATCCTGCCGTCTGCAGGAACTGCGTCGCCTGCCTCGAGGACTACGATGTCTCCGACTACAAGTTCCTCAGAATGGATGGTTGCCTGCTTTCCGTCACGGATGACCTTGCTTGTGGCCGCGCTCATCTCCTGAAGAGCCTCGATCGCCTTCTCCGCCTTGCTCTCCTGCATGACGCCGAGGATGGCGTTCAGGAGAACGACAATGAGAATGATGACAGCGTCAGTAAACTCGACTTCGCCGGCGGCCATGCTGGTGATGACTGAGAGGACAGCCGCGATCATGAGGATGATCAGCATCGGTTCCTTCAGCTCGTCAAAGAACTTCTTCAGAAGGGAATCCTTCTTCGCCTCGGCGAGCTTGTTCCTGCCGTCCCTGGCCAGTCTCTCCTGTGCGTCGGCCGAGGAAAGCCCCTCAGGGCCTGACTTCCGGCTTTTGAGCACTTCCTCACTGGTCATGAGGTAGTCTTTCATAAAAATTCCTCCATGAAATTGAATGGCCAATAATACAGTCATTCAGCAGTTGTGGTGAAGAAATCTTTTGAAAACAGACAAATATTTACAAATATTGACAAGTGAATTGCAGAAGCTGAAGCAGACCGGGCCTCTTCTTCGCGACAGACCGGACAGACTGTCGCAATGAACGCATGAAAAGAATGATCCCCGGCGCACTGTACCGGGGATCAAGTATGTGTACTTTTGTATGGAGGTTGCCTCATGCGGCTGTGAAGCAGAGTCTGTATGCACCGCTGTCCGAAGCGAATCCCGTGGATGAACCGACAGGGTTTCCGGAAGCGTCGTAGGCACTGAAAGTCACATCGTCGCTGTTGAGTGCGACATTGTACGCACCGTCTGTAACAGTCACTTCTGCCCTGGGCGGGACCGTCGCCCTGAGATGGAGCGTGATGGTGTCCGTCTTCGCGCTGAGACTGGTGACTGCGGCCAGTGAGATAATTGCGGTCAGTATGATTCTTGTCAGAGCTTTTCTCATTTTGTTTTCCTCTTTTGTCCTTCAACGTCTGCAGTTATAATGAACTTCGTGCGACTGGTCAAGCTAAGTTATTGTAATAAAAAGAGTTAACATGTGTCATATGTGAACTGACGACATACTGTCACATATGACATAGATCAAACATTGAACATATGTATGCAGAGATTTTCAGCGAAAAATGTAGGAAGTCAGTCCAGCTTCGTACATCATAATGCCAGTTTTCAGGTATTTCAGCCTGTGTCATATGCTGACTTATGACATAAGACATACTTCTTACATTGTTAGGAGAATAAAAACATGTGTCATAAGTAATATCTTACAAAAATGTAATATTTTTTCGGCTCAATGCGGGTAAACTGAATGCAGTACAGGCATTTTGCATAGATTATGTGGTTTTTCATGTGGCTTCTGTGCAGACATCCGTTATTTACAGACAGGGTTCGAATCACTAGAATTGGACAGGTTATGATTCACGACAGTCTTGACAATCTTGCCTCGTACAAGGCCCTGCTTCCGTCCCTGGACAGGCTGGAGGACCTGCTTTTTTCTTACGCCTCTGAGGACGAGACCTTTCAGTGCAACAGGAATGTATGCACGCTCTTTTCGGCCATGGAGGAGGGCTGTCAGATCGCCTGCAGCTGGAGGGAGGAACCTTTGAGCCGTGATGTGCTTGCAGTCGTGGATCTGCATCCTGGTTTCTTTGTCCTCCTCCTTCCCGGAGAGAGGTTTCTCTTCAAGGGCAGTGGCAAGTGCCGTGTCTACAATCTGGAGTAGTTTTGAGATGTTCAGTTCAAAAGTCGTGAAAGTTGGGAATGTGGCACTCGGAGGATCCAATCCGATTGCCGTGCAGACAATGTATGACAGCCAGATCGCTGAGTGTGACGTTGACCAGGTGCTGCACCGCATGAGGCTGCTCAAAGCCATGGGCTGCGACATCATACGCTTTTCTTATGTCTCGTCAGCTGACCGTGACAATTTCAGGCGGATATGTTCTGCCGGCATCATGCCTGTAGTCGCCGACATCCACTTTGACTACAGAATGGCCCTTGAGGCGATTGAGTGCGGCTGTGACAAGGTCCGCATCAACCCGGGCAACATCGGTGCCAGGTGGAAGACGGAGGAGGTCGTCAGGGCTGCAATGGACAGAGGTCTGGCGATCCGCATCGGGCTTAACTCAGGCTCCCTCCCGCGCGGTCATGAGGGCTGTGACAAGGCTTCCGTGATGGTTGACAGCGCGCTTGAGTATGTGGACTGGTTCACTTCATGGGGTTTCTCGAACACGGTCGTCTCGCTCAAGAGCTCGGATATCGATACAACGATTGAAGCCAACAGCCGCTTCAAGAAGCAGTGTGACATTCCTGTCCATCTCGGTGTGACAGAGGCGGGCGGAGTCGTGTCGTCCTGCATCCGGAGCACCTATGCATTCAGCCGGCTCTTTGATCTTGGGATCGGGGATACGATGCGGGTCTCAATCACCGGCAGCATAGAGGATGAGGTCCACGCAGCCGTGGAGATCCTCCGGGCCATGGGCTACAGAAAGGGCGGCGTGAGGATCGTGTCCTGCCCCCGCTGCGGCCGCCACAGCTTTGACAGCCAGGGCTTCCTTTCCAGGGTGGAGAACAGGCTGCTGGCGCTGGACAAGGACATCACGGTCGCAATCATGGGCTGCCAGGTCAACGGCCCGGGAGAGGCGAAGAACGCCGATGTCGCGATCACAGGCATCGGAAACAAGGTCTTCCTCTATCTGCACGGCCAGCTATACGGCGATGTGGATGTCCAGAATGCTGAAGCCGAGCTTTTTGACCTGATCGGTAAACTCTGATGAATGACGAGATAATAATCAAGGGTGCCCGTGAGCACAATCTCAAGAACATAGACGTGACCATTCCGAAAAACAGTCTGGTGGTCATTTCCGGTCTGTCCGGATCCGGCAAGTCCTCCCTGGCCTTCGACACGATATTCGCTGAAGGCCAGCGGCGCTATGTCGAGTCACTCTCCGCCTATGCCAGGCAGTTCCTCGGCAGGCTGGAGAAGCCGGATGTTGACTCGATCGAGGGGCTTTCCCCATCCATCGCGATAGAACAGCGCTCCACCCAGCGCAATCCGCGCTCTACTGTCGGCACGGTCACCGAGATTTATGACTATTACAGACTGCTCTATGCCAGAGTAGGGCATGTGCACTGTCCCAAATGCGGCCGCCAGATCAGCGAGATGTCAATTGACCAGATCATTGACAGTATATACACGCATGAGGAGGAGGGCAGAATGGTCATCCTCGCTCCGATTGCGATGGGACGCAAGGGAGAATTCAAGAAGATCTTCACCGATGCGCTGGAGGCCGGCTACACCCGTGCCGTGGTTGATGGACGGACCTATATGCTGCAGGATGAGATTCCGCAGCTGGACAAGCAGTACAAGCACAACATCTCGATCGTCGTGGACCGCCTGATCCTCAGGAAGAGCGACCGGGTGCGGCTTGCGGACAGTCTGGAGCGTGCCTGCCGGATGAGCGACGGACTGGTCGAGGTCGAATACGTCAGCGAGGGTAAAAGAGACTTTTTCAGTGAGCGCAACAGCTGCCCGTTCTGTGGAATAACCGTCCCTGATCTGGAGCCGCGTCTCTTCTCTTTCAACAATCCATTCGGCGCCTGTCCTGACTGCAATGGCCTGGGCATCAAGAGCGAATTTGACATCAGGAAGATCATTCCCGATCCGTCATTGAGCTACAACCAGGGTGCGATCGTCACCCATTCTCCGGACGCAAAGGTCTCCCACGCCTGGATTGTCGCACTTTCCGAGGCCTACGGCTTTTCTCTGGACACACCGCTGGCTGACTGGCCGGCAGAGGCCAAGAAAGTCCTTCTCTACGGAGGGGGAAAGCTGCTTGACGTGCGCTATGAGAACAAGCGTGGAACAGCATCCTTCAAGAAGAAAGAGCAGTACCCGGGCATCCTGGTGGAGCTTGAGAGGCGCTATCTCGAGACCCAGTCATTCGCCATGAAGTGGATGTACGAGAAACTGCGGCATTCGCACGAGTGTCCTTCCTGCCATGGCCAGAGACTGCGCCCTGAGGCCCTCTCAGTCCTTGTCGGCGGGATCAACATCTGGCAGCTGTCAAGCATGAGCGTCAAGGATTCAGTGGCCTTCTTCAGCTCGTTGCAGCTCACAGCGACCGAAGAGGAGATAAGCCGCCAGATCATGAAGGAGATCAGGAGCCGGCTGGGCTTTCTCATGAATGTCGGTCTGGGCTACCTGACTCTGTCCCGGGCCAGTGCGACCCTCTCCGGCGGAGAGGCACAGCGCATCAGGCTCGCAACCCAGATCGGCAGCGCGCTCTCAGGCGTCCTCTATGTGCTTGATGAGCCTTCGATCGGTCTGCATCAGAGGGACAACTCTAAGCTGATCGACACGCTGATCAACCTGCGCAATCTCGGCAATACCGTAATTGTCGTAGAGCATGATGAGGACACGATCAGGAGTGCTGACCATGTCATTGACCTTGGTCCGGGTGCTGGAGAGAGGGGAGGCTACATAACCGCCCAGGGCACACCGGCCCAGATAGAGGCGGATCCCGACTCAATTACCGGAGCCTTCCTCAGCGGCAGGCTGAGAATAGATGTCCCGGAAAGGAGAAGGGAAGGCAACGGCAAATTCATAGAGGTGCGCGGCTGCAGGCGCAACAATCTCAAGAACATTGATGTCAGGATTCCGCTGGGCAGACTCGTGACCATCACGGGGGTATCCGGAAGCGGCAAGTCAACCCTCCTCAATGAAATCCTCATTCCTGCGGTTGAGGACAGCATCACGCGCAAGAAGAAGGTTGAGCTCTCGGGCTACGACGAAGTTGTCGGAATCGAGAACATCGACAAGATCATCAACATCGACCAGTCCCCGATAGGACGCACGCCGCGGTCCAATCCCGCGACCTATGTCGGTTTCTTCACGGCCATCAGGGAGCTCTTTGCCAAGCTGCCTGAATCCAAGGCCCGGGGCTTCACGGCAAGCCGCTTCTCGTTCAATGTGGTGGGCGGACGCTGTGAGAACTGCCAGGGCGACGGCACTCTCAAGATAGAGATGCACTTCCTGCCTGATGTCTATGTGACCTGTGATGTCTGCCACGGAAGGCGCTTCAACAAGGAGACCCTCCAGGTCGAGTATAAGGGAAAGAACATCAGCGATGTGCTAGACATGACTGTCGCCGAGGCCGCCGAGTTCTTCGCACCGGTCGCCTCAATCCGCAACAAGCTTGAGACACTGATGAGCGTCGGACTGGATTACATCAGACTGGGTCAGAGCGCACTCACGCTTTCCGGCGGAGAGGCACAGAGGATAAAGCTTTCGCTTGAGCTCAGCCGCAAGTCGACCGGGCGTACTCTGTATGTGCTTGACGAGCCGACCACAGGGCTGCACTTCGCGGACGTGAAGAAGCTCCTAGAGGTCCTCAACCGGCTTGTTGACCAGGGCAACAGCGTCGTGCTCATCGAGCATAATCTTGATGTGATCAAATCATCCGACTATCTGATCGACCTGGGACCCGAGGGCGGAGACGGAGGCGGGAACATAGTGGCCGCCGGAACTCCGGAGGAGGTCGCAGAAGTCGAGGCAAGCTATACCGGGCAGTTCCTCAGGAGGTACCTGGGCAAATGAGGTTTTTCCGGCTCCTGGCTGTTGTGATCATCGCATTCGCCGTCCTGCCGCTTCATGCGTCGGACGAGCTTGTATATTTCATTCAGAATGCAGATGATGCGACGATAGCCGGCATGGCCTCGGTGCGCGGTCTCGATGCCAGCCTGCCAGCCGGTGAGCTCCGCAGGCAGCTGCTGCAGTCAGAGGACCTTGAAAGCGCAGTCGTTGACCTGACCGCGCAGGGTGAGGGGGACTACTCGCTTCAGATCATAAACGCTGACAGCATGGACATATCACAGGACGGGCTTGTAAACCTCTCCGGAAATGTCGAGATCGGCTTCACCCTGGCCTCAGATGAGGCCGGAAAGACGCTCAGGGCGCAGCACATGCTGCTTGATCCCGCTTCGGGACGCCTCACCGCATACGGCGGCGTCCAGTACAGCGACAGCCAGGAGGGCAGCGGACTGGAGAACATCTCCGCCGATATAGTGACCTATCTCTATGAGAGCGGCGACCTGCTGGTATCGGGCGGAACGACCAGTACGGAGAGGACCACGAACGAGAGCGAGTCTGTCACTTTCTATACAACCGGTGAGCTGCTGAACTACAGGAGCGCTGACGGCGGACTCTTCTTCAGTGACGGCTATCTGACAAGTGATCCTGACAGGGCATATTCCTCAATCACGGCAGGCACACTGGCGCTGCTGGACGGCGGGGACATGTTCATGACGAATGCCTATCTTTCCATAGGCCGTGTCCCGCTGCTCTATCTGCCGTTCTTCTTCTATCCGGGAAGCCGGCTGTCGATCAACCCGGCCTTCGGCTTCAGTTCCTCGCGTGGCATGTTCCTGTCTACGACCACGGAGGTATTCGGCTCATATCCGGGTTTCTCCACTGCGGATGAGAGTTCGTTTTCCTCCATACTCAGGCCCAGCAGCGATGCCAGCATGGTCTCGAACGGCCTGTACTATGAGGAGGGGGAACCTTCAGGAGGGCTCCAGGGCTGGGCCGCGGACACGGAGAGCTATCTTGCGCTCTTCGCCGATGTCTACCAGCACAGTGGCTTCATGCTTGGTTTTGACACATCCCTCAGGCCTCTCACCTCACTTACGCTCTCCAGCCAGTCCTCGGTGGTGCTGTCTCCCAGTACGAGCTACTTTGACGGCAACTGGCGCTGGTACACTGTCAACAGACTGTCCTATACATCCTCCTCCGGCTCACTGTCCCTCTCTCTTCCCCTCTACAGTGATCCATACGTGCTCAGGGAATACGGAAACCGTCTGACAAGTCTCTCCATAGACGCGCTCTTCGGGGCCAGCCAGACTTTCCCGTCGACAGTCTCAAGCACTGTCAACAGCTACAACGCACAGCTTTCCGGCTCGTTCTCCCTGCCGGGAACCCATACAAATGACTATGTTTCCTCACTGAGGCTGTCATCCATCAGGGCCAATGCCTCCTTTGACTGGAATTCAACGCAGCAGAAATACATCATCAGCGACATAACCCTTCCCAGCCTGAACTTCTCGATGTCCGGAAGTCTTTTCAGACTCTCAAGCTCAGCATCCAGCAGTGCGAAGACACAGGAGGATACGGTCACAGTGAGTGACTACTTCGTCCTGTCCGATCCGATGCTCTATGATCTGTATGTTCTTGAGCCGCGCCGGCAGGGCATGAGCGCGAACACGGAGTATTCGTTCTCACTTTCGTATACGCTCACCCAGCGGCTTTCAAATACTTTTGAGCTGGACCAGGATACGCTGAAGCCATATGACCAGGAGTTCACGAGCGACTCGAGCGTGCGCTTTGACATCGACACGGTCCTGGCCAGCTGGTTCACTATGACGCAGAGCTTCGCGCCGAGTCTCAGCTACGATTACGACGAGAGCAACGACGAGCAGAAGGAGAGCGGATTTTCAATGCTGTCCACGACCAGGGCCTCCCTGCCGTTCATCGGACTGTCATATGAGTTCTCTGCCTACCTTTACAGCTGGAACCGGATAGAGGATCTTTCCGGATCCACAAGCGAGGAGGATTATTACAGCTTCGACCGGGACAATGTCAGGAGCCATTCGCTGACACTGTCCAAAAGCTTCGGTTCTGCCGACTCCTTCGGACAGATCACACCCTCGCTCCGCTATACTCTGCCGCCTCTGTCTTCCTCAATCGAGCCCCGCCTGGGCTACAGACTCGGCGGACTCACCGCATCCTTCGGCTGGGTCTTCAAGGAGAATTCCGGCAGCGGCAAGTACGAAAGCGGGGACATCAGCCTCTCACTCGGCCTCATGTACACGCATTTCACATTCAATCTCTCGATGACTTATGAGAGCGCCATGGAAAAGAGCCGGATGCTTGATCCTCTCAGCCTTGAGACCTCACTTTCGCTGCGTACTGCGGACAGGCGTTGGTCGGTGACCGAGTACGTGGAGTACGATGCATATGACTCGGGACTCCTGCACCAGTTCGACAGCATCCGCACAGTCTTCTCGATGCCATATCTTGACTTCACAGTCAATTTCTCATCACAGGACGGAGGAATAGGGCTTGAGTACGTCCAGCTTTCAAGCCAGATAGACAGACTTGATCTGTATACCTGGAAGAACAGGATCCATCTGTCACTCGTGCTTGACGGAAGCCTGCGCTATGACTTCATGAATCCGTATTCGTCATCGCTGCGGATCAGGACGGGACTCTCATTCTCCATCGCAGAGTTCCTGGACCTCACCGTGTCATTGACAACGACCAACAACGGTTTCTATCGTTATGTGGACGGAAACGGCGTCTTCTCATTCCAGAGCATGTGGTCTGATCTTCTGCGCTCTTTTGACTTCATCGGAGACGGAAGGATGAACACTCAGTTCAACATGGAGTCGCTGGACGTCGAATTAGTCCACTACATGGGTGACTGGGATCTGCACCTGCGCTATATGGCCTCGCTCCAGTCGAGCGGGAGCGACTATGGCTGGGTGCCTACATTTGCAGTCTACCTCCGGTGGAGGACGATACCGGATCTGAAGGTTGATCAGACCTGGGAGCAGAACCTTTCGACAGGAGAGTGGCACAGCGGCGACAGCCTCTATGCCGATTGATATATGACGATATATTTCAACAACAGCGAGGAGATGGAGAAGGTGATGGGAATCAACGACTCCAACCTCCCTTTTCTGACAAGCCTTGCAGGCGCACAGATAAGAGTGCGCGGCAATCAGCTTGTCATCGACTCTTCCGACAGTCTGGTGAAGGACTTCTTCATCCACATGATGGGTCTGGCCTCATCCCGGACCGGCTGCTTTTCGGAAAGTGAACTGTACATGGAGTTCAAGAGCCTTCAGGAAGAGCCCGGGGCAGGGGGAGCCGAGCTTGCCGTCGGAGGCAGGACACTCTGGCCCAAGAGCCGCTCTCAGCGCACCTACCTGAAACATCTGGAGGATGATCAGGTAGTCTTCGCCGTAGGGCCGGCCGGAACCGGAAAGACCTTCCTTGCCATTGGCTACGCGCTCAGCCAGGTGCTCTCCGGTGCCAGGCAGAAGCTTGTCCTCACCCGTCCTGTCGTCGAGGCCGGAGAGAGCCTCGGCTTCCTGCCCGGTGATCTCTCTCAGAAACTGAATCCCTACCTCAAGCCGCTTTACGACGCGATGGAGTACTTCATTCCTCCTTATCAGATAAAGAAAATGGAGGATGCCGGGCAGATAGAGATCAGTCCTCTGGCCTATATGAGAGGACGATCTCTGAACCGCTCCATCGTCATACTCGATGAGGCCCAGAACACGACCAGGGGACAGATGAAGATGTTCCTCACGCGTCTGGGGGAGGACAGCAAGGCTGTGATCACGGGGGACCTGACCCAGATCGACCTGCCGCACAGGGGTGACAGCGGCCTTGTGCACGCGATCGGGCTTCTTCATGACATTGAGGGACTGTCCGTGGTAAGATTCTCTCAGGCTGACATTGTCAGATCGCGCCTGGTGAGGGCCATCATAAGCTGTTACCAGGAGCAGGAGGATAGCTTCTTAGATGCTTAGTTCCAGTCCGCTCTTCGGCTCCGGCAGTGAAAAATATCCGGTACGCACTGCTACGGTCCTTATTCTGCTGTTTGTGCTGAATGTCCTTCTGGGCATCCTGATACCGATTCTCAGCGAATCCAACTCCCTGTACAGCGTGGAACTGCTGTATGACTACCAGCCGGGGCAGCTGGCCAACGAGGATGTCATAGCCCCTTACGACTTCTCATTCGTTGACGAGATCGCCACTGAGAAGGCCCGGGATGAGGCCGCCGCCTCTGTCCTGCCCAGGTTTGACTTCTCGATGGCCGATACGAGCCTGATGTACTCGCGGCTGGAGGAGGTCACATCCGCCCTGAGCTCCGGCGACAGCCAGGCTCTTGCGCAGGTCTTCTCATCCTCCTCTGGTGCTGATGCCGGGGCACTTCTGACCAAGTGGAGCCTGCTTTCTCCGGAAGAAAAGAATGTGCTCACGCTTCTGCTTGGCGATGCGGTCAAGGATTTCGTCTACCGTGGAGTCTTCTCAGCCTCAGAGCTGGCGGACATCCGCGCTCAGGGCTACGACATGGTCTATGCCACTCTGCCCGGAGACAACAGCTTCAATCTGGTCCAGTCACTGGGCTACACTGACAACCTGCTGACTGACGAGGAAATACAGCAGGGCCTTCTGAGCTTCCTGCAGTCATATGACATCTCGCTGACGGCCAACTGCTTTACTGTGCTCTCAAGTCTGGTTGACTGGATCATTCAGCCGAATGTCCACTATGACGCGCTTGAGACAGGGGCACTCAGGGATCAGGAGAGGGCTGCAACGGATGATGTGACCGCCCAGATACATCGTGGCGACTACATCCTCCGTTATGACACCATTGTCACGGAGCAGGCGCTGCAGACGATCCGGATGATCAACGGCATCACTGTCGACATATCCCCGAGCCAGCTCATAGGCCGCGTCATCTTCCTCTCCGTGATACTCTATGTCGCGCTCTACTTCCTCAGCAGCTTCATCGAGAGGAAGTACAGGGTCCTCGTGTACACGAACATCTTCATGATCACAATGGCCCTCATGCTGGTCCTCAGCTATTTCGCTGTCTTCTTCCTCAACCAGCTGGCCCCATCAAGCGAACAGATCCTGCCGTATCTCTTCCTTCCGCTGCTCATGGCGCAGCTGACCACAAAGAAGCGCATAGGCTTCGTCTCCGGCACGGTCTACGCCTGTTTCATACTGTTCTTCCCAAGCACGGACATCATGACGTTCTTCTATCTTGTCTTCTCGATCGAGATCTCGGTGCTCTTCGTCCGTTTCTCCGTCACAAGACTGGATATGATATACCAGGGCTTCTATACGGCACTGGCCAATGCACTGCTTACAGTCATCTTCCACTTCATAGAGGCCAAACCGCTGATTGATCTCTTCTCCGAGGTCGTCGCCATAGTGCTTAATGTCGCAGTGACATACATCTGCATCTCGCTGCTGCTGCCGCTGCTGGAGCATTTCCTCAACATACCGACAGTGTTCCGCCTCAACGAGCTCTCCTCGACCGACAGTCCCGTCCTGGTCCGTCTGCGCAGTCAGGCAATCGGGACATACAACCATTCGATGAACGTTTCTGACATGGCATACAACGCCGCGAAGGAGATAGGAGCCAACGCGCAGCTAGCCAAGGTCGGGGGCCTTTACCATGACATAGGCAAGGCTGAGCACCCTGAGTACTTCATTGAAAACCAGGGCGGAGGACCGAATGTCCATGATGAGATGAAGTACACGCTTTCCGCTGCCGTGATAAAGAGTCATGTCAAGCAGGGCGTTGAGAAGGGCAGGGAGATTGGGCTGCCTCAGGAAGTCCTTGACATCATAGACCAGCACCACGGCAATGACATCATCTCGTACTTCTACAACAAGGCCGTTGAGGAGGCGAAGGCCTCGAAGGGACCTGTCCAGGTAAATGAGGAGGACTTCAGATACAACTCAGACATTCCCCAGACCAAGGAGGCCGGAATCGTGATGCTGGCAGACTGCTTCGA
This sequence comes from uncultured Spirochaetales bacterium, assembly GCA_944390045.1. Lineage (GTDB taxonomy): Bacteria > Spirochaetota > Spirochaetia > Sphaerochaetales > Sphaerochaetaceae > Bullifex. The sequence continues at coordinate 32,392 of CALXOO010000009.1, read as the reverse complement.
GGCGGCAAGCCGTACTCTCAAAAAGCCGACAACGCTGCGCTATGAGAAACTCTTCACGTCCATCCTGGTGGGAAAGATGAACGCAAGCCAGCTTGATGACTGCATGCTCTCCATGTCGGAGATAGAGAAGATCAAGCGTGTCTTCGTGCATCAGGCCTTCGGCCGCGACCATATGAGGATCCAGTACACGAAGGAGGAGAACGATGCTTGAGTATGATGTCATCTATGAGAATGAGGCATACCGGGAAAAGGTGCCGGAAGAAAGCGTCAGGAACATTGCTGACTACTATGGAGCCAGGATTCTCACTAGCGGTTCTTTCTCCATCTCGTTTGTCAGCCCGCAGACAATACAGGAGGAGAACCGGGACTACCGCGGCATAGACAGTCCGACTGACATCCTCACTTTCGCGCTCCAGGACGGAGAGGAGGACTTCATCATCCCTGAGACTGAGGAGAAGGAATGGGGTGACATGCTCATCTGTCTGGAGAAGATGGAGGAGAATGCCGGGGATTTCTCCGTCACGCCCGCAGAAGAACTTGAGCGCCTTATCGTCCACGGCCTTCTTCATCTGTCTGGACAGGATCATGCCACGAACGATTTCGGGACCGAACCGATGCTTATTCTTCAGGAGAAGCTTTTAAAAAGTCGCGAAATGTGATAAGGAACTGCCGTTATGACATTAGAGGAACTTAAAGCACAGCACCCCTGGACCGGAAGGGGAACAGTCGTTTTCATGTCTGATTTCGGAACCGCGGACGGAGCGGTCAGTGCGATGCACGGTGTCGCTGACGAGGTCGACCACCATCTCAGGCTGGAGGACCTGACGCATGAGATCCCCCAGTTCAATATATGGGAAGCAAGCTACCGCCTGATCCAGGCAATGACATACTGGGCTCCCGGAACCGTCTTTGTCTGCGTCGTCGACCCCGGAGTCGGCTCGGACAGGGAGTCGGTTGCAGTCCTCACCGCAAGCGGACACATCGTCGTCACGCCTGACAACGGCACGCTGACCCACGTGGAGCGTCAGGTCGGCATCCTGGAGCGCAGGAAGATCAGCGAGGCAGAGAACAGGCTCAAGAACAGCCAGCGCAGCTATACATTCCACGGCAGGGACGTCTACGCATTCACCGGAGCCAGACTTGCCAGCGGAACGATCAGCTTTGACGAGGTCGGTCCCCGGCTTGACCGCATGCCGGTGATGCTTCCCGTCCAGGATAGTGTGATCAAGGACGGAGCGATCTGGGGCTCAGTCGACATACTCGACACCCGCTACGGTTCTCTGTGGACGAACATTCCAGACACAATGCTGAATGATTATGGCGTTGGCTACGGTGACAGCGTCCGCGTGACGATAATGAAGGACGGCAGGACAGTATACGGATACACTCTTCCCGTCTGCAGAAACTTCACTGAGGTGGAGAAAGGCGAGGCACTGGTCTACATCAACAGCCTGCTGAACGTGGGTGTGGCAGTCAGCCAGGGCTCATTCGCCGACAGCTACCGCATCGGCACCGGACTGGGCTGGGTCATCCGGCTGGAAAAGATCTGAAACACTATTTTGGAGGTTTCTTATGGCTAATAAGAACGTCAACTATGTAAAGAGCGTCGTCATCATCGCGATCGGCGCCGCACTGTATGGATTCGGCGGACTGCTCTCGATCCCCGTGTTCACAAACACCTACCTCAAGCCCGCCATGGCCATCCTCGCCCTGTTCGCGGCCCTCTGGGGACCGATTGTCGGCGCACTTGTCGGCTTCATCGGACACTGCATCACGGATCTCGTCTATGGCCAGATCTGGTTCAGCTGGGCCCTCGGCAGCGCCATCGTCGGCATTCTGATGGGACTTTATCCGAAGTTCACCGGACGCAGCCTTGAGAAGGGCGTCTTCGGCGGCAAGCAGGTCGGCATCTTCACTCTTCTCGCACTCGTGTCCAACTTCATCGGCTACGGCGTCTCCGTCGTCTTCGATGTCATTGCATACGGCGAGCCCTTCCTCAAGAGCCTGACCCAGCAGCAGATCACAACCATCAGCAACACTGTCGTCATCGGCGTCATCGGTTCTGCCCTGATGTTGCTGGTCGCCAAGAAGTTCGCCTCTTCCGTCAGCCTCACAGAGGACACGGCATACAAGAACTGAATTTGACATGATCGAGTTTTCAGATTTCTCCTTCCAGTACAAGAGCCAGACAAGTGCGACGCTGCATGACATCAGTCTCACAATACGTGACGGTGAGAAGATCCTCATCGCCGGAGCCTCGGGCAGCGGCAAGAGCACTATCGGAAACTGCATCAACGGGCTTATCCCGCACGCGCTTGGAGGCATTGTCCAGGGGAGTCTGAAAGTCGATGGCATTGAGACCAGGGAAAGCGACATCTATGAGATAAGCAGGCGGGTCGGAACCGTGCTGCAGGACACTGACGGCCAGTTCGTCGGACTCACAGTCGGAGAAGACATCGCCTTTTCTCTGGAAAACCAGTGCATCGCGCCTGAAAGCATGCACTCGATGGTCCGGGATGTTTCCGGCCTGGTCTCGATGCAGGATTTCCTTGACGCCAAGCCCGGACAGATCTCAGGCGGTCAGAAGCAGCGCGTGGCCCTTGCCGGAGTGCTGGTGGACGATGTGTCCATTCTCCTCTTCGACGAGCCGCTTGCAGCCCTGGATCCCGCCACAGGCGAGCGCGCGATCGAGCTGATCGACGAGCTGCATGAGAAGACGGGCAAGACGGTCGTCATCATCGAGCACAGGATAGAGGATGTCCTTCACCGCCATATCGACCGCATCATCCTGATAGATGAGGGACGGATCGTGATGGATGACACTCCTGCCCATGTGCTGCAGTGCGGAATACTCACCAGGATAGGCTCACGTGAGCCGCTTTACGTCTCGGCGCTCAAGGCCGCAGGCTGCGACATCTCGCATGAGGCAGATCTCGATGACCTGGGGAAGATGGACATCGCACCCTACAGGGATGCGCTTCTGGGCTGGTTCCATTCAAGGCGCCGTCACCTTGAGGAAAGCAGTGAACCCGTGGCCCTCTCTTTCAGGAACATCACCTTCTCCTATGACGGAAGGCGCAACGCGCTGAACAATGTCTCATTCGACATACACAGGGGAGAGATGGTCTCCATCCTCGGCAAGAACGGAGCCGGCAAGAGCACTCTGGCAAGCCTCTTGACCGGAATCAACCGGCCTGACGGGGGAAGCATACTCATTGATGGACGCGACGCCGGAAACGACAGCATCGCCCAGCGCAGCCGGAAGATCGGCTACGTGATGCAGAATCCGAATCACATGATCAGCCATGCCATGATCTACGACGAGGTCGCCTTCGGACTGAGACTCAGAGGCATGGGAGAGGATGAGATCCGTGAGCGCGTCATGAAGACTCTCCAGCTCTGCTCGCTGGCGCAGTACCACAAGTGGCCTGTGAGCGCACTGAGCTACGGCCAGAAAAAGAGGGTCACCATAGCCTCAATCCTGGTCATGGAACCGGAGATAATAATTCTGGATGAGCCGACCGCGGGACAGGACTACCGCCGCTATACGGCCATGATGAGCTTCCTTGAGGAGATCAACAGGAAAACAGGAGTCACGATCCTCTTTGTCACCCACGACCTGCATCTCGCCCTTGAGTATACGCCGCGTTCCATAGTCCTTTCTGACGGACAGCTGGTGGCCGATGCGCCGATCAGCCAGATCTTCGCAGACGAAGAGCTGCTGAAGAAGGCCAATCTCAAGATAACAAGCCTCTACGGCCTGTCCAAGAAGCTGGGCCTTGACCATCATGAGGCGATCTCGTTCATCGAGACATTCATCGTTGAGGAGCGGCGCAGAAGGGGAGACGATGTCGAGACGGAGGACAGAAAGGAAGAGATCCAGGATGTGCGGATCCAGGAGAAGGCCCCCGAGCGCGCGAAGCGCAAGAGTCTCCACTTCAATGTCGAGTACTTTCCCGCTGACAGCTGGGTGCACCGGCTGTGCGGAGTCACGAAACTGCTGGCCCTCGTGACCTGGCTTCTTGTCTGTCTGGTCACTTTTGACGTGAGGATTCTTGCCCTCACTCTCGTGCTGGGTCTTGCCGTCATCACGACATGCAGGGTCCCGGTGAGGGTCTACCGGCCAATCCTGATACTTGTGCTGCTGTCGGTATTCCTGAACGCATTTTTCATTTTCCTCTTCTCTCCTGCCCAGGGAGTGGAGTCGATAGGAACCAGGACTGTCCTCTTTGGTGCCCAGTCTGCCCGCTATGCCGTGACAGCCGAGACGCTGTGGTATCTTCTGATCGTCGTGCTCAAGTACTTCTCGATCTCTCCGGTCGCGATCGCCTTCATCTACTGCACGCAGCCCAGCGAGTTCGCATCATCGCTCAACAGGCTGGGAATAGGATACAAGGTGAGCTATGCCGTCTCACTGGCCTTCCGCTACATGCCTGTCATGATGGGCGATTATGCCAACATACGTGACGGACAGGAGTGCAGGGGAGTGGAGATGTCAGACAAGGCGAAGCTCTCGCAGCGCGTCACGGCCATGACCAAGACGCTCGCCCCGCTCGTGCTCTCATCGATAGACAAGATTGACGTGATAACGAATGCGATGATCCTGCGCGGCTTCGGAAGGGACAGGAAGAGGACCTGGTACAGAAGTTCCAGGCTCAGGGCGACTGACTGGCTCCTGATAGTCTTCTTCATCCTGCTTGTCGCAGCTGCGGTCACGCTGCGCTTCGGCATGGGCGTGAAATTCTGGTATCCGTTCTGAGCCTGCCGGATGCCCCGCACGGCTTGGTACTTTAGCCATCTCCTTTTGCAGAAAAGAGACGTCGCGCGTGCAAAAAACATCTCCATTCACGTTGACTCAACTTTTTAGTGAGATTATACTTCAAGACGATTGAAATCGAATTCTAGCGCAAAGGAGAATTTAACATGAAAGTCGGTATTAACGGTTTCGGTAGAATCGGTCGTTTCGTTTTCCGCGCGGCAATGAACCGCCCGGATGTGGAGATTGTCGGAATCAATGATCTCTGCCCGGTTGACTACCTGGCATACATGCTGAAGTATGACACAATGCATGGCGCCTTCCAGGGCACGATCGAGGCTGATGTCGAGAAGTCACAGCTCATCGTCAACGGAAAGGCCATCAGGGTCACAGCCTGCAAGGATCCCAACGAGCTGGCATGGGACCAGGTCGGCGCAGAGTATGTCGTCGAGTCCACAGGCCTCTTCCTCACAAAGGAGAAGGCTCAGGCCCACATCAACGCCGGTGCCAAGTATGTCGTCATGTCCGCTCCTTCCAAGGATGACACTCCGATGTTCGTCTGCGGTGTCAACGAGAACACATATGTCAAGGGCACACAGTTTGTCTCCAACGCATCCTGCACGACCAACTGTCTCGCTCCCATCGCCAAGGTCCTCAACGACAAGTTCGGAATCGTTGACGGCCTCATGACAACAGTCCACTCCACAACAGCCACACAGAAGACTGTTGACGGACCCAGCATGAAGGACTGGAGAGGCGGACGCGCCGCTTCCGGCAACATCATCCCGTCCTCCACAGGTGCCGCAAAGGCTGTAGGAAAGGTCATCCCCTCACTCAACGGCAAGCTCACAGGCATGTCAATGAGGGTTCCCACACTTGACGTCTCTGTCGTTGACCTGACAGTCAACCTCGCAAAGCCCGCCAAGTATTCAGAGATCTGCGCTGCCATGAAGGAGGCTTCAGAGGGCGAGCTCAAGGGCATCCTCGGCTACACAGAGGACGCTGTCGTTTCCTCCGACTTCCTCGGCGACACAAGGACATCCATCTTCGATGCCAAGGCCGGTATCGCCCTGACAGACACATTCGTCAAGGTCGTTTCCTGGTATGACAACGAGATCGGTTACTCCAACAAGGTCCTTGACCTCATCGCACACATGAAGAAGGTCAACGGCTGAGTTGAGCCAACCCTGCCGGCTATGCCCGGTTAATTCAGGGCCTGCCGTGAATATGGCGGGCCTTTTTTAAAATCAAGAGGTGAATTATGCAGCTGAATACAATCAAGGAAGCCGACCTCAAGGGAAAGAGAGTCCTGATCCGTGTCGACTTCAACGTACCACTCAAGAACGGCGTCGTAACTGACAATACCAGAATCAGGGCTGCCCTGCCCACAGTCAAGTACATCCTGGACCAGGGTGCCTCCCTCGTGGTCATGAGCCACTTCGGCCGCCCCAAGGGACAGAAGAACCCCGACTTCTCAATGGCTCCGATTGCCAAGGAGTTCGAGAAGCTGCTCGGTGTTCCCGTGAAGCTTGCTCCGGACGTGATCGGAAGCGAGGTCGAAGCTGAGGTCAAGGCCCTCAAGCCCGGTGAGGTCCTGCTGCTTGAGAATGTCAGATTCTACAAGGAAGAGGAGGCCAACGATCCCGGCTTTGCGAAGACTCTCGCATCCTATGGCGACATCTACTGCAACGACGCTTTCGGAACTGCTCACCGTGCACATGCCTCCACAGAGGGTGTCTCCCACTACCTGCCTTCATACGCCGGCTTCCTGATCGAGAAGGAAGTCAAGTTCATGGCACCGCTTCTTGAGAATCCCGAGAAGCCCTTCGTCGCCATCATCGGCGGCAGCAAGGTCAGCAGCAAGATCACAGTTCTTGAGTCTCTTGTCAGGACCTGTGACACAATCGTCATCGGCGGCGGAATGGCTTATACCTTCCTCAGCGTTCTTGGCAACAAGATCGGAAAGAGCCTTTTCGAGCCTGATTATGTCGACACTGCAAGGGCCTTCCTCGAGAAGGCGAAGGAGAAGGGCGTCAAGGTCATTCTTCCCGTCGACAATGTCTGCGCCAGAGAGTTCAGCGAGACAGCTGAGCCCATTCTCGTTGACAGCGACAATATCGCTGATGACCTGATGGGAATGGATATCGGACCCAAGACAGTCGCTCTCATCTGCGATGCGATCAAGGATGCGAAGTCTGTTGTCTGGAACGGCCCGATGGGCGTCTTTGAGTTCGAGGCTTTCGCCAAGGGAACCGGCGAGGTCGCCAAGGCGCTTGCCGAGAGCAATGCGACCACAGTTGTCGGTGGCGGTGACTCCGTAGCCGCAATCAACAAGTTCGGTCTTGCCGACAAGATCAGCCATGTTTCCACCGGTGGCGGCGCTTCCCTCGAGTTCCTTGAGGGCAAGGTCCTTCCCGGCATCAAGGCTCTTGAGAAGTAACACAGATCCAGACTTTCAATGGCAGGGGGGCTGTCCTCCTGCCATATCTTTGAGGTGAAGAAATGAGAAAACCATATATCGCAGGCAACTGGAAGATGAACATGACGCCTTCCGCCGGAGCTGCTTTCGCATCTGATCTGGCCAGGGCCGCAAAGGAGGCCGGATGCGATGTCAAGATGATGATCGCTCCTCCCTTCGTCACGATTCCCGCAGTGCTTGAGGCTGTCAAGGGCACAGGCATCATCGTTGCCGCACAGAACATGAATGACCACAAGAGCGGAGCATATACAGGTGAGGTGTCACCGGAGATGCTCAAGGATCTCGGTGTGAACACTGTCATCCTCGGCCACAGTGAGAGAAGAAGCTATTACGGTGAGAGCGATGAGTTCATCAACAGGAAGGTCCTGCTGGCAATCGAGGAGGGCATGGATGTAGTGCTCTGTGTCGGCGAGACTCTTGAGGAGAGGGAGTCAGGCAGGCTTGAGGCTGTCCTTTCCAGTCAGCTTGAGGGCGACCTGAAGGACGTCAAGGCTTCTGACATGGCCCGCATCACGATCGCATACGAGCCGGTCTGGGCCATTGGAACCGGAAAGACGGCCACTCCTGAGGACGCGGACAGCGCACATGCCTTCATCCGCGGCAGGATTGCTGAAATGTACTCATCCGATATTGCGCAAAACCTGATTATACAGTATGGTGGTTCTGTTAATGCCTCCAATGTAAAGGCATTGATGGCAAAGGAAAATATTGATGGAGCCCTGGTAGGTGGTGCCTCCCTCTCCGTTGAGAAGTTCCTGCCCATCATAACGTTCAACAAGTAAGACGGAGTATTTGATATGGGTGTTTTGAGCATTATTCTGCTTGTCCTCTTTGTCATCAGCGCTCTTGTGCTGATCTTCCTCGTCGCCGTTCAGGATGAGAATTCCCAGGGCCTTGGCGGCATCTTCGGCGGATCCTCCGAGTCCACATTCGGAGCCGGATCCTCAAGATTCCTCACCAAGATCACGGCGATCATGGCTGTTGCCTTCGTGGTTCTGGCCCTGCTGGTCGGAATCTCAACGAAGTCGAATGCCTCCACCTCCCTGCTTGACACCGCCGCTGCGGTACAGCAGAGCAGTGACTGGTATTCCGCTTCCTCCACAGGAAGTGATGCTGTCAGCCAGTGACAGAGTAGTGCATTACCAGAGAGCCGACTCTTCGCGGGTCGGCCTTTGTGTCTAAAAAAGGAGTGTGTTTTATGCAGGTATGCTGCGTCTATGCGGGAAAGGGAAGGGAAGACAGGTCTCCTGAGGCCTACTGCAAGGAGTTTGCCCGTGGTCTTGAGGGACAGGGGCACAGTGTCGACATCTTCAACATGTACACGGACAGTGACAGGAAGCTCTCCTATTATGACTACATCATCGTAGGCACGGTCGCCACTACAGCCTTCGGAGGAAAGATCCCTGATATCGTCAGGACCTTTCTCTCCCGGGCCGGCCAGGTCAGCGGCAAAAGATGCCTGGCCTTTGTGACCAAGGGTGGTCTAAGGAGCCAGAAAACATTATCTTTGCTCATGAAGGTGATGGAAGGTGAGGGGATGTATCTGAAATACAGCGACATCCTCAAGAAGCCTGATTCAGCCCTTGCCCTTGGCAAGAGACTTAATGTTGAAAGGAATTTGTAATCCAATGAGGAAATTTGCAGCAACTCTTCTTGTAATGGCCACTCTGGTGGCGTCAGTCTTCGCGGTTCCGAACAACAACAATGCGGCCGCGACGGTAAATCTCATCCGCAACACTGTCATCACTAATGCTGATCTTGCCAGCCAGATGCAGACGCTTGGTGCGACTGAGGACCAGGCACTGCAGGTCCTGAACATCATGATCAATGATGAGGTCTTCCTCCAGGGTGCGGAGAGGGCCGGAATCACAGTCAATGACACCCAGCGCGATGCGCTCTACAGCCAGCAGAAGCGGGCATATGAGCAGCAGGTAGGCCAGAGCCTGACTGACCAGCAGTTCGAGCAGATCGTCAACCAGTCCTACGGCAGCGTCGACGCCTATAAGGAGGCGCTGGGCAACCAGTACATTCTCCAGACCTATCTGATGCAGGAGAGGGGAGACCAGCTCCAGAGCGGAAACTATGCTCCAACGACTCAGGAGGTGGAGAACTTCTACAGGAGAAACGCGACCGGCTTCACACAGGCCGAGAACGTGCGCTTCTCGCAGATCTACATGCAGAAGACAGGAGACAGTACAGCCGATGCGGAGAAACTTGCCACGATGACGCAGGTCGCCTCTGACATCCAGAACGGTGTGATCACCTTTGAGGCCGCAGTCAACCAGTACACAGAAGACGAGGCCAGCAAGGCTGAGGGCGGACTGATGGGATGGCTTGCCAGCGACAACACTGTCGTGCGCCAGACCTGGGGAGATGCCTTTGTCGATACTGTCCTGTCTCTTCCGCTTGGTGCGACCAGCGATGTGATCGAGTCCAATACCGGCTACCACATTGTCCGTGTCTCAGTGCACAATGATGCCAGACTGCTTGGCATTGACGACAGGATTCAGCCTGATGTCGATTACACTGTGCGCGACTACATCACGGAGTATCTGACCAATGCCAACATGCAGACTGCGATGAATGAGCAGCTGAACTCAATGGTCGAGTCCCTCAGGTCTGAGGCCAGGATCAGAGTCCTTTACACGAACTAGTATGAGTGAGAAGTATCAGGCAAAACATGAGGCGAGGGTACTCGCTGTCGAGACCCTCTACGCCCTGGATTTCAACAATACGCTCGATGAGGGCGCTGATCTTTCAGTCTTTCCCGGCAAGAGTGATGAGGAGATGGCCGCACTGAGCGAGGAGACGACCTTCTATACGCGCTTTCTCGTGCAGGGCGTGCTTGACCACAGAGGAGAGATCGATGAGTGCATCTCGCACTTCTCGATCAACAGACCGCTGGAGAGGATCAACCTGGTCGACAGGAACATCCTGCGCATCTCGGTCTTTTCTATGCTCTGGGCCAGGGACGTTCATCCCTCGATAGTGATTGACGAGGCAGTGAAGCTCTCACAGGAGCTGAGCAACGATGTGACATACAAGTTCATCAACGGACTGCTCGATGCACTCAGGAAGGAGAAGATTGGACAATGATCACTCTCAAGAGTCCGAAGGAAATCCAGAAGATCAGGAAAAGCGGGAAGGTGCTTGCTGAGTGCCTTCTCTCGCTGGAGGAAGTCATCAGGCCCGGGATCAGCACCTGGGACATTGACAGAATAGCCCATGAGTTCATCACGGCACATCACGGGATTCCGAGCTGTCTGGGGTACTGCGGCTATCCGAATGCGACCTGCACCTCAGTCAACGAGGTGGTCATCCATGGAATTCCCGACAGGAAGAAGATTCTCAACGAGGGGGACATCATCTCTGTTGACATCTGCGTCACCCTGGACGGCTATGTCTCTGATTCCACCAGGACCTATGAGGTGGGGCAGGTCAGCCCTGAGGTCCACAAGCTGAATGTAGTCACAAGAGAGAGCCTCTACCTTGGAATAGAGGGAGCCAGGAAGAAGAACGCCCGGATCAGCGACATCGCTTCCGCCGTTTTCCGGCATGCGTCGACTGAGAACGGCTACGGCGTTGTCAGGGACTACACAGGTCATGGCGTAGGATATGATGTGCACGAGGACCCGGAGGTTCCTAATTTCCTCTCTCCCATGATCCCGAATCCGCGTCTCAAGCCCGGCATGGTGCTTGCGGTGGAGCCAATGGTCAATATGGGAACCTGGAAGATCAGGAACATGAGGGACGGCTGGACGGTGAAGACGGCCGACGGGAAGCCTGCCTGCCACTGGGAGCATACGATCGCCATCACTGAGGACGGTGTCGAGATCCTTACAGAGATCTGAATATGAGGGAGCCGCGGATTGTGCAATGGCTCCCTTCCATTTTCCTGCCTCTTTGGTGTAAAACAGTCTTCACGGAGGCAGGATGAGACTACACCAGACAGATTTTTCCAGACAGAGCGTTTCACGTTCCATACTCTCCTCATCCCTTCCGCTCATCGTTGCAGAGCTTGTCAATCTGCTCTACAGCCAGGTGGACCGCATCTATATCGCGCATATCGCGGGAATAGGGGCGATGGCCCTTACCGGAGTCGGACTCTGCCTGCCTGTCATCTCCCTGATCTCAGCCTTTGCCAGGCTGCTGGGCTCAAACGGCGGCGGTCCGCTTTGTGCAATCGAGCTCGGGCGTGATAACACAGAGGAGGCGGAGCGGATACTCGGCACCTCATTCACCCTGACAGTGATTGTCGCATTTGTCATCTCGGCAGCCGTGCTTGTCTTCTGTGAGCCTGTGCTCTACCTTTTCGGAGCAAGCGGGCAGACCTTCGGCTATGCCAGGGACTATCTGACAGTCTATGTCCTGGGAACAGTGCCCGTGTTGCTGACCCTTACGCTCACTCCCTTTGTCAACGCGCTTGGTTACTCTTCCATCGGCATGGTGGGAACAATGATCGGAGCCGTCTCAAACATCGTGCTTGATCCTGTTTTCATCTTTCTGCTGGACATGGGTGTCAGGGGTGCGGCGGTCGCCACTGTCATCAGCCAGGTGCTCAGCGCTGTCTTCATAGTCTGTTTTCTCAGGCGCAGGAGCCTTCCCATCAGACTCCGTTTCACTGCACTGGAGAGGCCGCGCTGCCTCAAGATCCTCTTCCTCGGCACCAGCGGTTTCACGATGGGAGCGACAAACTCCATTGTCCAGCTCGTGTGCAACAAGTGTGCCTCGATCTGGGGCGGGGACCTGTATGTCGGTGTCATGACCATCCTCAACTCGATCCGTGAGATCTTCTCGACTCCGATCAATGGTTTCTCCGGAGGGGCCAGCCCGGTGATGAGCTACAATTACGGCCACGGAGACGGAAAGCGGGTGATGAAGGCAAGCAATATCCTGCTGTGGATGATGCTTGTCTATTCAGGAATAATCTGGGCCCTCATCTATATCTTCCCTGATCCCTTCATCGGCCTCTTCACGACAGACCAGATTCTGGCCTCAGCAACTCATCACGCGCTTCAGGTCTACTTCTTCGGCTTTATCTTCATGAGCCTTCATATGACAGGACAGCAGACCTTCGTGGCTCTGGGCTACGCCAGACAGGCTGTCTTCTTCTCGCTCTTCAGAAAGGTCATAATCGTTGTTCCGCTGACGATAATCCTGCCGTACTTCACTGGTGTTGACGGGGTGGTGCTGGCCGAGCCGATCAGCAATGTGCTTGGCGGACTTGCGACATACACAGCCATGAGGCTTGTCGTGTTCAGACGGCTCACAAATGCCTCCGTCTGACGCATTTCCTTACCATTCCTGTTGCATTAACGGTGAAAGCGGCCTTAGAATTGAACCCAGGAGAAACAGATGTCCAAAGAATTCATTACCTGCGACATGATCAGGGATGCGGCACTGAAACTCGTGTACAGGATGTACACGGAGGATCATTTCGTTCCCGATGTGATCTATGACTCACTGCGCGGCGGTGCATATATGGCGAATGTCATGAGCGAGTTCTACAAGCTCATAGCGCTCAAGGAAGGCAAGACGCCAGTCTTCTATGCCGCGGTCGTCGCCAGAAGCTACAACCTGGTGAAGGATCATGCCGGACATGTGGACATTGATGGCTGGACCTGGTCCCCGAAAAATCTCAGGAAGGGCCAGAAAGTGCTGATTGTTGACGATATCTTCGACACAGGCATGACTGTCAACGCTCTGGTCGGAACCGTGATGAACTGCGGCATTCCCCGTGAGGACATCAAGGTGGCAGTCTATGACTACAAGATCCCTCTGTTCAAGCATGAGGATCCGCTGCCGATACAGCCTGACTACTGGTGCAGGAAGCATGTCCTTGAGAAGCCTGAGGACGAGAGGTGGATCCACTATACCTGTCATGAGTTCATAGGACTGACTCATGATGAGGTCGACGAGGTCTACAGCGACAGTGAGGTCAGGACTATCCTCCACACGATTCTTGAGGACTAGTGTCCCCGGAATAGACATCATTACACCATGACGGAAGGCCCGGGCGCGACCCGGGCTTTTCCTTTGCGCACCCGCAGACAGAAACGGGACCGCCAGAGACGGTCCCGCAAGAGTGACAGTGAAGCCTATCAGACTGACTGCAGGCTGTAGCCGCTGTCCGCCTGGATGATCTGGAACATGCCGTGGTCTTTGGAGAGCATGTAATTGCTTCCATTGTGCGTGAAGAAGACCTCGGCTTCGATTCCGTTTGAAGTCGTACTGTATGACGGATCGCTGCCATCAAGCGGCATTGTGACAAGTCTTGAAGTGGATGAGCTTCCGTTCCAGTGCAGGAAGACGATGTTGTCACCAATCTTCGTGCAGGGGAAGGGCCTCCTGTATATTCCGCTGATGAGGCTGACATGGGTCAGATCTCCTCCCTCTGTGCTGCCCATGAAGAGGTGGAAGTAGTCAGTGTCGTTTGTGATGACATAGAGTTCCGTACCCTCTGTCCAGACGGATCTGATCTGGACTGCGAGGTCAGTATCTTTGTAGTCATCAGGGAAATTCAGTGACTTACCCAGATAATCGAAGCTGACGTTCGTGATTTTGTCACTGTCTTTATCATAGTCGTATTCGGCGAAGATCCTCAGACCGCCGATGTTGCTGTACAGCGTGCCAGCTTGTCCCGCATCCACATTTCCAGTGACTGTCTCACCGTCAGTAGTGACAGAATAGACGGTTCCGTCCTTCGCGATGAAATAATTCACCGAGTCTGCCGTGAAGGCATCGACGAAGACCTTGTCTGCCGCGAAGCTGTCGACAGCCTTCATCCTGACATTGCTCAGGTCATTGACATTAATCAGATAGAACTGCTGGGAAGTCTTCTCAGGATCATTGTCATCGAGGTAGATGATGTAGCCGCTGTCATCGAGCACGGCGCGGTCCTGCAGGTAGACGTCAAAGACCGGGTCCTCGAGAATCAGTGTGGATGTGAATGAGCTGCTGTTCAGATCAATGCGCTCAAGTCCGTTCTCGGTCGTGATGAAGAGGCTGCCAGCACTCTGGCCGATATAGTTCCTGTTCATGTTGTCGGATATTGTGCGGTCCGGTCCGCGGTATAGTATTCCCGCATTGTCAAGATTGCATGAGCTTGCAAGAAGGGCCAGTGCGGCAATCAGTATCATTGCTGTTCTTTTCATTTCCGGCCTCCTACTGTCTGTATGTGACGCTGAGCGTTATCGGGACCATTGTCAGCAGCGAATTCTGGCTGAAGCGGCTGGACTCGAAGTAGATTTCAGGAATCACCCAGATCCCGCATTTCAGTCCGATGCCCCAGTTGTCAGTGAAGTAGTAGTCGATGCCTGTCTCGAATGAGGCGAAGAAGGGCAGGTATGCTCCGCCGTCAGAGATCGACATGTATGAGAAGCCGAGTCCGAAGGAAAGAGGAATCTCGACTCTGCCCTGAAGCGGCATGACTGTCAGCTTGAACAGCATGGGCACGTTGGTCAGCAGCGTACCGTCCACATTGTAGTTGAACGCGTATCCGATCTCTCCGCCGAGGGCGAGATAGGGATTGAGGAAGACCTGATAGGCGATTGAGCCGAAGCCGCCAACAGGAGTCAGCCCGATGTCTCCCTCTTCCCATCCGGTGAAGGTCTCACCGCTTGAGAGCAGTGTAAGTGAGGTGGGGATCGTCGGGCCTGCCGTTATCGTGAACCTCTGGCTTCCATTGTCATACCAGGTGGCCGAGAATGCCTGTGCGGCCAGCAGAGTGCAAAGAAGCAGAGTCAGGCTGATGCGCTTGATGATCTTTTTCATAAAGTTGAATATAGCGTAAAAGAGCCCAAAAGTCTAAATGCTTTATGTACTCTTTATGTCTTTTCCGATAAATTGTGCACTATGGCGATAAGAATGAGCGGAAAGGAAGTCGCGACTTCCTGCAAAGAGAGGATCAAGGCCGATACTGCGTCCTTTGTCTCCAGGACCGGACACAGGCCTACACTGGCCGTCATCCTGGTCGGTGATGATCCTGCAAGCGTGAGTTACGTGACAAGCAAGAAAGCGTCCTGTGAGGAACTCGGGTTCGCGCACCGGGACTACTGCCTGCCTGCCACTGCCAGTGAGGATGAGCTGCTCTCCCTGGTCGGCAGTCTCAACCGGGACGATGAAGTGGACGGCATACTCGTCCAGTTTCCGACTCCCTCCCAGATAGACGACGAGAAGATCATTCTCGCCATCAGTCCCGACAAGGATGTTGACGGACTTAATCCAGTGAATGCCGGTCTCTGCCTCATGGGCCAGGAAGGCTTCATCCCCTGCACGCCAAAAGGGATTCTCGCCATTCTCGATTACTACGGCATTCCGACAGACGGACAGCGTGTATGCGTCATAGGCCGCAGCAACCTGGTCGGGAAACCGGTCGCAGGCCTGCTGATGCAGCGGGGGAGGGATGCCACCGTCACTGTCTGCAACACTCACACGAAGGATCTGGCCGGCATCACTCTTGCCAGCGACATAATTATCGTCGCGGCCGGACATCCCATGACGCTTACAGCCGATATGGTCCGAGAAGGAGCTGTCGTGATTGATGTCGGCACCAACCGGGTCGAGGACGCCAGCCGGGAGCGCGGGTGGAGGCTTGTAGGAGACTGCGATTACCAGGCTGTCTCGAAGAAGGCCTCCTACATAAGCCCGGTTCCGGGCGGAGTGGGGCCCATGACAATTGCCATGCTTATGGACAACACCCTTATTGCCGCCAGAAGAAGGGCGGGGGAGATCTGATGACCTACATACTTGAATCCTATGGCTGCCAGCTCAACATGGCTGAGGCTAATGCGCTTGAGATCCTGCTGAAGGGAGCCGGACTGGAGAAGACTGAGGATCCTGATGCTGCGGATGCTGTGATCATAAACACCTGCTCTGTCAGAAAGAGTGCGGAGAACAGGATCTGGGGACGGCTCAGCTTCTATCATCACATAAAAAAGAGCGTTCGCCCGATTACGATCGTCGTCACCGGCTGCATGGCCGAGAGAATGAAGGAAGATCTCCTGAGCCAGGCGCCATTTGTCGATGCCGTCATAGGCACGAATGAGAAAATGGACATAGTGGAATACCTGACCTCGGGGAGGGTGGAGACAGAGGACTCATACCATTTCGTGTCAAGCTATCACAGAGATGGTGAGGCAAGTTCCTATGTCCCGATCATGAACGGCTGCAACAACTTCTGCTCATACTGCATAGTGCCATATGTCAGGGGACGCGAGGTCTCGCGTCCCGCGGATGACATCATGCGTGAGATTGAGCATCTGGACAGTCTCGGCGTAAGGGAGATCACCCTGCTGGGACAGAATGTGAACTCGTACAGCTGGAAGGGAATCAGTTTTCCCCTGCTTCTTGATGAGGTCTGCCGCCACCTTGACAGCATAAGGTTCGTGCGTTTTGACTCCCCCCATCCCAAGGACTTCTCTCCTGAGCTGATTGATGTGATCGCCCGGCAGGAGCGTGTGTGCAGCCACATACATCTTCCGATGCAGTCCGGCTCCAGCCGCATACTCGGGCTGATGAACAGGAAGACGACCAGAGAGGCTTTCTTCTCACTTGTCGATGAGATGAGGGCAGCCATCAGCGGCCTCACTTTCTCGACTGATGTCATGGTCGGTTTCCCCTCGGAGACTGAGGAGGAGTATCTGGAGACTCTTTCCGCCATGGACTATCTTGCGCCGATTGAGGCCTTCATGTACTACTACAACCTCCGTGAGGGCACACCTGCTGCGAAGATGGCAGAGCAGATCGGTGAAGATGAGAAGTCAAGGAGGCTAGAGAGGCTGATAGACGAGCAGCTGAAGAGGGCTTCCTTGATCAAGAGAGGCCGGATCGGAATGGTTCATGAGGCCCTTGTGATCTCTCCCACGAGAGATGACCGCAGTGCCCTGCTTGCGAGAAACGCCCACAATGAGATGATCTCCTTCCATCCTCTTTCTGCGCAAACCGGCCCCGGGGACATAGTGCGTCTGGAGACGACAGAACTCAAGGGCAACACATATCTTGGACGGGAGGTCTGAAATGTCCGGAGAATACAGGGAGGAAGAGAGTCGTTTTCAGGAGAAGTTCAGCCAGTTTGCCGATATCCTGGCATCCAGCCGCAAGGTCGCCGTATTCACCGGAGCCGGAGTCTCCACGCTCTCCGGCATTCCTGATTTCCGCGGCTCTCACGGTGTCTACAACTCGCCCTGGCGTGGGCTCAATGTGGAGGAGATACTCTCCCTTGACTACTTCTACCGTGAGCCTGAGATCTTCTATGCCTGGGCAGAGGAGGTCTGGTATCATCTGGAGGACTATGAGCCGAATATCGTGCATTATGCACTTGCGAAGCTTGAGAAGAAGGGACGGCTGACCAGCGGGCTCTTCACCCAGAACATTGACTTCATGCACCAGAGAGCAGGAAGCCGTCTGGTGTATGAGTTGCACGGCTCTGCCAGAGCCGCCTACTGTACCAACTGCAACGCATACTACACATATGACCAGATCGCACCGGTCGTGAGGAGCGGGAAGGTGCCTGTCTGCAGTACCTGCGGCAGCATAATCAAGCCGGACATCGTCTTTTATGGTGAGAACCTGTCATCAAGCATACTCAAACAGGCGGAAATCTCATTCAGCCAGGCGGACCTGGCGATTGTCATGGGCTCCTCGCTTACTGTGTATCCGGCTGCGGCCTTTCCCAGAATGACTGCCTGCAGCGGAGGAAAAATTGTCATCGTAAACGCGCAGCCCACAGCCCAGGATGAATATGCGGCACTGCACTTCAGGGATCTCGAGCAGTTCTCATGTGCGCTTGACAAATGGCTTGACCGGAACTGAGAGACAAAGAAGGACGGCCGGGGCTGAAACCTCAGCCGCCCGTTTCCCATGGAGGTGAGGAGACTCGCACTCCTGTCCTGCCGGGACATCCTGGAACGTCTACAGAGCTTAGCCGCAGTTTGGAGTCTTCCCCCTGAGACAGGGTAGTGCGGCCAACCCGCCTCAGGGGTATCCGTCAGAGTGTCCCCATGGCCTGACGGCCGCCCATGGGCAAGATCCTGTTGGTGTCGGACAACCTCAGGCTAGGATCAGCGCCCTTGGTGCCGTGCTCTAAGACACTGCCTCAGGCAGCGAGAGCGAGTGCTTCGTCAGAGACGTATTCGTCTTCTTTCTTGGCATTTGATTTTTGTGATAGTTTTACAAGTTGTCGCTTGGCCTGCAGTCCCAAGCCTGCTCTGCCGGCAGTCGAAACTGGAACACCCCCGTTTCGTCTTGGTCTGACAAGTGGAATATAGCAGAAAGCGGCTGCGGGGGCAAGTTCCGCTCCTGTGTGCTTCCTCCTGAATATTGAATAACAGACAGATTGTATAGTATTCTGGCCCCAGTTGTCAGGAGATTGTGATGGAAGGAAAGGTTGATGCCAGAATACTGAAGACCCGGGAGAAACTCAAGAAAGCGCTGCTTGAGCTGATGAAGGACAATGCCGTCGAGACGATCAATGTCACGACGCTGTGCAGGAAGGCCGGAGTGAACAGGAACACATTCTATGCCCACTATCTGGACCCGATCGACCTTCTGAAGGAGATTGAGAACGAGCTGCTGGAGAGTATGTGGAACACGCTCAGCCAGGTTGACACGAGCACGCTGGATCTCAGGACCTTCATCAATTCCATTCTCTATACGATAAATGACAACAGGGAGCTGTGCTATCTCATCCTGTCTCCTCGTGGCGGGCGTCACTTCGTCAATACGATTGTCACAATGCTGCGTGACAAGGCGGTCGCCTCCTGGCGTCTCAAGGGGATGACGGAAGAGGAGGCCGACTATACCTACCACTACTGTGTCGGGGGTGCGCTCGGAGTGATCGAGAGCTGGGCCATGGGCGGTTACCGCGTCGAGGTCGCAGTCCTGGGCGACATGCTCAGCGGCCTGATAGAGAATGGCCGCATAAGAAACATCAGGCGGTATTAGAAGTTAAGGTTCTTCAGCTCCCTGCGCGCATCACGCTGCAGGTCCCGTTCCTTGATGGCCGCTTTCTTGTCATATACGGCCTTTCCCCTTGCCAGGGCTATCTTCATCTTCACGAGGTTGTTCCTGATGTAAATCTCAAGGGGGACAATGGTCATTCCCTTCGCCTCGACCTTGCGGTTGAACTTCTTGATCTCCTGCTTGTGGGCAAGAAGAATTCTCTTCCTATCTCCCTGGTGATTGAAGATTTTCCCGCCGTGGGAGTAGGGCTGGATCAGGAAGCCCGTCAGCACGAGCTGGCCATCCTTGATCTCAACGTAGCTGTCCGAGAAGGAACAGCGTCCTTCCCTGACACTCTTGACCTCGGTTCCCACCAGGGCCATGCCGCACTCCAGCTCCTCGAGTATCTCGTAGTTGAAGTATGCCTTCTTGTTCTTCTGTATGAGTCTGAAATCCTTATCCGCACTCATGTCATACATTCCTTGCCAGCCTGAATCCGGCATAGTCGCTGGTCACGTCGCGCGGCATCACGCCGACGCTTTCACGTGTCACTTCAGATGCGCTGTTGATATAGCTTCCGCCCTTGACCACTACATCCGTGAAGTCAATCTCTCCGGTTGACAGAGTGAGTCCCTCGGCCCGGGAGAGCGGGACATAGGCGGTCGAGGTGAACTCCCACAGTCCGCCCATGACTGATGCGGGGCTGGAAAGGTCAGTGTCAACGGAGACCAGACTCCTTGCATAGGACTTGTCTGCCGCATCCAGGCTGGCGATGTACCATTCTGCCTCAGTCGGCAGTCTGTATGAAATGCCTGTCCTGGCACTGAGCCAGTCGCAGTAGGCCTGGGCCGCATACCAGCTGATGTTCCTGACAGGCGTGCTGCTGTGATTCTGGACCGACGGCGTGATGCCTGCAAGGTAATACTCATCAGCGACTCCATCAGCAATCAGCTCGTCTGTGTTCTCCTTCGCCCAGTAGGGATTCTCCTGGATGAAGAGCGCATAATCGTATTCATTGACGTAGTCGTGCGCGATCTCGAAAGCGGGAACGGACACAGTCACCGGGAGCGTGTCCATGGCACTTCCTTCTCCCATCGTAACAGTACAGCTCTCATAATGATGGAAGCCGTCTGGAGTCTCCTGCGAGCTGACTGAGGGAGTGACGGAGTCCGTCTGCGTCCTGTATCCGCCTTCCAGCAGAGTCCTGACAAGTGCGGGATCAGCAGAAGAGAAGGTGACTCCGGCATCCGTCAGCATGCTGGCTGCGGCCTCTAGATCATCTGCCATCGCCTGTGAGGAGGCGAAGAGGCTCAGTGTATAGAAATCGCGGGAGACATCACCGGCACTGAGAGCAACCGCATCCTGTGCGTATTTCTGGTAGATCTGTGGATAGTTGTAGGACGCGTCATAGTCCTGGACCGGAGCATAGAGCACGAGGTTCTCAAGTGTGCTGTCATAGACCGATCTGTAAAGCTCCTCTGTCTCGTCAGGTACCGGAATGCTCACATCAAGCGTCCGTCTCACGAAGAGGGTCGCGAAGACAGGGTGATCGATCTCAAGCTGTCCGCTGCTGACAGTGATTCCGTTCTTGATATATTCGACCTCATGGTCTCCTGATGCAATGAAGTAGTGGCCTCCGGTGCTTGATCCCAGATATTTCCCGTCAATCAGGACGCCGACATCCGTCAGACTGCTGTGGAAGTCCACATAGCGTCCTCCCCTGACGATTCCGGGCAGGAAGAGGATGAAGAAGACGGCCAGCAGAAGTGCGAGCACTATCAGGCCGAGAATGTACTTTCCCGGTCTCATTCCATGAAAATAGGGGAGTTTTACGGGTGCGACTTCCACCAGATTCTTCTTTTTTCCCATAACTCAGAGAAGGGTAATCAAAGGGGATTCTATTGTCAACAAACAGTCAAAGTGTTAGCTTTGAATCCGGTTATGGACAGAGTATACAGCTTTCTTGAGGAGAAGACAGAGGCCTGGCTCACCCGCCGCAGGGCCATCAGGGAGACGGAGAAGGCCAGGAGGCGCACGGTTGCCGGAGAGATCTGGAGCTGGGTTGACGCCTTCATCTTCGCGATCATCGCCGTTCTGCTTATCAACCAGTACCTCTTCCAGCTCTTTGTCATACCCTCACCCTCAATGGTCGACACCATCGAGGTCGGTGACAGGGTCGTGGTGAGCAAGCTCAGCTACGGCATGGAGCTCTATCCTGCGGGCAGCAAGATCTTCGACTCTGACAGGGACGTCCATAGGGACGACATCATAACCTTCTACAATCCGGAATATGAGTCAAAGGGGCCGGTTTTCGACATTCTCAGCCAGATCGTCTACATGGGCACGCTCTCTCTTGTCAACATTGACCGCAATGCGGACGGGAGCATGGCTGAGAGACTCTTCGTCAAGCGTGCCGCCGGCTTTCCCGGCGACATGGTCAACTTTGTTGACGGTGATGTCGTGATAAAGCCGGCAGGCTATGCCGGATACGTCAGTGAGGCTGACTTCAGGGCGGACAACGGACTGTCTGATGCTCCTTCGAGGCTGCTGTCAGCGGACTATTATCCTCCGCTCCAGGCCTGGGCCAGACTCTACGCGCTCCAGGAGGCAGGCATCTCCGCTGCCCCTAACCATCTCATCAGCGACTATCAGGGTGTTACCGGAAACAGCGTGGGCGACATGTATGAGTTCAGCAGACAGCGCTTCCTTTTCTCGACACTGATAGATCCCTGCGACACGACGGCCCGCAGCCAGGCTGCGCGCTACAGGGCCGGCATCTATGTTCCGGAAGATTATGTGCTTCCTCTTGGAGACAACCGCGACAACTCGCGTGACGGCCGCTACTTCGGCCCTGTTCCACAGTCCACGATCAACGGCAGGGTGCTCTTCCGCTTCTGGCCGCTGAACAGGATCGGAAGCGTCAGATGAGGGAGTATGTCGATGCGGGACATCCTGTCTCGCTCTACATCCACGTGCCATTCTGCACGACCAGGTGCGGCTACTGCGCCTTCTATTCCCTTCCGGCCTCAAAATGCGGCAGAGAGCTGAGGGACCGCTATTACGACACGCTGATGCGGCAGCTGGAAGAGCTTGCCGGAGAACTGGGCAGGCCTTTCCACACAGTTTATGTCGGAGGAGGCAATCCGGGGCTGCTGGGGGCACGGCGCCTCCGGTCCATTCTCAGCCTTGCCTGCTATGCGGGGAAACCTGAAGAGGTGTCCGTCGAGATCAATCCCGAGACACTTGACGAGTCCTTTGACAGTCTGTGCGGCATCGTCACGCGCTTTTCCGCCGGCATCCAGTCATTCAGTCCGCACAGTCTCTCCATACTGCAGCGAAATGCTGATGTGAAGGCTGTGGAGAGGGCTCTTGATCTGCTTTTCGACTTCAGGAGAGTCTCCGGGATCTCCTTCAATGCGGATCTGATGATGAACATTCCGCATACATCCGTCTCAAGTACGATTGATGACATAAACAGGCTTGTCTCATACAGACCGGAGCACGTCTCACTGTATTCGCTGACGTTTGAGGAGGGAACCAGGCTTGTCGAGACAGAGCAGCCTCTGGATGAGGATGAGGAGGCGGACAACCTGATCCGCTGCTGGGATGAGCTCGGGCGCCTTGGCTATGAGCATTATGAGGTCAGCGCCTTCGCCCGTGACGGCCATTACTGCAGGCACAATCTCGTTTACTGGAACCTGGACCAGTACATCGGCCTTGGTCCTTCCGCCGAATCCAGTGTCGGCTGGTCGCGCGTCGTCTCCTCCCGTGAGGCCGATACGCTTGAGGGCTATCTTGAGCGGCCGTCCTTCGACAGCGAGATGCTGACTGTGGAACAGACTGTCGAGGAGTATGTGATGACGCGGCTGAGGACGAAGTGGGGGATAGACAGGCAGTCCTTCCTGGAAAGGTTCGGCACTTCTTTTGACAGCCTTTTCTCGCAGGCAGTCTCACGCCTTGATCCCTCATGGTATGATGATGACGGCCAATTCTTCGCATTGAAAAGAGATGGCGTCATGGTGATGAACCGGATCCTGCTGTCGCTTCTTGCCGGTCTCTAGGTTGACGCGCTTAATTTCTTTGTGCTAGTTTAACTAGCGTTCGAAAAAATCCAATTCAATACATTCAAGAGGTTTATATGTCAGGCCACAGCAAATGGGCAACAATCAAACACAAGAAGGGCCTTGCCGATGCCAAGCGTGGACAGAAGTTCACCAAGCTCATCAAGGAGATCACAGTAGCCGCCAAGATGGGCGGCGCCGACCCCGATTCCAACGCTAGACTGCGCACGGCCATTCTCAAGGCCAGGGCCGAGAACATGCCCAAGGACAACATCGAAAGGGCGATCAAGAAGGCAAGCGGAGAGGATGCCAACACGACATTCTACGAGCTCACCTATGAAGGCTATGCTCCCGGTGGAGTCGCGATCATCATCGACACACTCACGGACAACAAGAACAGGACCGCGGCTGATGTCAGGAGCACTCTGACCAAGCTTGGCGGCTCACTCGGCGCCACGGGCTGCGTTTCCTACATGTTCCAGACCAAGGGTGTCATCACATATGATGGTTCGAAGTACACTGAGGACCAGATCTTCGAGGCCGCACTTGAGAACGGAGCCGAGGATGTCAGCGCCGAGGACGGCGTCATCGAGGTTACGACGAGTGCATCCGACTTCGCTTCCGTCCTTGAGGCCATGCAGGCCGCCGGCTTCGAGCAGGACAGTGCGGATGTGAACAAGATCGCGGACACGACTGTCAGCCTGGACAAGGAGAAGGCCCAGAAGGTCATGAGAATCGTCGAGCGCCTGGAGGATCTCGAGGATGTCCAGCAGGTTTCCACAAATCTCGATCTTCCGGACGACTACGAAGAGGAGTAGGCCTTGACGATCCTGGGAATAGATCCGGGATTGGCCAATACAGGCTGGGGTGTGGTTGAATTCGTCAACCAGCGCTACCGGCCTGTTTCTTTTGGTGTCATCCGGACGGGTACAGATCATCCGCTTGCCGACCGCATTCATGCGATAGCCACATCTGTCGGCCAGCTGTGCGACAGGTTTCCCATAGATGCGGTCTCTATAGAGGATATTTATTTCGCACAGAATATATCGTCCTCAATCTCAGTCGCCAAGGTGATCGGAAGCATCACGCACGAGATGAAGTCCCGTTCGCTGGATGTCCAGTATTTCTCGCCTCTTCAGATCAAGATGGCCATAACAGGCATGGGCAGGGCCGACAAGAATCAGGTCCAGCAGATGGTCGCAATACTGCTGAAGATGGACAAGATCCCCAGACCGGACCATGCCGCAGACGCACTGGCTGACTGCATCACATATGCGGTGCTGAACAGCACCAGGGCCAGGATGAAAGGAGCAGTCAAATGATCAACGCCGTCAATGGCGTGGTTGTCGAGATCAACGCCAATGGAATTGTCGTAAACGCAGGCGGGCTGGAGTTCCAGCTGGAGACCAGCGCCCGCTGCAGCGCCTATTTCAGCGCCCATGTCAACCGTGAGCCGGTCAGGGTGCTTACCGTCTTCCAGGTCCGTGAGGACGCCATGACGCTCTTCGGCTTCATGGACAAGGCTGAGAGGGACTGCTTCATTCAGCTGGTCAAAGTGCCCGGCATAGCGGGCAAGGGGGCACTGAAGATCCTGTCAGCAATTTCCGTGAATGATTTCATCCGCGCCCTGGACAACAGGGACATAAGCACTCTATCAAGGGTTCCCGGAATAGGCAGCAAGACTGCCCAGAAGCTGGTGCTGCAGCTGCGTGACACGCTTGTCTATGACGAGAATGAACCGGGTGCGGCCCAGAGTGGACAGACACAGTCGTCCAGGACATACGAAGATGTGGTAGAATCATTTGTCGGCATGGGCTTCGACAAGAAGTCCGTGCTCAAGGCGCTTGACAGGCTGCTTGCGAAGGAAAAGGACAATCTCAGGTCGAAAACCAAGGAGGAGTGCGAGAACTACATCTTCCCGCTTCTCCTCAGAAGCCTGACCTGACAGGAGGATCTCAATGCCCAGGAGAAAGACGGCAGACAGCGATTACAGTATCGCCGGACTCGAGACCACGATGGATGATCCCTCCGGAGATTTCTCACCTGAGGACAGTCCGGTATCAGTGACATTCCAGGCCTCGGATGAGAAGAATGAGAACATCCTGCGCCCGCAGTACCTTGAGGACTTCCAGGGACAGCGGCAGCTGAAGGAGAATCTTGCCGTTTTCATAAGGGCGGCAAGGGAAAGGGGCGAAGCACTTGATCACACCTTCCTCATAGGACCGCCGGGACTCGGGAAGACCACTCTTGCCAGCATCATAGCCAATGAGATGCACTCAGAGATGAGAATGACCAGTGCGCCTGCCCTGGAGAAACCCAAGGACCTCGCCGGCATTCTCACGAACGTGACTGAGAACTCGATTTTCTTCATTGATGAGATCCACAGGCTGAGGCCTGCGCTGGAAGAGATGCTTTATATTGCGATGGAGGACTTCGAGATAGACTGGGTCATCGGCCAGGGTCCGAGTGCCAGAACAATGAGGATCCCTCTTCCGAAGTTCACACTCATCGGCGCCACGACTAAGGCCGGTGCCGTCTCGACGCCGCTTTCTGAGCGTTTCGGCATCACA
The DNA here is from genome assembly GCA_944390045.1 of uncultured Spirochaetales bacterium. GTDB lineage: Bacteria > Spirochaetota > Spirochaetia > Sphaerochaetales > Sphaerochaetaceae > Bullifex. Next base: position 6,586 of record CALXOO010000009.1, on the reverse strand, counting down.
GGACATCTTGAGTACTATGATGACGAGGAGCTGAAGAGCATCATCCTGCGCTCGGCAGGCATCCTCAAGTGCTCAATCACCGATGAGGCCGCCAGCCTGCTTGCCCACTGTTCCAGAGGCACGCCCAGAATCGCCAACAGACTGCTGAAGCGTCTGAGAGACTTCGCGCATGTGATGAGGGCTGACGGCGTGATCGGCACCGAAGTCGTTCAGTTCGGCCTTGACCGCCTGGGAATTGACCAGAACGGACTGGAGAAGCAGGACAGGGCAATCCTCAGGACAATCATCGATTTCTATCAGGGCGGACCTGTCGGAGCAGAGACACTCTCGATTTCTGTCGGAGAGGCTGTTGAGACACTTGAGGACTTCTATGAACCATATCTCATACAGCAGGGATATCTGATGAGGACGCCGCGCGGACGGATGGTCACTCCGAAGGCCTATGAGCTTGTCGGAGCTGAATACAAGGGGAGAGCAGACAATGCTGACCAGGGATTATTATTTTGACCTTCCGCAGGAACTCATCGCCCAGGAGCCGGTTGCCAGGCGCGGTGATGAGAGACTGCTGGTGCTGGACCGGAAGACCGGAGAATACAGGGACATGATGATGAGGGACTTTCCCTCTCTGATCGATCCCAGCTCCGTGCTTGTCGTCAACAACTCACGCGTCAGGAAGGCCCGTGTCTATGCATCGACGGAATCCGGAGGGAAGGTTGAGTTTCTTTTTCTGGAGGAGAATGAGGACCACAGCTGGAATGCGATGGTGACCAAGAGCCGGAAGCAGAAGCCGGGCCGGACCTATACATTCTTCGACAGGGACGGCGCTCTTTACTGCAGGGCACGGATAGTTGATGAGAACGGGGACGGAACGAAGCGAGTCGCCTTTGACGGCGTGCTTGATGAGGACTTCTTCCAGCGCTGCGGCCATGTCCCTCTGCCTCCGTACATAAAGAGGGAGGACACTTTCGCTGACGAGAGCCGCTATCAGACTGTCTATGCAAGCCAGGAGGGCAGTGTCGCGAGTCCGACTGCCGGACTGCACTTCACTCCGGCCATCCTTGATGAGATAAGGGCGAAGGGTGTCGAGATTCTCGAGGTGACGCTCCATGTCGGGGCCGGAACCTTCCTGCCTGTGAGGAGTGAGAACATAGAGGATCACCATATGCACTATGAGCGCTATACGGTGACGGACAGTGTCGCATCCGCGCTAAATGCGGCGAAGGCTGCGGGAAAGAGCATAGTCGCCGTCGGGACGACCAGCGTCAGGACACTGGAGAGCGCCACAGGAGAAGACGGACTTGTAAGGGCCGGCACGGCAAGGACAAACATCTTCATCCACCCGCCATACCGCTTCAGGACAGTGGACAGGCTGCTGACCAACTTCCATACGCCTGAGTCCACGCTTCTGATGCTTGTCAGTGCGCTTGCGGGCAGGGAACACATAATGGCGGCATATGAGCATGCCATAGCCCGGCACTACCGCTTTTTCAGTTATGGGGATGCGATGTTCATCTGCTGATGAAAGCGGAAATGATGCGCCTCTGCTCCTCGACGGGCAGGAGGCCGTCAACTTCAAGGAATGATACATAGTCCGGCAGGCCGGAGAAGACAAGCTTGAAGTTATTCCTTACCTTTTCCAGATACTCGATCCTGTCAAAAAGCTCCTTTTCTCCGCCCCTGGCGTCTATGCGTCTCATGCATTCCTCAGCCGGGGTGTCGACAAAGATGACTTTTTCCGCATGAGGATAGGCGTTGATCAGCCTGAGAAAGTCCATGTCCTCGCTCACGCCCTGGTAGGCCAGGGAGGAATAGAAGTAACGGTCCGCAATCACGGTGTTTCCGCTTTCGCACCAGCTTCTTACAGACATCAGATGATCGCTCCTGTCTGCGGCATAGAGGAGGGCAAGTGCCCTCGGGCTTGTCCTGACCTCTCCTCTGAGCACCTGCCTCACCAGCCGTCCTATCGGCCGGTCAGTGGGCTCGGCGGTGAGCACGGTCCTGCGGCCGGAGGCACTGAGGTCCTTTGCAAGCAGTCCGGCCTGTGTGCTCTTGCCGCTGCCGTCAAGGCCTTCGAAAACGATGAGTGACGGAATTATGTTTTCCATTATTTGCCCCCGGATCACAATAATGTATATTTCAGTTTGGTTCCCGATAGTCTATACTGTTTCAAAGGCGAGATGAAGTACCATACGACGCTTTCGACCATAGTTATATCAATTCTGGTGTTGTCATGCTTTGCACTCGCCACGCTCTTTTGCGTCTTCACGCTCGGCATAGACTCTCCCGGCTATCTCATCGCGACACAGGCGCTGGACAGCCTTGAGGGCAGGCTTCCCGTCGACATCTCCTTCTCATCAATTGACCGCAACCTCTCGCAGCGTGTCAGGATCAACGACATAGCTGTCGGACTGGACGGGAAAAACATTGTCGAGATTGATTCCCTCACGCTGTACATGAACCCGCTGTCGATGATCTGGGCCTGGATAAGCGGCAGCGGCCGTGTCGAGGTCGACGTCAACGGACTGCTTGTCGACCTGGAGGGCATCGGTTCCGGTAGCGGGGCAGGGCAGGACGGGCCGACCCTGACACTGGAGGATGTCAACCGTCTGATCAACAGCCTTGAGTCCACCATCCAGGCATTCTCTGACCAGCCATTCTACCCGCTCTCGTATTCAGTGAACGTCGAGGATTTCACGCTCCGTCTGGGCGCTCATCTCTCATTCGACAGGTTGCGCATGAATCTCTCACTGCATGAGGGACTGAGGCTTGAGCGCTTTGTCTTCAGCGCGCCCAGCATCTCGGTCAGCCTGGTCGATGCGGGACTGTCCGCCTCAAACCTCTCGCTCTCGCTGGCTCATGACGGGGAAGGCTACAGCACGAGACTGTCGCTTGACAGCGTGGACCTGAACTACGGAGAGCTGGAGCTTTCCACCGGGAATGTCGCACTGGCACTTGATTTCGAATCGCTGTCATCTCTGGACATCAGACACCTTCCGCTTGTCCTCTCAGCATATGATACTGCGCTCATTTACCGGGATATCAGGGCAGGACTGGGCAGGATCAGCCTCAATGCGCTCAAGGAGGGCTTTGACATTGTGCTCATGGAACTCGCACTGTCAGCCGGCGGTCTTGAGAGTACGCTGCCCAGACTCGATCTCGCATACCGTCTCGGAAGCGATTCTGACCGGATGACCGCAGACGGACGCGGAAGTCTGGAGTTCAGCTACGGAAATGTGAGCGGGCGTCTGGAGCGCCTGTCCGCAGTGCTTTCCGTTTCCAGCCAGCTGACATATACGCTGAACGCCTCCGGACTGAGTGTTGATGGCCTTGGCGGAATCACTAAGGGCCTCTTCTCAGCAGTGGAGGGTGCCTCCTTCTCGGCAAGCGGACAGTCAAACGGTGAGCTGAACGTGCTGGATGCCTCCATGCAGCTTTCCGGCCGGAGCAGCACAGCCTTCTTTGACCGCACATCGCTTTCTCTCTCTCTTTCGACCACTATAGACGCGGAGGGCGTGGGCGACAGCAGGCTGACTGTCAACTCGCTTGACATTCCTCTCCTCGCTTCTCCCATCACGGCCGTACTTGACTATAATGACGGAGTGCTTTCCGGCAGCGCACGCTATTCTGATGAGGTCTTGCTTGCACTGGATCAGGGACTCCGGCTGGAGATCAACTCACTTCAGCTTGACCAGTTCCTGCCCGCAGTCAGGCTCTATGCTCCGATACTTGAGGCGTATATCGGCTCTGATACGGTTCTCAACGGCTCCTTCGAGCTGTCCGGCGCCACACTTGCCTCTCCACTCTCCGCAGGAACTCTTCTCGGCTCACTGGCCATCGGCAACATCCATTTCAACCAGTACACTTTCAACCTGGCAAGCTCCATCAGCGCTTCAAGCGACGGCCAGAGACTGGGAATCGACTACTTCACGGTCACGACCCAGTGGCTGCGCCTGAGTTACAGCGGCTATCTCAACCTTGACAGCCTGCTGCCTCAGGGCACGCTGGCACTGGAGCTTACGGACAGCGGAAGCCGCATCCTCAATATAGACTTCTCGCTTGACAGCGGCAATGAATACTACCTCAACGCCTCGATCCCATATTTTGAGAACAGCTATCTGAGAGGATCAATCAACTGGGGCGCTCAGGGCATGGTGACCAGCTCGGGAGAGCTGAGAAGCGGCTCCACTGTCTATCCGTTCTCCCTGACTCTGGACTTCAGCCAGGGCTCCTTCGTGCTCTCGTCTTCCGGGCTCGATCTCTCAATAGACTTTTCTGAGAATTTCGGGCTGTGGATCAGCTTCACGAATTTCGAGCTGCCTTCACTATCTCCCTATGCTGCGGGACATGCCTCGATCGACGGGCGTTTCCAGTATACATTCGATCTGGCCGCCCAGACATACAGCGGACGCAGCGAGGGCTTCATCATTCACAACATGGGCTTTGTACACAGCCGGCCTGATGTAAGTTTCGATCTCCAGCTTGACAACGGTGGAATCAGATTCGGCAACATCCTGGTCCAGGATGACTTCACGCCTCTCTCCGGCCAGCTCGTATATGACTCAGGCTCACATACTCTGGCAATGACGCTCGGCAATGGAGGAGAGAGGGCGAACCTCTCGCTCATCCTGACCAGCGGGGACTACTCCGGCATCCTGATCCTTGACAACTTCACCCTTGACCGCTTCGGACTGCAGTCAGCCGTGGTCAACACCACACTCATCGGACGGGGTGAGAACAGCAGCGACTTCTCCTTCAGCGGAACGCTCAACCTCTCCAGCGGAGGTGAGAGCGGCTTCAGCTATGACCTGGAAGCCGACGTTCTGATCAACGAGAGGGGAGTGGAGAGCCAGAGCATCGTCTACTCGACAGACAACTTCCGCTTCTCTTCCTCCCGTCTGGTTTACAGCGCCCCTGACGGTCTGCTGAGCTTCAATGCTGACCTGTCATATGACAAGGTGAACCGCGACAGGGTCTATCCCGTGACGGCAAGAGGACTTGTCAATGTCTATTTCTCCCCCTTCGATACGATAGTGGACGCAGTCATCGGCACTGTGACAAACCTGGACAGCCTTGAGTGGCATGCCTCGCTGCAGCTTGATGAAGTGAACATCGACAATATGATCACAGTCCGCGACAGGACTCTCGGACTGTCCCTTGTCTCAGACCTTCTGTCCCTTAGCGGAAATCTGGTGAGCGGAAGCGTTAGTCTGCCGACGATGGAGCTGGATCTGACGGTCGAGGAGAACAGCATCGGCTATGGCCATATCAGCGGAAGGCTTGATCCTGACAGCCTTGATCTCCGGCTTGACGGAATCAACTTCAATCTGGCCTTCATCAACTGGATGTGTCCTGTCCCGCTGGTGAACTTCACGAACGAGGCCTGGGTCTACGGAGACTTTGCTGTCTACGGGACGCTCTCGGATACGAAGCTGTACGGGCAGGGCGGCAGTCATGGCTTCGACATGACTGTGTGGTGGCTTGACAATGCCTATATTCATGTCGGGGACACACAGGTCTCAGTTGTTGACGGACATGCCAGCACGAGCATGACGCCCGTCGTCGTAGTGGACACTGATGACGGCGGACTGCACAGAGGCTTTGCCGTCGCTCAGGCGAAGCTGAGCAACTCGAACATTCTTGACTGGTATGACGTGGAGCTCTGGGTGCCTGAGGACGAGGCGATCCATGTCCGGGTACCGGTATACAACTACAACATCGAGATAGCCGGGGATGTGAGCGGAAACTTTACCATAAACTCCGATCTGTCAAAGATAAACCTCTCAGGAACACTTGATCTGTACAACGCACGCATGAGCTATGGAATGGGACCGCTTCCCCAGTGGTGGAGCCCCAGCCGCTTCGAGGTGTCCAACAACTTTGACATCGTGCTGCGCCAGAACTGCTCCTTCGTCCTTCCCCTGTCACAGCAGCCCATCGTCAGGGCTTACTTCGATGAGGATGTCGCCTTCCACTTCATGTACGACAGTCTGACCGGCGAGAAGGCAATCAACGGCACGCTCTCATTCAGAAGCGGTGAGATTTACTATTTCCAGAAGAACTTCTTCATCACGGAAGGAAGCATAGTCCTTCCCCAGTCCGGAGCCGACCTCAGCGCGATACGGATGAACTTCCGTGCCAGGCTCAGAAGCTATGACAGCGACGGTGAGAGGGTGGATATCTATCTTGTGCTGCGCAATGCGAGTTTTGACAACATCAACCCGACATTCGAGAGCACTCCGGCGATGTCAACTGAGGAGATCATGTCGATTCTCGGCACCTCGCTGCTGCCGGAAAGCGCCTACGGGTCAAACAATCTCTCAAGTGTGGCGAGCCTTGTCACCAGCGGAGTGGACGTGCTCAACCGCATGGGTGTGATAAACACCTCAAGCTATGCTGATCTCGGCAGCGTCGTGCGCGATTCTCTGGGCTTCGATATCTTCTCTCTCAGGACAAGCATTCTCGAGAACTTCCTGATTGACGCTGTTTTCTCCAGTTCCGGCTCGAGCTACAGCTTCTCTCCGCTGGCCACCTATCTCAATAACACATCGATATATATGGGCAAGTATCTGCAGAACAACCTGTACCT
>CALXOO010000008.1 GCA_944390045.1 uncultured Spirochaetales bacterium | reverse complement strand
TGAAGCCCATTCATCTCATTCTGTTTAAAAAACTTGGATTTTCTGGATCAGGTCAAACCGCTTCGGAACCATGGAGCGCATTTCCCACACTTCATCCACCACACCGCCCACTTGCATTCCAATCCTGACTTTGTATCCACTCAAATGACCCACTGAAGCCGGAAAAGCCCTTTTTTCCGCCCTTTTTCGCTTGACTTGCCCATTCATGTGGGTTGTAATTATTGCTATGAATATCATGATGGTCTCTTCGGAAACCGTCCCTTTCTCCAAGTCCGGAGGACTTGCCGATGTGGTCGGTGCATTATCAAAGGAACTGGCAAATCTCGGTAATACTGTCAGCGTCTTCATGCCGCTTTACGGTTCCATTGACGCCTCTTCCTTCAGTGAATATGCACGTCTGCGCCTGCCAATGCTCGGCAAGACGGAAACAGTGCGCGTGATGCGCCACCAGCTTGACGGAGTCAGCTATCTCGCGCTCTCGCACCCGCTTTTCACCGGACGGAAGGGAATCTATGGAGACACATCATTCGCCCCCTACCCTGACAATCTCTACCGCTTCTGTCTGATGTGCAAGGCCGCCGTGGAGATAGCCAGAAGGGACAAAGTCGAGATCCTCCATGCCCATGACTGGACTGCAGGGCCTGCGGTATACCTGGCAAAAGAGGCCGGACTCAGGTGCAGGACTGTCATGACGATCCACAACCTGGCCTACATGGGAGACTTCCCGAGGCTTGACGCCCTCCGTGCTGCGATCCGGCCCAGCGGCAGGATGCTCAGCGGCAGCGGTCTGATGCGGCGCGTCAACTTCCTCAAGACGGGGCTTGAGTATGCTGACAGGATCACCACAGTGTCTCCCAGTTATGCGAAAGAGATACAGGAGCCGGAACAGGGCTGCGGCATTGACTGGCTGCTGAGGCAGAAGGCAGGCATTCTCTCCGGCGTGATCAACGGAATTGACACAGATGAATGGGATCCGGAAAAGGACGCATTCACATCCGCCCACTTCTCCAGCAAGGACCTTGGAGGAAAGGCCAGGGCAAAGGCGGAGATCCAGCGGCAGTTCGGTCTGGATGAGGATCCGGACATTCCTCTTGTCGCGATGATCAGCAGGCTTGCCGAGCAGAAGGGATTCGGCCCGATGCTGGAAGGCGGACAATGCACGCTCGAGCGCCTGCTTGAGGGAGGACGCTGCCAGTTCATCGTGATCGGCACCGGAGACGGACGCTATGAGGAGAAGCTCAGGCAGATCGCATCACGGCACCGGAACATCAGCGTGAACATCGTCTTCTCACAGGCGCTGAGCCATGTGGTCGAGGCGGGCTCTGACTTCTTCCTCATGCCCAGCAAGTACGAGCCATGCGGCCTGAACCAGATGTACTCGCTCCGCTACGGGACACTTCCCATCGCCCACCGCACAGGCGGCCTGAAAGACACGATAACGGATCTTGGGGAGGATCCTGAACACGGGGACGGCTTCCTCTTTGACAACGTCTACTGTGACGAGATCATCCAGACAGTCAACAGAGCCCTGGACTTCTACCGCGACAAGGACGCCCTGCACAGGGCCAGAGTCAATGCAATGGCCTGCGACTTCTCCTGGAAGAAATCAGCACAAACTTACGAATCGATATACAAGAACGCATTAGGAGGAAATCAGACATGATTCAGAAAGGAAAGAAAGTAATCGCCATCATTCTCGGTGGAGGAAGGGGCACGAGGCTCTACCCCCTTACGATGGACCGTTCCAAGCCTGCCGTTCCATTTGCGGGAAAGTACCGTCTGGTGGACATCCCAATCTCGAACTGTATCAACAGCGGCATCAACAAGATCTACGTCCTGACCCAGTTCAACACGGCATCCCTTCACAACCACATTGTGAACACCTACCAGTTCGACCAGTTCTCCGGCGGATTCGTCGAGATCCTGGCCGCAGAGCAGACCTATGCCTCTGAATCCTGGTACCAGGGAACCGCAGACGCCGTCAGGAAGAACCTGAAACACTTCTCCGACCAGCAGGCGGACTACTATGTCATCCTTTCCGGAGACCAGCTGTACAGCATGGACTTCGGAAAGATGCTCGAGCGCCACATCGAGGCCGGAGCCGACCTCACAATCGCAGCGAAGCCCATCAGCCGCCAGCAGGCCACCGGACTGGGAATCATCGGAGCCGATGAGAACGGCATGATCAAGAAATTCTACGAGAAGCCGGCACCGGACATGGACATCAGCGAGTACAGGACCGCGGACAAGCTGATGATGGACCAGCTGGGAAAGAAGGTTGATGCCTCAAATGAGTATCTTGCCAGCATGGGCATCTACATCTTCAACACCAAGGTCATGGAGGAGGTCCTGAACAACGACGAGACCGATTTCGGCAAGGAGATCATCCCCGAGGTCATCAAGACACGTCCAGTTGCTGCCTACCTCTTCGACGACTTCTGGGAGGATATCGGAACGATAAAGGCCTTCTATGAGACAAACCTCAACCTGGCCTCAATCAACCCGAGCTTCAACTTCTACAACGAGGAGATGCCGATCTACACGCACCGCCGCCACCTGCCGGCGACGAAGATGAACTTCTGCAACATCTCATACTCGCTTGCCAGCGAGGGCTCGATCATCACAAATGCCTACATTGTCAACTCCATTGTTGGTGTCAGGACAATTATCGAATCCGGAGCCTCTCTGGACGGTGTCTACTACATGGGCGCCAGCCACTATGAGACCGAGGAAGAGAAAGCCGAGAACGCAAGGAAGGGAATCCCCAACATCGGAATCGGTAAGGGAACCATCATCCGCAAGGCCATCATCGACCAGAACGTGAGAATCGGTGACGGCTGCAGGATCGGCATTGACGACATCCCGCGGCCTGAGGGGGACTACGAGATGTACTCCGTCCACGACGGTATCATTGTCATCAACAAGAACGCAATCATAAAGAGCGGTACAGTGCTCTAAAACCAGGAGAAGAAGGAAACACTTTGGCCCACGTCACAAAAGCGTGGGCCTTTTCGTATGCTATAATCCTGCACATGAGTAGCATCGAAGAGCTCAATGCGGCAGCCTGGGACGAAGAGGTCTCAAGACACAACTGGTGGACGATTCCCGCTGACGAGGAGAAAATGGCGGAGGCCCGGAAAGGACATCCTGAAATCTCGCTGGGGCCTGAGAAGAAGCTGCCTGACAGCTGGACAAGGCTAATTGGAAAGCGTGTGCTGGCCCTGGCCTCGGGAGGAGGACAGCAGGGACCGATTCTCGCCGCAAGCGGAAGGGATGTCGTCGTGTTCGATATCTCGCAAAGGCAACTGGAGCAGGACAGAGCCACAGCCCATAAATACTCACTGCGGCTGGAGACCGTGCGCGGCGACATGGCGGATCTGTCTGTCTTCGGCTCCGCTTCCTTTGACACTGTCATCAATCCGGTCTCACTCAACTTCACAGCGCACATCGCACAGGTGATCAGCGAAGTCGTGCGCGTCCTGAAGCCCGGCGGACATTTCATGCTGAGCATCGCGAACCCGGTGATGTACATTTTCGATGTTCCCGCACTGGAAAGGGGGAAAATGAAGATTCGCTACACGCTCCCCTTCTCTTCCGGCAAGAGCCTGTCAGAAAGGCAGAGAGCGCGACTTGCCTCCAGCGGCGGAACCTTCGAATTCAGCCATACTCTCGATTCTGTCCTGGGAGGACTTCTTCACTCGGGACTCGTGCTGCTTGACTACTTCAGTGAGAAAAGCGGCTTTGAGCCGGTTGACTCCTTCATACAGGACTGCTATATGACGATGCTACTGCTCAAGCCTGATGATCTCTCCTGAGGTGGTGAGGATCAGTGCCTGCACTCCGCAGCGCCGGCAGAGTTCCTCCGCATTCCGGCTTCCCAGGACAAAACAGGCAGTGGAGAGTGCATCAGCAAGCGCACCATCAGGACTTATTATGGTGACGGATGATATATCACTCTCTGCAGGATATCCGGTCGAGGGATCCAGAATGTGGTGGTAGCGGACCCCGTCGAGATCGAAGTAGCGCTGATAGGCGCCTGAGGTGACCACAGATGTGTCGCTACAGTCGACAGTGGCGAAGTAGCCTCCCTCATCCGCCTCCGGATTCTGTATGCCCACCCGCCAGGGCCTGCCGTCTTCCCGGCTTCCGAGTACGGTGACATTTCCGCCGAGATTCACAATGGCCCTCTCCACGCCGAGCTCTGCCAGCAGCTGTGATGCCACCTGTCCCGCATAGCCCTTGGCTATGGCACCAAGATCCAGTCTGGCCCTCTCATCAGCAATGTATACGCTGCAGCTGTCAGCATCCAGCACCAGGTTGCTGATGTCACAAGCCTCCAGGAGTCCTGCAATCTCTGTCTGAGACGGGACTGACTCATGCTCCGCCCTGTCGAATCCCCACAGGTCGGATACGGCACCCAGCAGCGGATTGAAGGCTCCTGCGGTCATTTCGCAGAGTTCCTTCGCCCGCGAGATCAGGCCGAAGACCTCAGGGGATACCTCCACGGGCGACTGCCCTGCGCTCAGATTCACCCGTGCCACATCGCCTGATGCGTTGAAGCGGTCCAGAGCCCTGTCCAGTTCCCTGAGTCTGGCGAAGACAGGTGCAACCGCATCCCTGTCCGCCCTGCTGTAGACAGTGATGGAACAGTTGGTATCCATCATGAACTCATACTCTGTGTATGAACCGCCTGAGCAGGAGGAAAGAAGGATGACGATGGCCATGACAAGTGGCAGGACTCTGGTCTTCATGAGCCGCATCCTAGTCCAATTCCGGCATATGATCAACTTTTCCGCTTGAAGAGCATCTGCGCAGGCCTTAATCTAAGGCTATGGAAAGCAGGAAGCCGGGTCTGTTGAAGATTGTGAGGGCATGCATAATCGCCGCCGCTGTGGCGCTCATGCTGACTTCGGCATTTCTTCACTCCTCGATCATCTCACCTTCAATCTACCACGACGGAACAGTTCTGGTTCCGCAGAGAGCCAGCATAAGCCTGAACAGGACAGTGATAGCGGATGAGGGAGAGCTGCCGATGATGGTGACGCTCTCGAAGGGTGATGTCCTGCGTCTTGAGGGAACTGTGGACAGCTCGCTGCTGGAACACAGGAGGGCCTACCTGATCGCTACTGATGCACCGCTTTTCAGGATATACATAAATGGTGAGCTCGTCGCCACAGGAGGAAGCGCCTCAAGCGGATCCACCTTCTTCGGTGACTATCACTCAAGCGAGCTCGTGCATGTGGGAAGACTGCCGGACGGAACAGTTGTCCATGATATTGCGGTCGAGTTCGAGAACCCGTCAAGAGGAGTACCGACTCCAGTGACCATAAACGGCCTGATAGCCGGCTCAAGCTTCGACATCATCTCACTTATGAAGGATGAGGGGATGATCTGCCTCTTCATCATGGTGGCCTTCTTCACACTGGAATTCCTCACAATCATGGTCATCATACTCATGCACAGGCAGTACTCGACAGCCCATGTCGCCCTGATCCTCGCTCTCGAGCTGCTGCTCATGCTCCAGAGCCTTGTGAACAGCCCGGTCAGAATGCTGCTTGTACAGAATGAACAGCTGTGGCAGGTGCTTGACCAGCTGACCAGCGCCTTCTGGTCCCTGACGCTTTATGCCCTGCTATGCAAGAGCACTGGAAACAGCGGCCTGGAAAAGACCCGTTACCGTGTCCTAGCACTCCTGCCTCTGTTTGTCGTAATGATCAGTCTGGCAGCCAGCGGTCTTCTGCCGCACTTCATGCATACCGTCTTCCATCTGACGAAGCCGCTCTCGCTGGCAGTCACATTCGTTTACATCATCACGATGCTGATTGAGAAGAGGACTTCAGAGTCAGGATCCGTCACCTGGTACCATCTGACCAGCCCACTGCTTGTGGCCCTTGCCATGGCATCAGAGCTGTCCAGCGTGCCTGAGCTGAGGTTCTACACAGTCCTCCGCCTGGCAGGTGGAATGCTGCGCCTCATCGCGACCATCAACTACATCATCTTCGCCATCTCAGAATACCTCAGCCGCGAGAGGATAATAATCGGACAGATCGAGCTTGACGACCTGCTGTACAAGGACAGTCTGACGGGCTGCCTGAACCGGAGGAACCTGGACCGGTTCCGCAGTGATCCGGAAAGCCTGGCTGACAGTTTCTACATTGTGGAGATGGACATCAACGATCTCAAGCTGGTAAACGACTGTTTCGGCCACAGGGAGGGAGACAAGGTCTTCTCATACTTCGGTTCCTTCATCCGCCTAGAGCTGCCTGCTGAGAGCCGGACATTCCGTCAGGGAGGCGACGAGTTTGTCAGCATAATCCCGCCGGAGTCGGTAAATGGCGACATGGAGGCCTTCCTTTCCTCCTTTGCCGCCCGTTACAGCGAGAAAGCGCCCTACTCCACTTCGATATCATACGGGTGGACACTCTACGAAGGCAGCGGAAAGGCTGACTTCGAGAGGCTTCTGGCACAGGCGGACAGGGCGATGTACCGCATGAAAAAGGAGATAAAGAGCGGCACGGCAAGACTTGTGAGGAGGAGTGAATGAGAAAGTATTTCAGACTGATCACGCTCATCTCAATCATCCTCACCCTGATCCTGTCCGCCATGCTGATATTTGCCACGCTGAGACTTCCGCAGGAACTAACCTGGGGCTTTTACGGTGGCTATGAGGAGCTTGAAGGCTTTGACATATATCTGAACGGAGAACTTGTCACAAGCGACAGCAGTACGGCCATGTGGAAGGACACGGAATCAACCGCATTCAGCTCCACATATGAGTTTGTCACCACTGTTGATGCCGGCGCAGCCGGCTATACGGATCCGACACTCTGCTTCAGAAGCAGCGGGGCCAGCGTCCGTGTCTATCAGGACGACGAGCTTATCTACGAGCTCACATCCAGGCAGGGAGGCTATGAGCCGGCATCCTATGACGGCGGCCGCTACAATCTCATGCCGCTTGATGACGGAATGGAGGGAGAAAGCACTGTCAGGATCATTTATGTCACGAGTTATGACAGCAGCGGACATAACTTCTATCCGGTGTATTTCGGCAACAAGACCGCCCTGGTCGCCGGCATCGTGGCACAGAACAGCGTATCTCTGCTGATCGCGCTGTCAGTCATCACCCTCTCGGTCGTGATAACGCTGCTGGCCCTGATACTCGGCAACAAGACCGCGCGAAGCAACCTGATCTCCTCATTTGCACTTGTCATGATAACCGGACTGTGGATCCTGACACAGAACTGGAGCAAGCAGCTCGTGATGGACAATGTGACAATCGCGCTGGATCTGTCCTATCTCATGATGGCTCTCCTTCCGCTCTCAATGCTGCACTACATCAGGAAAAACTATGACACGGGCCTTACCGCAGCCTACCGTGTCTTCGAGCATGCCTCTTATGGAATCATCGCGCTCTACATCCTCATGTATACGCTGTATGTGTTCTTCCACATTCCATACGACAACATACTCTTCGCTGTCTCAATGCTGCTCATGCTCCACCTGCTCTCGCTTGCAGCCGTATGCACAGTGACCTGGATAAGGAACCGCTATGACGGAGGCCCCTTCCTGATCACAGGAATGATCCTGTACATCTTCCCGGTCGTGATCGAACAGATCCTGATGGGAAGCAACCAGCCGCTTCAGATCCAGCTTGTGCTCTATGTACCTTTCTACCTGGCCATCCTGATCTTCCTGCTCAGGGCTTTCGCCGAGAGCATGAAGAACTCACACTCCAGCGAAGAGAGAAGGAAAATATTCTCACTGGCATACAGTGACTCGCTGACAGGCCTGCTGAACCGCGCGGCACTCGACAACAGGATAAGCGCCCTGGGGCGTGAGGTGAGACGTGCAGGCACCCTGTACATCTTCATGTTCGACATCGACGGAATGAAGGAATGCAATGACAACTTCGGCCATGCCGCCGGAGACAGGCTGCTCGTGGATTTCGCTGAAAGTCTCAGGGAGACGACGACCGGACTCAACTGCTACATCTTCCGCTATGGCGGAGACGAGTTCCTGCTGATGGTCGAAGAGGACTCCCCCTTTGACACCCAGCGCATAATCACGAACCTCAGGGAGAACTTCAGAAAGCGCAATGGAATGGGTTACGGTTTCTCGGCAGGAGCGGTGCGCTGGAGCGCAAGCACAAGGCAGGACATCATCTCCAGAATAAGGGATGCAGACAGCAGGATGTACAGGGAGAAGAACCGGCACAAGAGCTCACATCCGCTGTGAGAGTCTCCTGTACACAGCCTGCCTGCCGCCCTCGAACTCCTCCTTTTCCCCCGCCTGGTAACGGACGACATGTCCGCTGCGGACAATGTTCACGACAGGGGCCAGGGAGGACAGCTCGCAGTCAGGGAAAAGTCCAAGGTCCTCCTGTGAGAGGATGAGCTCATCCGCATACTCAAGCGCCGTCCTGATCTGACGGACGTAGCGCGGAAGGTCCGGATGCTCGAAACTGCCGCTTGCCGGATCCAGCACGAGATACGGCTTCTGTGGAAGGAAGGTCACACTGTCAAGAATGGATGAGAAGAGCGGCTGGTAGTACAGTCCTCCGCCCAGGACAGAGACAATGTCGACATCGCTGTTGCCGGCAAGGGCATTCGACATCTCCCCGCTCTGGGCGCATACCTGGCTTGTCGAGCCTGAATAGGTCACACTCCGGCCCTCTCTGTCCTCTACGACCAGGTACGAGGGAAGCGACTCACAGACAAGATTCGGATCAAATACGATTCTCTCCCTGACCAGCGCCTCAAGCAGGATGCGTCCCGGTCCGTCATTGGCAAGACGTGAGAAGACGGACACACGCGGATCAACTGACCGTCTGACCATGACTGCGGTGTCATAAAGCACTCCTCCCGGAGCCAGGCTCACACTGCCGCTGTCAATCACAAGATGACACTCCAACACGCCGGCAAGGTATATCATTCCACTCTTCCTCCTATGGAAATTATCTCAAGTTTCTGAAAAGATAGCCACTATGGTCAAGATTAGGAAATGCCAGTGGATCAGAAAGCCTGAGAAAGTGAGGATACTCTCATCACGGGAGCTCGCATTCGTCTGCGACGGAGAACATCACCTCGTCTGGACGACGGATGAGGACGAGAGGATCACATTCAGCCACACAGGCGAAGCATGCTGCGGCATTGCCGTGATCTTCTCACTGGACCAGGGACTTAGGATCTTTGATGACGGGGAGATGACGCGGCTTGAGCTGGACTTTCTTGGCATCCGGACTGCAGAGCAGTGGCCTGCCGGCGCTTCAGTCCCGCTGACTGTTGAGAAACAGGCGGACACGATCAGCTTCCTGCGCGGACAGCAGAGGCTCTACAGCCTGACCTTCCCCTCCATCGCAGCCAGCGCATCGATCTCTTTCTGGGCAAAAGGCGGAGGACAGACCACTTTCATCTTTTCATGATCCACACCAAGGTGGTATTATCAGCACAAAATTCCAAAGCAGCCCCTCTGAAGGGCTGGATAAGGAGGAACCATGGCTGAGAATGCTGAACGCCCGCTGAACTTCATAGAGAAGATCATCGAGGACGACCTTAAAAACGGACGTGTACCAAACAACGAGATTGTCACACGTTTTCCCCCGGAGCCCAACGGCTACCTTCACATCGGACACATCAAGAGCATCTGTCTCAACTTCTCCCTGGCGGAGAAGTACCACGGACGCTGTCATCTCCGCCTGGATGACACCAATCCGGCAAAGGAGGAGAATGAGTACATCGATGCGATCAAGGACGATATCCACTGGCTGGGTTTTGACTGGGGTGAGCACGAATACTATGCCTCGGACTATTACGATCAGCTGTATGAGATCGCCGTACGCCTGATCAGGGAAGGCAAGGCCTATGTCGACTCCCTCTCCGCCGAGCAGATGAGGGAATACCGCGGCACACTTACAGAACCCGGAAAGAACAGCCCGGACAGGGACAGGAGCATTGAGGAGAATCTCCGACTCTTTGAGGAGATGAGGCAGGGAAAGCATCCTGAAGGCAGTTACACGCTCAGGGCGAAGATCGACATGGCAAGTCCCAACATCAATCTCAGGGATCCGGCGCTCTACAGGATCAAGTTCGCCACTCATCCGCGCACAGGCGACAAGTGGTGCATTTATCCGATGTACGACTTCACCCACCCCATCAGCGATGCGATCGAGGGCATCACGCACTCAATCTGCACGCTTGAGTTCGAGGATCACAGACCTGCTTACGACTGGGCCACCAGCATAGACGGAATCGAGCACACGCCTCATCAGTATGAGTTTGCAAGACTGAACATAAACTACTGCCTGATGAGCAAGCGCAAGCTGCTGTACCTTGTCAACAACAACTTTGTCAGCGGCTGGGATGACCCGAGGATGCCGACTGTCGCCGGAATCAGGAGAAGAGGATACTCTCCTGAGTCCATGAAGGATTTCGTCAGCCGTGTGGGCGTCGCCAAGGTCGAGGGTGTCGTTGACTATTCTCTGATGGAGTTCTGCGTCAGGGAGGACCTGAACAAGAGGGCAAAGAGGATCATGGCCGTGCTGGATCCGGTTGAGGTCGTAATCGACAACTATCCTGAAGGACAGGTCGAGTATTTCGAGGCCGTGAACAACCCTGAGGATGAGAATGCGGGCTCACATCCCGTAGCATTCTCGAAGCATGTCTACATTGAGCGTGAGGACTTCATGGAAGTGCCGGTGAAGGGTTACCACAGACTCTACATCGGAAACGAGATCAGACTGAAGTACGCCTACTACATCACGGCAACAGCTGTCGAGAAGGACGAGAATGGCCGCATCACTCTGATCCATGCGACCTATGATCCGCTCTCACGCGGCGGCGACAGCCCGGACGGACGCAAGGTCAAGGGCACAAGCCACTGGGTATCAAAAGACCATTGCCTGAGGGCAGAGGTCAGACAGTATGACAAGCTCTTCAAGGCAGAGAACCCCGGAGCCGCAACTGGAAACTACCTGGATGATCTCAATCCTGACTCACTCATCGTCCTTAACGATGCTGTCATCGAGGAAGAGGCGGCGAAGGCGAAGCCGGGTGACTACCTGCAGTTCATCCGCAACGGCTACTACTGTGTGGACAGCAAGGACAGCAGACCGGAGCACATGGTCTTCAACAGGACAGTGACACTCAAGGACTCCTGGGCAAAGCAGAAGGCTAAGATGGGACTCTGAGTCCTGCAGACCATAAGCCGCACAACGCGCCATGCCGCAACAATCACCGGCATGGCGCTTTTTTTCAGTCACCTCATTCATTACACTTCCATTTCACAGGAGAAAGCATTTACAGTCAGCTGAAGAGCAAGCTGTATGATGCTGACAGCACTGTCAAAGTACCATTGAGGACTGCACGGCCTAGACTTCATATGCACAGAAAAACAGGGCAGTTAAGTATAATCTGATATTAAGATTCCGTTTTCGGATTCTAAACTTCAGAATACTTACACAGAAGAAGCAGAGTGAGGCATCCCGTTTCAGGATGCCTCATAATGTACAAGGAGAATTATCACCAGTCCTTGACCGATCCGTCACAGGCGCGCTTTGCAGCCATGCCTCCCCTGCAGACTGCAGGATAGAGTTCCTCTGCCTCCCGGCTGAGGGACAGGCCGATGCCCGGTCCGTCAGGGATTGTCAGGAAACCGTCATGGAAGCTGACCGGCCTGTCAACCATCCTGTCCTCCTTTCCGTTCAGGCAGAACCCAGGAAGCTCCTGGATCCCCAGATTGGGGATGCATGCACAAAGCTGGAGACAGGCAGCGGAAGAGACAGGTCCGAGCGGATTGTGCGGAATGACAAGCACATCGTGGGCCTCTGCAAGGGCCGCGACCTTTCTTGCGGTGGTGATGCCTCCGATTGCACAGACATCCGGCCTGACATAGGAGACGGCATTGGTTCTCATCAGCATCTCGAACTCTCTGAGCGAGATGAAACGCTCTCCTGAGGCGATTGGTACGGCGACCTTTGATGCGACCTCCGCCATGGTCTCGTAGTTGTCCGGTGCGACTGGGTCCTCAAGAACCATCGGGCGGTACTGCTCCACGGCGCGGCCGAAGGCGATGGCCTCCGCCTTGTTCATTCCACGGTGCACCTCAAGCACGAGATCGAAGTCCTTTCCGACAGCATTTCTGACTGTCGCAACCTTCTCAAGCTCGCTTTCGATTCTCGATGCGTAGAACTCGCCAGTGCCGTCAGGTGAGGACACAGGTCCATTGACAAAAATCTTTGCGGCAGTGAATCCCATATTCTTCAGCTCGAGATAGCTTTTCTCAAGGGCCCCATTCCCTTCGACTGTCTGCATCGGAGATGTATAACAGCGGACTTTGTCGCGGGTCCTGCCGCCAAGCAGTTCATAGACGGGAACCCCAAGCTTCTTACCCTTGATGTCCCACAGGGCGATGTCAATCGCACTGATCGCGCTCATGACCACCGAACCGCGGAAATACTGGGCACGGTAGAAGTTCTGGTTCCAGTCTTCGATCCGCGAGGGATCCTTTCCTATCATGTAGTCACACATCTCGCGTATGGCCTCGGCGGTGGGCTTGAGGAAGGTCCAGTTGCCTGCCTCTCCAAGACCGGTGATGCCCTCATCCGTCTCTATCTCGACAAAGAGATAATGTTTTGCATATCTGATTCTGTATCCTGTTACTTTCATAATTCGTATCCTCCGGCTGACATCTATCCGTTGCTTGCCAGCATATCGTCAAATATCTCTGCGCTGAGCTGAGAAACCGTGATGGAAGCGCGGCTGAAAGCTCCGGTCTGCCCCCCATGATGCAGGACATAACGGCAGAAGACAGCCGTAAGCTCCATTGTCTGCATCAGAAGGCGGGAAGGACGGTCATCGTATAGAAGATATAGACTACAGCAATCAGGAGCGTTATAAGCCAGCCTGACTTGAACAGATCCTTGATGCTGTATCCGCCCTGCTCCATGGCCACGGGAACCGCAGGAGTCGCCATCGGAGTGAGGAAGGCGGCAAGGGAGCCGGCGGTGACCAGTACGATGAGTCCGATCGGGTTTGCGCCCATCGACTGGCAGGTCATCAGGCAGATCGGAGTGAACACCGCGATGACAGCCCGGTTGAGCATGAACTGCGTGATGATGAAGGGCACCAGGAAGAAGACTGCTCCGAGGATGTAGTTGTTGGTCGTTCCGCCGACAAGGCTTGCGACAAGGTTTCCGACGACATCTCCTGCACCTGTGCTGTTCAGCGCAGTGCCAAGTCCGAGTGAGCCGACATACAGCAGCACCATATCCCAGGCGACGTTCTTCATGCAGGTCTTGTGATCGAGTACTCCAGTGAGAATCATCAGGAGAGCACCTGCGAAGGCGATGAACCAGACTTCAAGACCAAGCTGGTTGGCGAAGATGAGGCAGACCAGATCGGCGAAGAAGATCACGACAGCAGCTATGTCCTGGAACCTGGACAGCTCCCTGCCTGCACCCTTTCCCGTACTCTGTGAGGCGACAGCCTTCTCAAGCCTGATGTCAGGTGTCTGCTTGGGACCGATGAAGATAGCCCAGAGCGGAAGCAGCAGGAGCATGGGCCACATGCCTTTGAAATAGTCCATCGCGCTCATCTGGACATCAAAGCCATAGGCTTCCAGGAAGCCGTTGGACTGTGCAGCCTGCTGAACCGCCGTCGCAAGAGGGAGTACGCCGCAGCAGCCGACGACAACGACCATTGCAGGGAACATGACCTTGCTTCTGCTGACATTCATCCTGTCGCAGAGGCTGCCGATCAGAGGACAGATGATTGTGTAGCAGGCAACCGGGCTCGAGATGAAGTTTGCAAGCAGCACGGCCAGAATTATGTAGACAGCATAGGCCTTGGTGAATGAACCACCTGCAAGACTGATTATTTTGTCGCACATTCTGTCCACGAAGCTGGATTTCTGGAAACCCGCTGCAATTAGCAGCATGCACACCAGAACAATCGTGTTGCTGTTGCCGAAGCCGGAGAGAGCTTCAGCCGAAGTCAGACAGCCTGTCAGATAGAGAAGTCCCAGTGAGGTCATCGCAGTGACCCAGAGAGGGATCTTGTTGAGAATGAAGCTTACCAGCGTCGCCACGAATATGACGAGACAGATTATGAGTTGGGTGCTCATTACATACCTCCGTATTTGTTTTGCTGGGCCAAGTTTCAGGCCATAAGGAGGTGTGCGAAAGGAAAATATTCAGGCAAAACTGAAAGGCTGCTGGTCAGTATGAACGGAAAACAATCGCCCAGAATCACAGAACTGTCACACCGATGTGCAATCTTCTCCAGGAATATGCCATTCTGCTTGAGGAAAAAATTCAGGTGTGAGAAAATCATTACATGCTTGAGAACAAGGGCTTTGAGACCATCAGGATACCGGGCAACGGCCGTAGGATGGGCATGGAGATCTTCACCAACAGGATTCTCAACTACCGCTATCACTGGCACGAGTCACAATATGAGATCACGACAGTCCTCACAGGACGGGCCATATACAGCCGCGGCGGTGAGACGGTCGAGCTGGCAGCAGACGATGTGATCATCATAGAGCCGCTGATGGGTCATGCCTCGCTCTCCCTCGAGAGCGGCACCACGACAATAACGCTCTACTTCGACTCGAATGCCGTGGCAGGACTTGCTGATGCAGGCAGCATTCTCTCTTTCAGCCACTGGCACAGCAGTGAAGAGGACAGGTACAGCCATCACTTCAGACTTCTCAGAGCGATAATCGCAGACATAATGCTCTCAGTCCTTGATGACTCGCCGTTGTCAGAACAGGCTCTGGACAGCCATGCGAATCTCCTGCTTCCCTGTCTCATGAGATACTTCGGCCCTGCAGCGAGGCCGGACAGCCGCAGGGGAGACCTCTCTCCGATTGCCGCAAGTGCCGTGGTTGATTTCCTTGAGTCGCACTATCAGGACAAGATTTCACTTGAGGACCTTTCTGAGTTCACCGGCTACAACAGGACATATCTCTCGACATTCTTCAAGACCAACACGGGACTGAACTTCCATGAGTATCTGACAAGGATCAGACTCAAGCACAGTCTGAGTGATCTGGCATATACAGACAAGCCTATGACAGCTACGGCGCTCGACAACGGCTTCAGTGACCTGAAGACCTTTGCCTCAATCTTCAAGGCGAACTTCCACATCACACCCTCAGGCTACAGGGAAATAATTAAGGACGCGGAAAAGGCGGAGAGCATTGAGTCAAGGACACTGGAGGATCCCCGAAGCAGCATGATTCTGGACAGACTCAGGGCTTACAGCGAGCGCGGGCTGGTCCGGTAAAGGCCTTTTTCTGGGCACAGGTGTCCAGAATCCGGGCTAACAGCAGGAAAGGCTTTTTCCTG
This sequence comes from uncultured Spirochaetales bacterium, assembly GCA_944390045.1. Taxonomy (GTDB): domain Bacteria; phylum Spirochaetota; class Spirochaetia; order Sphaerochaetales; family Sphaerochaetaceae; genus Bullifex. The sequence goes on along the minus strand of CALXOO010000008.1, from coordinate 48,971 downwards.
TGTACTTAACTGCAGGCAGGACCTTGTGCTCCATCCTGTATCCGGCACAGGCTCAGCCCTGTCTGAAATCAACAGAGAAAGGCATGTCGTCCGCATCCCTGCACTCCTGGACAAGCTGCGGGGAAAACTCAGTTCCTTCCCTCTTTGCCTTCTCCAGTGCCTGGTAGACGAACCAGCCGTCGGAATAGACTCTGTTTCCTTCCCTGATGACCGCAGGCTCATGGCTGTAAATGTCCCTGAGAAAACCGTACTCAGCCTTCTCAAGCGCGGCCGGAAGGACTGCATGCATTATCCTCTCGTTAGCCTTCAGCTCACAGCCAAGCGATGAGTAGAAGGCCCAGGCAGCGTCCCAGCGTCCGCAGGAGCAGAGGAGGTCCAGATATTCCTCAGCGTATTCCCTCTCTTGTGAGAGACTGCAGCAGCGGTCCATGAAGGACATGGCCCTCTCCTCATCTCCGTTCCGGAGCGCACACTGAGAAAGACAGCGCAGGGAAAAGGTATTCGCTCTGACCTGCAGCGCACGTTCAAAGGAAGCTTCTGCCTCGCTGTCAAGCCCGTTTTCGAGAAGCATGACTCCAAGCAGGTTCAGCATTGTCGCACTCCCGTCACAGGCACTCTCGAGAAGCGGTCTCCAGGACAGATCCGTGATGAACGAGACAGGAATCTCTGCCCCGGCCATTCTCTGTCCCTTCAGCAGGCCAAGCCAGGGCAGCTGCTGCACTGTGATGCTCTCAGGCGGGAAGACAAGTCCCTGCGGACACTGAAGTCCTCTTTCAAGCTCAAGCCTTCCCCAGCCGCTGCCTGTGTGCAGGATCCTTTCAGGCACGGCATTCTGCAGGCTCCTGTAGAGCTCGAGGCGCTCATTGACAATCCGTCCGTCAAGCCGCTCATCGATAGCGGCATAGACTCTGTCCCTCGCATCTTTCCATTCTCCGTCGAAAACAGATCCGTCCAGACTGGCGGAACCGAAGAACTGCACGAAGTCAAGCTGACTGGAAGCGGCAATGTCCATGCCGTGGAGCTGTGTCCTGCAGAATCCGGCCTGCAGTTCCACATAGTCTCCCTCTCCCGGGTCAGACAGGTAGTCACGCCAGTGGCGCCCTCCCTGATGACCTCCCCAGCAGAAGAGCTTGCGGTAGCACAGCTGTGTGCTTGAGCGCTCGAAAAACAACCTTCCGTCCCTGTAGCCTGCCCCCTCCCAGGTCTCATCCAGTGAGTGTCTGTTCTGGAAGAAGTACTCATTTGAATACTCATCAAAGCTTTCAGGATATGAATAGTCCCGTCCGGGATGTCTGCCATCCAGTTGCGGCAGGCAGCCGTGTGCCATCAGCCGCCAGGCATTTGCACCTGTGAGTGAGGAATGGTCGATATAGATGATCCCGTCAGTACCTGAGAAGACCCTCATGCCTTTCTCCTCCGGCACAGCAGTGTTCGTCCACCAGTAAAATGGCACCGGGACATCACGGGGATTAACGGCACGGACGTAGACAGAGAGGAAGTCATCATCGTCCGCGAGATGGAAGTCGATATTCCAGAACAGGCCCTTGCACCTCTCGTACTCCCAGGCCCTGAGGAACTGCCCCTCAGGCCCGTCAACCACTGCCATGAAAACGTCATCACAGGTAGTGAAAGTATGTCCGAGCTGTCCGATATTCCACTCAATGCCGCCGCTGAACCAGGCCTTGCGTATGGCGAGGTCAGCAAACTGCAGGACCTTGTTGGAGTAGAGTATCTCACGGTCTGCATCCTTGTCATAGAGGCTGGCAAGTCTGGCACCGTACTGAGGCCAGAATTCGGCCCTCAGATGTCTGTTTTCCAGCACGACAGTCTTGACATCCACCAATCTGCGGTCACGGGTAAAGCTGTCCTGCAGCAGATAAGGCAGGACCCTGAAGCCTGTCTCGTAGCCATAGCCTTCCCGCTCGTCTTCCCTCAGCAGGGATGAATCAAGGGTTTGTGAGTGCTCCTTTGCCCTGAATTTCGGCAGACGGTTGCACTCCAGTCTCCCGCTTCCTCTCAGCTGCCTTGTCACGACACTAATCATGGACTGTCCGCCTCCTTGCACACGGATGCAGGGGCTATGATTGCACCTTTGATGAAGACTTTTCAAGAGACAGCGGAAAAAGTTTCAATGCATAAAACAGGGGGCTGGACACAGCCTGTGCCAGCCCCCGTGATGATGAAGAGGAAAGGATCAGAACTTTCCCAGTTCGTGGAGAATTTTCTCCGGGGTGATCGGCCAGGAGCGCACCCTGGCACCCACCGCATCGTAGATCGCATTGGCGATAGCGGGAGCCGCACCGTTGGTTGCGATCTCAGAGATGCTCTTGGCTCCGAAGGGGCCGTACTGATCGTTCACGTCGATGAGAACTGCCTTGAAATCTTCCGGTGCCTCCGCGACCATCGGAACACAGTAGTCCGTGAAGTTCGCATTTATGCACCTGCCGTTCTTGTCCAGGACCATGTCCTCATAGAGAGTGTGTCCGATGGACTTCATCGCGGCACCGTACATCTGGCAGAGCGCGAGCTCAGGATTGATAGGAGTACCGGCATCCTGCAGCGCGTAGAACTTCTGTACCCTGATCTCACCAGTGCGTCTGTTTACCGCCACCTGGGCGAAGTGTGCGCCGTAGGGTATCGCGCTGTTGGAAGTCGCGAAACTGCCTGTTCCGACAATTGCACCTGTACCGTCGCCGGCAAGGGCATCATGACTCAGCTTCTGGTAGCTGAGTTTTTTCCCGGTCTTTCCCGAGACAACGTAACCGGGAGACTCCAGATCGAGGCCAGAAGCATCCTCACCCATCTGCCTGGCAGCCTCTGCAAGCATTCTGGACCTGAGATCACGCACCGCATTGAGACTTGCATTTCCGGAGAAATAAGTTCCGCTTGAGGCATAGGCACCGGTGTCAAAGAGGCACGAATCGGTGTCTCCGGATACTACGCTGACTCTGGACGGATCAACCTTCAGCAGTTCACAGGCGATCTTGGCACTGATCGTGTCCAGCCCTGTTCCGATATCAGCACCTCCTGAGAGCAGGACAATGCTTCCGTCCGGAAGGAGCTTGCACTGAGCATTGGACTGGTCCAGACCGGGAAGTCCTGATCCCTGCTGGATCATGGCAAAGCCCTTTCCGATTGCCCAGTCAGGATCTTCACTGACCTCCCTGTGTCCCCAGTTGATCATCTCGGCACCCTTGAGAAGCGCCTGCCTGACACCGCAGGATCCGACAGGCACGACAGCACCTTCCCTGCCCTCTCCGAGGCCCTTGAGAATCTCAAGCATATAGCCCTCGTCGACGACATTCTTCAGTGCCATCTCCAGCGGATCCACACCGAGCTTATGCGCCAGCTCATCCATGCAGCTCATGATGGCGAAGTAGCCCTTCGGAGCACCATATCCCTGATAGGCTCCGGCCGGCGGGATATTGCTGTAATAGGTGTTGAGGTCATAGTACATGTTCTGAACCGCAAAAAGCGGCAGCGTCTTGCTGCTGGCGTTCATCGGAACAGTGAGGCAGTGGTTACCATATGGCCCGGTATTTGCCCTGACATCCATGTAGATTCCTGTTATCGTGCCGTCCTTCATGCCCGACATCTTCACTGTCAGCCTCATCGGATGGCGCGTGCTGTTGGCATAGAACTCCTCCGCACGGCTGTTGCGGAAATAGACGGGCTTTCCTGTCAGCCAGGTGGCATAGCCGCACAGGTCCTCGACCAGGATATCCTGCTTGCTGCCATAGCCGCCGCCCACACGTTCCTTGATGACATGGACCTTGTTCTCCGGGATCTGGCAGACCTTGGCGACGATCCTTCTGACATGGTATGGAACCTGTGTGGAACAGTGCAGCACGAGCCTGCCGTTTTCCAGCTTGGACCAGCAGACATGGGGCTCAAGCGGGGTGCACTGGACCTGGCTCGTCCTGTATGTGGCCTCAACCACGGCATCCGCCTCCCTGAAGGCCTTCTCAACATCTCCGATTCCTCCGTGGGCTCCGGCCGCGATGTTGTGCCTTATGTCTCCGTGGAGCGGGAACTGGTATATGACCTTGCCGTCCCTCTCGTCATAATTCCTGTTGTACTCATCAAGATCATCCGGAGCTCCTGAGACGTATTCCACCTTTCCGTTGTGGACAAGCGGCGCGTCCACGGCCATGGCGTCCTCAACCGACAGCACCGGCCTGAGCGGCTCATACTCGACCCTGATAAGTTCCATTGCCCTGTCAGCCGTCTTACGGTCGCGCGCGACTATTCCGGCGACTCTGTCGCCCACATGGCGCACCTTGCGGTTGAAGAGCCTCCTGTCATACGGGCTCGGCTCGGGCTCTCCCTGTCCGGCCTGCATGTAGTAGATGTCAGGACAGTTGAGATACGTGATGACGGCCTCGACTCCTTCAAGCGCCTCGGCCTCAGAAGTGTCAATGCTCTTGATATATGCCATGGCATAGGGGGAACGGAGAATTGCGAGCACGCAGCTTCCCTCCTCCACCTTGTCCTCGACGTAGACCTTCTCGCCGGCGACCAGAGAGACTCCGTCGACCTTGTCCATGGGCTTTCCGATGTACTCCAGATTCTCGCGGAATGAAGGGGAGACCGCACTGCGGTACTCGCCGTACCGGGCCATCTCCTGGGCAAGCTTCACCGCAAGATAGAAGTGCTCATATCCGGCGTCTCTGATGAATACGCTGGACAGGATCTCCTTCACATCCTCACGTCCAGCATCCGGCTTGTTCTCCAGCAGCCAGGTCAGCAGGAGGGCGACTGTCGGGGAGTTATAGGCACTCTGGACGACACCGGCCCTGATCATGGCCTTCTGGACCCAGTTGATGTCCCTGCCATTCCTGAGGCTCTCGGCCGTCCTGATCTCGGCGCCTTCAGCCTTATAAAGCAGAGTGAGGTTTGATGATCTCGGCTTTCCGTTGAAGATAATGATGTCACTGCCGGTGAAGCCTTCATGGTCATCACTGTCACGCACGCTGGTACAGCCAAGGGCATAGAGCGCATCACGCAGCCTCATGTCCTTGTCCAGTTCCGTCTCGATTCTCTTTCCGTTCAAGGTGAATGTGATCATTCCTCCACCTCCTGTGAAAGCAGTCCGGCACACTGGCCGATGATGTAGCGCTTGTATCCGGCGGATCCGGTCAGGTCATCGACAGGCTCGCAGGCATTGATCGCCTCAATGCCCTGAAGGATCCCGCTGCCCTTCAGCGCGGCAAAGAAGCCTCTTCCCCTGCCGAGCGCGATGTTGAGCGCGCTGTGTGTTGAAGAAGAACGGGCGATCCGCCTGCTTGCCACACAGGCATCCCTGTCAACTGTGACGGAGAGTATTGCATAGCGTGAGCCGCCGTTGGACACATAGTCCTGGAGGCTGCCTTCCATAAAGCCCCTGTTGCCATAGGTCTTCAGCCTGGCTCCGGCTGCAAGCAGTGTCGGGATCAGATAGCTGTCATCCCTTAAAGAGGCGATGTTGCCGCCCACGGTCGCCTGCATCCTCAGGCTGAGACTTGCCATGTAGCGGCAGGCCTTCCTGAGCCATTCAGGTGTCAGGGGACTGTCAATGACATCCTGGAAGGTGGCCGCGGCCCCTATCACCAGATTCTTATCCCTGTCCAGACTGATGTCAGCCGGAAGGAAGGACGAAATGTCTATGATCGTGCTGCCGGCATCCGCCCGGCCGCCCAGGCGCAGTACTTCGGTTCCTCCCGTCAGATAGACGGCTCCGGCACTGTCCCTTCTGGCCTTGTAGGCCTCCTCCATTGTCTTGGCGACTATGATCCGTCTCACATTCACCTCCTAGTGGATGATGCACTCCGATGAAGCGCTGACCGACTCCAGGAGGAAGTGCTCAAGCATTCTCCTGGTCGTGTTTCTCCTGTACTCAGGCATGGCATGGGGACTGATGGCCCTGTTCCAGCCGTCAAGGACTTCAGGTATCAGCGACTTGACGTCCTCAAGCCGCCTGCCTTTGAGTATGGCCTCGGTCTCCCTGCTCCTTATGACCTTGGGGCCGGCTGCTCCTGATGAGGCGCGGAAGTCAGTCACGGCTCCGTCCTCAACCCTGATCAGACAGCTCAGGGACAGCTTCGAGATCGCATTTGCCCTCCTGGTGCCGATCTTGCGGTAGAAGACGTGTGTGTACTCAACTTTCGGTATGCGCACGGCATAGATGATCTCATCGTCCCTCAGGTCAGTCTTCTTGCTGCCCAGGATGAAGTCATCAAGCAGCACTTCCCTGTCACCGTCAAGGCTCTTGAGCACGACCGTGGCATCCAGAAGTATCAGCGGCTGTGGCAGATCCCCCTTTGGGGATGCGTTTCCGATGTTGCCGCCTATGGTCGCGCTGTTGCGAAGCGCAACCGCACCCATGCGTGAGGCCGCCTCACGGACAGGATAGGGAACATCCTGACAGTTCGCGATCTCATATGGCGTGGTGAGGGCCCTGATCAGCACTGATCCGTCCTCACCTTTCTCAATGCCCCTCAGCTCTCCGATTGAGCTGATGATCATCACAGGCCAGGGGAAGACAGGGGTGATGCCCTGTCCCTGTTTGTACTGGACCATGAGGTCTGTTCCTCCGGCGAGAGGACGGGCCTTTGTCTCCTTCCTGATCTCAAGTGCCTCCGCCAGGGAGGTCGGAATAAAGCATTTCTCTACCACAGTCCCGCCCCCTTCTCACTTGCCATGATAATGGCGTCAACAATCAGGTCATAACCCGTACAGCGGCAGATATTTCCGCTGATGGCCAGTCTGACGTCGTCTTCATCCGGATGGCTGTTGCACAGCAGAAGGGCCTGGGCCGCCATCACCATTCCCGGAATGCAGAAGCCGCACTGCACTGCGCCGGCCTCTGCGAAACAGTCAATCAGGCACTTGCCCTGCTCTGTCTCGCGAAGTCCCTCGATAGTCACGATCTCGTCTCCGCAAACCGCGCCGACAGGGATCAGGCAGCTGGTGGTGAGCTTTCCGTTCCTGAGTACTGAGCAGGCTCCGCACTCACCCTCTCCGCAGCCCTCTTTCGTGCCGGTGAGTCCGAAGTCCTCCCTCAGCACGTCAATCAGGCGGGTCAGCGGGTTGCCGCTGAAGCGCACCTGTCTTCCATTCAATACAAACTCAATCATGCCCTTGCTCCTTCAATGTCCTCAACCGGCATCGGTATCCTGGTGATGGTCACATCAAGCGCCCTCTCAAGCGCGTCAATGTATGCGGCATCTGCTCCGTTGAAGACCAGCTCGCCCATGCCCTTGGCTCCGAAAGGACCCCACTCGTAAGGATTGTCGACCAGTCCCCATTCCTGTCTGGGGAAGTCCATGCTCGTCGGAACGACGTAGTCGCTCATGCTTGTCTGGCGGAAATGGCCGCCGCGGTTCTCCATCTTCTCCATTGAGGCATAGCCAAGCGACTGGACAATGCCACCGTTGACCTGGCCGTGAACGATCAGCTCATCGATCGCACGCCCGATATCATGACTTGACCAGATGCCGACAACCTTTACCTCATTCGTCAGCTTGTCCACTTCCACTTCGACACAGGCACAGCCCCAGCCGTATCCCAGGTAGGCATCGCCCTTGAAGGTGTCCTGGTCCCAGGGGTGGCCCTCCGGATGCTTGTACTCGGTCTCAATCTCGACATGCTCTTCCGACATGCGCTCCTTCATCTGCATCGCGGCCTCCTCGGCGAGTCTGCCAACGATCATGGTCGAGCGGCTGGCAGCAGTCGGTCCGCTGTCCGGCACGAGATCAGTGTCAGGGTTGTCGTAGACTATGTCATCCATGTCAACCTCAAGCACGCTTGCGACAATCTTCCTGAGAATGGTCCTGAAGCCCTGTCCCATCTCTGTCTGTCCGCACAGGATCGTGAACCGGTCACCGTCCTTGACAAGTCTGAGATGAGCCTTGATGATGCTCTGTTCCCCGTTTCCGGTGAAGGCTCCTCCGTGGTTGTAGAAGCTCATTCCGATACCGCGTCCGCTGCCACGCCTGTACTCGGCGGCCTTTCTGAAATAGCCGCTCTTCTCTGCCACCTGATTGAGCATCTCCTCAAGGACGACCTTCTCCACTATGTGGCCCTCAGTGACGGTCTCATCTCCCTGTCTGAGGAAATAGCGTCTCTTGTACTCCACCGGATCAACTTTGAGCTTCGCGGCGATATGGTCCAGATGGGTCTCGATCGCGAAGAGTGTCTGAGGGGCTCCGAAGCCGCGGAAGGCATCGCTTGGGAAGGTGTTGGTCGCCATCCCATAGCCCCTGATGCGGGTCGCAGGGAAGTTGTACACTCCGTTTGCGTGGAAGACTCCGCGCTGGAGCACGACATAGCTTGATGAGAGATATGCGCCGCAGTTGTAATAGACGCGGATGTCGCTGCCAAGTATGTTTCCCTCACTGTCAAGTCCTGTCTTGAGGACTATCTTCGAAGGATGCCTCTTGACCGAATAGATCATGTCCTCCTCACGGTCAAAGACAAGCTTGATCGGCTTGCGGATCTTGTGCTCCGCAACCAGGAGCGGCCCGGCGAGGACGTCAGGGAAATGCTCCTTCCCTCCGAAGGCTCCGCCTGTCGTCGTCTGTTTGACGCGTATGTCCTCAGGTCTGAGTCCCAGCAGTCCGGCAACGCTCTTGCGCACATAGAAGGGACACTGACAGGAGATGTAGAAGGTGTACCGGCCGTCCTCGATCGTGCAGATGGCGGCATTCGTCTCCAGGTGAACATGCTCCTGGAAGCCTGTCTCAATTGTCTCCTCGACAATCTGGGCAGCGCCTGAGAGGATCTGATCAATGTCTCCTCCCTTCTGGCTCGTCAGCGAGCAGTGGATATCGTCCTTCTCTAGAATGGGCCCGCCCTTGACCGCAATGGCATCGTCAATGCTGATGGCCGCCTCCATCTCCTCGTATTCTATTCTGACAGACTCCTCAAGCGCCTTCAGCACGGCAAGGCTCGGACCCACCAGGAGGCCTATTGTCTCACCGACGTAGCGCACGTCACCGCTGGCGAAGCATCTCCAGTCCTTGGCAATCATCCAGAGGCTGTTGGCACAGCCTTCAGGAATGTCATCCGCCGTGACGAAGTAGTAGCCCTCCGGCAGGGGAGGCACGTTGATTGACACTATTCTTCCACGTGCTATCGTGGAGCGCACCATGCGTGCATAAAGCATGCCGTCAAGGCTGATGTCGCAAAGGTACTTTGCCTTTCCGCTGGCCTTCTCAATGGCATCTATCCTTCTGATTCTGTCGTCTATCCTGACCAAGACACTGCTCCTTAATCATTATACAATTTGTTGTATAATGGTGAATTGTTCATGAAATTCATTTTCCAGTGCAATTATACTACCACAGCGTGACTTTGCCAAATCAAAGTTGAAGGGGCCGGTTATGATCCGGCCCCTGAGCAACACCGGGCATGCCGGCTCAATCCAGTCTTCCCTCCAGAGCATAGGGAAGCAGCGTATAGAATCCGGAGCAGATCACCAGATCCTCCACCCTGTTGATCTCGTTCGGCGCATGTGCCTGTGCCTCGTCACCGGGGCCGAAGCCGATTGCCGGGATCTTGTGCCTTCCTGTGGTGGCGACCAGATTCGTGGAGAAGGTCCACTTGTCCACGACGGGCTCTTTGCCGTACAGGGCCTCATAGTCAGCGACCGCCGCCCTGACAAGCGGATGATCCGCATCCAGCTTCCAGGTCGGGAAGTAAAGCTCCTGGGAGTATTCCTTGTTGGTCCATCCGATCTTCTCGTAGTTCGGCATCTCGACGATGATCGAGTCAGGATCATCCCCTGTCGCCTTGGACACGTACTCACGGACCTGACTGATAGCGAGATCGGCATCCTCGCCCCAGGTGAGACGCCTGTCGCAGTACAGCATGGCGTAGTCGGCAACCGCACACTGGCTGGGTCCCTTGACGTCGATCTGGCTGACGGTGATCGTGCCCTTTCCGAGGAAGTTGTCCTCATCCGGCTGCAGGTCCTTGTTCAGCTGTTCTATGGCAAGCGCGGCGCGGGCCGCCTTGTATGCGGCGCTGACTCCGCGTTCCGGAGCGGATCCGTGGCAGGAAATTCCGCGCAGTATGATCCTGATCTCCATTCTGCCTCTGTGACCGCGGTAGATACGGCAGCTTGTGGGCTCTGTGGAGACAATGAGGTCAGGCTTGAAGCCTTCCTCCTCGATGAGGTACTTCCAGCACATTCCGTCGCAGTCCTCCTCCATTACGGTGAAGGTGAAATAGACGGAGTACTCGCCCTTGTAGCCCAGCTCCTTCAGCATGCGGCCTGCGGCGATCATGCTCGCGGCGCCGCCCTTCTGGTCACTGGCACCCCTGCCCCAGACCTTTCCGTCCTTGATGTCTCCGCAGAAGGGATCGAAAGTCCAGTTCTTGAGGTTACCGACTTCCACTGTGTCGATGTGCGCATCAAAGGCCAGTGTCTTCGGTCCGCTGCCTATTCTGGCAACGACAGATCCAAGTCCGTCAATCCTGACTTCGTCGAATCCCGCCTCCTGGCAGAGCTTCACGATGAGGCGGCAGACATCCTCCTCCTTTGATGAGTAGCTCTTGGTCCTGACCAGCTTGGACAGTGTCTCGGCCGTGTAGTCACGGTACTTCTCAGCCATTTCCCTGATTGTCTTCTGAATGCTCATGCTTATCTCCATTGTTTTATGATTTGATTTTGTCCGCACGTTTCCAGACCTCGCGCGCAACTTCGCGGGCCCTTCTGTACACCGCCTCGGCGTCAATGCCGGTGAAGGCATGATTGTCATACACCAGCCTGCCGTCGATTATGACGCTGTGCACGTTTCCGCTTCCCATGCCCCAGACGAAATGCCCGGCGGCATTCTCATCAACTACAGGCGTCGGCGCCCTGTAGTCCAGCAGAACCAGATCGGCTGTGTAGCCGGCCTCGACCCTGCCCCACTTCCTTCCGTCAGCGAAGCAGCGCTCCACAAGCCTGTTGCCGCGGGTAAGGGCCGTGACGAAGTCAGCCGGCCAGAAGAGACCGCCTTCGTCCTTATGCTTGAAGAAGCCCAGCTTGACTTCCTCGAACATATTCCCGCCGCAGCCATCGGTTCCGATGACAAGGTTCCTGACCCTGGCGATGTTCTTCAGGTAGCCCACATGGTTGTTCATGTTGCTCCTCGGGTTGTGTGCCAGGAAGGCATCACGGCTGTTGATGATGTCAATCTCATCCTGTGAAAGGTGGAGCGCATGGACCAGGAGCGATCTGTCCGTGATCAGTCCGTGCTCCTCAAGCCTCGTGACGATGTCCTTGTTGTAATGGTGATGACTGTGCACGACATCGTACTTGTCCTCCGCCACATGAAGGTGGATCCCGCGGCCTGTGCTCCTGACAGCCTCACCCATCAGCTCAAGCGCTCCGTCCGGGAGCGTGAACGGGGCATGCCCTCCGATCATTGCCTCTACCATCGGATGAGGATTGCTGCGCCTCTCTTCGTCGATCTGTCTGGCGAAACGGACGTTTTCCTCGACGCCCTTCTCGACTTCCCTCATTCCTCCGTTCCGGTCAGTCACCTCATAGCAGGTGACTCCGCGCAACCCCACTTCCCGCATTCCGCGAGCTATCGTGGAGAGGGATCCGTCAATATAGGACGGGCTTGCATGGTGATCCACGCAGCAGGTTGTGCCGCTTGCCACCGCATCCATCGAGCAGATGAGGGATGAGTAGTAGCAGGCCTCCTCGTCCAGGGCCCTGTCAAGACGCCACCACCATTCCTTGAGGACCTGTATGAAGTCCGTCTGGGGACCGGCGCTGATCAGCATGCCGCGGGAGAGACCGGAATAATAATGGTGATGCGAGCAGACATTGCCGGCGATGAGGTACTTCCCGCGCCCGTCAATGACGCGCTCCGCCTCCGCGTGGCTTCCGGCCGGTCCGGTCGAGACAATACGGCTGTCCTCGATCAGGACGTCACGCCCCTCCTGCACCTCGAATGGAGGAAGGGTCTGGATGACAGTCACGTTCTCAATAAGAATTCTTGACATTCGCTCCTCCTTCAGTCCTCATCCACTTCATTTAGCAGATACCTGCAGCTGATGAACACCTCACTGATCATGGCCAGGACCTCTTCTGGAATGTCGAGCTCGAGGTCTCCGTTCTCATCTATCCTTCCGCTCTCTATCCTGTCGCCGAGCCTGACAGTGACCAGCCCGTCATCATAGTAGAAACCGTCATTCGTGCTGTCGAGGAAGTCCTTTCTGCTGGAGAAGAGCGTGAACTTCTTCCTGTACGGGCCTCCGTCGTATGGACAGAAGGTCTCACAGTTGCCGCACTCGTTGCAGTAGGCATCGATGTGCAGGATCTGGAAAGGATCCTCGAAAAGTCCGCTGTCTCTCAGATCAAGTGCTATGTTGGCCCTGTTGGGACAGACATCAACACACTTGTTGCACAGATATGAGCACTCAAGACAGCGCGAGGCCTCATGTTTCAGGAAGTCTTCTCCGCCCTCTGGAATAAGTGAGGCCTTCTTGCCCTCGATCATGGCAAAGTACTCATCCTCCTTTCTTCGGAGAGTATCTTCATCCTCATCTTCGTCCTCATCATCATGATCATGACAGGCGCACTCATCATCATGGCCGTGCTCGTGATCATGACAGCCGCAGGAGCACTCATCGTCATGCTCATGCCCGCAGCACTCATCATCATCTTCTTCCTCAAGCTCATCGAGGACCAGGTCGATGCATCTGTCCACCGCATGCCGGCTGCTGGCCATGGCTCGCACGACAGTCGAAGGTCCGCTGACACTGTCGCCCACGACAAAGACGTGATCTCCGATCCTGTAGTCTTCCTCCGCCTCCGTCTCGAGGTCCTTCAGCAGTACACTGTCAGTCTCCTCACCGATGGCACTGATCAGCAGGTCGCAGCTGATTGTCACGCTCTCGCCGCTGGCAACCGGCCTGCGTCTTCCTGAGGCATCCCTTTCACCGAGCTCCATCACGTCCAGCGTGAGCACGCCGTCAGTGAAGTCCTTTGGATTGGTCAGAAGCCTGAACTCCACTCCATCCTCGCAGGCGGCCTCGAACTCCTCCCTGTCGCAGGGCATCTCGCCCCTGCTGCGCCTGTAGACGCAGGTGACAGTGTTTCCTGCCCTTGCAGCCGCACGGCAGGCGTCCATGGCCGTGTTTCCGCCGCCCATGACGACGATCTTCCAGCCAAGCGGGACCTCACCCTCCTTCGCCGTCCTGAGGAACTCAGTGGCGCTTATGACAGGACCATTTCCGCTGATCGCGGCCTTTCTGGGCTTCTCGGCTCCGACTGCATAGAAGATCCAGTCATAGCCCTCGGCCCTGAGACTGCTGACATCAAGCGTGGAAGGATCCGCACCGAAGATCATCGACACTCCGTTCTGAGCGATGAAGTCAACATCCTTCTGTACGACCTGCTCAGGTATCCTGAACTCCGGGATCACATTGGCGACAACACCGCCTGCCTTCTCCTCACGCTCAAACAGCGTCACGTTGAACCCCGCACGGGCCAGGAAGAATGCCGCTGACAGACCGGCGGGTCCCGCACCGACGACGGCAGCGCGCACGTCAGCAGGCTCACCTGGAGAGGTCCAGATCTCTTCCATATACTCTTTCTCACCCAGCTCACAGGCCAGACGCTTGATCTTCCTTATAGCGATTGCCCCCTCGTAGTCCATTCTGCTGCAGTGGCGCTGGCACTGGTGGTCGCAGATCCAGCCGGTTATGTTCGGCAGCGCATTCTTGTCCAGGATCACGGCCAGGGCCTCGGCGTAGCGTCCCTCGCCCATTAGGCAGACATATTCGGGAATGTCCTGATGGATCGGGCAGGAGGCGACACAGGGGGCCACATAACAGTCATTCATCGGCAGCTGTTTGCCGAGCTTCACGTTGTCCTCTCCCCTGTAGTCCTTGCGGTAAATGGAGTCAGGTCTTCTGGCATCACTGCACAGCTTCTCCAGAAGGGCGGTGTCGACATGGTCATAGCTGCCGGCAGCGCTGTGGCTGACCAGGTCGGCCATCTGGGAAAGCCTCATATAGCCGCCCGGATGGAGCATGTCGGTTGCGACCGTGATCGGATGGATGCCCGTCTCATAAAGCGCGGCCACATTCATGGCGCTCACACCTCCTGAGTAGGAGATGGGAAGGCGTCCGTCAAACTCCTGGCTGAGCCGGAGCGCCACTGTCGTCGATATCGGGAAGAGCGCGCGGCCTGACATATACCTCTCCTCCCCTGGGAGGACCGCCTGGTCATTGACGTTTCCGAGAGTGTTCGTGAGCTTGACCCCGAAGCCCCTGCCGTTTTTCCCTGCCAGATCGGCCAGACGGTGAAGCATGGAGACAGCGTCATTCCACTGGAGATCGTGAAGGAAACTCTCTCTCTTCAGGACGACATAATCGTAACCCAGGCTGTCGAGAATCGACCTCACTTCATCATAGCCGAGCAGGGTCGGGTTGAGCTTGACGAAGGTGTCAAGTCCCTTCTCAGTGAGCATGTATGAGCAGATCGCCTCTATCTCCTCAGGGGGGCAGCCGTGCATGGTCGAGAGTGTGACTGAGGGAGATATGCACCTGCTGATCAGCGGCAGGCGGCTGAGGATACGCTCCTCGCAGCCCTCGAAGGCAGTACCCCTGAGCAGTCCGTCTGCGACGAGCCTCTGCGCAGTGTCGATATAAGCGTCAAAACGGCCGTCAACGGACGCATCTTTCATACTGTCGATGAAATGCTGCATCCTTTCCTTTTTTATGCCTTCAAGGTTGTATCCGACAGACATGTTGAAGATGAATGAGGGTTCCTTCCAGTCCTCCTGTCCCAGCATGTCAAGCATGTGGACGATGATCCAGGCCTTGAGGTATTCATCATAGGCCTTCGGGAGGGTGTACTCCGTACTCCACTCGACATTGTAGCCCTCGTCCCTCGCGTCAATGCAGGGCTTGGCTATCTCAAGCGTGTCCATGATCTGGACAGTCTTGAGCTCGATGAAGCGTGCTCCCGCCAGATAGCTCGTTATGATGTTGCCGGCAAGCTGTGTGTGCGGACCGGCAGCAGGCCCCAGCGGGCAGGACGCCTTCTGGCTGAAAACACCAACATCGCCGCCGGTTCTTCCCAGACGGAATGAATCCCTCCTGATCGAGAAGATCGAATCATGGCTGGCAAGCTCTCCGAAGACCCTCTTCAAAAGATTCCGGAAAGGAACGCTTCTCATTTTGTCGGACATGTGTACTCTCCTTGCTGAGGCTGTCTAAGGAGAATTGTAAACCACTATCGCGGGAAGTCAACATTAATTGCAACAAATTGCAACATTGCTGGCCCTTTTTGACTGTTTTACAAGTCTGAGGGCCGTTTGACGAACAAAAGCGCAGACAATGGTCTCATGCCGCAGGGTCATTCACTGAGTGCGAATTCCTGCCTGAGGAAGTCAAGGTCAAGCTCGGGATAGAGCGGGAAGGCAGCGAGCAGGGCGCTGACGCGGCCTCTGGCCTCCTCCAGCACCTGCTGTGACACCTTTGCCCTGTTGCGGCTCAGCTGTCCTGCCTTTGGTCCCTTTGTGAGCCTGACCGGCTGTGCGGATTTGAGCACGAGGGCGATGATCGAGGCGATCTCCTTCATCTCTGCCTCCCCCATTCCCAGCGTCGTGAGGGCTGGAGTGCCGAGGCGCAGTCCGCTGGTGTACCAGGGACCGTTCTTGTCAAATGGCAGCGCATTGCGGTTGAGCGTGATGCCGCACTCCCTCATCAGGCTCTCTGCCTGCCGCCCGTTCAGCCCGAACGGGGAGACGTCAAGCAGCATCAGGTGGTTGTCCGTTCCTCCGGTGAGGATCCTGCAGCCCTCCTCCTTCAGCGCCAGAGCCAGATCTTGGGCATTTGCGACGATCCTGTGGGCGTATTCCCTGTACTCCGGACGCAGGGCCTCGATGAAGCAGAGGGCCTTGGCCGCGATGACATGCCCAAGAGGCCCGCCGATGACCAGAGGACAGCCCTTGTCGACTGATTCCCTGAATTCCTCCTTGCAGAGAATGAGGCCGCCGCGCGGTCCGCGCAGGGTCTTGTGAGTCGTGCTTGTGACGACATCAGCCCATGGGACCGGATTGTACTCTCCGGTGAAGACGCCTCCGGCCACAAGGCCCGCGAAGTGCGCCATGTCAACCATGAAGACCGCTCCGTTGTCATGTGCGATCTGCGACAGGCGTCTGAAATCGATCTTCCGGGGATAAGCTGAGTAGCCCGCCAGAAGAATCAACGGCCTGATCTGCCTGACTTTCCGCTCGATGTCGTCGTAGTCAAGCAGCATCGTCTTCTCATCAACTGTGTATGAGTAGGCGTCAAAGAGCTGTGCGGAGATGTTCTGCCTGTAGCCATGTGTCAGATGACCGCCGGAATAGTAGTCCAGACCGAGCAGGCGCTGATTGTGACAGGCACTGCGGATCCGGTTCCAGTCCTCGCGGCTCATGTCGCTGACATTCGACACGCCCATCTCCTGAAGCGAAGGCATCTGGACACGTGTGTTCAGGATGGCCCAGTATGCACACAGGTTTGCGTCTGCTCCGCTGTGAGGCTGGACATAGGCATGCTCGGCGCCGAAAAGCTCCTTCGCCTTCTCCACCGCCAGAGACTCCACTGCGTCAACATTGTCACATCCGGCATAGAAACGGTGGTATGGGTAGCCCTCGGCGTACTTGTCCGTCAGCAGGTTCGCCATGGCCGCCTGGACAGAGAGTGAGGAGAAGTTCTCGCTTGCAATCAGTTTCAGGTAGTTGCAGCGCTGGTCCTCAAGCTCCTTCACGATGGAGGCCGCGATCTGCGGGCTGACCTCAGCAACGAGAGAAAGGGATGAAACCCAGTTCACAGTCTCAAGCGTCATCGCGCTTCCGGCCTTTTCAAGATAGCGCCTCAATGCATCCATGGCGATCCCCCTGGAAGAAATATGGGCAAAGTATCGCACCGAACGAGCGGCAGTTTCAAGCGTCGGAGAATGCCTGTTCTGCTCACCATCAGCGAGCAAATGACATAGTATAGTTTTATATACATTATCTGGATAATCCTTTAGGCTTAAAAAGCAATTTCTTTGATCCGGGAGACGCGCTCAGGACATATGGACAGGTTCGACACATTGGAGCTCTTGGCACACAACATCAGGCGCTTCAGGCGGCTGAACAATCTCAGCCAGAGGCAGTTCGCACAGCTCGTGAAGCTGAGCGCGGGCACTGTCGCCGAGATTGAGCGTGGAGCCGAGAACCTCACGATGCGCAATTTCGAGAAGATCTGCCGGGCGATAAACGTCACTCCTCAAGCGCTCATGAGTCCTCATGATGAGGAAGTGGGCACACAGAACGCGCTCTACCAGCTCCAGGCAATCACGGAATACCTGCTCAAGACCGGGCTGAATGAAAACGGCAACTGACTGCTCCCACAGGTGAGCCTGCGGGATTCTGATCAACAGGCCTGTATCTTGTCCGCACACCATCCACGGCCATGTCAGCCCCGATCACGGGTACATGCATTGACCAGCTTCTTTGCATCTGCACTTTCTGTCTGTAAGTACATTCTGACAGAAGATACAGGACAAGTTTGTCCCACATTCTCAGCATCTCACTTGTTTTCTGCAGCCCGGAGCTTTTCCCTTGCCTTCCACATCTTCCAGTGCCATCATTCCAGCATGGAAGAAAAGCATTTCTGCCAGAGCTGCGGAATGAACATCAATTCCCCAGAACAGTTCGGAACTCATGGCGACGGGCACAGGAACGAGGACTACTGCATACACTGCTATGAGAACGGTGTATTCACCTGCAATCAGAATGCCACGCAACTGCGTTCAGACCTCAAGCGGTGGATGAAGGATGAGGACAAGGCATCCTGGATCCTTGACAGATGCGGCTATGTAACACTTTCGACTGTCGACGAACATGGATTTCCCCGTCCTGTCGCAATGGATGTCATAGCACATGATGGGATTAGACAGATATGGATGACAACATACCGCAACTCGGCGAAGGCAAGGCATCTGCAGAGAAATCAGAAAGCCGGAGTCGCTTTCGTCAGGGAAGCTGACAGTGCAAGTCTCACCGGGAAAGCTGAAGTCATTACTGATAATGACACGCTCAGACGATTCTGGAAGGATTTCTTCTTCCACTACTACCCTGACGGGCCATGCGATGGGAACTACTGCCTTATCAGATTCTCCACACAGGAGGCAGTGCTCTGGATTGATGGCAAGCATGCAACTATCTCATTCTGAGGCTGCCGCTTTCATCCCATCGGCAAGCCGGAGGGCTTTTCGTAACATTTCTATAAGCCCTTTCCGGCCGTACGGGGCGATGTTGACGCGTGTCCACCTATGAAATATAATTCGTGAAGCCTTGAGGCAAAAGCACTTAATCGGAGGAAATGTGGCCAAAGAAGAAGCAATTGAAGTGGAGGGAGTCGTCAAGGAGGCCCTTCCCAACACAAGATTCAGAGTCGAACTTCAGAACAAGCTTGTGATCCTCGCCCATCTGTCTGGCAAGATGCGCAAGCACTACATCAGGATCGTCCCGGGCGACATCGTCAAAGTCGAGCTTTCACCCTACGATCTGACAAAGGGGAGAATAGTATACAGGGAGAGATGATCATCCTCCCTGTTTTCCTTCTCCCGTCCCCTCATTAGTCTTTTTCAGTATGATCCAGGTCACACCGCTTCCGCCGTGTGAGGCCTTGGCATGACTGTACTCGCGGGCACAGCCCAGCTCTTCCAGCACGCCTGTCATGACATTCCGCAGCACACCGAGTCCGTCCTCGCTGTGCAGTCCCTTGCCGTGGATGACCGCGATCTTCTCGAGACCTGCCTCCTGTGCGTCCCTGATGAATGAGACCAGCGCACTGTGCGCCTCATCAGCACTCATTCCATGCAGATCGAGCGTGCTCTGCGGCAGCATCAGCCTCAGCTCGCTGATCGTCCGCTCACGCCGGACGGAGAGAAGGTCCCCCTTCTCCTTCAGGATCTCATCAAAACTCCTTACCGGCTTTGAGGCCTCCCTGATGAAAGAAGGACTCTTCCTCACGGGAACATGTCTGTGCCCTTCTTCCGCCTGTGGCCGCTCTTCTCTCTCTTCCTGACGCGCAGGTGCGGGTCTGGCAATCTCCTGCGGCCCCTTGAAGACGGACCAGCTGACATTGTCCGGGATGACGTCATCATCCTCCATCTTCCTGAAAAGATCGACAGTGGCGCCCTCCGGCACACCTGCCTCCGGCTCCGCGATCTTCTTCTGCTGCCTCACCGGAGTGCGGCTCTCATCATAGCGCCTGAGGATCTCACCGAAGCTGACAGAGGCTTGATAGCCGGCGCCGCGGGGCCTGTCCGGAGTCTTGCTCACAGCCTTCTTCTCTTCCTCCTGCAAAGGCTCAGGGCGCTCAATCTCCCGTGCTCCCCTGAAGACAGACCAGGAGACTGCTGACGGGATCTCGTCGTCATCCTCCATCTTTTTGAAGAGGCTGACTGTCGGCTTGTCAGCTTCCTTCCCTGTCTCATCAGGTTCAGCAGAGGCCGCCTCAGTGGGATGTGCACTCACGCCCTCACTCTTTCCTGACGGGCGCACTCTGCCGGAAGAAGCCGGCTTCCCGTCATCCCCCTCAAATGCCGCAAGGATGGAACCGAAGTCCTTACTTGGACTGTAAGAAGGACTGACGCGCCTGTACGCGCCCTTCTCCTCCTTCTTCCCGCTCCTGCCCTCCCAGGCGGCGAGGATGTCGCCGAAGCTCTTCCGGCTCTTTTCCTCCGCTCCATTTCCGCCGCGCTTTTTTTCATGGGGCATCGCATACGGGTTTCCGGTATGCTCCCAGTTATAGAGAATGTCCGCAAAAGAGTCAGAGGGATTATAGCCCTGGACGATCTGACCCGGCTTCTTCGGACGGACAGCAGGCTCACTCTTCTTCTCCGGCTCCTTCTTCTCCTTCAGGACAATAGAGGCAAAGGGGGATGACGGCTGTCCATCCCCCGGCTTCCTGCTGCTGTCTGAGGACTCCTGGGCCCTCTTCTGTCCGCGTCTGTTCCTTGCCACGCTCAGGCTTCCCTGACATCCAGGATTTCCCTGACCATGGGGCGCATGAGCTGTACTAGCTCGTTCTGGCCACAGCCCTCGACCTTGATCGTGCAGATCGCATTGCTGGGGTCAGTGCCCATGAAAGTTCCAAAGGAAATGATGTCCCATCCGGCCTGTGCCACGGCCTGGCTTATCCTGGCGATTGTTCCCGGCTTGTCATCGACAAGGAAGGAGAGACGGACACCGAAGTGACGGGCACCGAAGAGCTCCAGGAGAATCTTGAACATATCGCTCTTTGAGACGATTCCCACCAGCTTGCCGTCTTCCACGACAGGCAGACAGGAGAGATCCTGGTCAACCATCAGCCTGGCCGCCTCCTCCACTGTCGTGTCCTTCGTGATGGTCACCGGATCCTTCGTCATCAGCTTCCTGACAGTGAGCTTGCTCAGAAGGTAGGCCATCTCATGGATCGAGAGGCTGGAAGCGGGCGACGGAGAGGCGAAGAGGATGTCCTTCTCCGTGATCACACCCACAAGGTTCTTGTCCTTGTCGAGGACAGGCAGGCGGTGGACCTTCTCCTTCTTCATCAGCTCGCTGGCTTCCGCGATATTGGCATCGGGACCTATGGTCACCGGGTTCTTGGTCATTCTTCTCTCTATAATCATGAGGCTGACTCCTTATAGTTCATATTAACAGCTGATTCGCAGTTTTCCCACAGTTTTATTCGCCGAGATAGGCCTGACGGACCCTGTCGTTCTCAAGCAGTGCCGATGAGGCATCCGAGAGGACTATCCTTCCGTTCTCCAGGCAGTAACCCCGGTCACTCGACCTGAGGGCCATGCGGGCGTTCTGCTCCACCAGGAAGACCGTCACCTTGTCCTCGCTGTTTATCAGCTTGATCTTCTGGAAAATGTCCTGGACTACCAGAGGTGCAAGCCCGAGTCCCGGCTCGTCAAGCAGGAGCATGTGCGGGCTGCTCATCAGGGCGCGCGCTATTGCCATCATCTGCTGCTCTCCGCCGGAAAGGGAACGTGTCTTCTGCTTCCGCCTGGCACCGAGGATGGGGAAGAAATCAAACATCTCCTCCTTCTTCCTCGCCACAAGAGACGCATCCCTGACAAAGAAGGCTCCCATGTCCAGGTTCTCCTCAACAGTCATGTCGGCAAAGACATGACGGCCCTCCGGAACAAGGGCGATCCCCATGCGTGCCAGCATGTGTGTGGGAAGACTCTTCCTGTGCTTCTCGCTGGTTGAGACGACCTCATCCCTGAAGGAGATTGAGCCCTCGCACAGCGGGACCTGCCCCACAATAGCCTTGAGCAGGGTGCTCTTTCCGGCTCCGTTCGCCCCGATCAGGGCGACGATATCGCCCTCCTCCACGCTCATGGACACCTGGTGGAGAGCCTCAATGGCCCCGTAGCGCACACTGATTCCATCAATGCTCAACAGTCTGGACATCAGTCATCCTCCTTGCCGAGATAGGCCTCAATGACCTCGGGGTTCGTCCTGATCTGCTCCGGAGTGCCCTCGGCTATCTTCTGTCCGAAGCTCAGGACCGTTATGTTGTCGCAGATGTTCATGACGAGCTTCATGTCGTGCTCGATGAGCACAACCGTGACACCGTGCTCCCTGATGCGGTTAATGATCCCCATCAGATGCTCGGTCTCGGCCGGGTTCATTCCGGCAGCGGGCTCGTCCAGGAAGATGATCTTGGGTCCGCTTGCCATGGCACGCGCGATCTCAAGCTCTCTCTGGTTCCCGTACGGAAGATTGCGGGCGAACTCGTCCTTAAGCCCTTCCAGGTTGAAGAACTCGAGCCAGGAAAGGGCCTTCTCGTAAAGCTCCCTGTTCTCGCTCCTGGCATTGAAGTAGCTCTTGACTGCCTGTACGAAGCGGCCCCTGAAAGGTTCCGCACCCACCTTGAAGTGAAGGCCCATCATCACGTTCTCGACAACGGTGAGATCGCAGTAGAGCCTTATGTTCTGGAAGGTACGTGCAATTCCGTAGCGGCTGATCTTCCAGGCAGGAAGACCTGTAATGTCGCGTCCGTCGAAGATGATCTTGCCGCTCGTGGGGACATCCATGCCTGTGATCTGGTTGAAGAGAGTCGTCTTGCCGGCCCCGTTGGGACCGATCAGTCCGTTGACCAGACCCTGCTCCACGTTGAAGTCCACCTTGTTGACCGCAACGACACCTCCGAAGATCTTGCTGACCTGCTGAGTCTCGAGTATCCTCATGCCTTCACCTCCCCGCCCTTTCTGGACTTGACGGCATCCCGCAGCTTTGAGAAGGTGCTGCGGGGATCACCATAGCGGTACTTGTCGCGGCCCAGGATTCCCTGGGGACGGCAGATCATCATCACGACCAGGACCAGACCGTAGATGATCTGGCTGGCCTGTGCCGGAATGACGCTGGACAGGCCGACGAGCTGGGGGAAGTATGAGATGAACTCAATGATGAAGGCGCCCAGAATGACGCCAAGCAGGTTGCCCATTCCGCCCAGGACCACCATGCACAGCACCATGACCGAGACCATGAAGGTGAAGCTGCTGGGCTGCACTGTCAGTGTGTAGGCGGTTGCGAAACAGCCAGCCGTTCCGCCGACCGCGGCGCCGAGAGTGAAGGCTCCTATCTTGTACTTTGTCACGTTGATGCCGTTTGATGCGGCTGCCACCTCGTCCTCCCTGACAGCGACCATCGCGCGTCCCAGTCTGGAATGTGCCAGCTGGCGGAAAAGGATGTAGGCGATCAGAACGAAGAACCAGATGAGCAGGATGAAAGTGAACTTGTTGCGGCTTGAGAACTGGTAACCGAAGAGCTGGGCACGTGGAACGCTCATCATTCCGACCGGATTGACGTTGGTCGCTATGTTGCGGATGATCTCGCCCAGACCCAGTGTCGCAATACACAGATAGTCGCCCTTCAGACGCAGTGTCGGCACACCGATGAGGAAGCCCACGATGCCGCTTGCCAGGGCGGCGACGGGAAGCGAGAACCAGAACGGAAGCCCGAAGGTCTTGCAGATGATTGCGGTCGCGTAGCTGCCGATGCAGAAAAAGCCTGCATGACACAGCGAGAGCATTCCCGTGTTGCCGGTGATGCAGTTCTGTCCGATTGCCATGAGGGCATAAATGCCCGCGTAGATTATGATCAGCTGGAAGAAATTCAACATTTATACCTTCTCCCTCTCGTTCTTTCCGAGAATGCCCTCCGGGCGTACCAGGAGGATGATGATCAGCGCCGCGAAGGCGATTGTGTCCCTGAGTGCGGACGGTATGCCCAGAAGCGGGGCACCGATGCTCTCGAGCACGCCGAGCAGCAGACCTCCGATCATGGCTCCTTGGATGTTGCCAATGCCGCCGATGACCGCCGCGACAAAGGCCTTGAGACCTGTCATCGTTCCCATCGAGGCGTAGACACGGAAGTCAAATGAGCACAGGATGCCGCCTACTGCGGCCAGTGCGCTTCCGATGGCGAATGTCATGGAGATTATCCTGTTGACATCAATTCCCATCAGCTCGCTTGTGCTCTGATCCAGGCTTGTGGCCCTCATGGCCTTGCCCATCCTGGTCCGGTTGACGAAGAGTGTCAGGACCACCATCATCACGACAGAGACCACTATTGTCAGGATCTGGTGCGGGGTGATGGAAAGCCCGGCAATCACGATCGGCGTGTCGTCAAAGGGATACGGAAACCTTCTGGACTGGGCACCGAAGATCCAGGCGGCACCGTTGGAGAGGATGAAGGACACTCCGATTGCGCTGAGCAGCGGAGCCAGCCTGTTGGCAGAGCGCAGGGGCTTGTAGGCGACGCGCTCGATGAACATGCCAAGCGCGGCGCAGAAGGCCATGGAGACCAGCATCGCGATGAAGAACGCAGTAAGCATCCAGACCGGGTTAGTGCTGTCTCCGAGCAGTGCCGTATAGGTCAGCAGCCCGGTATATGCGCCGACCATCAGGATGTCACCGTGTGCGAAGTTGATGAACTTCAATATGCCGTAGACCATCGTGTAGCCCAGGGCGATCAGAGCATAGATCGAGCCCAGGGTGATGCCGTTGAGCAGGTATTGAAGATACTGTACGAGGGTAGCCAAAACAGTTCCTCCGTTTTTTTTCTGTCAGTGGATTACAACCAGCATGAGCTTACATAAAGATCATGATGCTTGTCATCCACCGCTTGTCCAAACGAACACAGCTGTCCCCTAGCCCTGAGGCTCTGGGACAGCCGTTGTCTCTTCAGCAGATTGATCAGTCGACCTGGACGATGCTTCCGTCAACGACCTGGAAAGAACCGACGTAGACGGGTGTCGTGCCCTCGACCTCATAGACGCCCTGGCTTGCGATCATGTCGCCGTTGGCGGCGAAGTTGATGATTCCGTTGGCGCCGCTGAAATCAGTTGTGGCCTTGATCTCAGTGTTGATGGCCTCACGATCCGCGCTGCCTGCCCTGTCGATGGCAGCTGCGAGGATGTAGAGGGCATCATAGGCATTGGTGGCGAAGCTGTCAGGCTGGTCTCCGTTGTAGGCAGCGGAATATGCGGCCTGGAAATCGGAGAGAGTCGTGCTGGCCTCTGCCTGTGCAGGTCCGACATAGATGACTCCGTCAGTGAAGTCGGGAGCCAGGTTGTAGATCTCGGGATCGGAGAATCCGTCGGAGGACAGGAAGGGAAGATCCATTCCAAGCTGGTAGGCCTGCTCCAGGATCTGTGCATCCTCGACAGTGTAGTTCGGGATATAGATGGCCTCGGCATCCGTGCTCCTGATGGCGCCCAGCTGTGTCCTGAAGTCCCTGTCGCCGACCATGCATGTCTCCATCGCGCTGACGGTTCCGCCAAGCTCCGTGAAGATCTCCTCAACTCCTTCGGCAAGGCCCTGGCTGTAGTCATTCATCGCATAGAGACAGGCGATGTTCCTGTAGCCCAGGACTTCATAGAAATAGTGTGCCGCGACCTCAGCCTGGAGACTGTCGGAGGGAACTGTCCTGTAAACATAGTCGCCCACGCTGGTGACATCCCTGTGTGTGGCTGACGGTGTGATCATTGCGATTCCGTCCTCATAGCAGCGCTGTGCGACGGCGAGCGCCGGTGATGTGAAGACAGGTCCGATAATCGCGCATACATTGTCGCTGTAGACAAGTTTCTCGTAGGCGGCGATGGCGCCGTCAACTGTTCCGAGGCTGTTCTCGGCGATCAGCTGGAGCTGCTTGCCGTCGACACCTCCCGCGGCATTGATCTCGTCAATTGCCAGGCGTGCCGCGTTGGAGCACCTGATGCCGTAGTTGGCATTGTCTCCCGTGAGAGGCCCGATGAAGCCGATGACATAAGTGCTGCTGTCAGCGCCCGTGCTCTCCCCCGCACCGCCGGCGAAGAGGCCGGCAGCGGCCAGGACAAGGACAAGAAGCAGTGCAATGGTTTTCTTCATATTAAATTTGCTCCTCCTGTTCAAACAAAGCAGATTTGCTAGTCTTATACAACCTTTTGCATATTGATGCAAGGTGTATTCATGACAATACCGAAGTTTTTTCTCCCCAAGTTGAAAGGAATTGCTGGACACAAAAACATCATCCCGGATGCCCGTGCGGGAATATCTTCTCCAAGGCCCGCAGTTTTGCTAAACTTGGTGCCAGTCTGGAGGACTTATGAGAGTTTCCATAATAGGTTGCGGCAACATGGGCGGTGCGATAGCCAGGGCGCTTGAGGCCGCCGGCAAGTGGGATCTTGAAATCTACGACATCGACAGGACCAGGACTGAGGGCCTCGCGCTGAAGTGCGCCGGTAGTCTTGAGGAAGCGCTGTCTGACGCCGACATAGTGGTGCTTGCCGTCAAGCCGCAGGTCATCCCTGATCTTTACGACGTCGTCGGGGAATACAACGACAAGAGCTATATATCCATTCTTGCGGGAGTCCCGCTCGAAGTGCTGGAATACAAGCTCGACGCTGACAACATAGCACGTTTCATGCCGAATATCGCGGCACAGAGCCGGAAGGCCGTCACTGCCATCGCCTACTCCGCCGCCTGCGATGAGGAATTCAGGAAGGATGCCTTCGAGATCGCCAGCGCATTCGGAAGCGCCTTCGTCCTGGACGAAAGGCTCTTTCCCGCCTTCATCGGACTGTCAGGAAGCGGAATAGCCTACGTATTCCAGTTCATCCATGCACTGGCCATGGGCGCAGTCGAGGAGGGAATTCCCTATCAGAGGGCCGTCGAGATCGCCGCCGACACGATGGACAGCGCCATCACGCTGGTCAAGGAGAGCGGCAGGAATCCAGTTGAGCTCGCCAGCATGGTCTGCTCCGCCGGCGGCACTACGATAAGAGGAATGAACACACTGGCTTCGGGCGGCTTTGACAGCGCTGTCATCGGGGCGGTGAAATCGGCAACAGAAAGAAGCATTACACTGGAAAAGGAAGCATTGGAGAGAAAGGACAATGATTGACGCAAGGGAACTCAAGACACGTTACGAAGAGATCAAGAAGAATATCGAGAACCGCTACATGAATGTCGATCTGGACAGGATCATTGCCGACCAGGACAGGCGTGCAGCCATTCTTCTCGAGGTAGAGGGACTCAGGGCGAAGAGAAACGAGAACGCCGCGAAAATGAAGGGCAGGCTTGACATTGAGACCAGGCAGGCCCTCATCGCGGAAGGCAAGGCACTCAAGGACACACTGGCTCAGAAGGAGGCCGAATTCACCGAGGCCGACAGAGTTTACCAGGCAGAGGTGCGCACAATACCAAACTACGCACACCCGGATGCTCCGGTCGGCAAGGAGGACAAGGACTCGCTCGCTATCAGGTTCCACCTCGAACCGAAGAAGTTCCCCTTCAGTCCAAAGGATCATGTCCAGCTCGGTGAGGAGCTTGATATCCTCGACTTCGACAGCGGGGCCAAGGTCGCAGGCCAGAAATTCTACTACATAAAGAATCAGGCAGTCATTCTCCAGATGGCCCTTGAGCGCTATGCGATGGACATAGTACTGAAGCACGGTTTCACCCCCTTCATCACACCGGACATAGCAAAGGAGGAGATTCTCCAGGGCATCGGCTTCAACCCGCGCGGCGAGGAGAGCAACATCTACACGATTGAGGGAACCGGAACCTGTCTGGTCGGCACGGCGGAGATCACGCTTGGCGGTTACTATCAGAACCAGATCCTTGACAAGTCCATGCTGCCGATCCGCATGACAGGACTCTCCCACTGCTTCCGCCGCGAGGCCGGAGGCGCCGGACAGTACTCCAAGGGTCTGTACCGCGTCCACCAGTTCAGCAAGCTGGAGATGTTCATCTACTGCCTGCCCGAGGAGAGTGACAAGTTCCACCAGGAGATTCTCTCGATCGAGGAGGAGATCTTCAGCGGACTCGGCCTGGCTTACCGTGTCGTTGACACGGCGACGGGAGATCTGGGAGCCCCTGCCTACCGCAAGTTCGACATCGAGGCCTGGATGCCCGGCCGCGGAGAGGAAGGCGAGTACGGCGAGGTCACGAGCACAAGCAACTGCACGGACTATCAGGCACGCAGCCTGAACATCCGCTACCGCGATGATGACGGAAAGATCAAATACGTGCACATGCTCAACGGAACGGCCGTCGCCCTCTCAAGAGCCATGGTCGCGATCATCGAGAATTACCAGAACGAGGATGGAAGCATCTCCATCCCGCCGGCCCTGGTACCCTACACCGGATTCGACAGGATCACCAGGAGGTGACTATGACTTCCGCCCTGATTACCGACTTTTACGAACTGACAATGATGCAGGGCTACTTCCTGAAGAAGCACAACCCGCGGGTCGTCTTCGATGTCTTCTACAGGAACAATCCCTTCAACGGCGGCTACACCGTCTTCGCAGGACTGGAGGAGCTCATTGATGAGCTGGAGGAGTTCCGCTTCTCGGATGAGGACATTGCCTATCTCAGGAGCCTTGACTACTTCGACTCCACCTTCCTCGATTATCTGGAAGGCTACCGCTTCAGCGGTGATCTCTACGCCTTTGAGGAGGGCACTCCCGCCTTCCCGGGCGAACCGCTGGTCAGGGTCGAGTCATCGCTCATGGACTGCCAGCTTGTCGAGGCCTTCATACTCAACAAGCTGAACTTCCAGACACTCATTGCCACCAAGGCAAACCGCATGGTATATGCGACCAGGGGCAGAGGTGCGATCATGGAGTTCGGCCTCAGACGGGCACAGGGTGAGAACGGTGCCCATGCGGCTAGCCGCGCCTCATTCATAGGAGGAACCAGGGTAACGAGCAACACCTATGCCGGAAAGAAATACGGCATACCGGTCAGCGGCACCATGGCCCACTCCTGGATCATGAGCTTCGACAGCGAGGAGGAGGCCTTCAGGGCCTACGCCTCCATCTATCCTGACAACTGCGTGCTGCTGATCGACACCTATGACACGCTGGGAAGCGGAATAGAGGCGGCGATCAGAATCGGGCTGGAGCAGAAGGCCAGGGGCAAGAAGATCGGGGTGAGAATCGACTCAGGAGACCTCAACTACCTGCCTCGCGTCATCCGCGAACGTCTGGACAGTGCCGGACTTGAGGATGCGACGATCTGTGTCTCCAACGACCTTACAGAGGAAATCATACAGACTCTGGTGTCTGACGGAGTCCCGATAGACAGCTGGGGCATCGGCACGCATCTCGTCACGGGCGGCACCCAGAGCTCGCTCAACGGCGTGTACAAACTCGCCGCGAAGGAGGAGAACGGCATCTTCGAGCCGACTCTCAAGGTCTCAAACAGCTTCGAGAAGACAACAAACCCCGGCATCAAGCAGGTGTACAGATTCTACGACGCGAATGACAACGCCCTTGCGGATCTCATCACTCTTGATAACGAGACTGTCCAGGAAGGCGTGAACCACACATTCTTCCATCCATTCAGCATGGGTGACTTCTTTGTCATGAGAAAGGACGCATACAAGTATGTGCGCCCGCTGCTGGGAAAGAAGATGGAAGCCGGACGCCGCGTCAGTGAGAGACGTGAGCTGAAAGACATCCAGGCTTACGCGCTCTCAGCTCTTGAGCATCTGCACAAGAGCTACAAGCGACAGATCAATCCGCACATCTACAAGGTCTCGCTTTCCAAGCGCCTGAGAGACCTCAAGATGGACCTCATCCTCAAGGTCCGCGGAGCCGTATGAGAATCGCAACGCTGGAAGACACGGGCCTTGTGGAAATCCACAGGGCCTTTCTGTCTGCCTTCAGCGATTACCAGGTTCCGATGGACATGCCGCTGGACGCCTTCACTCACCATCTTGAATCAAACAGCTACCTGCCCTCCCTCTCCCTGGGCGCATTCACACAAGACGGCCTTGCAGGCTTCATCCTCAGCGGACGGAGGAAAGACAGACTCTATGACTGCGGCACAGGCATTCTGGCCAGTCACCGGGGCTGCGGACTTGGTGGCAGGCTCTTCGACAGTCTGCTTCCTCTTGCCAGAGACGCCGGCATAAGACAGTGTGTACTGGAAGTGCTGCAGGAAAATGAGGCGGCTGTCAGGCTCTACACCGGCAGGGGTTTCAGGATAAGTAGGGAGCTGAAGTGCACAGTATCCGGAGGACGGGTGGAACCGTCCGGCTGGCCCGTCAGCAGGACAGCATCGCTGGACAGGGATGAGTGCAGGCAGCTGTGGGACGGCCAGGGCCCTTCCTGGCAGTATGATTTCGACTCCCTCCTCCCCTTCCCCGGCAGGTGGATCTTCCTTGAGGCAAGAGACGACAGCGGACTGATCGGTTATGCGGCATCATCCCCCGGAGGATCGCTCTGTCAGCTTGCCGTGCGCAGGGACATGAGAGGTCTTGGCATCGGCAGGGCCCTGACCGCCGCGGCACAGAGTCTCTCTAATACAGGACGGCTCAGGATGAACAATGTCGGTGATGAGGGTCTGTACGGCTTTCTGCTCCACCTCGGCTTCAGGCCGGCTGCAATGCAGTGGGAGATGACGCTGGACCTCTGATCAGAGTTCCTGGAGCGCATCGGCGATCACCACGGCAAGCTGCTTCTGGAAACTGTCCGATGCCATCCTGTCAGCTTCCTCATCATTGGAGATGAAGCCGGCCTCGACCAGTACCGATGGCATCCATGTACCGTTAAGGACCCAGAGATCACCGCTCTTCACCCCGCGCATCGGAACCCGGGGGAATTCCTGCGAGAAATTGCGGCATATGGCCTCAGCCAGCTCGCTGCTGACACGCGCCTCGTAGGCATTGAGCTGCCTGTTCGTGTAGCTTGAATACTTGAGCGCCAGCGTATCGGAGGTTGCGGCGCTGAGAAAGGCGACATCCCTCTCTGTCTGTCTCACATAGACCTCGAAACCGCTTGCATCCCCTCCTGCCGAGGAGTTTATGTGTATGGAAATGAAGACGGGATAGCCGCTGATGTCAAAATCCTGGCTGTTGGCTGCGTCGCAGCGCTCCTGCAGCTCCAGGAAGACATCCTCGTCCCGGGTCATGTAAACCTCATAGCCCCTCGCCTCGAGTTCGCGCTCCAGTTCCAGGGAAATCGAAAGAGTCAGGTCCTTCTCTTCCAGCCGGCCTGAGACGGCGCCGGGATCCCTGCCGCCGTGGCCTGCGTCGATCACCACAAGGGAGACAGGCCCGGAATACGGGTTAGCCCACAGGATCCAGGACTGGACCAGGAGTAGCATGATTGCCGCAAGATGCCTCATCAGGTCTCCTCCGGATTCTTCCACTCCTTCATCAGAGTGAAGAAGTCAGTCTTCTGGAGGATGATCTGCTTTGTCCTGACCTCTGTCTTCAGCAGCACCTTGTCCACATATGGCTTCCACTTCTCAACCACATTCTTTCCTGCAATCCTGTGAATGGACAGGGCCTTGGTGTAGCATCTCTCCATTCCCTCGCAGCGGCTTCTGTCCTCGACAATGGACTGTTTGGCCCCGAAAAGGATCGCGAAATCACTGCTGGTGAA
This sequence comes from uncultured Spirochaetales bacterium, assembly GCA_944390045.1. Lineage (GTDB taxonomy): Bacteria > Spirochaetota > Spirochaetia > Sphaerochaetales > Sphaerochaetaceae > Bullifex. Next base: position 18,065 of record CALXOO010000008.1, on the reverse strand, counting down.
GATCGGGAAACCGTACAGATGGCAGCGTATGCCGAAATCCAGAAGCTGATAGAACTCTCCGCTGATCTGTCCGTCATAGCCTCTGAGGCGCTGGAACAGTGCCCTGTCGTAGAGACCGAGCCCCATCACCGGATAGAGATTTGAGACAAGACGCCCCGGCTCGACAGGGGGCATGAAGGAAAGCGGATCAAGCTCCTTGCCCTTGAGGTATGGCGCCCTGATTGTCGGCATCACCTCCCCGTTCTGGTTAAGGGCAATCGGAGTGATCATTGCAGGATGACTCTTCTCTCCCATCAGCCTCATCAGCTGGGATCCGTCAAAGCCTATCATCTGCATGTCAGAGCGCACGACCAGGAACCAGGTGGCATAGCACTCATCGGCGAAGGCATTGATCATCTCCCCCACGCTCACCAGGCTGTTGAAGCAGATGAATGTCACGTCTGGATATTTCTGCCCGAGCTCCTCCTGCTCGAATGTATCCTCCAGCGTAATGACATGCAGTGTGCAGTTCATGTTGGCCATGTACCAGTCGAGCGTGCCGCACAGCACCTCCGCGCTTGCCACGTCCAGTATTCCGATGGAGAGCTGCTGCTGTCTGTACAGGGCACTGATCCTCATGCCGACATCCTGTCTGCGCTGAACTGTCTTATAATGAGCTATCATCTTTCACCACCACCAAGTCCTCCGGACGGAAGATACAGTCTTTATGATCATTTCCAAGCAGGGCGTCAAGCTCGCCGCTCTGCTTGCCCATCATCATTGAAATCATGGTGCTGTCAAAATAGCTCACGGCCTTTCCGAACAGGCTTCCGTCAGCCTTCCGGACCTGTATGACATCACCACTCTCAAACACTCCTGAAACACCGATGACGCCGCTTGGCAACAGTGATCTGTGTTTTTCCAGAGCCTGCACCGCACCGTCGTCGATCACGACAGCGCCGGAATGGCTGTTGTTTATTATCCAGCGCTGACGCTGGGTCAGACGGATTGAGGGATGTATGTATGTCCCGGTATTCTCTCCGCTCAGGATCGAGACCAGCACATTGCGGTCATAGCCGGATGCGATCACAGTGGCACAGTCCGCCATGGCAGCGATTTTCGCAGCCATCAGCTTGGTCTTCATGCCCCCGGTGGAGAACGTGGACCCGGCCCCTCTGGCAAAAGACATCACCTCATCGCTGACGCTGTCTATCTCATCCAGCTTGCGTGCCTGTGGATCGGTCTTCGGATTTCCGGTATACAGGCCATCGATGTCCGTGAGCAACACCAGCAGCTGGGCGTCGATCTTGCTCGCGACCATCGCGCTCATTCTGTCGTTGTCACCGAATGCAGTGCCAATCTCCGCGATGGAGACGACATCATTCTCGTTGAATACGGGAACGACACCCATGGACAGGAGCGTGGACACACTGGCACGCAGATTGTTGTATGTCTTGCGGTTGTTCAGGTCATTGCGGGTCAGCAGGACCTGGGCCGCAATTATTCCGTGTTCCCGGAAGGCCTCACGATAATGGCTCATCAGCACCGGCTGTCCGATCGCGGCACAGGCCTGTCTCATGGGAATGTAGACGACCCTGTTCCTGTGTCCGAGCTCCCGGGCTCCGAGACCAACCGCTCCGGATGATACGAGGATGACCTGATAGCCCAGATTCCTGAGCTCTGCTATCTGGCTGCAGATATCCGAGACCCGTCCGGCATCTATTCCCTCCTCGCTGGACAGCAGGTTGGTGCCGACTTTCACGACTATGCGCCTTACCTTTGAGAAATCCCTCATAGCGGCAGGTCCTTGTGCATGAAGCGGCGGGCATCAGAACCGGAGTACTCAGCCACGGTCTGCCCGCTTCCGGACAGCTGCCACTTGGTTGTCGTCAGCCCTTCCAGTCCGACAGGGCCGCGGGCGTGGATCTTTCCCGTGGAGATTCCCACCTCCGCGCCGAGGCCGAAGCGGAAGCCGTCAGCGAAGCGTGTCGAGCAGTTGGAAAAGACATCAGCTGAATCAACCTCGCTGAAAAAACGTCTTCTGCTTGTCTCGTCGGATGTTATTATCGCGTCTGTATGATGTGAGCCGTGGGAGGCAATGTGGGCAATGGCCTCGTCTATTCCGTCCACGACCTTGAGCGCAAGCTGCAGCGACAGGAACTCGGTATGGAAGTCATCCTCGAGTGCACGAACGACATTTCCACTCTCACCGCCAAGTATGGCCAGACTCCTGTCATCCGCATGGATGATGACACCGTATCTGTCCAGTTCTGCCCTGAATGCCGGAATGAAATCCCCGGCAATGCCCTCATGCACCAGGACTGTCTCCGCCGCATTGCAGGCCGCGGGGTACTGCACCTTGCTGTCAACAGCGACTTTCACTGCCAGATCCAGATCCGCCGATCTGTCAACATAGACACTGCAGATTCCATCCGCATGCCCGAGCACCGGGATGTGGGTGTGATCCATGCAGTAGCGGACAAAGGCGTTGCTTCCGCGCGGGATGATCAGGTCGACATCACCCTCCATCGACAGCATCGTATCCACATCCGAATGACTGGAGAGCAGCATCAGGAAGGGTGCCCCGTCAAGGCTTTCCCTGATGATCTCGACAAGGACAGAATTGGTCCTCATGGCCTCGCGTCCGCCCTTCAGGATGATACCGTTCGCGCTTTTCACCGCAAGGGAGACGATCTGGATCAGGGCATCAGGTCTTGCCTCGAACACCATTCCTATGACGCCTATCGGGTACGTGACCTTCTCCAGGAGAAGACCTTCGTCCAGAAGCCGTCTTTCCCTCACCCTTCCGACCGGACAGGGAAGAGATGCAACTGTGCGCACACCTTCAAGCGCGCCCTCAAGCTTTGATCCGTCAAGCTTCAGACGGTGCAGCAGGGCATCCGGCGTTCCACCGCTCACTGCCTGGGCAAGGTCCTCACCGTTTGCCTGGAAGATCCTGTCCCTGTTCCGCTGAAGTCCGTCAGCCATCCTCAGCAGCATGGCTGATCTCTCATCATCACTGAGCAGGGAAAGGGACATGGCCGCCTTTCTTACCGCCCTGTATTCCATCCTGGAACTGTCAACACTCATGATTCATTAGGATAATTGTTTTGTGATCAAGAAACAATCGGGAGAAATATAAGAGAGGCTCCCCTGCTGAGGAGCCCCGAAAAGCGGCAATGTACAGCTGACAGCCGGGCTGTCATGTCATCGCATACATCCGTATATCATACTGTGCACTATAAAGACGCTCATCGCCTTTTTGTGGACAAATTCTGAACATAGCACTGCCATCACTGAGGTTCTCTATTACTATGCGGACATGCAGTAATTCGTTAACACTTGGCTCATAACCAGAAATATCTGTCATGAAATACCTGTCATTGTACTGATAAAGAATGCTTTCAACATCAGATATTGGAACACCCTCTGTCATATTACTCCATATAATACCGCTTTCCCCATCTTCACCGAACATCAGCTTACCATCAATAATATCAATGTACTTTCCATCTGCGCCATAGCCTTTGAACCAATCCGGAACGACAAGTGATTCACTAGGCTTTGAATTGCTTTCCTCAAAAATACGCTCAAGTCTCGCAAAGGTCAGGGGAGCAACAAAATCTGTATCCTCACTCATGTAGGCATCATAAGAATAACTCTGTTCTCCGCTTTCAGAGTAATGCGTCACATACGTCATGTGCACGCCATTCTCCGCTTCGGCGAGCGTGATATCCGTGATAAGGCCGGCTGCACCTTCAGTGTTCTCTGGTTTTATTGAAAGATGATAATCACCTTCTGCCTTATACTGCTCAACAATTATGTACCGGCCATTGTAGAATGACTCCACACCAGACATATATATATTAGGATCCGTTTCAATAAACAGATCAAAGTTATCTTCCTCAACGACTAGATATGTTGTGACCGCACCGGTTCCAAGATTAAAGTCAACTTGACCATTGAACGTTCCTATAGCCCAATCTGGCGGAACCAGGCGTTCAGTTCCCAAATCACCGGCTCTGGCAACTGTAACCACGCAGCTGGCACTCTTCTCATCCGCCTCTGCCGTAATTGTTGTCTGGCCTGTGCTTTTTGCCGTAACAAGACCAGTATCTGATACAGAGGCAACGGCTTCATCGGAACTCGACCATGTTACCTCATTTCCCACTGCGGTCTCTGGAGTGATTAGAACTCTGAGCTGTGCCGTATCACCTTCTGTGACCGTAAGCGAAGTCTGGTCCATACTTACAGATAACACATGCGCCGGCCTCACAGTGACTTCGCAGGAAGCAGAAACTCCTGCAGCCGGAATAGATGCCGTGACAGTTGTCGTCCCCACACCTCTGGCTGTCAGGTTGCCTTCACTGTCCACTTCTGCGATATCAGGGTCCTCTGAAGACCAGACAGGTCTCAGGGCTGTGCCGGTGACAGTTGCGGAAAGTTTGCCAGCCATGCCGTTCTCAATTGAGATAGATGTCTTGTCCAGAGTGATTTCCGCTTCAATCTTATCATCGGTGACATTTATGATAAGCTGGCCGGACACATCATTAAACCCACCTGATGCAGTCAGAATACCCTGTCCAACACCCATGGCAGTCACCAGACCGTCTTCATCGACTGTGAAGACTTTTTCATCACTTGATGAGAAAGCAAGGTCACTTCCGGTGTATCCTGCAGGCTTAACCTCAAGTATGGACCTGATATCATAAGGCTCTCCAGTCAGCGGAAGGACAAACTCCTCATCATAGTTGAAGGTCAGTTCGACAATCGGCTCAATCACGGTCACAGAACATGTATCACTCACTCCTGACGTGGCTGTAGCAGTAAGTGTGGCTGTTCCGACATTCAGCGCGACAATACTACCTCCGGATACTATCAGAACGTCAGGATTGTCGGATGTCAGTACCACTGAATCTGTTGTGTCTATTGGTGTGATTACAATTTCTGGAGTAGTACTTGTTGTCCCTCGAGCCAGCATCAGTGTACCTGATTTAAACTCAAGAGCAGTAACAGGTTTTGCCTCAGCAATGATTTTTAGATCAACGCTGTCGCTTGCTTTCCCACTGGCTGCAGTTATTTTTGTATTTCCAACTTTGTGAGCAGTGACGAGACCTGAGCTGTCAACACTCGCAACAGAGGCATCAGAACTTGACCAAATGACAGTTTTATCGCTTGCATCTGCTGGAAGCACTGTCACTTCCAGTTTAAGAGTGCCTCCAGCTTGCACTGTCGTGGTAGTACTCTGGATTTTCACGCTCTCAACTGCAATGACCGGTGGTTCAGGCGTATCTTGTCCACAGGATGAGATGAACAGCATTAAGATCAACAGAAGAAACAATGATACTATTTCAGTAAATTTTGGCTTAGCCATATTTTCCCTCCCCTTTTTCTTTCAGGATATATGGTTACCCCCCCCCCGTCAATATTTCATCACCAGCTGGACATTAAAATTCTGCTGATGTTCTGCTGGTTGGTCTAAACTCGCAGAAACATATCTTAATGTATGCGAGTCGCATCTCCACTCCCCTCACCGCAGTTGGACAAGACCGGTCCCTTCTGATACTCTCACTCACCGTGGAGGATGACATATGCCAAGCACTGTCTACTATACTGATCTGAGGACCGGTTTCAACAATTCCCTTCTTGACAAGCTCACGCGCCTGATCAGGGAGGCCGGAATCGGCACGATTGACTTCAAAAACCATTATGCCGCCATCAAGATGCACTTCGGAGAGCCGGGCAACCTGGCCTTTCTGAGGCCGAACTGGGCCAGATGCGTCGCGGATGAAGTGAAGAGACTGGGCGGAAAACCCTTCCTCACCGACTGCAACACGCTCTATGTCGGAGGAAGGAAGAACGCGCTCGACCATCTGGACAGCGCGAATCTCAACGGCTTCAATCCGCTGACGACGGGCTGTCAGATCATCATCGCCGACGGACTGAAGGGTACGGATGAGGTTGATGTCCCGGTAGACGGCAACTATGTGAAGCAGGCCCATATCGGACGTGCGGTGATGGATGCTGACATATTCATATCACTCAACCACTTCAAGGGACATGAGGCCACAGGCTTCGGCGGTGCGCTCAAGAACATCGGCATGGGCTGCGGCTCACGTGCCGGCAAGATGGACATGCACAGTCAGGGAAAGCCTGTCGCCGATGCCGGAAAGTGCATTGGATGCCGCCGCTGCGAGCGCATCTGCGCCCACGCAGCCCCTTCATTCGAAAACGGAAAGTGTCACATAGACCTTACAAAGTGCGTGGGATGCGGAAGGTGCATCGGAGTCTGTCCGGTTGATGCGATCAGCGAAGGCGTGTCCAACAGCAACGAGATCCTCAATTGCAGGATGATGGAGTATGCGAAGGCTGTGCTCCAGGGCAGGCCCTGCTTCCACATCTCGATCGCTGTCGACATCTCACCCAACTGCGACTGTCATGCAGAGAACGATGCGCCGATCACTAACAACGTGGGGCTCTTCGCATCATTCGATCCGGTGGCACTGGACCAGGCCTGCGCCGATGCCGTCAACGCAATGCCTGAGAACAGGCTCTCAATGCTGGCGGAGGCAAAGGAGCATACAGGAGACCACTTCCACGACATCCATCCGGACACATCCTGGAAACAGGGTCTGGAGTATGCCGAATCGATAGGACTCGGAACCAGGGACTATACTCTGGTCAAGGTCAGATAGGCTGCGAGGCAAAGAAGGAGTCGACAGCCTCAAGCACAGCCCCTGCGATGCATCTTGCCTTGTCGGAGGGGCTGTCGTATTCAATGCCCTCCCCCCGCGGATCTATGTCGGCTATCTTGAAGCCCTCAGGCACGGACAGACCGCTGTGAAGCATACCCCTGATCATTCCGTCTATCGGGGCAGTCTGGGGCTGATCGCCTGTATAGGCTATCACATCACCCTTCCTGACAATGTCGCCGAAGGTCCTGAGGCCCCTGAAGATTCCCCCGCAGCTGCTTCTCACCACACGCTCCGCTCCATAGCCTGCGATGATTCCGGGCACTCCGGTGTTCGCGGCAGCCTGTCCGGACCGTATGATACGCCCGAGATTGTGGCCGCGCTGCGTCTCTATGACGACATCGACATCGGTGCCTGCCGTAAAGCCTGGTCCCAGGGCTATTGTCAGGGGAGCCATGTCAATGCGCGTTCCCAGATTGCGCTTTGCTATTATCGCATCGACGACGACTGCAGGGTGCAGTCTTGTGATGCTCTCTGCCTGCGGATCGACCAGGACAGGGACAAGCCCTGAGTCAAATGCCCTGAATGCATCTTCCAGGCTGTCAATCCTGACAGCCTCAAGACCGTCCACGCTGTGTCTTCCCTCATAGACCGCCTCCGCGAAACTGACATTCCTCCTGACCTGTGTGGGCTCTTGTGTCTCAAGCGCCAGCACATCATAGCCCGCCCTTGAGAGTTTAATGATTGTCGCTGTGGCCAGATCACCGGCTCCGCGGACAATGACAAGACGCTCACGGCGGCGGGACAGGGACTGACCGCTATGCCTGCTGCAGGCACGCATGATCTCAGCCGCGACCGCGACTGCGATTTCCTCAGGACTCTCTCCCCCTATGTCCAGTCCCATCGGAACGGAAAGCCCCTTGCGGGGTATCACACGGACTCTGGAGGAGATCGCACCCACATAGAATGCCCTGCTGTGGTCAGTCTTCTGCAGAAGGCTCTCCCAGTCATGGCAGGTCACGACAAGCGCACTGTATTCGTCCACGGTCAGACCGGAGAGAATCTCGTCCCAGGGTCCGACCCTGACCTCGCAGGCGAAGGGACAGTCAGCTCCTGCGGCATCGAAGACATGGATCTCATAACCTACAGAATGCAGGACTTGTGCAATACTGCGCCCGACATTCCCGAAGCCCAGGATGTAGGCACGCCTTACCGGATTAACAACATCTATCATAAGAGAAATACGCCCTCCTGAGCGTCCGTTCTCAACTTCCACCACGCCTCCGCTGCCGCGTCTGATGGCCTTCACGGCCTCGGCTGCGGCCTGCCTCTCGATCAGATGGCCTCCTATTGTCGAGGTGACAGCTCCGTCCTCCTCGACCAGCATGCGTGCTGACTTGCGGGGCACGGCTCCGCTCGTGGAGATGATCGTGACTACCGCGAAGGCCCTGTTGAGGCGTTCCAGCAGGGCGGCACGCTCAAACATTCCTGATCTCATACACCTCATCCTTCAGGATGGAACCAAGCACCACCGGCACCGGGCAGTCCAGCTCAGCCAGCGGGATCCGGATGAGATCTGCCTGGTTCACGAGCACGGCCGTCCTGCCGGCAGCGCCCTTGAGCAGCCCCTGTCCATCGGCTATCAGGAAATTGAGAAAGGCAGTGTCGACAGTTTTCGTGCTGTCAAAGCCGAAGCAGACATTGTCAATGCACTGTCCGTAGGCGGATGCACCCATCACGGCGAGCGTGGCACTGGTGCGCCCGTTGATCACAGGATCCCTCTGGGTATGGTACTTCAGCGGCAGCTGTCTTGAACCGTCCGCCTCTATTATCACGACATCATATCGGTCAATCAGCACATCCAGGACCTCCATCCTGGGTGCCGTCATCTTCTTTGGATCCATGATGTGACGCTCGGCATAGAAGACGCTCTCCCCCTTTGCCGGACTGTGGACCAGGACTTCCTCCTCTGACATGAAGGCATGATCCACCCCGAAATCAAAGAACTTCGGACTCTGTATCTTGGTTGTCGTCGTCAGCAGCACGCTCATGCCGAGGCTGCGGTAATATGCGCCCAGACCTTTCAGCGTGCTGGTCTTTCCTCCCGCTCCGGTCAGGGAGATGACGCCTTTTCCGTCACTGGTCAGAAGTGAGGCAAGCGTTTGAGTGAGTTTTTCCATAGCCAGATTCTACCACAGCAGGGGGAAAAGATGTAATCCAAAAATTTGGATGAAAATTTTCCTTTTCAGTTCGAATTTTACCGTGCTATGATGGAAATGGAGGTAGATGCTTAGGCAAATATTTGGCTATGGCTAAAGTGCTCCTGTCAGACATCGCCACGCGCTGTGGCACCAGCGTCTCCACCGTATCGCGGGTTCTCTCAGGAGACAAGACGAGGAAGACGAGTGAGGAGAAACGCGACATGATCATCAGGACAGCTGAAGAGCTGGGCTGGTTCCGCTCGCGCATCGAGGGGGCACGCATTCTCAAGCCGCTTTCTGTGGCAGTCCTCTTCCTCTCCGACCATGAGAGCATGCTCTCGCCCTTCTTCGACGACATACTCGAAGGGATTAGGGACACTGCAGCCTCAAGCCAGTCATATGACGTTGATCTGAAAGTCCTCTCCCACTATGACGATGACTTCTTCGAAAGCTTTGAGGCAGGCTCATTCGACACCGCCATCATACTCGGACGCTCCCGCCGCCAGGTGCTGGACAGGGTGCGTTCTTCCCAGACAAGACTGATCTACGCGGGACTCAATCCGGTGGGAGGAATGGATGAGGTCATCTGTGATGCGAGAAAGGGCACAGGCCAGGTCTTCGACCATCTGTACGGGCTCGGACACCGGAAGATTGCATTCATCGGCCCCTGCGGACACGATGAGATAGAGAACGAATTCCGCTTCGACGGCTACCTTGACGCTCTCGCCCGCCACGGCATCGCATTTGACCCTGACCTCGCAGTCGACTCATACCTGACAAGCGAGGACGGCTATGCCAAGGCCGGTGCTCTGTTCTCCGTGGCCAGACCCAGTGCAGTCATCTGTGCGAATGACAATCTCGCGATCGGGGCGCTGAAGTGGCTGACAGACTCAGGCATAAGGGTGCCGGATGATGTCTCCCTTGTGGGCTTCGACAACATAGAGGCTTCGGCCTATCTCAACATACCGCTGACGACGATGGATGTTCCAAAGCGTGAGCTCGGGCGCTTTGCCATGCTGCTCGCACTGGAGAAATGTGAGAGCGGGAGGAACTACAATGTCCAGCTCACCCTCCCCTTCACTCTCGTCATCAGGCAATCGACAAAGGAGGCCAAAACATGAAAAAGGCACTGCTGTTCCATGGAGGGGGGCCGACGGCCGTCCTCAACAGTTCTCTTGCAGGCGCACTCAGTGTCCTGCAACAGGCCGGAGTGCGCACTGATGCCGCCATCTGCGGCATTGCACATGTCATGGACGGCAGGATAAAGACCATAGACACAATGGACCAGGCCGCACTTGACAGACTTTCGCGTTCCCCGGGAAGCGCGATAGGAAGCGGAAGAGACCATCTCGAACCGGAAGACTACCGGCTGATCGCAAAGCGCCTGTCAGAGCTGGGTTATGACTATGTGATCTCATCCGGCGGCAACGGAACCATGGACACGACAGTCCGCCTGGCAGGAGAATGCGGAAAACTCGGCATCACAGTGACCGGAATTCCCAAGACAATGGACAACGACCTGTCAGCGACTGACCACAGCCCGGGCTACATTTCTGCGGCCCTCTACATGGCGGCCAGCTGCCGCGAGGCCCTCTACGACCTGAACGGACTGCCCATCCATGTAGTAGTCATCGAGGCCTTCGGGCGCAATGCAGGCTGGATAACAGCGGCAAGTGCCCTGGCCGGAACCGTGGATGTAGCCGGCCCTGACCTGATTCTGCTCCCGGAGTGCGACTTCGACGAGGATGCATTCCTCTCCAGGGTGGAGGAAGTCTGGAAAGAGAAAGGACATGCACTGGTGGTTGCCAGCGAAGGCCTGCACTACAGGGACGGCAGACCAATTGTCGAACCGGTTTTCCAGGTCGGTCGCAGTGTCTACTTCGGAGATGTGTCCAGCCACCTCAGCCAGCTGATCACAAGACGGCTGGGCATCAAGAGCCGCAGCGAGAAGCCTGGCATCCTCTCGCGCTCATCCATCGCCTGGCAGAGCGTCCTGGACAGGAAGGAGGCGTTTGAGTGCGGTGCGGCCAGCGCAAGGGCCGCGCTGGATGGACAGAACGCTGTCATGAGCGTGATCAGAAGGCTTTCAGACAGCCCGTATGAGTCCAGTGCCGGGCTTGTCGCAATAAGCAGTGAGATTCTTGAGGAGCGGATGCTTCCACAGGAATTCCACACCGGATTCGGTGTGACAGATGACTATCTGTCCTGGATCAGACCCCTTGTCAGAGAGGATGAGCTCGGACAGTTCACCACATTCATTTGAGAAAAAGGAGGAAGTCATGGACAGAAAATACTACACATGCGACAGTTCGCAGTTCTACAGGGGCAGAATCCCCACAAAGGTCCTTGAGAGCAGTGATGCCGTGTTCAGGGCAATGGCCACACAGATGGCTGACACGATAGAGGAGAACAACAGAAAAGGAGAGAAGACAGTCTTCATCGTCCCTGTGGGGCCTGTGGGCCAGTACCCGCATTTCGTCGACCAGGTGCTCAGCAGGAGAATAAGCCTCAAGGACACCTGGCTGATCAACATGGACGAGTATCTTGATGACGACCTGAACTGGATCGATGATTCATCTCCGCTGTCCTTCCGGGGCTTCATGGACAGGAACGTCTACTCAAGAATTCCTGACGAGCTGAACGTGCCCCGCCAGCAGAGGATCTTCCCGGATCCGGCCAGACCTTCCCGCCTGACGGAGCTCGTGGAGGAACTGGGCAAGATCGATATCTGCTTCGGCGGAATCGGGATCAACGGACACCTGGCCTTCAATGAGGCGGAAGAGGTCCCTGCCTGGGATTTCGCGACCCGCACGACGCGTGTGATCACAATAAGCAGGGAGACGCGCTGCGCGAACGCCATCGGAGATCTCGGAGGAGCGATTGACGCGATGCCGAAATATGCCGTCACGATCGGAATGAGCGAGATACTGAAGGCTGGCAGGATACGCCTGGGAGTCTTCCGCACCTGGCACAGGGCTGTCGTCAGACAGGCAATCTTCGACGAGCCATCCGGCCACTTCCCTGTCACACTTCTCCAGGGCCATCCGGATGCACTGATTTATGTCAATGACATTGCAGCGGAGGTGGCCTTTGAACAGTGAGTATGTGAAGATACCCGTGCACGGCGGCCTGACGGACTGCCGTGTCGACATCGCAGACGGAAGATTCGTTGCTGTGGAGCCCACCACCAGAAAGGGGCGGAACATCATGCTTCCGGGCTTCGTCGATGTCCACACGCACGGCGCCGACATGATTGACGTGAACCATATCACCGGCTGGGACGATGTGAACAGGCTTTCTCTGTTCTATGCCTCACACGGTGTCACGACTGCCCTTCTGTCAGTCATGACCGACACCAGGGAGAGGATGCTCGAACTCGTCTCTGTCATAGCGCAGGCGCTGGAGAAGCCGGTGGAGGGAGCCCAGATCGCGGGCATCCACCTTGAAGGGCCCTTCCTCAGCCAGGAATACAAAGGTGCCATGCCTGCCAGTCTCGTGCTCAAGGGAGACTGCGGCTTTTTCGACCAGCTGGTGAGTGCCGGCGGAGGCCGGATACGCTATGTCACGCTTGCGCCGGAAGTAGAGGGAGTCATGGACCTCATCCGTCACATCAGAAAAAACCACCGGCGCATTGTGATCTCAATGGGCCACAGCAGCGCTGAGTATGAGACGGCAGTGCAGGCTGTAGAAGAGGGTGTGACCAGTGCGACCCACCTTTTCAACGCGATGAAGCTCTTTCACATGCACCGCCCGGCAATCAGCGGAGCGGCACTCGAACGCGATGAGGTGATGTGCGAGATAATTGCTGACGGTTTCCACCTCCACCCCGCTACAATCCGCCTCATAGCCAAGACAAAGGGATGGAACCGGATCGTGGCGGTGAGCGACTCCATCATGGCGACCGGTCTGCCGGCCGGCAGCTACAAGCTCGGCGTCAATGATGTGATCGTCGGTGCTGACGGGGATGCGAAACTGCCGGACGGTGTGCGTGCCGGCTCCACACTGACACTGGACAGGGCGTACAGGAACCTCATCAGATTCACTGGTGCGAATCCCTGCAACATCAGCCGGGCGCTGTCCGGCAACGCATGCCGCATGCTCCATCTGAACGACCGGGGCGTGATAGAGATCAGGAAGCGCGCTGACTATGTCCTGCTGGATAAGTCCGGCGAGATTGTAAAGACTGTCGTGGCCGGGAAACCGGTCTATTGCAAAGGAGATTGATATGCTTGTACCACTCAGACCGATACTGGAGACTACTGAGAGACTCAACTACGCTGTCGGCGCCTTCAACGTGAACGCCGTCTGTCAGGCGGAGGCCGCGATAAGGATCCACGAGATCTTCCACTGCCCCGCCGTACTGCAGGGAGCTGACCTGGCAAACGGCTTCATGGGAGGCCGCAGGGACTTCATGAACGCAACCCTTGAGGACAAGAGACGGGGTGCGAGGAACATTGCCGAGGCTGTGGCCCGGATCGCGAAGGACAGCCCCATTCCCGTCGCGCTCCATCTGGATCACGGACGTGATTTCGACTCGGTCAAGGCAGCGATCGATGCGGGCTACACATCAGTCATGATCGACGGCTCCAGTCTGCCGCTTGAGGAAAATATCGAGCTCACTCGCGAGGTCGTGAAATACGCTCACGGTTTCGGCGTAACAGTCGAGGGAGAGCTTGGTGTCCTGGCAGGCGTTGAGGATCATGTCTTCTCGCTTTCATCCACATACACGCGTCCTCTGGATGCACTGCGCTTCTTCAGGCAGACAGGTGTGGATGCCCTCGCCATCAGCTACGGCACTATGCACGGGGCTAACAAGGGCAAGGATGCAAAGGTGCGCAAGGAAATTGCGATCGCAATCAAGGAGCTGCTCAGACATGAGGGGATTGAGGGCTATCTGGTCAGTCACGGCTCGTCAACAGTTCCGGGCTATATCGTCGATGAGATCAACGACCTGGGCGGAAAGCTCACGGACAGCCACGGCATCAGCCTTGACCAGCTGAAGGAAGTCGGTCATCTGGGAATTGCCAAGATCAATGTTGACACGGACATAAGACTGGCCGTCACAAGAAACGTGAGACTGCTGTTCAGCCGGCATCCGGAACTCAGGAAGGACGAGAAGCTGGGACCTGTCTGGGACCTTATCGAGGCCAATCCGTCGGCCTTTGATCCGAGGGTATACCTCGCCGCGGTGATGGATACGGTGATGTACAATGACATTCCGAGTGCAAGCGTCCAGCTGCTTGTCGATGCGGTGAAGGACGGCGTGATGGAGGGAATCGGACGCCTGCTGGTCGAGTTCGACCAGATCGGTAAGGCCCGTTTCGTCCAGCAGAAGACTCTTGAGGAAATGAGGGACTTCTACCTGAAGGAGGAGAAATGAGACGTCAGCACATTTTCGTCAATTTCAAGCGCTTTGACGTACCTGCCAGCCTCGGGGGCGTGAACCGGGGGGATGTCTCCGGCTGGGCGGAGAGGATCATCAGCGGAACACTGCCCGGCCTGTCTGCCTATGACAGTGAGAGCGTGCGCTTTGCAATGTACTTCCCGGAAAGCCAGCTCTTCGGCGCTCTCGGCGCACTGGGCTCATCTGACAGGATAGAGATTGGTTGTCAGGGTGTCTGCAGGTCAGATGTCTCAAAGGGTGGCAACTTCGGTGCCTTCACCACGCTGCGTCCTGCCGCAGCCATGGCGGCCATGGGCGTCAGGTCGGCGATCATCGGACACTGTGAGGAACGCAACGGAATGCGCGCCCTTCTTGAGACAGCCGGTGTCACCGGCTTCAGCTGCATCAGCCGTGTGCTGAACGAGGAAGTGCTGTGTGCCCAGTCCAGGGGCATGTCAGTGCTCTACTGTGTCGGAGAGAGGGCTGATGAGGTCGGAGACTGGGACAGAGTCATCACCGCACAGCTCAGGGACGGACTGGCCGGTGCAGACCTTTCCTCAGTAACTGTCGCATACGAGCCGGTCTGGTCGATCGGGCCGGGAAAGACGCCGGCGGGAAAGGAGTACATCACAAAAGTCGCCAGACTGATCAAGAATACTCTGGGTGATGTGCCCGTCGTGTACGGCGGCGGCTTGAAGGAGGAGAACGCAGAAATGCTGGCCTCCATCAGCGAAATTGACGGAGGGCTGGTCGCCCTCACCCGCTTCACAGGTGAGATAGGATTCTACTGTGATGAGTTTCTTAACATCGTGCGCCTCTACCTCGGGCGCAAGCAGGAGGAGAACTGATTATGCTTTTGGACTTTGAATACGGACAGGGAACTGTGGCGACGAATCTGCCGGACTATACAGATGTCTTCATACCTGGCGTGACCGTTCCGGACCCGCCATGCATTCCGGAAGATAGACTTGAGGAGGAGACGCTGAAAAGCCTGAGGAATCCGATCGGGATGCCTCCCCTCTCACAGCTGGCCAGACCCGGAGCGAAGGTCACCATCGTCTTCCCGGACCGGGTGAAGGGCGGAGAGCAGGCCACAAGTCACCGCAAGGTTTCGATCCCTCTCATTCTGAAGGAACTCTACAGCGCCGGAGTCGAGAAGAAGGACATCCTGCTGATCTGCTCCAACGGACTGCACCGCAAGAACACTGAGAAGGAGATCAGGGGAGTCCTCGGAGATGAGCTTTTCAATGAGTTCTGGCCATGCCACCAGATCATCAACCACGACAGCGAGGACTACGAGCACCTCGTCGACCTGGGCTGCACTGACCAGGGTGATCCGGTCCTGATGAACAGATATGTCTATGAAAGCGACATAGCCATCCTCATCGGACATGTCCAGGGCAATCCCTATGGCGGCTACTCAGGCGGCTATAAGCACTGCGCTACCGGAATAACGCACTGGAGGAGCATAGCGAGCCATCATGTTCCGTCCGTCATGCACCGGGATGATTTCACGCCGGTCAGCGGACACTCTCTGATGAGGCAGAAGTTCAACCAGATCGGAATGCACATGGAGAAGTGCATGGGCAAGAAATTCTTCTGCTGCGATGCGGTGCTGGATTCCAGGAGCCGCCAGATCAGCATCTGGTCCGGCTATGCGGCAGAGATGATGCCGCCCAGCTGGGAAGATGCGGACAGAAGGACCTATGTCAAATGGGCTGAGAAGAAGTATGACATCCTCGTCTTCGGCATGCCCCAGTTCTTCCACTACGGCGACGGGATGGGCACGAATCCGATAATGATGGCCCAGGCCCTCTCAGCGCAGGTCATCCGTCTCAAGCGCGTGATGAGCGACAGGTGTGTGATAATCTGCCAGAGCCTGTGCAACGGATTCTTCAACGATGCGCTGTGGCCCTATACCAGACAGATGTTCGAACAGTTCAAGCATGACGAGATGAACATCCTGCCTGACATGAACAGACTCGGGGAGTACTACGCCACGAATGAGGAATATGTCAGGATGTACCGCTATGCCAATGCCTTCCATCCATTCCACGGCTTCTCGATGATCAGCTGCGCCCATATCGCGGAGATGAACACGAGCGCGATCTACATCACGGGAGCCAAGGACCCCGGCTACGCCAGGGCCATGGGCTTCAAGACCCGCGCGACAATCGAGGAGGCACTTGAGGATGCCATGAAGAAGTACACCGGAGACAGGCCGAACATACTGGCCCTGCCCCTCACCTTCAAGACGGCAAGCGTCCATCTGTGCATGAAGGACTGATGACTGACCTGCTGGTCTACCTTGTCGTGATGTCGGTCACGCCCGGCCCGAACACGATCCTCTCCATGGCCAACGCGGCAGCCGTCGGTTTCAGGAGAGGCATCAGGCTGAACCTTGGCATGCTTGCCGGCATCACGATAGTCTCTCTGCTCTCACTGCTGTCGCTTGAGATCCTGTATGCGGTCATTCCACAGGCAGAGACTGCCATGAAGCTCCTGGCATTTGCCTACCTAGTGTACCTTGCTGTCCGGATGCTGATGACACCGGTATCTGAAGCAGAGGCCGCAGGACAGGGCTTTGTAAAAGGGCTGCTGCTTCAGCTTGTCAACGTCAAGGTATATTTTCTGGCCCTCACGGGTCTGTCCAGTTACATAATGCCGATGGAAGTCTCTCCTGCCGGAAGACTCGCACTGACAATGCTCATTCCGCTGATCTGCTTTATCTCAGGCCTGGCATGGGCGATTGCAGGGAGTCTGCTCAGCTCAGCCTTCACCCGCCACAGGAGGTTTTTCAGCCTGATCTTCTGCTTCCTGCTGCTCTGGTGCGCCTTCAGGACAGTCCTTTGACTATAATCGCCCAAACTGATAGATTCTATTCCAGCAGTGCCCGCATAGCATAATGGATAGTGCATGCCCCTCCGGAGGGCAGGATGGCAGTTCGATTCTGCCTGCGGGTATTTTTTATTTTTTTATATTCTTTCAACATAATAAACATATACATCCACAGTACACACCCTTTTGCAAAAACCTCCACACGGGAGGTTCCCAGCAAGGCCGTGAACAAAACAGCTCACTTAAACATTATGTTGGCATCCCGTCGATGAGCAGTCCATGAAAACCATGCCTGCATCCATATGGTGCATTTTCTTGCGGACTGCCGTCTATTCTGAATTATTCTCAAGGATTTCTTGCATTCATTTGCAAATCGTATCAAATTGCAGTCTTGCCAAACTGCAGATTGCCATATGTAACGTTCCCTTCTGTATCACTTGTACCTCAACTCGCTTGAAGCCTGCACAAATCACCCACAGCTCAAGCACACCTGCATTCGAAAGCTTAATTCCAAGTGACAATCAGCATAATCTGAGATATGCAGAAGCAGACTGCCGAAATAAGCTTTATGATCGCGTCTGACTACCTTGCAAGTGCGCAAAAGTAGCCGTCAAAAACAAGAAGAACACAATTAATGGCTCGGATCATTGTCCACGAATTCAGCCAAGTCAGTCAAAGTCCAACTTCAATACCAGAAGTCACGATTAAGGACAAAAAAAGAAAGAACAACGCCTTTAGTAAAATATATTAACCTGAATTCTGGCATAATAACTATGCAGCAAATGCCCATTCAAGATTAATTCCATGTATTTTTTGAAATTGTCTATCAAAACAGGCTTGTGTGTTTCTTGTTTTCATAGTAATATTAATAACTATGAGAAAGGACGAGAAAACCGGCTATTACATCAACGAGGTCAACGGCCGTAAATATGCATACATCCAGAAGTCGCATGTCTGGAACAAGGAGAAGAA